>NZ_SDPN01000036.1 GCF_004134825.1 Agromyces albus
GAGGCCGCCGGCGGCGACCTCACGGCCGTGGTGGCACACCTCGCGCGCGAGCTCCGCGCCGGGGTCACGCCGACGACGGGCGCCGCGGCATCCGCCTCGTGACGCCGGTGCCCGAGGTGCCCGCGTCACCGGCGGGCGCTCAGTACCAGTCGTCGCCGGTGCGCTCCCGGTAACGGGCGACGAACCCGCTCTCGCCGAGGCGCCACTCCTCGGCACGGTCGGCGTGCGAGAGCTGGAACGCCGGCATGTACTCGATCACGTCGCTCGTGAATGCGCTCTTGAAGGTGAGCACGCCCTGGCCGGGTGCTTCGGGCTCGGCCGGCGGCGGCACGTGCCCGAGGTCGTAGCGTTCGATGCCGGATGCCGCGAGGTCGCGCATGATCGCCCACTGCAACAGTCGCGAGGCCATGAGCTGCGGCTGGTCGCGCAGCGAGCCGCCGTCCTTGAACCACGCACTCCTGCCGAAGAGGGTGACGAACGCCCCAGCCACCACCCGACCGTCATGCCAGGCGAAGTACAAGCGGCCGCGGTCGTCGTCGACGAACGTCTGCCACACCCGATCGAGGTAGGCGGTCGGCCGGAAGAACGCGCCCGACCGCTCCTCGGTCTCCCGCACGAGCCCGAGCATGCACCGCCGGTTCTCGTCGGTGAGCGGCACGCGGCCCGTCACGACGCCGTTCCGCTCGGCGATCCGAATCTCGTTGCGCGCGCGCTTCTTCATGCCCGCGAGGATCCGCTCCTCGCCTCCGGCGGTCTCGACGACGACGGCGTATCGGTACTGGGAAGCGCGGGTGGGGAGCCATCCGTGCGATTCGAAGGCGGCGACGAGCCGCTCGTCGCGCGGCTGGTACACCTCGATCTTCGTCGCGAACGCCGTGCCGCGATCGGCGCGGATGCGCTCGGTGAGTTGCGCGACGTCGTCGGGAGCGAGTCCGCTCACGCGCGCCAGGTGCTGCAGGGTGCCGAACCCCTCGGCGTGCCGCTCGAACACGAGCACGGGGTAGTCGCACTCGGTGCCGAAGCCGCGCTGGGACGCATGCCATGGGCCATCGGACCGGACGGAACCCCACGTGCTGCTCTGCATGAAATGCGGCGACGTGTGCGTTGCGAGCACACGATCGTCCCACTCCACCGAGACATTCTCCGTTTGAGCCGTTCGCACTGTGCCCCCATCCCCGGACATCCCAGATCGATCCGCCCCCGCCGTTGGGATGTACGGCTCTTGGCGCACAGCTTAGGGCGTGGACGCGTCCGGCAGGCGGACTCCACCCCGATGGTTCGGATATCGCCGCGTCGTCTGGCCTGCCGGCCCGAGCCGACCTAGTGTGGTGGACATGGGCGAACCCCGGCTTGAACTCGACGGCGAGCAGGTGAGCGCTCGGCTGCTGCCCGAGCGCGGAACGCACGGCGGATACAGCCTCGTGATCGAGGGCACGACGCAATCGCACGTCAATCCGCTCGATCCCCTCGATCTCCAGCTCGAGTACACGCGCGTGATCGCAGCGGTGATCGACGGATGCCGCGAGCGCGGGCTCCCCATCCGCGTCCTGCACCTCGGCGCGGGCGGCCTCACCATCCCGCGCTACGTCGGCGCCACCCGCCCGGGCTCGGTGCAGCATGTCGTCGAGCTGCACCGCGAGCTCTTCGACTTCGTGCTCGACGCGCTGCCGCTCGACGACGAGATCGAGCTCACGGTCGAGTTCGACGACGGTCGAGCCGCGGTCGAGCGAGCGGCGCGCACCGGCGGCGGCTACGACCTCGCGATCGTCGACGTCTTCTCGGGCAGCGTGGCTCCCCAGCACATGTCGACGGCGGAGTTCTTCACCGAGCTGCGGCAGCTCCTCGCGCCCGACGGCGTCATCGTGGTCAACACGCTCGCCGCACCCGGACTCGTGATGAGCCGGGAGGTCGGCGCGACGCTCGCGTCACTGCATCCCGTGGTCATCGCCCTCGCCGCTCCCTCTGTCGTCCCCGACGCGAGTCTCGGCAACGTCGTGTTCGCGGCATCCGGAGTCCCACTGGCCGAAGACGAGATCGAGCGGGGTGCGAACAGCGGCCCGCGCCCGATCGACCTCTTGCGCGGTGCCGCGCTCGACGCGTTCATCGACGGCGCTCCGGTGCGCCGCGACGACGACACCCTGGACTGAGCCGTGCCCGGCCGCGGCGCCGTGCAGCGCGCGAGGTCGGTCGCGCTGGGAGCCGTGATCGTCGCCGTCGGCGCTGCCCTGATGGCATCGCCCGCCACGGCACAACCAGCCGACCGCGAGCCGTCGATCGGGCCTGGACTCGAGTGGGTCGCGCACCGGGACAATCCCTTCCGGCAAGGTGACGATCCGAACTTCATCAACGCCGATCTCGCGTTCACGGGCGACTATCTCGTGCAGGGCAACTTCGCCGGGTTCTCCCTCTGGGACATCGCCGACCCCGCGGCGCCCACCCTCGCGAGCGCCGTCTCGTGCCCCGGGGGCCAGGGCGATGTGAGCGCTGTCGGCGACCTCGTGTTCGTCTCGATCGACGAGCCCATGTCCGACGACTCCTGCGAGGCCGCGCGCGTGCCCGAGACCGTGGAGCACTGGGAGGGCATCCGGATCTTCGACATCAGCGATCCGAGCGAGCCCCGCTATGTCGCTGCCGTGCGCACGCGCTGCGGTTCGCACACGCACACGGTCGTGCCCGATCCCGCGAGCTCGGCGCGGGTGTTCGTCTATGTGAGCTCGTACAGCCGCGGCGCATCCATCGACTGCACGGGCCGGAACCCACTGCAGATCGTCGAGGTCCCGCTCGACGCCCCCGAGGACGCCGCCGTCGTGGGGGCCCTCGACCTCTTCGACGATGCCACGGCATTCCGGCCCGAGGATCGCGTCGCGGGCGGCGCCGAGACCCGGTCGACCACCGGATGCCACGACATCACCGCCTACCCCGCCAAGGCGCTCGCCGTGGCCGCGTGCCGCGGTGACGGGCTGCTCCTCTCGATCGCCGACCCGCTCGCCCCCGTCGTCCTGCACCGCGTGCGCGACCCCGCCGTCGCGTTCTGGCACTCCGGGATCTTCGACAACGACGCGACCCGGATCGTGTTCCAAGACGAGCTCGGCGACGGGTTCATCAACACGTGCTCGCCCGCCTTCGGCGCCGATCGCGGCGCCGACGCGGTCTGGCTCATCGAGCCCGGCGGCCTCGCCAAGGTCGGGACGTTCAAGCTGCCGCGCGCCCAGTCCGACCTCGAGAAGTGCGTTGCCCATTCGGGTGGACTCGTGCCCGTGCCCGGGCGCTTCATCGTGGCGCAGGCCTGGCTCGAGGGCGGGGTATCCGTCATCGACTTCACCGACCCGGCCGCACCGGTCGAGCTCACGTGGTTCGACCGCCCGGGCTACGGCTACTCGATGGACTACACGGCGGGCATCTGGGCCGTGTACGCGTACGACGGGTACCTCTACGCGAGCGACATGTACGAGGGGCTCGAGGTGCTGCGTCTCACGGATCCGCTCTTCGCCGACGCGGCCCGGTACGACAGCACCGGCTTGAATCCGCAGACGCAGCCCGAGTACGCGTGGGTGTGGCGCGAGGCGCCCGTGGTGCCGACGGCGAACGCCGAACGCGCCCCGCTCGAGACGCTCTCGGTTGAGCCTGCCGAGCTCGAGCCCGCGGCCACGGCGACCGTGACCGTCTCGCTGCCGCCCGGCTCGCTCACGCCCGGCGAGACCGCCGACGTCTGGTGGATGCCGACGCAAGCGGTGCTCGCGACCCTCACGGCAGGCGAGGACGGCTCCCTCGCCGCTGCCGACGTGACCGTGCCCGGTCCGCTCGAGCCCGGACGGTACGACCTCGTGGTGCGCGGCGACGTGTCGGCGCCGCGTATCGCGCTCGCGAGCGTGGAGGTGGCGGCACCTGCCCCGACCCCCGAACTCGCACCCGCCGACGGCGACGACGCGCCATGGTGGCCGTTCGTGGTCGTTCCGGCCGTGGTGCTCCTGATCGCGGCGGGCGTCGTGGTGGCGCTGCGCCGAAGAGCGGTGCTGCGGCGCCGCAGGACCGCGACATGAGCGAGCGGATGCCGCGGCACGGCCTCGCCCTCAGCGCCGCCCTCGCGGCCGCACTGTCCGTCACGGGGTGCACGGCGCAGGCGCCCGACGAGACCGGCACGGCGACCGGGTTCGTGACCCCTTCTCCGCCCGGAGGCGGAACCCGCACCGACGATGAGCGCCGCGACGACGTCACCTCGGAATCGGAGACGACGGCGGCCGACCTCGCATTCATCGATGCGATGATCGCGCATCATGAGCAAGCCGTGGAGCTCACCGCCCTTGCGCACGGGCGCGCAGCCGACCAGGAGCTCGCCGACCTCGCGAGCCGGATGCACGCGGTGCAGGCGGCAGAGGCGGAGGCGATGCGCTCATGGCTCGACCGGCGACGCACGCGCGACCTGCCCGGCGACGAGCACAATCACGACGAGACGATGCGTGGAGAGATCAGCCGCTCGACCCTCGACCGCGCCGCGGAGCTCGAGGGGGCGGCCTTCGACGAATTGTTCGTCGACACGATGGTGGCGCATCACCGTGGTGCGATCGAGATGGCCGAGGCTCGACTCGCGGAGCAGGGAGACCCCGCGGTCGCGCGGTGGGCGCGTGCGATCGCGACGGCCCAGGCGCTCGAGGTCGATCGGCTCCTCGAGATCGAGACGCGACTCGACTCGGAGTAGGCGCGCTATCGCCCGAGGAGCTTCTGGAGCGCCGCGAGTTCCTCCTCGCTCGGTGCGCCCTTCGCCCCTGCCGCTCCGGCACCAGCACCGAGGCCGAAGCCGGATCCGGCGGGAGCCGCAGGCCCAGCGGGCGCCCCAGAGGCGAGCGCCGCGTTCTCGGCCGCTCGCTTCGCGGGATTGCCCGAACGGGAGCCCGAGGACTTCTTGCCCTTCGGCGGCCGCTTTCCGCCGCCGGAGAAACCCGCGCCGGGGATGGGGCCCATGCCGGGGATCTGCGGCATGCCGCCGCGCGCGACGGTCTTCATCATCTTCGCGGCCTGCTCGAAGCGGGCGACGAGCTGGTTGACGTCGGTCACGGTCATGCCGGAGCCCCTCGCGATGCGAAGCCGTCGTGACCCGTTCAGGAGCTTCGGATTGCGCCGCTCGGCGATGGTCATCGACTGGATGATCGCCTCGGTGCGCACGATCTCGCGCTCGTCGAAGTTCTCGAGCTGCTGCTTCATGCCGCCCGCGCCGGGGAGCATGCCGAGCATCTTCTTGATCGAGCCGGCGCCGCGCAGCTGCTGCATCTGGGCGAGGAAGTCTTCGAGCGTGAACTGATCGGTCGCGAACTTCTCGGCGACCTTCATCGCCTCTTCCTCGTCGAAGGCCTGCTGGGCCTGCTCGATGAGGGTGAGGATGTCGCCGAGGTCGAGGATGCGGCTCGCCATGCGGTCGGGGTGGAACGGCTCGAAGTCGTCGAGCGACTCGCCGGTGGAGGCGAAGATGATGGGACGGCCCGTGACGGACGCGACCGAGAGCGCGGCGCCGCCGCGGGCATCGCCGTCGAGCTTCGTGAGCACGACGCCCGTGAAGTCGACGCCCTCCTGGAACGCCTTCGCGGTGGTCACGGCGTCTTGGCCGATCATCGCGTCGATGACGAAGAGCACCTCGTCGGGCTTCGTCGCGTTGCGGATGTTCGCGGCCTGCTTCATGAGCTCGGCGTCGACGCCGAGACGACCCGCGGTGTCGATGATCACGACGTCGTGGTGGCTGCGCTCGGCATGCTTCACGGCGTCTTTCGCGACCTTCACAGGATCGCCGACGCCGTTGCCGACCTCGGGCGCGAAGACCGGGACCCCGGCCTGTCCGCCCACGACCTGCAGCTGGTTCACGGCGTTCGGGCGCTGGAGGTCGGCTGCGACGAGGAGCGGCGTGTGCCCGTCTTTCACGAGCCACTTCGCGAGCTTGCCGGCGAGCGTGGTCTTGCCGGTTCCCTGGAGGCCGGCGAGCATGATGACCGTCGGCGGGTTCTTCGCGAACTGCAGGCGGCGCTGCTGGCCGCCGAGGATGCCGACGAGCTCTTCGTTGACGATCTGCACGACCTGTTGCGCGGGGTTCAGCGCACGATTGACCTCGTCGCCGAGCGCGCGCTCGCGCACCTTGGCCGTGAACTGCTTGACGACGTCGAACGAGACGTCGGCGTCGAGCAGGGCCCTGCGGATCTCGCGCACGGTGCCGTCGACGTCGGACGCCGAGAGCTTGCCCTTGGTGCGGAGGTTCTTGAAGGTCTCTGCGAGCCGGTCAGAGAGGGTTCCGAAGGTAGCCATGATCCATCGATTCTAAGCGAGCGCGCCGAACCCGCTCGCCGATCGGGCGACCGTGGGTCCGCGGCCGCGCTCGAAGGCGGCCGGGTCGGCGAGCACCGGTTCGAACGCGAGCTCGGCGGCGCCGATCATGAGGATGTCGCGGCCGAGCGCCGGTCGCTCGAGTCGCACCGAGGCGAGCGGTGCATCGAGCGACGTGGCCGCGAGCGCTGCCTGCACCGTGTCGGGCGCCGCATCGAGCAGGATGCCGAGGAAGCCGCCGAGCAGCACGAGCTCGGGATTCAGCACGTTCACGATGCCGCCGATGGCGACGCCGAGGTAGCCGGCCTGACGCTCGATCTCGGCGCTCAGGGCACCGCCGTCGGCGCGCACGCGACGCTCGAGCTCCGCATCGTCGACCGTTCCGAGCTCGCCGAGCTCGAGCAGCCGGCTTCGGCGCACCTCAGACTCGAGGGTGCCGGAGAGGCCGGCCGTGTCGACGTGGTCCGATCCGCCGACCCGCAAGTGCCCGAACTCCCCCGCGTACCCGTCGAGACCGCCGAGGAGACGATCGCCGGCCATGATGCCGCCGCCGATGCCGCTCGCGCCGCCGTTCACGTACACGAGCTCGCCGATGCCGCGCCCGGCGCCGAAAAGTCGCTCGGCGAGCGCGCCGAGGCTCGCGTCGTTGGCCGAGAAGGCGGGCAGCGACGTGGCGGCGGCGAGCTCGGCGGCGAGCGGAGCGTCACGCCAGCCGAGGTGAGGGGCGTGCCGCACGAGCCCGTCGGAGGCGCGCACGAGCCCCGGCACCGCGACGCCGATGCCGGCAACTGTGGCGCCGCCGCCGGCAGGGACCTCGGCCGACGACCACTCCGCGAGCCGGCCCGCGACGAGTGCCACGACGGAGTCGACCGACGGCACCTCGCGTTGCACGTGCCGTTCCCGCCGGAGGATCTCACCGCCGAGACCGACGAGCGCGAGCTCGACGGCGTCGACCTCGGGGTTGAGCGCGAGCACGGCGACATCCGGCCGGGGGGCCACGACGGGCGACGGCCGGCCGACCTGCTTCGTCGACTCGGGCTCGGTCTCGGCGACGAGCCCGAGTTCGACGAGCTCGGCCACGAGCGCGGCGATCGTGGAGCGGTTGAGGCCCGTCGCCCGCGTCAGCTGCGAGCGCGCGGACCCGCGATCGTGGTGCACGAGGCGCAGCACGGTGGCGAGGTTGTGCCGCCGCACGTGGTCGAGGTTGTTGCCCCGTGCACTCATGATCACTCCGGAATCGTGCGCGTGCGGATGAGCTCGGCGTACCAGCGCGCGCTCGCCTTGGGAAGCCGCTCGAGGGTGTCGTAGTCGACTCGCACGATGCCGAACCGCTTCGAGTAGCCGTAGCCCCACTCGAAGTTGTCCATGAGCGACCACACCTGGTAGCCCCGCAGGTCGACTCCGCGGTGGATCGCCCGGTGCGCGGCCGTGAAGTGCCGGCGCAGGTAGTCGATGCGATCGTCATCCTGCACGACCGGCCCATCGGGGCCCTCGGTCACGACGTCGTCGAAGGCGGCGCCGTTCTCGGTGACCATGAGCGGCAGCGACGGGTAGGTCTCGTGCAGCGAGACGAGCAGGTCCTCGAGGCCCGAGGGGTCGATGTTCCAGCCCATCGCGGTGTAGGGCCCCGGTTGCACGAGGAACTCCACGTCGTCGGATCCGGGCCAAGTGGTGCCGCCCATGTCCTTGTGCCCGTCGGCGTTCGCCTTCGGCGACGTGCCGTCCCACATCTGCACGGTGACCGTCGAGTAGTAGTTCACGCCGAGCAGGTCGATGGGCTGCGCGATGAGCTCCGTGTCGCCGGGGAGCACGAAGGACCAATCGGTCACGTCGGCGGTGTCGGCGATGACGTCGGCCGGATAGCCGTCGCCGAGCAGAGGTCGGAGGAACACCCGGTTGGCGAGCCCGTCGATGCGGCGTGCCGCCTCGGCGCCCGTCGGGCCCGACGGACGGATGACGTGGAGGTTCAGCGTGATCGAGTACCCGGGGTCGTTCGTGACGACCTCGCGCAACGCAGCCACCGCGAGTCCGTGCGCGAGGTTCAGGTGATGCACGGCGGCGAGCGCCTTGGCACCATCGGTGAGTCCGGGGGCGTGCGCACCCGAACCGTAGCCGAGGTACGCGCTGCACCACGGCTCGTTGAGCGTCGTCCACACGGCGACGCGGTCGCCGAGGCGCTCGCCGACGAGGCGCGCGTACTCGGCGAATGCCTCGGACGTCGCACGATTCGTCCAGCCGCCCTCTTCTTCGAGGGCCTGCGGCAGGTCCCAGTGATAGAGCGTCGCGATGGGACGGATGCCGCGGGCGATGAGCCCGTCGACGAGGCGCTCGTAGAACGCGAGCCCCGCCTCGTTCGCCGGCCCGCGGCCCGTCGGCTGGATCCGCGGCCAGGCGATCGAGAACCGGTACGCCTCGAGCCCCAAGTCGCTCATGAGGTCGAGGTCGGACTCCAGACGGTGGTAATGGTCGTCGGCGACGTCGCCGGTGTCGCCGTTCCAGACCTTGCCGGGAGTGTGGCTGAACGTATCCCAGATCGAGGGCCCGCGCCCGTCTTCGTCGACCGCCCCCTCGATCTGGTATGCCGCCGTCGCCGACCCGAACACGAACGCGTCGGGGAAGACGAGGCCGGCGTCGCGGTAGTCCGCATTGCCCGTGGTCATCTGTGCAACTCCACTTCACCGTCGACCGACTCGATCTCGCCGGGCGTCCCGATCACCTTAGCGACGAAGTCGCGCCCGTCGAGCGAGCGCAGCCGCACCCGACCGCCGCGGCGCTCCGCCTCGAAGGCGATGACGGTTCCATCGGGCTCGACGACCTGCACGGACTCGACACCGTCGACGCCGCCCGGCGCGACAGCGAGGGTGAGGCCGGTGCCGTAGGCGTAGTCGGGCCGATCACGGCGCGCCCCGAGCGGCAGCACGGCACCCCCGCGCACATAGAGCGGCAGCGAGTCGAACCCGTGCTGCTCGCGGCGCCAGCAGCCACCCTCGACGACCTCGCCGCTGAGCAGCGACGTCCACGTACCGGCCGGGAGGTAGACGTCGACCTCGCCGTGCTCGGAGAACACGGGGGCGACGAGCAGGTCGGGGCCGAGCAGGTACTGCCGGTCGAGGTAGGCGGCGCCGGGGTCGTCGGGGAACGCGAGCTGCATCGGCCGCATCACGGGGATCCCGCGCTCGTGGGCCTCGATGCCCGCCCGGTAGAGGTAGGGCATGAGCGACATCTTGAGCTCGGTGAACTCGCGAGCCACGTCGACCGCTTCGTCGTCGAACGCCCACGGCACCCGGTAGCTCGTCGAGCCGTGCAGGCGCGAGTGGCTCGAGAGCAACCCGAACGCGAGCCATCGCTTGAACACCGCGGCGTCCGGGGTCCCCTCGAAGCCGCCGATGTCGTGGCTCCAGAACCCGAAGCCCGACATCGCGAGCGAGAGGCCGCCGCGAAGGCTCTCGGCCATCGACACGAAGCTCGAGGAGTTGTCGCCGCCCCAGTGCACCGGCATCCGCTGTCCGCCCGTCGTCGCCGACCGCGCGAAGACCACCGCCTCGCCCTCGCCGCGCTCTTCCTCGAGCACCGCGAAGACGGCCTCGTTGTAGCGCTGCGTGTAGAGGTTGTGCATCGTCTCGGGGTCGGAGCCGTCGTGCCAGACGACGTCGATCGGGATGCGCTCGCCGAAATCGGTCTTCAGCGCATCGACGCCCTGGCGCAACAGCCCGCGGAGCTGCTCCTGGAACCACGCCGTCGCGTCGGGGTTGGTGAAGTCGACGAGCGCCATGCCGGCCTGCCAGAGGTCCCATTGCCAGACGGTGCCGTCAGGACGGCGCACGAGGTAGCCGGCGTCGCGGGCGACGTCGAAGAGCGCCGAACGCTGGGCGATGTATGGGTTGATCCACGCGCTGACCTTGAGCCCGCGATCACGGAGGCGGGCGAGCATGCCCTCGGGGTCGGGGAAGGTGCGCGGATCCCACTCGAGGTCGGTCCAGTTGAACTCGCGCATCCAGAAGCAGTCGAAGTGAAAGACGGAGAAGGGCAGTTCGCGCTCGCGCATCCCGTCGACGAACGACGCGACCGTCTCCTCGTCGTAATCGGTCGTGAACGACGTCGAGAGCCACAGCCCGTACGACCACGCGGGCACGCGAGCGGGGCGCCCGGTGAGCGCGGTGTAGCGCTCGAGCACCTCGACCGGGGTGGGGCCGGCGATCACGAAGTACTCGAGCGACTCCCCCGCCGTCGAGAACTGCACTCGCTCGACGGCCTCGGAGCCGACCTCGAACGACACATGCTCGGGGTGGTTCACGAGCACGCCGTAGCCGCGGTTCGACAGGTAGAACGGCACGTTCTTGTAGGCCTGCTCGCTCGAGGTGCCGCCATCGGCGTTCCAGATGTCGATGGTCTGGCCGTTCTTCACGAGCGGGCCGAAGCGCTCGCCGAGGCCGTAGACGAGCTCGCCGACGCCGAGGTCGAGCTGCTCGTGCACGTAGTGCGCGGCGGTGGCCAGTCCCGTCGTCGAGATGCCCGTGACGCCTGTTGGCTCTGCGATCACCGGCGCGCCTGCGCCCAGGCTCATGTATCCGACGGACTTCGGCCCGCTCCCCGTGAGCAGGCGGCCCTCATGGGAGAACTCCAGGCGCCACGGATGCCCCGCGGTGACGCGTGCCGTGAGGCCGCCGGTCGTGAGCGTGCCGCCCGCGGCATCCGTCTCCGCCGTACCGGCTCCCTCGACGGCTCCGGGCAGGTCGAAGCCCGGCGAGGACTTGCCACCGCGGTGATGCTCGATGCGCACACGCACGACGCCCTCGAGGGGCGAGGAGAGCGTGACGGTGAGCACCGGCCGGTTCAGCACGTCGCCACGCTTCTCGATGACCTTGGTGGGCGCGGTGACGACCAGCCGGTCGCCGCGGGCATCGAGGTCGTACGCCTCTTGAGCGTAGAGCGCGGTGACGCCGGGGCGAACCTGCCAGAACCCGTCGGTGAACTTCATTACTTGACTGCTCCTGCCGTGATTCCCCTGGTGAGGGTGCGCTGGAAGATGAGGAAGAAGATGAGCGTGGGAACGAGGCCGAGCAGTGCCGAGGCGCTCGTCGTGGTGACATCCATGAGCCGATCGCCCTGCAGCACGCTGATCGCCACGGGAACCGTCTGGTTCTCGTTGCTCACGAGGAAGGTGAGTGGGATCAGGAACTCGTTCCACGTCCAGATGAAGAAGAAGATGAGCAGCACGCTGATCGTCGGACGAGAGATCGGCACGATCACCTGCCAGAGGATGCGCCAGCGCCCGGCGCCGTCGATCGCGGCCGCCTCGAGCACGGACTTCGGGAACGTCCCGTATACCGCGGAGAGCAGGTAGGTGCCGAAGGCGCTCTGGATGACCGTGAAGATGATGATGACCGCCCACACGTTGTTGTACAGGCCGACCTGTTTGAACATGTAGTACAGCGGGTAGAGCAGCGCCTCCTGGGGCAGCATGTTCGCGAGCAGGAAGAGCCCGATGACCCACGTGCGCCCGCGCACTCGCCCGATGCCGATCGCGAAGGCGTTCAGCACGCTCACGACAACGGCGAACACCGAGACGAGGCCCGAGATCAGGACGCTGTTCCAGAGCTTCTGGGGGAAGTCGACGCGTTCCCAGAACGCCACGATGCCGTCGAGGTAGATCTCGGCCGGCAGCTGCAGCGGCCCGCCGCTCGAATAGTCGGAGGGCGACTTGAACGAGTTGATGAGGATGAGCAGGAACGGGAAGGCGATGACGATCGCGACGAGCACCGCCCCGAGGAGCAGCACCCACTCGGTCACGGTTTGCGGCCGGCGGCGCCGCTTGGGCACCACCCGGTTCGCGTCGTCTGGCCCGTGGGCCGAGGTCGGCCGTGCGGGCCGGCCGGAGGTCGAGGTGGCGGTCACGATGCCGACTCCTTCCGCTCGGAGGAGAGCTGGAACCTGATGAACACGAAGGCGACGACACCGATCACGATCGTGAGGGCGGTGGCGATGGTCGCGCCGTAGCCGACCTGTTGTGCCTGGAAGAACTCGCTGTACGCGTAGTAGGCGGGCACGATCGTCGAGTCGCCGGGCCCGCCGCGCGTGAGCACGTAGATCGGGCCGAAGACCTTCAGCGCCGCGATCGTGCAGGTGAGGGTCACGACGAAGATCTCGGGACGGATGATGCTGAGGGTGATCGCGCTGAACCGCTGGAACCAGTTCGCGCCGTCGAGCTCGGCGGCTTCGTAGAGCTCGGGATCCACTCGCTGGAGCGCCGCCATGAAGACGACGATCGGATACCCGAGCTGCACCCACACGAGCACGACCATGATGCTCGCGAGCGCCGTGTCGGGATTGCCGAGCCAGTTCTGGGCGAGGAAGCCGAGCCCGACCGCCTCGAGGATCTGGTTGAGTGCGCCGTCGCCTGGCCGCAGCACCCAGCCGATGACGATACCGGCGATGACGACCGGCAGGATCTGGGGCAGGTAGTAGGTGGCTCGCAGGAAGCTCGCCAGCCGGCCGCTGAAGCGCCGCCCGATGAGGTCGAAGAGCAGTGCCGCGAGCACGAGGCCGACCACGGTGGGCAGCACGACCATCGCGACGATCATCGCGACGGAGTTGCGGAACGAGGCCCAGAAGGTCTGGTCGCCGAAGAGCTCGACCCAGTTCTCGAGGCCGATGAACTCGGGCGGTCGGATGCCCCGCCACTCCGTGAAGCTGAGGTACACGTTCCAGCCGAGCGGGATCAGCACGATCACGGTGACGAGCACGAGTCCTGGCACGAGGTAGAGCCAGTACCCGAGGCTCGCGCGGTCACCCCGATGCGGGATGAGCGGTTCCTCGGCGGCTCGCGCCGGTGCGCGCGTGCGCGGCGCACGGATGAGCGGGATGGTTGCCACGGGAGTTGTCCTTTCGGGCCGGCGGAGGCTGCCCGGCCGGTCGAGCCGACCGGCCGGGCAGAAGGGTCACTCGCGGAAGTCCGCGACGTACCCGTCGTACTCCTCGCCGAGGCTCGTGAGCACGTCATCGGGCGACTTCGTGCCGTTCACGAGCTCCTGGAGTTCGGCGACGATCGTGTCGTAGAAGGTCGGCGTGGGCCAGTCGGGGTAGAACGACAGGCCGTCGCGCTCGTTGATCGTGTTGAACTGCTCGATGAGCTCCTTGCTCTTCTCGTCGGTGATGTCCTCGATGTCGGCTGCGACCGGGAGGCCGCCGTTGTTGCCGAGGATCGCCTGGATCTCGGGCCGCATCGTGATCTCGATGAACTCGTAGGCGAGCTCGGGGTTCTTCGCGTTCGTCGGGACGACCCACATGTTGCCCGCGGAGCCGAGGTTCAGCTGCGACTCGGGGAACTCGAAGATGCCCCACTCGAAGCTGTCGGCGATCTCTTCTTGGAACCGGCCGTACCACCAGCTGCCCGACACGAACATCGGCGCTTCGCCGCTGATGAACGATACACCGGCATCCTCGGCCTTCAGGCCCGTGATGTCCTTGGAGATGTAGCCTGCGTCGACCCAGTCGACGAGCGTCTGCGTCGCCTCGGTGAGCTCGGGCCCGTGCCAGTCGACCTCGCCCGTGTAGAGCTGGTAGTCGTCGACGAACGACCGGTCGGCCTTGCTCAGGGCGAGCTGGTACCAGAGCTGGCCGAGCGGGTACTCGAGCGCGGCCTCGGCGAGCGGCGTGGTGCCGGCAGCGGTGAAGGTCTGCATCGCAGCCACGAATTCGTCGTAGGTCGTCGGCACCTCGACGCCGTTGGCGGCGAACAGGTCCTTGTTGTAGTAGACGGTGACGAACTCGCCGTAGTTCGGCACGCCGTACCAGGGGCCCGAGCCCATGATGCCGTCTTCGTCGTAGCGGGCGGTCGTCTGCAGCGCGGGGGCGAGCTTGTCGTCCCATCCGTGCTCCTCGACCGCATCGGTGATGTCGGTGAGGAGGCCCTGGCTCGCGAGGAGACCGGCGGTGCCGTTGCCCTTGGCATACTCGAGGATGTCGGGCGCCTCGTCGGAGTTCAGCACCTGGCTCGCGGTCGAGCGGATCTGCTCGAATCCCTTCGCCTCGAACTCAACGGTCGCGCCGGTCTCCTCTTCGAAAACCTTGATCGCCTCGTCCCAGGCCTTGCCCATCGCGCTGTCTTCACCCTCGAAGTGCCAGAGGGTCAGCGTGTTGTCGTCGGCAGTGTCGCCGCCGCCCGCGCATCCGGAGAGGACGAGCGCGCTCGCGGCGATGACCGCCGCGAATGCCGTGGTCGTTTTCTTCATTTCTGCTACCTCCTTGTAGGGCCGCGGGTGCGGCTACTGGTGCATTTCTTGTTGCTGGGTTCTCGAAGCGTTTCGATGCCGCTGAGTGCTCCGGGTTTCGGGGGCCGTCACACTCGGGCGCCCGTTCGTGGGCTGGCTTCAGATGCCGCGCGGGCGACGACCGAGCCTCGGGTGACGTATCGGGGGGCGATGAGCTCGACGAATTCGCCGGCGTCGCCGTGCTCGATGGACTCGACGAGCAACTCGACGGCGCGCTCGCAGGATTCCTCGGCGATGAGCGGGATGACGTCGAGGGGCGGCGCGAAGTCGCGAGTGCTGTAGTTGGCGCCGCCGGCGACCACCGAGACGGCGCCCGGCACGTCGATGCCCCGCGCCGTCAGCTCCGCCAGGATGGCGCGAGCCACCGGCTCGTTGCAGTTCAGCACGAGTCCGTCGAACTCGGGAAGCCGCTCGATGAGGGTCGCGACGGCCGAGCGCGTCGCGGCCCGGGTCTCCTCGGGGTAGACCTCGGCGTGGGCGACGCCACGTCGCTCGACGGCCTCGCCGAATCCGCGGCGGAATCGCAGCGGGAAGTTCGAGCCGCGCCCGTAGAGTCCCTCGGGGTGCCCGACGAGCCCGATACTCCGCCGGCCGGCGTCGGCGAGCCGGTCGACGGCGAGCTCCGCCGCAGCCTCGAAGTCGAGGTCGACGCAGCGCAGCCCCGTCGTGTCCTCGGGGATGCCGACGAACACCGAACGGGCGCCGAGCGAGCGCAACCGCTCGATGCGCTCGTCGTGCATGTCGACGTCGAGCACGACCACCCCGTCGGCGAGCGCGCTCGAGGTGACGCGCTCGAGCCCCGCGGTGGCGTCGTCCTGCACGAGTAGGAGCGTGTCGTAGTCGCGCGCCCTCGCCGCCTTCGTGACGGCCATCACGAAGCGCATGTGCGCCGGGTGATACGTGTCTTCATGCAGCGGCGCCGTGAGGGCGAGGATGTTCGTGCGGCTGCCGGCGAGCATTCTCGCACCGGCGTTCGCGCGATAGCCGAGCTCGGCGACCGCCGCGTCGATGCGCCGACGGGTGTCGGCGCCGATCGATCGCTTGCCGCTCAGCGCGTACGACACGGTGCTGATCGACACGCCGGCGGCCTTCGCCACATCGTGGATGCTCGCCATCTCTACCTCACTGTGCGGGGGCGATTGGTGAAACGCTTCGACTCCACCTCAGTGGACTTTACGCAGAGGCCGGAGGCAACCGCAAGTTGGTTTGTCGTTTTTGTGAACAAATGGCATTCGCCCTTTGCCTCGAAGCGCTTCGACCCCATACTGGAGCCGACCATCGTTCCTCTCTCCACGGGATGCCCACATGACCCCCACACCAGCCGTCGAATCCGGCGCCCGTTCGCATACGCTCGTGCCCGTCGAATCCGTCGCCCAGATCTCGAGCATCCTGCGCGACGCCGACCCCACGCTCGATCCCCGGCTCGCAGCGCTCGCCCGCCAGGCTGCAGCCGACGGCACCGTGCTGCTGCGCAACGACGGTGTCCTGCCGTTCGGCCCGGACAGCCGGGTGGCCGTGTTCGGACGCGTGCAGATCGACTGGTTCGCCGTGGGCTACGGTTCCGGCGGAGACGTCAAGGTCCCCTACGTTTGGAACCTGCTCGCCGGCCTGCGCGACGCCGGCGTGCGCATCGACGACGAGGTCGCCGAGACCTACGCTCGCTGGACGGCCGCGCATCGACCGGCGTCGTCGGACGTGTGGGGGCGCTGGCCGCACCACCTGCCCGAGATGCCGATCGACGACGCCTTCGCGACCGCCGCCGCCGGGCGCAACGACGTCGCACTCCTCGTCGTCGGTCGCGCCGCCGGCGAGGCCCGCGACAGCGTGCTCGAACCCGGCAGCTACTACATCACCGCCGCCGAGACCGAGCTGCTCGATCGGGTCACCGCCGCCTTCGAGCGCACCGTGGTGGTCGTCGACGCGGGCAACGTCATGGATCTCGGATGGCTCGCCCGCTACGGCGACCGCATTGCCGGCGTCGTCTACGCCTGGCAGGGCGGCATGGAGGGCGCCCGTGCCGTCGCGGCTGTACTCGCCGGCGAGATCGCTCCCACCGGCCGCCTCACCGACACCATCGCGGCGGCGTACGAGGATTACCCGAGCGCCGGGCACTTCGGCGACGCCGACGCGACCGTCTACGCCGAGGACGTCTTCGTCGGCTACCGATACTTCGAGACGTTCGCGCCCGAGCGCGTGCTGTTCCCGTTCGGGTTCGGCCTCGACTACGCCGAGTTCGAGCAGACCGTCATTCGCGCCACGACCGGCGCCGACCGCATCGAGCTGGAGGTCGAGGTCGCGAACATCGGCGCCGTGCACTCGGGCCGCCAGACCGTTCAGGCATACGTCTCGAAGCCGGGCACGACACTGGCGCAAGCGGCACGCGAACTCGCCGGCTTCGCGAAGACCTCACTGCTCGCGCCCGGAGAGCGCGAGCGCGTCTCCATCGCGATCGACCTCGCCGACCTCGCGTCCTACGACGACGACGGCTCGACCGGGCAGCGCTCGTGCTGGGTGCTCGAGCCCGGCGAGTACCGCTTCTTCGTCGGTACCGACGTGCGCCGCGCGGTACCGGCGGCGTCACTCACCCGCGACACGCTGCGCGTGGTGCGTCGCGTGCGAGAAGCGGCCGCCGTCGACCCGACGACGCCGTTCCGCCGCATGATCGTGCAGCGCGGTGCCGACGGTGGCGCCCTGGTCGGCTGGGAGGACGTGCCGGTCGCGACGGTCGACCGGCGCGAACGGGTACTGGGCGACCTGCCCGCCGCGATCCCGCTCACCGGGGATCGCGGCATCGTCCTCGAGTCGGTCGCCGCGGGCACCGCCTCGCTCGACGAGTTCGTCGCGCAACTCGCGGTCGACGAGCTCGCGCTGCTCTCTCGCGGCGACCTCACCATGGACAGCCCACTCGGCACGCCCGGCAACGCGGGAGTGCTCGGAGGCATCTCGGAGTCGCTGCGCGCAAAGGGCGTGCGCCCCGTGACCGCCACCGACGGGCCGAGCGGCATCCGGCTGTCCGCGTTCGCCTCGCTGATTCCCTCGGGAACAGCGCTCGCCTCGACGTGGGATCCGGGACTCGTGCGAGAGCTCGCCGCCCTGCACGGGCAGGAGATGGTGCGCAAAGGCTCGGACGTGCTGCTCAGCCCCGGCATGAACATCCACCGGAACCCGCTCTGCGGGCGCAACTTCGAGTACTTCTCCGAGGATCCGCTGCTGACCGGACGGATGGCGGTCGCCGTCGTCGCCGGCGTGCAGTCGCAGGGCGTCGCGGCGTGTCCCAAGCATTTCGCCGCCAACAACCAAGAGGAGTCGCGTACCCGAAACGACTCGCGGGTCTCGGAGCGTGCGCTGCGCGAGATCTATCTGCGCGGGTTCGAACTGTGCGTTCGCGAGGCGCGGCCGATGGCCATCATGACCTCGTACAACAAGGTCAACGGCGTGTGGTCGCACTACCACCACGACCTGGTCACGACGGTGCTGCGGCACGAGTGGGGCTACGACGGCTGCGTGATCACCGACTGGTGGATGGAGTCCGCCGTCGACCCCGACTTCCCCGCGCTCGAGGACAACGCGTATCGGGTCCGCGCCCAGGTCGACGTGCTCATGCCGGGCGGAGTGAAGACCGAGGACGGGCCGGAGGCGTACGCCGACGACACCATCCAGGACTCGATCGCGCGAGTCGATGGACTCACGCTCGGCGAACTCCAGCGGGGTGCGCGGAATGTGCTCCGACTCGTTCTGAGCCTCGCGCCGGTGATCGATGCCCGCACCGGCGAGGGAAGCGGAGCCGCACGATGAGCCGCACCGCCGCGACCGTGCCGGTCATCCCAGGCTTCCATCCCGACCCGAGCGTCTGCCGGGTCGGCGACGACTACTATCTGGCCAACTCCTCGTTCGAATACGTGCCTGCGGTGCCGATCTGGCATTCGCGGGACCTGGTGGCGTGGACGCAAGTGGGCAACGCGCTCGTGCGGGACGAGCAGTTCCCCGCTGCACGGGCCGGAGACAGCGGCGGCATCTACGCGCCGACACTGCGCCATCATCGCGGACGCTTCTGGTTGATCACCTCTGACGTCGGGGATCCGCATGGCGGCCAGCGGCTGTTCCGGGCCGATGCGATCGAGGGGCCGTGGTCGGATGCGATCGAACTGCCCGAACTCCGGGGCATCGACCCCGACCTGTGCTTCACCGACGAGGGCGAATGCCTCGTCACCTATTGCTCGTGGACGGGCGGCCCGTCGGCCGTCTGGCAGGCCGCGATCGACGCCGACACGGGGCGCGTGCTCGATCCCCCACGCCTGCTGTGGGGCGGCACCGAGCTCGGCCACACCGAAGCTCCGCATCTGTACCGCCGAGGCCACTGGTGGTACCTGGTCGTGGCGGAAGGCGGTACCGAGCGCGGCCACGGCGTCTCCGTCGCCCGGTCGCGGAGTCCGCGCGGTCCCTTCGAGTCGGCACCGCACAATCCGGTCTACACGCATCGGAGCACGGAGCGCCCCGTGCAGAACGTGGGACACGCCGACCTGGTCGAGCGGCCCGACGGCACCTGGGCAGCCGTGCACCTGGGCGTCCGGCCGCGCGGCATGACGCCCTCGTTCCACGTGAACGGCCGGGAGACGTTCCTCGCGGAGGTCGACTGGGTCGACGACTGGCCGGCGTTCCGGCCTTCCGACGCCATTCCGCCCGCAGGCGCATGGGACGTCGACGACCGGTTCGATCGCCTGCATCCGCGCTGGGTTTCGCCGCGGGCCCGCATCGAGGACTTCGCCAGGCCGGTGCAAGGTGGCCTCGAGGTGCGCGGCGTCGAGGGCTCGGGCGTATACACCCGGCTCCAGGCGTTGCACTGGACCGCCGTGTTCGACGTCGACTCCGCGGACGCCGATTCGGTCGTGCACGCGGAGATACGGCTCGATGACCGGCACCGGGTCGGTGTACGGATCGCGGCGGGGACCGCCACGGCCATCTGGACGGTCGGCGGCGCGATGGTCGAGCTCGGCAGCGTCGACGCGACGCGCGGACGCCTGGAGATCGCATCCGTCGCATCCGCGACCGGTGGCCCCGACGACGTGATGCTCACGGCCGACGGGCAGTCGCTGGGGACGATCGACGGTCGCTATCTCTCGACCGAGGTCGCGGCCGGCTTCACTGGGCGGGTCGCCGGTGTGCGCGTCGAGCGAGGCGTCGCCATCGTGCGCCGTATCGCGATCACAGAGTCGTGAGGTCCCGGATGAAGCCCCGGCCCCCCGGCTTCGCCCGGCGCATTTGAGAGCGCTCCCAGCGTTCTCGCGCCGTTCTCGACGAGTTGTCAACAAGGGTTTGACGGATCCGGCTCGGCTGGTTATTGTCGAAGCGATTCGATTGTTGGAACACCGAACAAATTGTCGAACACACGATCACAAGGGAGTGACATGAATGGGTGCGTGAATACCCGGCGAGCCGCGGCGCGGCGGGCGACGACATGACCAGCCAGCTCGTCCTGCAGGAGGTCGCCGCGACTGAGCTCGAGGAGAGCCCGGCGGCCGAGAAGGCGTCACGCAAGCAGCGGCGCCAGGCCGGTGGCCGCCGCTCGTACACCATGTTCCTGTGCATCCTGCCGTTCATGGTGCTGGTGTTCGTCTTCTCCTACTTCCCGCTCTACGGCTGGATCTACTCGCTGTTCGACTACCGGGCGGCCCTCGGGCTCTCCGGCAGCGAGTTCGTCGGACTGCGGTGGTTCGAGCTCCTGGTCAGTTCGCCGACTCAGGTGGCGCAGATCGGCCAGGTGCTGCTCAACACGCTTGCCATCAGCTTCCTCGGCATCGCGACCTCGGTGCTCCCGCTGTTCTTCGCGGTCTTCCTCAACGAGGTGCGGGCGCCGTGGTTCCGCAACGCCGTGCAGACGCTGACCACGCTCCCGAACTTCATCTCCTGGGTGCTGGTCTACATGATCGCGTTCTCCCTGTTCTCCAGCTCCGGCCTCGTGAACAACGTCCTCAACGACGCAGGACTCATCACCCAGCCGCTCAAGTTCCTGGACACCGATCAGAACGTCTGGCTCACGATGACGCTCTGGAGCGTCTGGAAGGGGCTCGGCTGGGGTGCGATCATCTACCTCGCCGCCATCGCCGGTATCGACCAGTCGCTGTACGAGTCGGCGAAGATCGACGGCGCCGGGCGATTCCAGCTGATGCGGTACATCACCATCCCGCAGCTGATGCCGACGTATCTCGTGCTGCTGCTCCTGTCAGTCGCGAACCTGCTGAACAACGGCATGGAGCAGTACTTCGTGTTCCAGAACGCCTTCAACAAGGAAACCATCCAGGTTCTCGATCTGTACGTCTACAACATCGGGATCACGGGCAACAGCCTCTCGATGGCCACGGCGATCGGCATGCTGAAGAGCGTCATCTCGGTGGCTCTCCTGCTCACCGTCAACTGGATCGCCAAGCGCGTCCGCGGCCAGTCGATCGTCTGAGAAGGAGACAACCATGAGCAACACGACCTTCGGGGTACGCCGGCGCGGTGGCGGCGACCTCATCTTCGCGATCACGAACTACTCGGTATTCATCGCGCTCGCGTTCCTGTGCGCCTACCCGTTCTACTTCCTGATCATCAACTCGATCAGCGCCAACGACGTCTCCGCCCTCGGGCAGGTGCGCTGGCTGCCGGTCGACGTCCACCTCGAGAACTACGAGCAGGTGCTGCAGCTGAACGGCCTGCCCATGGCGGCCATCGTCAGCATCGCGCGCACTGCGATCGGCACCCTGGCTGCGGTGCTCGCCTCTGCCTTCCTCGGCTTCATGTTCTCGCAGGGCAAGATGTGGGGCCGGCAGTTCTGGTACCGGTTCGTCATCATCACGATGTACTTCAGCGCCGGACTCATCCCCGTCTTCATCGTGATGAAGACTCTCGGCCTCACCAACAACTTCTGGGTGTACGTCCTGCCGTTCATCGTGCAGCCGTTCTTCATCATCCTGGTGAAGACGTACGTCGAGGCCATGCCGGAGTCGCTCCAGGAGGCCGCCGAGATGGACGGCGCGAACATCGTGCAGATCTTCTTCCGCATCTTCCTGCCGAACATGACGCCGATCCTCGCCACGGTGGCCATCTTCTCGGCGGTCGCCCAGTGGAACTCCTTCCAGGACACCTTGATCTACGTGACCGATCAGAGTCTGTACACCCTGCAGTACCTGCTCTACATGTTCATCAACCAGGCCAACAGCCTGGCCCAGGCCGCGCAGAACTCCGGCGGCAACCTTTCCGGCATCATCACGGCGGCGACCACCCAGACGCCGACGTCGATCCGGATGACCGTCTCGGTACTCGTCGTGCTGCCGATCATCTTCATCTATCCCCTGTTCCAGCGCTTCTTCGTGAAGGGCATCATGCTCGGCGCGGTCAAGGGCTGACCGCCTCCGGGCTCAATCTGAAAGGAATGCAATGAAGCTCCCTAAAAAGGCGGTCGCTGTAGCGTCCGCTCTGGCGATGGTCGGCCTGCTGACCTCGTGCATCGGCGGCGCCCCAGAGGCCGAACAAGCCGCCATCTCCGAGTTCCCCGAGAAGTGGGACGAGGAGATCACGGTCGACGTCTTCGACGAACTCGCGAACTACATGGGCGTTCAGGAGGGATGGTTCGGTGATCTCGTGAAGAAGAAGTTCAACATGAAGCTGAACATCATCGCCCCCAACGTCGCCGGCGGCGGCGACACCCTCTACAACACCCGCGTCTCAGCCGGCGACCTCGGTGACCTCATCGTCACCTCCAAGGGGAAGAAGCTCAACGAGCTCGTCGAAGGCGGCCTGGTGCTGGACAGCGCGCCGTTCTACCCGGCGATGAAGAACGTCGAGAAGTTCGACACCGCGGTCACGCATCTCAACGACGGAAAGGACGGCGTGTACGCCTTCCCGACGTCGGTGTCGTCGATCAAGCCGACCGAGCCCTCGGAGGGGATCGACCCGACCTTCGGGCCGTATCTTCGCTGGGACCTCTACAAGCAGCTCGGCTATCCGGAGCTGAACACCCTCGAGGACCTCCTTCCCGTGCTGAAGGACATGCAGGACCTCGAGCCCACCGCCCCCAACGGCGCCAAGGTCTACGCCATCTCCCTGTTCAAGGACTGGGACGGCAACATGATGGTCACGGCGAAGCAGCCGACCACGTTCTACGGCTACGACGAGCGCGGCTTCGTGCTGGCGAAGGCGGACGGCTCGGACTACCAGAGCATCCTCGACGACGACGGCGAGTACCTGCGCACGCTGAAGTTCTACTACGAGGCCAACAAGCTCGGGCTGGTCGACCCCGAGTCGACGACGCAGAACTACGACACCATGTGGTCCAAGGTCCAGAACGGGCAGGTGCTGTTCTCCTGGTGGCCGTGGCTCGGCCAGGCCGCATACAACACCGACGCCAACACCCAGGCGGGCAAGGGCTTCCAGATCGCCCCGCTCAAGGACATGAAGGTGTTCGCCTACGGAGCCGAGGCGTACGGTGCACAGCAGGTCATCACGATCGGCTCGAAGGCGGAGGACCCGGAGCGCATCGCCGCGTTCATCGACTGGCTGTACTCGCCCGAGGGCACCTACGCCAACAACAGCCAGACCATGGGGGCCGCGGGTCCGCAGGGCCTGACCTGGGATCTCGACGACTCCGGTCAGCCGGCGCTCACGGAGCTCGGCCAGCAGGCCTTCATCGGCGGCGAGGCCGAGGTTCCGGCCGAGTGGGGTGGCGGCAGCTACATCGATGGCGGATCGACGCTGAACGTGTCGGCTGTGCTTCCGGCCGATGTCGACAAGGAGACCGGCTTGCCGTTCAACTACAAGACGTGGCCGACGTACCAGGAACTCGTGAAGACGCCGCTCTCGGAGGACTGGAAGGCAAAGATGGGCGACGCGCCGACGAGCATGGACTACCTGAAGGACAACGATCAGCTGCTCGTCGCGCCCGGCGCCAGTTACACGCCGCCGACCGACCCGTCGGAGATCGAGACGCTGCGCAACCAGGTCAAGGCCGTGATCGTCCAGTACTCATGGAAGATGTCCTTCGCCGCCAGCGAAGCGGAGTTCGAGCAGCTGAAGAGCCAGCTGCAGGAGGAGGCCGAGGGCCTGGGCTACGACAAGGTTCTCGAGTTCGACATGGAGTCCGCCAAGGCGCAGAACGAGGCGCGCGAGAAGGTGGCCGAGAAACTCGGCTGATCTCCGCGTAAGACAGAACACCCCCGGACATGCGTCCGGGGGTGTTCTGCGTTCGACGGGGATGTCGAGCAGAAGAGCGCTCTCCAACGTTATCGAGGCGTTATGGACGAAGGTTTGACGAATCCGGTCTCAACTGGATATTGTCGAAGCGATTCGATTGTTGCAATGCCAAACAAATTCGAGTCGCGCATCATGACAAGGGAGTGACATGAGTGGGCGCCATGGACCTCTTCTCCGCGTCCTTCAGCCGAACATGACACCGATCCTCTGGGCGGTGGCCATCTTCTCGACAGTTGCCCAGTGGAACTTCTTCCAGCACACCTTGATCTACGTGACCGATCAGCGTCTTGTGCACCCGGCAGCATTTGCCGCGGGTCATCTTATCTATCCCCTGTTCCAGCGCTTCTTCGTGAAGGGCATCACGCTCGGCGCGGTCACGGGCTGACCGTCTCCGGGCACCATCTGAAAGGAAAGCAATGAAGCTCCCAAAGAAAGTGGTCGCCGTTGCGTCCGCTCTGGCGATGGTCGGCCTGCTGACCTCGTGCATCGGCGGCGCCCCAGAGGAACGCGCCGCCATTTCCGAGTTCCCCGAAAAGTGGGATGAGGAGATCACAGTCGACGTCTTCGACGGGGTCGCGAACTACATGGGCATTCAGGAGGGCTGGTTCGGCGACCTCGTGAAGAAGAAGTTCAACATGAAGCTGAACTTCATCGCCCCGAACGTCGCCGGCGGTGGCGACACCCTGTACAACACGCGTGTCTCGGCCGGCAACCTCGGCGACCTCATCGTCATCGACAAGGGGATGAAGCTCGACGAGCTCGTCCAGGGCGGCCTGGTGCTGGACAGCGCGCCGTTCTACCCAGCGATGACCAACGTCGAGAAGTTCGACACCGCTGTCACGCATCTCAACGAGGGCAAGGACGGAATCTTCGCCTTCCCGACGATGATGTCGTCGATCAAGCCCACCGAACCCGATGGGGGGGTCGACCCGTCGTTCGGGCCGTATCTTCGCTGGGATCTGTACAAGCAGCTCGGCTATCCGGAGTTGAACACGCTCGAGGATGTCCTTCCGGTGCTGAAGCAGATGCAGGACCTCGAGCCCACGGCTCCGAACGGCGCCAAGGTCTATGCCCTCTCGCTGTTCAAGGACTGGGACAGCAACGGGATCGTCACGGCGAAGCAGCCGGCGGCGTTCTACGGCTATGAGGACATGGGCTTCGCTGTGGCCAAGGCGGATGGTTCGGATTACCAAGCGCTGCTCGACGACGACAGCGAGTACATGCGCGCGCTGAAGTTCTATCACGAGGCCAACAAGCTCGGCCTCATCGACCCCGAGTCGACGACGCAGAACTACGACACCATGTTCTCGAAGGTGCAGAACGGCCAGGTGCTGTTCTCCTGGTGGCCGTGGCTCGGACAGTCCGCGTACAACAACGACGCCAACACCCAGGCCGGAAAGGGCTTCGAGATCGTCCCGCTCAAGGACATGAACGTGCTGACTTTCGGTGCCGAGGTATACGGCGGAGCGCAGACCTTCGCGATCGGCTCGAAGGCGAAGGACCCCGAGCGCATCGCCGCGTTCATCGACTGGCTGTACTCGCCGGAAGGGCGCCACGCCAACGACGGCAAGGTCATGGCGGCCGCAGGTCCGAAGGGTCTCACCTGGGAGCTGGATGACTCCGGCCAGCCCGCGCTGACCGAGCTCGGCAGGAAGATCTTCATCGAGGGCGATGCCGAGGTTCCGGCCGAGTGGGGCGGTGGCAGCTTCGTCGACGGGGGGTCCCAGATGAACGTATCGGCGGTTCTCCCGGCCGACATCGACAAGGAGACCGGCCTGCCCTTCAGCTACAGGACCTGGCCGACGTATCAGGCGCTCGTGGAGACGCCGCTCTCGGCCGACTGGAAAGCCAAGATGGGCGGCGCGCCGACCACGATGGACTACCTGAGGGACAACGACCAGCTGCTCGTCGCGACCGGTGCCAGCTACACCACGCCGACGGACTCCTCGGAGATCCAGACATTGCGCAAGCAGGTCGAACCGATCGTCGTTCAGTACTCCTGGAAGATGGTGTTCGCCGGCACCGACGCCGAGTTCGACCAGCTGAAAGCCGACATGCAGGAAGAGGCGAAGGGCCTGGGTTACGACAAGGTCCTCGAGGTCGACCTGGAGCGCGCCAAGGAGCGCAACGAGGAGCGCGAGAAGGTGGCCAAGGAATTCGGCTGATCCTCGCGTGAAGGAGAACACCCCCGGGCATCTGTCCGGGGGTGTTCTGCGTGTGCGGTGGACTGGGGAACGCTACGGGATCTCGCGGAAGCTACGGGCGATGCCGTGCAAAGGCGCTGCGGAAGAGGAAGGCGGCGACGTAGGCGCCGACCGAGAAGCCGATGGTTCCCATGATCACCAGGAACGGCGGGAAGAGCACGCTGATGCACACGAGCGCCACCGGGATCATCACCAAGCCGAACGTGCGCACGGGCTCTGCGGCGGCGAGCAGCATGGCGTTCTTCAGGGTGCGGCGGATGCCGTCGTCGAATGTCGCCACGAGTGCCATGGCATAGAGGAACGCCGCGAAGAGGAAGACGGCGGCGAGCGCGGAGATCACGCCGGCAGCGGTGCCCAGCGCCGTGGGCGTGGACAACCAGAACACGGCGCTGAACAGCAGCAGCGCGATCGGCACCAGCAGGGCGAGGCCGGTGAGCGCGCCGCGGCGGAAGTTGCGCATGAACGCGGGGAAGAAGTCGGCCACAGGTCGGCCGGTCTCGTCGTCGGAGTAGCGGATGGCGACCTCGAACAGCGCACTCGTCGCGGCGCCGATCGTGACGATCGGAATGCACGAGACGAGGTACATCAGATTCAGTGCGACGAACTCGATGAACGTCGACAGGCCCTGCACGGAGCGACTGTTCGGGTCGATCCTCATCGGCCGGCGACCTCCGCCCGCTCGGGCTCGGACGCGCCGCGCGACGAGGCGAGAACCGCCGGCAGCAGGCGCACCTTCGGAGTGCTCTCACCGGCGAGCAGCGCGATGATCGCCTGCGTGGCTGCGCTTCCGAGCCCCTCCGCCGGCAGGTCGATGCTGTCGACCAGGGTGGGCACGGTGCGCGCGATGTCCGACGGGCAGAGGGCAATGGCCTCCAGGCCGTCGATCGTCGCGGCGCGCGCCGCGATGTGCGCGAGTGCACCCTCGTTGTGGATGAAGAGTCCCGTCACATCGGGGTGCTCGGCGAGCACGGCGTTCAGCACCCGGACGGACTCGTGAGTGGTCGGGCACTGATGCACCGTCGCCGGGACGTCGTGCTCCGCGCACGCGGCGAGGAAGCCGCGGGAGAGTCGTTCGGCATAGGAGGTGTGCCGGTCGATCACCTCGCGCGGCGAGCCGAGCAGGGCGACCCGGCGGTGGCCCAGTGCGATCAGCCGCTCGGCGGCCATGCGGCCGGCGGCCTCGAAGTCGAAATCGACGCAGGTCAGTTCCTCAGCACCGCGGGGCAGGCCGACCAGCACGCTCGGGGTGGCGAGTTCACGCAGTGTGGCGATGCGGGGATCGTCGGACTCGACATCCATCAACAGCAGCGCGTCGACCATCGAGGCGCGGGTCGCCCGGTGCAGACCCTCGGCGTCGTCGCTGGTCAGTAGCAGGATGTCGTACTGGTGCATGCGTGCCTCGCGCACGATGCCGGCGACGATCTCCATGACGACGTGCACGTCGACTCCGGAGCGCAGCGGTGCCTGCAGCCCGATCACGTTCGTGGATCGCGACGCGAGAGACCGGGCGCTCGCGTGCGGTCGGTACTCGAGTGCGTCGATCGCGCGTTCGACGCGTTCCTTCGTGTCCTGCGAGATCGTTCTCTTGCCGCTCATCACATATGAGACGGTCGAGATGGAGACCCCGGCGGCCTGTGCGACGTCTGCGATGGTCACCATCGGTTCCCCCTCGGTTCAATGAGAGTGGGCTGTCCTGCAGTGAGGACGACGGATCGGATGCCGATCCCGGGCCCGCTCATCTCTATTGTGGTGTGCCCATCGCTGCGAAGCCGCACGTTCGCCACCTCGCCGCGCTCCCAGTCGATGTCGACGGTCACGCCGCCTCTCGCGCACAGTCCGCGCACGCTTCCGGTCGGCCAGTGCGGGGGCAACGCGGGCAGCAGCAGCATCCGCTCTTCGTGCGATTGCAGCAGCGCCTCTGCGACGCCGGCGGTGAGACCGATGTTCCCGTCGATCTGGAACGGCGGGTGTGCGCTGAACCCGTTCGCGTACAGGCCGCCGCGGTGCCCGTGGCCGTCGACGGGCGCCGGACGCAGGGCCATCGTGAGCTGTTCGTGCACGCGTGCGCCGTCGCCGAGCCGCGCCCACATCGCGGTGCGCCAGGCCAGCGCCCATCCGGTCGATTCCTGCCCGCGGGAGAGGATGGATGCCGCCGCTGCGGCGGCGAGCGTCGGGGTGCCGGACGGTGTGATCTGGGCGAGGGGGAACAGGCCGACGAGATGCGACAGGTGCCGGTGGTGCGGCTCGGTGTCCTCTCGGGGCCGGTCCCATTCGCGCAGGGTGCCGTCGTCATCGACCGCGAGGTCGGGGAGCGCGGCGACGAGAGCGAGCAGCTCGGCGATCCACGACTCGTCGACGCCGAGCACGGTCGCCGCCTGCGCGCAGGCCGTCGCCAGGGCACGCAGGAGCGCGACGTCCATCGTCGAGGACTCGCCGACGCCGGTCACGGTCCCGTCGTCTGCGAGGAAGTGGTTCTCGGGCGAGGTCGAGGGGCTGGTGTACGTCCGGGAGCCGTCGCCCTGGATCCACGACAGCGCGAACTGCGCGGCCGAGGCGAGTACCGGCCACGACTGCGCGCGCAGCTCGTCGAGGTCGCCGGTGAACGCGTAGCGGTCCCACAGGTGCAGGCTCAGCCAGACGCCGCCCATCGGCCAGAACGCCCAAGCCGGGTCACCGTGGCCCGCTCCGACCGGTGCCGCGTGCCCCCAGGCGTCGGAGTTGTGATGCGCCACCCAGCCGTCGGCGCCGTGCAGCTCGCGCGCCACGGTGGCACCGGATCCTGCCGCGAGTCGCCGGATGAACCGCAGCAACGGGGTGTGGCACTCGCTGAGCGCCGTCGTCTCGGCGGCCCAGTACGCCATCTGCAGATTGATGTTCGTCGTGTACGCGCTCGACCACGGGCCTGGAAGCTCGGCGTTCCACAGGCCCTGCAGCGTGAGCGGCAGCCCGGTGTGCCGCGACGAGGACAGCAGCAGATAGCGGCCGTAGTGGAAGAGGAGGGCGGCGAGCCCGGGATCGGGGCGCTCCTGCGCGGCCGAGATGCGCTCCTCGGTGCTGAGCTCGACGGCATCGTCTGCGGACGGGAGCGTCACTGCGCAGCGCAGATACAGCTCCCGGTGTGCGGCGACGTGCGCCTCGTGTCGCCGGGCGGCCTCGGCGGCCGCATCGGCCCCGATCTCGCCCAAGGCCGCGACGGCCCTGGTCGCGGCATCGGCATCCGACTCCGGCTCACCGGGAATCGACGGCGCGGTCGCGGTGCCGATGACGAACGTGTGGGTGCGCGCGGGCTCGGTGACCAGCATCCCGTGCTCGATGGATGCCGCGCCCGCCGACCGTACGGCGAGCGCGCCGCTGCGCCCCTCGCCGTAGCGGACCGGCTCGGGCGTGGTCGCATGCCCCGGGGCCACGTCGATCGGCAGCATCAGTTCACGGACGAGGCCGTTCGTCACGGCGGTATCCGGCCCGGCCGGTCGAAGCAGGCTTCCGACGCGCAGCCGCACGCGCACCGGAGCATCCGACTCGATTCGATGCACGATCGCGCCGCCGGCGGAGTCGGCCCAGGTCTCGTGGCGCACGCGCCCGTATTCGAGCCGGGCGGTCGCCGTCGTGAGGTCGAGACGGCGCCGGCATTCGTCGTCGAAGACGCCGTCGACCTCGACGTCGATCCAGCCGAGCGGCAGGAACGCCTGCACCCACGGAGTCTGCTGACGCAGGAGGAGCCGTTCGGCCTCTGCTGCATCGCCGCGAGCGATGGCGGCGCGCACCGTTTCGAGTGCAGCGTCACCGCGATCGGCCACGCCGGCCAGTGGATCGCCGGGAATGCCGGACCACGCGGTGATGTCGTTCAGCCACAGCCGCTCTGCGCCGCTGCGGCCCTGACAGGATGCCCCGCGCACGCCGTTGCCCACCGGAAATGCGTCGGTCCACCGCGCGGCGCTGCGATCGGAACGCAGCACGTGGAGGGCTTCTCGAAGCGTCGTGGACATCGGCACGTGGCTAGTATATGGTCTCGTTGTTGAAGCGCTTCGACAATCGCGAAGATGAGAGAGAAGATGTCGATGGAGACACCTGCCACCGGCGCGTTCGGGACCTTGACGGCCGAACGCGGCATCCTGTTCGGCGGCGACTACAACCCCGAGCAGTGGGAGCCGTCTGTCTGGCTGGAGGACGTCGAGCTGATGCAGCAGGCCGGCGTCAACCTGGTCACGGTCGGCGTCTTCAGCTGGGCGCGCATCGAGCCGTCGCCCGGCGTGCGCGACTTCGCCTGGCTCGATGAGGTGCTCGACCTGCTGCACGCTGCCGGCATCGCCGTCGACCTCGCCACGCCCACCGCGTCGCCGCCGCCCTGGCTCGGCGTGCGGCATCCCGAGACCCTGCCCGTCGACCCCGACGGCGTGCGCCTGGTCGCCGGCTCGCGCAACCAGTTCTCCCCCGCGTCGACGGTCTATCGCGAGCACGCGCTCGCGATCACGCGCGACCTCGCCGCGAGGTACGCCGATCATCCGGCCGTGCACATGTGGCACGTCGGCAACGAGTTCGGACAACTCGACTTCGGCGATGAGGCCGCCCGCGAGTTCCGCAGCTGGCTTCGTGCTCGCTACGGCACCATCGAGCAGCTCAACGAGGCCTGGGCGACGACCTTCTGGTCGCAGCGATACGACGACTTCGAAGAGATCATGCCGCCGCGGCGAATGCCGTACCTCGTCAACCCGACGCAGTCGCTCGACTTCCGTCGGTACACCTCCGACCAGTTGCTGCGCTGCTATGTCGAACTCCGCGACACGATCCGGGACGCCGGGGCCAGGCATCCGATCACGACGAACTTCATGGGGCTGTTCGACCATGTCGACTACCGGTCATGGGCCGGCGAGGTCGACGTCATCGCCGACGACCAGTACCCCGACCCGACCGACCCGGACTCACCCGCCGACTACGCCCTCGTGCAGGACCTGATGCGCTCCCTCGGCGGGGGGCGTCCGTGGATGCTCATGGAGCAGGCCGCCACCATGTCGTGGCGGCCGCACAACGTGCCGAAGTCGCCCGCGCGCGCCCGGCTCGACTCGCTGCAGGCCGTCGCGCGCGGCGCCGACGGCATCTGCTACTTCCAGTGGCGCCAGTCCCGCGCCGGGTCGGAGCGCTTCCACTCGGGGATGCTGCCCCACGCCGGCGCCGATACCGAGGTCTTCGCCGGGATCTGCCGGCAGGGCGCCGAGCTGCAAGCGCTCCGCGAGGTCGTCGGCACCACGGTATCCGCCGACGTCGCACTGCTCTTCGACTGGACGAGCTGGTGGGCCGGCGAGACACAGGGCCGGCCCACCGATCGGCTCTCCACCCTCGAGCAGCTCAGGCGTTGGTATCGCGAATTGTGGCGACGCGGCATCTCCGCCGACATCGTCGCGCCGGGTGACGACCTCTCGGCCTACCGCGCGATCATCGTGCCGCACAGCTACGTCATCGAGCCGGCCGCCGCCGCCGCGCTGCACGAGGCCGTCGCCGCCGGCGCTCACCTGGCGATCGGTCCGTTCAGCGGTGTCGCCGACGCACGCGGTCACATCCTGCAGGGCAGATCGCCGGTGCTGCTGCGCGACCTCGTCGGCGTGAGCGGCGAGGAATGGTGCCCGCTGCCCGGCACGACGCCGATTCGCGCCGCGGCGGGCTGGACTCCCGACGGCGAGCTCGCGGCCTCGATCATCGCGGAGAAGCTGCGCGCCGACGGCGCCGAGGTCTGCGCGACGTTCGCGACCGGCCTCCTCGCCGGCCGTCCCGCGGTCACCCGGAACGCAGTCGGGAAGGGCGTCGCCTGGTACGTCGGCGCGGTGCCGTCGGACGACCTGCTGTCGGCGGTGCTGCACGAGGTGCTCGCACGCTCCGGGGTGCGCGGCGCCCTGCAGCCGTCTGCCGAGGCACACGACCTGCCTGCCGACGCGCGCGACGGGCTCCTGCCACCCGGCCTCCAGGCGGTGCGTCGCGGTTCCCTCCTGTTCCTGCTGAACCACGGGGACGAACCCGTCTCCGTCGCCGTGCCGGCCGGCGCGGTCGACCTCCTGACCGATGAGCGCACCGGAGCCACCATCGTCGTGGCACCCGAAGACGCGAGAGTGCTGAGCGAAAGGCGAACGGCGTGAACTTCACGGATGAGTACGTTGACGAGACCGGGCAAGACGTCCCTGCTCGCGCCGCGATTACGGGCGACGCGTTCCGCCACGCGTTCCGCGACCCGAGCAGACCGGTCGCGGAACGTGCCGGCGACCTGCTCGGCCGCCTGACCCGCGAAGAGCGGATCGCGATGCTGCACCAGGTGGCGCCCGCGATCGAGCGGCTCGGGATCGCCGAGTTCCACACCGGCTGCGAGGCGCTGCACGGTGTGGCGTGGCTCGGCATGGCGACCGTGTTCCCCCAGCCGGTGGGCCTGGCCGCCTCGTGGGATGGCGACCTCCTCCGCCGAGTCGGCGAGGTCGTCTCCACCGAGGTCCGCGCGAAGAAGGCCGCCGACCCGTTGGTCAGCCTCAACGCGTGGGCGCCCGTCGTGAACACCCTGCGCCATCCCGCCTGGGGGCGCAACGAGGAGGGATACGCCGAGGACCCGCACCTGACGGCCCACCTGGCGACGGGGTACTGCCGCGGCATGCGTGGCGACCACGAGCGGGTCTGGCGCACGGTGCCGGCGCTCAAGCACTTCCTCGCCTACAACAACGAGACCGACCGCTCGGCCACGTCGTCGGAGATGTCGCTGCGCACGCTGCACGAGGAGGAGTTGCCGGCGTTCCGCGAACCCATCGAGGCGGGCGTGGCCGGCGGCATGATGCTCGCCTACAACCGCGTGAACGGCACGCCCGCGCATACGCAGCCGGAACTGGTCACCGAGGCGCGCAGCTGGTCGGACGAATCGCTTGCGGTCGTCTCGGATGCCGGTGCGCCGACGTTCCTCGTCAACATCCAGCGCGCGCAACCCGATCACGTGCACGGCGCCGCGGCGCTCGTGCGGTCGGGCGTCGACTCGTTCACCGACGACGGTGCGAACGCCGTGCCCACCATCAACAACGTGACCGCTGCGCTCGAAGCGGGCCTGCTCGAGGAGGAGGACGTGGACCGGGCGGTGCTGCGGATGCTCGAACTGCGGGTGCGCACCGGCGAGTTCGACGGCGACGGCGACCCGTACGCGGCGATCGGGCCTGACGCGATCGATCTCCCGGCGGCCCGCGAGCTGGCCAGGGAGGCCGTCGGCCGCTCGGTGGTCGTGCTGCGCAATGACCGGCGTGTGCTGCCGCTGCGCCCGCCCGCGTCGATCGCGGTCGTCGGGCCCATGGCCGACGCCGTGCTGACCGACTGGTACTCGGGCACGCCGCCGTACTCCGTCGGACTCGCCTCCGCGCTCGCGGAGCGCTTCCCCGAGGCCGGCGTCGAGGTCGTGACCGGTGCTGACACGGTCGCGTTGCGTGCCGCCTCGAACGGCCGGTACGTCGTCGCCGACGAGGCCGGCGCCGTGGTCGAGGCGGCGGGCGACGGCGAGTCGGCCGCATCGCTCTTCGACGTCGTCGACTGGGGCGACGGCATCCTGACGCTGCGCTCCCACGCCAGTGGGGGCCTGCTCACGGGCGGGTCCTGGCCGATGCGGGCCGACGCCTCCCGGGTCGGCGGCTGGGTCGTGCAGGAGAGCTTCCTCCGTCACGTGCACGCCGACGGCACGTGGTCGCTGCTGCACCGCGGTTCCGGCCGCTGGGTGCGGGTAGTGCGCGATGCGGGCCTGCTCGTCGCTGAGGCGGTGACGCTCGCCGAAGCGGAGCGGTTCGACGTGCGCACCGTGCGAAGCGGAGTCGATGCGGTGGCGGATGCCGCGGCCGCGGCCGAGGTGGTGATCGTCGCCGTTGGCAACGATCCGCATCTCTCCGGCCGTGAGACGGAGGATCGCCCGCATCTCATGCTGCCCGACGCGGCGGTCGACGTGTGGCGGGCCGCCAGCGGGTCCTCAGAGCAGGCGGTGCTCGTGATCGTGTCGAGCTTTCCGTACGTGCTCGGCGACGCGGATGACGCGGCGACGATCGTGTGGAGCAGCCACGGCGGTCAGGAGCTCGGGCGCGGCCTCGTCGACGTGCTGTCGGGCGACCGGGAGCCCGAGGGACGCCTCACGCAGTCGTGGCCGGCCAACCCGGCACAGGCCGGCGACCTGTTCGACTACGACACGCTGCGCCAGCAGGCCACCTATCGGCACCGGCCCGGCCGGGCGGCCTTCGCGTTCGGACACGGGCTGACGTACTCGAACGTCGCCTACGAACGCGTCGAGCTCGTCGAGTCCGAGACGACGTCGCCGGCGCCGACGCACCGGCATCCCGCCCTCGTCGCCGCCCCCGGCGACCGCGACGTTCGCGCGCTCGTCACGGTGCGCAACCTCGGCGACCGGGCGGCCGAGGAACTCGTGCAGCTCTACGCGCTGCCCGACCCGGCACTGCCCCTGGCGGCCCCACGCCGCCTGCTCGTGGCCTTCGAGCGCGTGCGCCTGGAGCCCGGCGAGGTGCGCGTGGTCGAGCTCGGGTTCGCGGCCGAGCGGCTCGCCGTGTGGGACGACGAGGTGCGCATCGACGGGGCACCCGACGACTGGGTGCACGCCGGGGCCCTGCGGGTGCAGCCGGGTGCGTACCGGATCGCCGCGGGTCCCTCGTGCGACGAACTGGCGCTGTCGGAGGTCCTGCACGTGGTCCCTCCGCGCTGACGTCGCGATCCGCAGCGCTCGCCCCGTGCGTCTGGCGGCTTGCATCCACACCAGGATCACGTATATGTTGATCTTGCCAACAAATCACCGAAGACGCTGAAAGGCGGATCTCCATGGCCAGCGCGCCCACCCGCGACGACAAGTTCTCATTCGGCCTCTGGACTGTGGGCTACAACGGTACCGACCCCTTCGGCGGCCCCACCCGCGAGGCGCTCGACGTCGTGCACGTCGTCGAGAAGCTCTCAGAGCTCGGCGCCTACGGCCTCACCTTCCACGACGACGACCTGTTCGCCTTCGGATCGACGGATGCCGCGCGCCAGACCCAGATCGACCGGCTGAAGCAGGCCCTCGCCGATACCGGCGTCATCGTGCCGATGGTCACGACGAACCTCTTCAGCGCGCCCGTGTTCAAGGACGGCGGGTTCACCTCGAACGACCGTGCCGTGCGACGCTTCGCGCTCCGCAAGGTGCTCCGCAACATCGATCTCGCCGCCGAGCTCGGCGCGAAGACCTTCGTCATGTGGGGCGGCCGCGAGGGCGCCGAGTACGACGCGGCGAAAGACATCCGCCAGGCGCTCGAGCGCTATCGCGAGGCCGTGAACCTGCTCGGCGACTACGTCACCGACAAGGGCTACGACCTCCGGTTCGCGATCGAGCCGAAGCCCAACGAGCCGCGCGGCGACATCCTGCTGCCGACGGTGGGCCACGCGCTCGCGTTCATCGACTCGCTCGAGCGACCCGAGCTCGTGGGGCTCAACCCCGAGGTCGGCCACGAGCAGATGGCGGGCCTCAACTTCGCCGCCGGCATCGCGCAGGCGCTGTACCACGACAAGCTCTTCCACATCGACCTCAACGGCCAGCGCGGCATCAAGTACGACCAGGACCTCGTGTTCGGGCACGGCGACCTGCACAACGCCTTCGCGCTCGTCGACCTGCTCGAGTTCGGCGGCCCCGACGGCGGCCAGACCTACACCGGTCCCCGCCACTTCGACTACAAGCCGAGCCGCACGGAAGACGAGACCGGCGTCTGGGACTCGGCCGCCGCGAACATGCACACCTACCTGCTGCTGAAGGAGCGCGCCGCGGCCTTCCGCGCCGACCCCGAGGTGCAGGAGGCGCTCGAGGCCGCGAAGGTCTTCGAGCTCGGACAGCCCACCCTCAATGAAGGCGAGTCGTACGACGACCTGCTGGCCGACCGCAGCGCATTCGAGGACTTCGACGCGGCGGCCTACCTCGGCGGTCACGGCTTCGGCTTCGTGCGACTGCAGCAGCTCGCGACCGAGCACCTGCTCGGCGCAAGGGGCTAGCTCCGATGCCGCTCGTCGCCGGCGTCGACTCATCGACGCAGTCGTGCAAGGTCGTCGTGCGCGACGCCGCGACCGGTGCGCTCGTCCGCACCGGTCGCGCGTCGCACCCCGATGGCACCGAGGTCGATCCCGAGCACTGGTGGGTCGCGCTCCAGGCCGCGATCGACGACGCGGGCGGGCTCGCCGACGTCGCGGCGGTCTCGATCGCCGGGCAGCAGCATGGCATGGTCGCGCTCGACGCGTCGGGCCGGGTCATCCGTCCCGCCCTCCTCTGGAACGACACGCGCAGCGCCGATGCCGCTGCAGCCCTCACCGAGGAGCTCGGCGCCGACGCGTACGCGCGCCGCACCGGCCTCGTGCCGGTGGCCTCGTTCACTGCGACGAAGCTGCGGTGGCTCCGCGACCACGAGCCCGAGAACGCCGAACGCGTCGCGGCGGTCGCCCTCCCCCACGACTGGCTCACGTGGCGACTACTGGGCTACGGCCCTGCGGATGCCGCGGATGCCCCGCTCGGCCCTGACCTCGATGCCCTCACGACCGACCGGTCCGACGCGTCGGGCACGGCCTACTGGAGCCCCGAGACCGGCGAGGTCGACGCCGAGCTCCTCGAACTCGCGCTCGGCCACACGCCCCGCACTCCGCGAGTGCTCGGGCCCGCTGCAGCGGCCGGAACAACGCCGGCCGGGCAGCTCGTCGCGGCCGGCGCCGGCGACAACGCCGCCGCGGCACTCGGACTCGGCGCCGGCCAGGGCGATGCCGTCGTCTCGATCGGCACGAGCGGCACGGTCTTCGCGGTCACCGGGCGACCGGTGCACGATCCGACGGGCGCCGTCGCCGGGTTCGCCGACGCAAGCGGCGCGTTCCTGCCCCTCGTTGCCACACTGAACGCGGCGCGCGTGCTCGGCTCGATCGCGTCCCTCCTCGGCGTCGACGCCGACGAGCTCGCGACGCTCGCCCTCGCCGCGGAGTCGGGTGCCGACGGGCTCGTGCTCGTGCCGTGGTTCGAGGGCGAGCGCTCCCCCGACGTTCCGAACGCGCGCGCCCAGCTCAGCGGCATGTCGCTCGCCTCCACGACCCGCGAGAACCTCGCACGAGCGGCGGTCGAGGGCATGCTCTGCGCACTCGCCGACGGGCTCGACGGCATCCGTCGCGCCGGCGTCGTGGTCGACCGCGTGCTACTCATCGGCGGCGCGGCTGCGAATCCCGCGGTCCGCGAGATCGCGGGCCGGGTCTTCGACGTCACTGTCGACGTGCCCGAGCCATCCGAGTACGTCGCCGACGGCGCCGCGCGGCAAGCCGCTTGGGCCCTCAGTGGGGCGCTCCCCACATGGTCGGCCGAGATCGCGACGTCGGTGCCCGCGCGCCCCGACGGCGCGCTGCGGGAACGCTACCGCGACGCCGCAGACGCACTCGCGGCGCGCGCCGGCTCGCGGGCCTGAGCTCAGGCGTCGAAGCGCACGTCGACGATCTCGCGGCCGATGTCGATCGACGCGACGAGCCGGGCCTCGGTGTCTTCGGGGGCGAGCCCGTACTCGAACTCGGCGAAGACCTCGCCGGGGCCGTCGGCGTCGGGCCGCAGGTCGACGCGAACGAGGCTCAGCGAGCGAAGCACGTCGATGTCGTGATCGCCCGAGTCGCGGTTGACCGCCGCGCGGGCGGCATCCGCCTCTTCGCCGTTCAGGATCGCCTCGAGAAAGCGCATCACCGCGCTGCCGCCCGAGTCGATCTGGTTCACGAATGACGAGCGCAGTTCGTCGTCGATGAGCTCGAGCTCGCCGACCATGCCGGCTGCGGCGTCGAGCGACGCCGTCGATACCCTGTCGTCGTCGGCGTCGAGCACGACCTCGACGTCTTGGTCGCCGTACTCCTTGCGCTCGGCCCAATAGTCGCCGATGAGTCCGAAGTAGTCGTGTTCGATCGCCATGTCATTCCTCTCCTGTCAGCCGACGAGCTTCTGCGCGAAGACGTGGGGGGTGAATCCCGTGAGGTCGCCGATGCCCTCGCCCTGGCCGATGAGCTTGATCGGGAGACCGGTCTTCTCCTGCACGGCGATCACGAAGCCGCCCTTCGCCGATCCGTCGAGCTTCGTGAGCACGAGCCCCGTGACGCCCGCGTGCAGGATGAACGCCTCGGCCTGCGCGAGCCCGTTCTGGCCCGTGGTGGCGTCGAGCACGAGCAGCACCTCGGAGATCGGCGCCTGCTTCTCGATTACGCGCTTGATCTTGCCGAGCTCGTCCATGAGCCCGCCCTTCGTCTGCAAGCGGCCGGCGGTGTCGATGATCACGATCTCGGTGCCGTCGCGCTTGGCCTGCTCCACCGTCTGGAAGGCGACGGATGCCGGGTCTTGCCCCTCGCGCTCGGGCCGCACCACCTGTGCGCCCGCTCGCTCGGCCCACGTCGCGAGCTGGTCGACCGCCGCGGCGCGGAACGTGTCGGCCGCGCCGACGACGACGCTGCGGTCGTAGTTGCGCAGGAACTTCGCGAACTTGCCGATCGTCGTGGTCTTCCCAACCCCGTTGACGCCGACGACGAGCACCACGGCGGGGCGCTCGGTGAGCTTCAGCGTGGGATCGTACTTCGAGAGGCGCTCCTCGATGAGCTCGCGCAGCATCCGTTGCACGTCGCGCGGGTCGGTGGTCTTGAACCGCTCGACCTGCGCCCTGATCGACTCGACGATCTCTTCAGTGACGGTCGGACCGAAATCAGCCCGGATGAGCGCGGCCTCGAGGTCGTCCCACGTCTCGTCGTCGATCGTCTTGGCCCCGAAGACCCCGCGAAGGGCGGATCCGAGCGACCAGGATGCGCGTTCTGCCATACGTCCAGCCTAGGGCGCGGCGGCGGCTACACCGGTCGTGCGCCACGACGCAAGGGGTTGTCGCCCTCGACCCTCCACGAGAGCCTCGAACTCGACGAAAGGACTGCGGATGACGATCGTGGGATTCCACGCCTCGCACGAACAACTCCCGCCCGCCCGATTGCTCCGGGCCGTGCAGCTCGCCGAGGGAGCGGGCTTCGACGCCGCGATGTGCTCGGACCACTTCGCACCATGGAGCGTCCGCCAGGGCGAGTCGGGCTTCGCCTGGAGCTGGCTGGGTGCCGCCATGCAGGCGACACGGCTGCCGTTCGGTGTGGTCACTGCGCCGGGACAGCGTTACCACCCGACGCTCACGGCACAGGCCACCGCGACGCTCGCCTCGATGTTCCCGGGCCGGTTCTGGGCCGCGCTCGGCAGCGGCGAGGCGATCAACGAGCACGTGACCGGCGAGCCCTTCCCACCCAAGGAGGAGCGCGACGCGCGGCTCCGTGAGACGGTCGACGTGATCCGGCGCCTCCTCAGGGGCGAGGAGGTGACGACCGACGGCCTCGTGCACGTCGACCGGGCTCGGATCTGGAGCCTGCCCGATGTTCCGCCGCCGCTCATCATCGCGGCCGTGAGCGCCGAGACCGCGCGTGATGGAGCCGAGTGGGCCGATGGCCTCATCACCGTCGACCAGCCCCGGGGCACGCTCCGCGACGTCGTCGCGGCGTATCGCGACGCGGGCGGCCAGGGTCCCACTGCCGTGCAGGTGCACCTGAGCTGGGCGCCGACAGAAGAGGAGGCGCGGGCGATCGCGCACGAGCAATGGCGCAGCGGGCTCGTGCCCGCTCCGCTCGCCTGGGAGCTCGATACGCCCCAGGCCTTCGACGAGCGCACGGCGGATGCCACACCCGACGACGTCGCCCGGACCGTCCAGGTCTCTGCAGACCCGGCGCGCCATCTCGAGAAGCTCGCCGAACTCGCCGAACTCGGCTTCGACCGCATCTACCTGCATCACGTCGGCACCGAGCAGGACGCGTTCATCGACACCTTCGGCGAGCACGTGCTGCCGGCGCTCAAGGCGGTCGGCCGATGAAGGTCACCGATCGCAGCGACCTCTGGTGGAAGACCGCCGTCGTCTACTGCCTCGACATCGAGACCTACATGGACTGGAACGACGACGGCACCGGCGACTTCGAGGGTCTCGCGCACCGGCTCGACCACCTCGCCGAGCTCGGCGTCACGTGTATCTGGCTGATGCCGTTCCAGCCCACGCCCGACCGCGACGACGGCTACGACATCACCGACTTCACGGGTGTCGACCGTCGACTCGGGTCGCTCGGCAACGTCGCCGAGTTCACGCGCACGGCACGCGACCGTGGCATGCGGGTCATCATCGACTTCGTCATGAACCACACGTCGGACCGGCATCCGTGGTTCACGTCCGCGCGGCGGAGCCGGACGGCACCGTTCCGCGACTTCTACGTCTGGCGAGACGAACCGCCCGCGAAGCAGGCGAAGACGGTCTTCCCGGGCGAGGAGGACAGCGTGTGGGAGCTCGACGAGCGCACCGGCCAGTACTACCTGCACAGCTTCTACCGCCACCAGCCCGACCTGAACATCGCGAACCCGGCCGTGCGCGATGAGATCGCGAAGACCATCGGCTTCTGGCTGGAGCTCGGCATCTCGGGGTTCCGGGTCGACGCCGTGCCGTTCCTCATCGAGCCGCCCGAAGGGGTCGAGATCGGCGACCCGCACGAGTTCCTCCGCGACATCCGATCGTTCCTGCAGCGTCGCTCGAGCGAGGCGGTGCTCCTGGGTGAGGTGAACCTGCCGTACGACCAGCAGGTCGAGTTCTTCGGCCGCCCGGGCGATCCGCCCGAGCTCACGATGCAGTTCGACTTCCTCGCGATGCAACGGCTCTACCTCGCGCTCGCCCGGGAGGACGCCCGTCCGCTCGCCGAGATGCTCGCCCGGCGTCCGGTGCTCGAGCCCGAGGCGCAGTGGGTGAACTTCGTGCGCAACCACGACGAGCTCACGCTCGACAAGCTGAGCGACGCCGAGCGTCAGGAGGTGTTCGACGCGTTCGCCCCCGAGGAGTGGATGCGCGTCTACGGACGCGGCATCGCTCGGCGCCTTCCGCCGATGCTCGACGGCGACCCCCGCCGCATCCGCATGGTGTACAGCCTGCTCTTCTCGCTGCCAGGAACCCCGGCCCTCTTCTACGGAGAGGAGATCGGTATGGGCGAGAACCGCGAGGAGGGCGGCCGGATGACGGTGCGCACGCCGATGCAGTGGACCGGCGAGGCGAACGGCGGCTTCTCCCGTGCCGCGCCGCGCAAGCTCATCGCGGCGCCGCCGACCGACGGCTACGCACCGGCGCACGTGAACGTCGAGGCGCAGATGCACGACCCCGATTCACTGCTCGGCACCATCAGGAGCTTCGCGGCACGGTATCGCAGCTCTCCCGAGATCGGCTGGGGCACCCTCGACGTGCTCGAGAGCGGCGATGATGCGGTGCTCGCGCATCGCATCACGGCCGACGTCGGCCGATTCGTCGCGCTGCACAACTTCGCACCGAAGCCGGCGATCGTCAGGCTGGAGCTCGGACCGGTCGCCGAGGAGTCGGTCCTCTCCGATCTCCTCCATGAAGATCGCTACGACCTCGATGCGTCGGGGCGCATCGACGTGCAGCTCGAAGCCTACGGCTACCGCTGGTTCCGCATCGTCGAGCCCGACGACCGCAGGCTCACCTGAACACGGTTGAACGGATGCTGCGGCATCCGCTCAGCTCGCGCGCGCCTCGCGGTCCTCGCGCACGCGCTGCCCGACGACGGCCGAGACGCCGTCTTGACGCATCGAGACGCCGTAGAGGGAGTCGGCGATCTCCATCGTGCGCTTCTGGTGCGTGATGACGATGAGCTGGCTGGACTCGCGCAGGTCTTCGAGGGTCGTCAGCAGTCGGCCGAGGTTCGCGTCGTCGAGCGCCGCCTCGACCTCGTCGAGGATGTAGAACGGGCTCGGCCGAGCCTTGAAGATGGCGATGAGCAAGGCGACGGCCGCGAGCGAGCGTTCGCCGCCCGACAGGAGCGAGAGGCGCTCGATCTTCTTGCCCGCCGGCTTCACCGACACCTCGATGCCCGTCGTGAGCATGTTCTCGGGGTCGGTGAGCGAGATGCTGCCCGTGCCGCCCGGGAAGAGCACCGGGAACACCGTGGCGAACGCCTCGCGGGTGTCCTCGAAGGCGCCCCGGAAGATCGACTCCATCTTGCCGTCGATCTCGTCGATGATCGTGAGCAGGTCTTTGCGCGTGTTCGCGAGGTCGGTGAGCTGCTCGGTGAGGAACACGTGGCGCTGCTCGAGCGCGGCGAACTCCTCGAGCGCGAGCGGATTCACCCGGCCGAGCTGCGCGAGCTTGCGCTCGGCGACCTGCAGCCGGCGCTGCTGCTCCTCGCGGCGGAACGGGCGGGGCTCGTCGTCTTCGGTCTCGGCGGGGATCTCCTCATCGGGCCCGTACTCGGCGACGAGCACCGCTTCGGTGAGCCCGAGCTCAGACTCGGCACGCTCGACGAGTCCGGAGACATGCAGTTTCTTCTCGTAGATGCGCAATTCGAGGCCGTGCACGTCTTCGGTGACGGCGTGCAGGCGCTCACGCACCGCGGCCTCCTGGCGGCGGAGTCCCTGGAGCTCCTCGTTGCGGCTCGCCCGCTCCGCCTCTGCGCGCCCGAGCGCGACGCGCGCCTCGGCGACCGAGGCGTCGACGGAGGCGAGGGCCGCCGGCAGCGATTCGGCGACGCGAGCGGCC
>NZ_SDPN01000037.1 GCF_004134825.1 Agromyces albus
CGCCTAGCGCGGGAGCGCGGCCGCCTTCGCGAGGAGCGCGTCGCGCTCGCGCTCGTTTCCGGTGAGTCGCGCGGCGGCCTCGAGCTCGAGACGAGCCTCGCCGGCGCGACCGAGGCGTGCGAGCAACTCTCCTCGCACCGCGGGCAGCGGCGCATACCCGGCGAGCCTGCCGCCGGCGACGAGCGCGTCGACGATGCGGAGCGCCGACGCCGGCCCCGTCGACATGGCGACCGCGACCGAGCGGTTCAGCTCGACGACGGGCGACGGCGCGAGCTGTCCGAGCGCCTCGTAGAGCAGCACGACGCGGCCCCAGTCGGTGTCGTCGACGGATGCCGCGACGGCATGGCACTCGGCGATCGCCGCTTGCAGTCCGTAGGCGCCCCGGCCCCGGCCGATCCGGTCGGCTCGGGCGAGCGCCTCGCGACCCCGGGCGATCTGCGAGCGGTCCCAGCGGGAGCGGTCCTGCTCGTCGAGGGGGATCGGCGTGCCGTCGCGCTTCGTGCGGGCGGCGAAGCGCGACGCCGTGAATTCCATGAGGGCGACGAGCGATTGCGCCTCGGGCTCGCGGGGCATGAGGCCGGCGACCATGCGGGCGAGCCGAAGGGCCTCGGCCGAGATGTCGGGCCGCACCCAGGCCTCGCCCGTCGCCGGCAGGTAGCCCTCGTTGAAGATCAGGTAGAGCACTTGCAGCACCGACGCGAGCCGCTCGGCGTACTCGTTCGGCTCGGGCACCTCGAACGGCACCTTCGCCGCTGCGAGGGTCTTCTTGGCGCGCACGATGCGCTGCTGGATCGTCGCGGTCGGCACGAGGAACGCGCGGGCGATCTCCTCGCTCGAGAGGCCGCCCACGATGCGGAGGGTCAGCGCGATCTGGGCCTCACGCGAGAGCACCGGGTGGCACGACACGAAGATGAGGCGCAGGATGTCGTCGTCGATGGTGTCGGGGTCCCAGAAGGTGTCGTCGCCCTCGTGCTGCTCGAGGTCGCGGGCCAGGGCGGCGTATCGCTCGTCGAGCCGCTCGCGGCGGCGCCATCCGTCGATCGCCCGGCGCTTGGCCACGGCCGTGAGCCATGCGCCCGGGTTGTTCGGCACGCCCTCGTCGGGCCATTGCCGCAGGGCCTCGACGAGCGCCTCCTGTGCGAGGTCCTCGGCCTGGCCCACGTCTCCGACGAAGCGCGTGAGCGTCGCGACGATGCGCGCCGACTCGATGCGCCACACGGCGGCGACGGCGCGCCGGGCGCGATCGGCGGCGTCATTCGCCTGGCCGATCGCGCCCGCGGCATCCGATTCGTTCATTCAGGCCTTCGCTTCACCGCTCGGTGCCGCGAGCTTGCCTTCGGCCTCTTCGCGCCAGCCGGCTTCCTTCTGGATCCACTCGTTGTCTTGCGGGAACTCCTCGAGCTCGTGCACGCGACGGACCTCGAGCTTCGCGCCCGGGCCGAGGGGGCAGCGCTTCGCCCACTCGGCGGCCTCTTCGGGGCTCGAGGCCTGGATGATCCAGAAGCCGTTGAAGAGCTCCTTCGTCTCGCCGTAGGGGCCGTCGGTGACGACGGGCGGGGTCGAGTCGAAGTCGACGACGAAGCCCTCCTTGGCGTCGGCGAGGCCCTCGCCCGCGAGCAGCACGCCCGCCTTGATGAGCGACTCGTTGTAGGCGCCCATCGCCGCGATGACCTCGTTGAAGTCGATCTCCTCGTACGCCTCGACGGCTGCGTCGTTGGACCGCATGATCAGCATGTACTTCATGGTCGTTCTCCTTTGTGGGGAGGGGGCCGAAGTGCCCGCCTCACTCTGGCGTCGAACGGGCGAGGGCCGGATCGACATCCGTCTCGAACTTTTTTCTCCGGCCATGTTTTCACGAGCGCGGGCTTCGCACATGGCCGACTTCGAGGCGAACGATCACCGCCTTCGAGACCGGCGTGTTGCTCTCCTCGGCGGCGCTCTCGAGCGGCACGAGCACGTTCGCCTCGGGGTAGTACGCCGCCGCGCACCCGCGCGCGGTCGGGTACGCGACAATGCGCTGGTCGGGCAGCACCCGGTCGGGCTGGCCCGGCCACTCGCTGACCACGTCGACGCGCTGTCCGTCGTGGAGCCCGAGCTCGGCCAGGTCGTCGGGGTTCACGAAGACGACGTCTCGGCCCTTCTTGATGCCGCGGTACCGGTCGTTGAGGCTGTAGATCGTCGTGTTGAACTGGTCGTGCGAGCGGAGCGTCTGCAGGATCAGCCGGCCCGGCGGCCGTTCGAGGTGCTCGAGCTCGTTGACCGTGATGATCGCCTTCCCCGCCGGGGTGTCGAACCGGCGCTCGTCGCGCGGGCCGTTCGGGAGGACGAAGCCGTCTTTCCTCCGCACGTCGGCGTTGAACGACTCGAAGCCCGGCACGACTCGCGAGATCCGGTCGCGGATCAGGTCGTAGTCGGCCTCGAACTCCCCCCACGGGATCTCGTGCCGGTCGCCGAGCGTCGCCGACGCCAGCCGGCAGACGATCGCGATCTCCGACAGCAGGCCCGGAGCGACCGGCGGCAGCGCGCCGTGGCTCGCATGCACGGCGCACACGCTGTCTTCGACGGACACGAATTGCGGATGCCCCTCCTGGAGGTCGATCTCGGTGCGACCCAGCGTCGGCAGGATGAGCGCCTCCTCGCCCGTCACGACGTGCGAGCGATTGAGCTTGGTCGACACCTGCACCGTGAGCTTCGCGCCACGCATCGCCGCTTCCGCGACCGCGGTGTCGGAGATGGCGCCGACGAAGTTGCCGCCCATCGCGATGAACACGTCGATCTCGCCGTCGCGCAGTCCGTGGACCGTCTGCAGGGCGTCGGCGCCGTGCCGGCGTGGCACCGGGAAGCGGAACTCCTGCTCGAGCGCCGAGAGGAACCGCTCTGGCATCCGCTCCCAGATGCCCATCGTGCGGTCGCCCTGCACGTTGCTGTGGCCGCGGATGGGCGAGGCGCCCGCGCCCGGCTTGCCGATGTTGCCGCGGAGCAGCAGGAGGTTGACGATCTCCCTGATGGTGGCGACGGCCTTCTTCTGCTGCGTGAGGCCCATCGCCCACGTGATGATCACCCGATCGGCCGCGAGGTACTCGCCGGCCAGGTCGTCGATCTCGTGCGAGGCGAGCCCGGTGGCCGCGAGCACCGCGCCCTCGTCGAGGCCGGCGAGGTGGCTGCGCAATGCGTCGAGCCCAACAGTGTGCTCGGCAAGGAAGTCGTGGTCGAGCACGGTGCCCGGCGCGGCGTCCTCGGCCGCGAGCACGCGACGCGAGACGGCCTGCAGCAGCGCCATGTCGCCGCCGGCCCGGATCTGGAGGAACCGGTCGGCGATCTCGGTGCCCTTGCCCAGGATGCCGCGTACTTTCTGCGGGTTCTTGTAGCGGATGAGCCCCGCCTCTGGGAGCACGTTCACCGCGACGACCCGGCCGCCGTTGCGCTTCGTCTCCTCGAGCGCCGTCAGCATGCGCGGGTGGTTCGTGCCGGGGTTCTGGCCCATCACGATGACGAGATCGGCCTTCGCGAAGTCGTCGTAGGCCACCGTCGACTTGCCGATTCCGATCGTGGCCGTGAGCGCGGTGCCGGTGGACTCGTGGCACATGTTCGAGCAGTCGGGCAGGTTGTTCGTGCCGAAGGCGCGCACGAACAACTGGTAGAGGAACGCCGCCTCGTTCGACGTGCGGCCGCTCGTGTAGAACGCGGCGCGGCCGGGCGAGTCGAGTGCGTTCAGGCGCTCCGCGATCAGGCGGAACGCGTCGTTCCACGAGATCGGCTCGTAGTGGTCGGCGCCGGCGGGCTTGTGCACCGGCTCGGTGAGACGGCCCTGCTGGCCGAGCCAGTACTCGCCCTTGTCGGCCAGCGAGCTGATCGGATGCTCCGCCCAGAACGACCGCGGCACGGTGATGGGCGTGGCCTCCCACGTCGTGGCCTTCATGCCGTTCTCGCAGAACTCGAGCACGTTGCGGTGACCCGGATCGGGCCACGCGCAGCTCATGCAGTCGAAGCCGTCCTTCTGGTTGATCGCGAGCGCGAGCCGGGCCGTGCGGGCGAGACCCATCTTCGCGAGCGCAGGCTCCATCGAGTGCAGGATCCCGGGCACGCCCACCGCCCACTGCTTGGCGGGGTGGACCTCGAGGTCGGGGTACGGGCTGGGCGGGTCGGTCGGTTCCGTCGTCGGGTCGGTCACGTCAGTGCTGCTCCACGGTCTGCTGGTGCACGGTCTGCCGGGTGCACAGTCTGCTGTTCCACGATCTGCTGCTGCACGATCTGCTGCTCCACCGGAATGCGGTGCGCACCGGCGTAGATCACCATCGAGTCGCCTCGAAGGAAGCCCACGAGCGTCAGGCCGGCTTCCTTCGCGTGCTCGACCGCGAGCGACGACGGTGCCGACACGGCCGCGAGCACGGGGATGCCCGCCATCGACGCCTTCTGCGTCAGCTCGAAGCTCGCCCGCCCCGACACTTGCAGCACCACTCCGCGCAAGGGAAGCCGCGCCTCTCGCGCTGCCCAGCCGATGACCTTGTCGACGGCGTTGTGGCGACCCACGTCCTCCCGCAGCACGAGCAGTTCTCCGGTGCGGCCGTCGAAGAGCGCAGCGGCGTGCAGCCCGCCGGTCTTCTCGAAGACGTCCTGCCCGGCTCGCAGCAGCTCGGGGAGGGTGATGAGCAGAGCGGGGTCGACGCGCAGGTCGTCGTCGATCGGGTAGGCCGAGCGCGTGCGGACGGCGTCGATGCTCGCCTTGCCGCAGACGCCGCACGAACTCGTGGTGGTGAAGTTGCGCTGGATCGAGGCATCCGGTTTCGGAACACCCGGTGCGAGCGTGAGGTCGAGCACGTTGTAGGTGTTCGCGCCATCGGGGCCGGCGCAGTGGATGGCCGCCGCGACCTGGTCGCCGCGCACGATCACGCCTTCGGAGACCAGGAAGCCGACAGCGAGGTCGACGTCGTGGCCGGGTGTGCGCATCGTGACGGCGAGCGGCGTTCCGCCGACGCGCAGCTCGAGCGGCTCCTCGACCGCGAGCAGGTCCTCACGCCGGGAAACCGCGCCGCCGACCGTGACTCGTGTGACCCGCGTCCGCGCGGTGATCCTGCCCATGCCGTCCTGCCTATCACGGATGGCGCGTCGGTGTGCACGAGGTCGCGATTGCGGCATCCATACCCCAGTGGGGTATGGTGGACCAGGATTCTCCACGAAAGGACCCCGCGATGACCCTCATCCCCGAAGGACGCACCGAACTGACGCTCGCGACCGACGCGTGCTCGTGTTGCGCGACCGATTCGCAGGGCGTGTCGATCGAGGTGCGCACGGATGCCGCGGCATCCGCCTATCGGGCCGAGTTCGGCGTCACGGGCATGACGTGCTCGAACTGCGTGCGGCACGTGACCGAGGAGCTCACCGCCCTCGACGGTGTCGATGGCGTCGACGTCGCACTCAACGTCGGCGGGGTCTCGACGGTCACCCTGCAGAGCTCGGTTCCGCTCGATGACGCCGCCGTCACGGCTGCCGTCGCGGAAGCCGGCTACGAGGTCGTAGCCGGCTGACCCGCGCACCGAAGTGCCAGTTGTGGCCGCTTCCCACGTAGGGAGGCGGCCACAACTGGCATCTCGCCGACGTGCCGGGCACGCCGAGGCGGGCGACGCGCCCGCTCAGCGCGCGGCGACGGGAACCCGCTCCGGCTCCGTGCCGCTGCGGTCGAGCACCGCTCGCGTCGACGCCTCGGGGCGCAGGTCGAGCCGGCGCAGCAGCTGCGCGTTGAGCGCGACGACGACCGTCGAGAACGACATGAGCAGCGCGCCGACCGACATCGGCAGCACGAACCCGATTCCGGCGAGCACGCCAGCGGCGAGCGGCACCGAGATGAGGTTGTAGCCGCCGGCCCACCACAGGTTCTGCTGCATCTTGCGGTAGCTCGCGCGTGAGAGCTCGATGACCGAGATCACCGAACGCGGGTCGGACGACGCGAGGATCACGCCGGCCGAGGCGATCGCGACATCCGTTCCTGCCCCGATCGCGATGCCCACGTCGGCCTGCGCGAGCGCCGGCGCGTCGTTCACGCCGTCGCCGACCATCGCGACCGAGAGGCCCTCGGCCTGGAGCTCCTGCACCTTCGCCGACTTGTCCTCAGGGCGCACACCCGCGTAGACGCGGTCGATGCCGAGCTCCTCGGCGACCGTGCGAGCGACGGGTTCGGCGTCGCCCGTGATCATGACGACCTGCACGCCGAGCGCGTGCAGCGCGTCGACGGCCTCGCGCGACTCGGGACGGATCTCGTCGGCCAGGGCGATGGCGCCCACCACCTCGCCGTCGACGAGCACGTGCAGCACGGTCTGGCCGGCTTCGCTCCAGGCAGCGGATGCCTCGAGCGGCTCGATCCCGTCACGTGCGAGCAGTCTCGGGCCGCCGACCTCGACGACGCGGCCGTGCGCGATCGCGCGCACCCCGAGCGCGGGCGACGCGGTGAAGTCGGACGCGGGGTGCACGTGGGACACGCGCCGGTGCGCCTCGGCGACGATCGCCTTCGCGAGCGGATGCTCCGAATCGGCCTCGGCCCCGCCGGCCTGTGCGAACACCTCGTCGATCGTGTGGCCCGGCGCTGCGGCGACACCAACGACCGCCGGCTCGCCCTTCGTGAGGGTGCCCGTCTTGTCGAAGAGCACCGCGTCGACCGTGCGCATCGTCTCGAGGGCGAGGCGGTCGGTCACGAGCACGCCGCCGCGCGCCGCGCGCTCGGTCGCGATTGAGACGACGAGCGGGATGGCGAGGCCGAGGGCGTGGGGGCACGCGATCACGAGCACCGTGATGGTGCGCACGACGGCGTCGTCGGGGTTGCCGAGCAGCGTCCAGACGGTCGCCGTGATGACGGCGGCGAGGAGCGCGAACCAGAAGAGCCAACCGGCCGCGCGATCGGCGAGGCGCTGCGCGCGGGAGCTCGAGGCCCGCGCGCGGGCGACGAGGCGCTGGATGCCGGCGAGCGCCGTGTCGTCACCGACGGCGTCGACGCGCACCCGGATCGCGGTGTCGGTGGCGACGGTGCCGGCGACGACGTGGTCGCCGGGGCCGCGGACCACGGCGATCGACTCACCCGTGATCATCGACTCGTCGACCGCGGCTGTGCCGTCGATGACCTCGCCGTCGGCCGGCACCCGGCCGCCCGGACGCACGATCACGACGTCGCCGAGCACGAGGTCGGCGGGCGAGACGACCTCGACGGTGCTGGAGCCGTCGGCGGCATCCGTCACCCGCTCGGCCTCGTCGGGCAGCAGCGCGGCGAGTGCGTCGAGGGCCGAGGATGCCTGTGCGATCGACTTCATCTCGAGCCAGTGCCCGAGCAGCATGATGACGATCAGGAGGGCGAGCTCCCACCAGAAGTCGAGCTCGTGGCTGAGGAGCATGAGGCTCGCGCCGAGCGAGGCGAAGTACGCGACCGTGATCGCGAGGCCGATGAGGAGCATCATGCCGGGCTGGCGCGCCTTGAGCTCCGACCACATGCCCGCGAGGAACGGCCGGCCGCCCCAGAAGTACAGGACCGTGCCGAGCACGGGCGAGATCCAGCGCACGAAGCCGCCCTCGGGCAGCTCGTAGCCGATGAGGTCGGCGAACATCGGGCTGAACCCGATCGTCGGGATCGCGATGACGAGCATGATCCAGAAGAGGCGGCGGAATTGGCCGACGTGGTCGCCGTGGCCGCCGTGGCCTGCGTGCATGTCGTGTCCGGCGTGCGTGTCGTGCCCGGCGTGCCCTGCGTGCCCGTCCCTCGCGTGCTCGTCGTGGCCGCCTGGCATCTCGTGGCCGGCGTGCTCGTCGACCGCGGCGTGCGTGTCGTGACCGGCGTGCATGTCGTGCCCCGCGTGCTCGTCGTGTCCTGCGTGCTCGTCGTGCTTGTGCACGTCGGCGTGCCCTGAGTGCCCTGCGTGCCCGGTGTGATCGTCGTGCTCGTGCCTGCCGTCGCGAGTCGTGCTCATCGATCTGCCTCCGTTGCCCTTCCTCTGCGAATATACCCCTCTGGGGTATTCCTGTCACGGTGTAACTCCGAACCCGCGGATCTTGTTCCCGTCGGAAACGACGCGCGCAGCGCCCTGCAGCATCCGTTCGGGCGCCGCCGCCGTTCGCGGTCGGTGAACACCTGCGTGCCGCCCGCGCTGCCGTGGTGTGATGACGGGATGGACCTGCTCATCCTCGGTGGAACGCAATGGCTCGGACGCGAACTCGCGAAGGCGGCGATCGAACGGGGACACCGGGTGACGTGCCTTGCGCGCGGAGAGGCCGGCGACGTTACCGCCGGCGCCGTGTTCGTGCGCGGCGATCGGTCGCTGCCCGGGGCATACGACGAGGTCGCGCGCCACGAGTGGGACGCCGTCATCGACGTCACGCGGCAGCCCGGCTTCGCGCGGAGCGCTGCAGCTGAGCTCGCGCCGCACGCGGCGCACTGGACGTTCATCTCATCGGGCAACGTGTACGCAGCCCAGAACGAACCGGGCGCCGACGAGACCGCGGAGCTCATGCCGCCGCTCGAGTCCGACGAGTCGACTCCCGAGACCTACGGCGAGGCGAAGTCGGCGATCGAGCAGGAATATCGCGACGCGATCGGCGAGCGGCTCCTCGTGATCCGTCCGGGGCTCATCGCCGGGCCCGGGGATGCGTCGGGGCGAAGCGGGTACTGGGTCGCCCGTGCGGCGCGCGACGACGAGGCGATGCTCGTTCCCGACATCCTCGAGGCATCCGTGCAGGCGATCCATGTCGACGACCTCGTGCGCTTCACGCTCGATTCAATCGAAGGCGGGCTGACCGGCGCATTCAACGCCGTGGGGCAGCGGCTCACGTTCGGCGAATGGCTCGATCTCGCCCGGCGGATCGGCGGTCACCAGGGCGAGGTCGTCACCGCGACGCCCGAGTGGCTCGCCGAGCAGGGCGTGGCCGAGTGGTCGGGCCCCGAGTCGCTGCCGCTCTGGATCCTCGATCCCGAGTGGAACGCCTTCCTCGACCGCTCGAATCGGGCCGCGCTCGAGGCGGGCCTCGTGCTGCGCCCCGTCGACGAGCTGCTCACCGAGCTGCTCGAGTGGGAGCGCCGCGAGGGCCTCGATCGCGAACGCGGCGCCGGCCTGAGTGCCGCTCGCGAGCGGGAACTGCTCGCCGCCCTGCGCAGCTGAGGGGCGCCCGCGCAAGCCCGCGGCGGCCCGCAAGTCCGCGAGTAGCATGAGAGCAGGGCCTCGTTCGCGCCCTGAGTTGCATCGGAGGGGGTGCATCCATGATGTTCTTCGGCGGTCATGGTTATGGCATGGGACTCGTCTGGGTCGGGATCTTCCTCGCGCTCCTCATCCTCGCGGCGCTCATCGTGCTCGTCGTGCGATCGTTCACCTCGGGTTCGCACGGTGGCCCGGGAGGTCATCCGGGCAGCGCTCGCGCGATCCTCGAGGATCGACTCGTGCGCGGCGACATCACGCCCGACCAGTACCGCGAGGTGGTGCGGGCGCTCGATGAGACGACGCCGCCGCCGACGCGTGAATGACGCGGTGCTGCTCGCTGCGACATCCGGAATGCCAGACACGACGGCGAGCGGATGCCTCGGCTCGCGGCATCCGTCATTGTTCGCGTCGAGGCATGGCTGAACAGACCCGCGCGCGCGATCCGCTCTGGCGACGGCGCACGGCCGGCCCGCGACAATGTGTTGTGCAGAGCCGCGCGGCGCGCCCGCGACAGTGGCAGACTCGGCGCATGAAGACGCTCTTGCTGATTCGTCACGCCAAATCGAGCTGGGATCACTTCGGTGTTTCCGACCACGACCGCCCCCTGAATGACCGCGGCCTTCGGGATGCGCCCATGATGGGCCGGCGGCTCGCCGAACGTGGGCTGGTGCCCGATGTGATCCTCTCGAGCACCGCATTGCGGGCGCGTGCGACGGCCAAGCTCATTGCGGATGCCCTCGGCTTCGGGGCGGCCCGCATCAAGACCGACGAGCGGCTCTACTCGGCATCCGCCGACGAGGTGCTCCAGGTGGTCGGCGAGCTCGGCAGCGATGTCGTGTGCGCGGCCGTGGTGGGGCACAACCCCGAGACCGCGCTGCTCGCGCACCAGTTCTCGGATGAGATCCACGAGATGCCGACGTGCGCGGTCGCCGAGTTCACCTTCGAGATCGACTCGTGGCGGGAGCTCGCCGACGCCGAACCGGTGTCGGTGCGGGTGGACACGCCGCGGTCGTAGCTACTCCTCCACCGGTGGGCTGGGGTCGCAGTTATCCACAGGTGGCGCGCGGCGCTCCACTCGTCCTCCACAGGTGGACTGTGGCGGCAGTTATCCACAAGTAATTCGCCATCTGATCAGCCATTCTGTTGTCGTTGGAATGTCGGTGGGTGGTGGTTGAGTTGTCTCATGACCACCCTTCCGGCGCTCTCACCGCAGGCGGCGCTCGATGCTGAGCTGTCGCGCATCGTGGAGCTCGATCGGGTGATCCGGGCGGCGCAGGCTGAGCAGTTCCGGCGCATCGAGGCGGCGCGGGCGCTTGTCGCTGAGGTCGAGGGGGTGACGGATGCCTCGCCGTTCGTCGATCGGGAGTTCGCGATGCGCGCGTTCGTCGCCGAGCTCGGAACCACCCTGGTCGTGCATGAGGCCACCGCGGGGCGGCTGATCGCCGACGCGCGCCTGCTGACCGGCCAGTTCGAGGCGACCCTCGACGCGCTGGCTGGCGGGGTGGTCTGTGTGGGCCGGGTCCGGTCGTTGCTCGAGATCGCGAGCACCATCCCCGCTGAGCGGGCCGGCGAGTTCGAGGCGCTCGCGCTCGGCCGGGCGCCGCAGGAGACGCCGTCGGCGTTCCGCCGCCGGATCCGCCGACTCCGAGACCGGATCCACCCCGAACCGCTCGCCGACCGGCAGCAGCGCGCCCGAGGCGAACGGCGGGTGTGTTTCGAACCGGCCGAAGACGGCATGGGCTGGCTCAGCCTGTTCCTCGAGGCCGAGCGCGGCATCGCGATCATGGCCCACCTCGACGCCCTCGCCGACGCGCAGCAGCGCGCCGGCTCCGGCTCCGGTGGGGCATCCGATCCCCGCACCCGCGCCCAGCTCGCCCTCGACTTCGCCGCCGACCTGCTCCTCGGCCGCACCGCAGCAGACGCGTCACCGCTGGGGGTGGTCACCCCGAAGATCTACGTCACCGTCCCGGCGCTCACCCTCCTCGGCCACACCGACCAGCCCGCCGAACTCGACGGGTACGGCCCGATCGACGACGACACCGCCCGCCGACTCACCGCACACGCACCCTCGTTCCATCGGATCCTCACCCATCCCGAGACCGGCGCGTACCTCTCCTACGGCCGCAGCACCTACCGGGTCCCCGCCGACCTCGCCGGCTATCTCCGGATCCGTGACGGCAGCTGCCGCTTCCCTGGCTGCTCCCGCCGCGCCAACCGCGCCGACATCGACCACACCACCGACTGGGCCACCGGCGGACCCACCCGCCACGACAACCTCGCCCACCTCTGCCGAAAACACCACCGCCTCAAACACCACACCGGCTGGCGAATGACCCAAACACCAAACGGCGACATCCGCTGGACCTCACCAGCCGGCCGCGAACACCACTCCACCCCGACCCACCCATTCGCGCCGATGAGCGGACCGCACGTGAACGCCGAAGGGAGCGCGCCACCGAGCCCACCAGCGGATGCCACGCAACCCGCATCGGGCACCGCCTCGACGAGTGCGACGAAGAGTGCAGCGGTGGGCGCACCGAGTGATTCGTCCGCCGAGATCGAACCTCCTTGGGCGACCGCCGCATGAGCCGGCCACCCGCAACCTCACTCCGCCGATCCCGAGAGCATGCGCTCCACATAGGGCGTCGCGGGCGCCGCACGGAGCTCATCGAGGGTGCCGCGCTGGGTGACCCGCCCCGACTCGAGCACGAGCACGGAGTCTGCGAGTGCCGCGGCATCCGCTGGGCTGTGCGTGACGAGCACGGTCGCGCCGCCGAACTCGCGCACGTGCGTCGCAAGCTCGGCGCGCATGTCGGCCCGCACCTCGACGTCGAGCGCCGACATCGGCTCATCGAGAAGCAGCACCTCGGGCTCGGCCGCGAGGGCGCGAGCGAGGGCGACGCGCTGCGCCTGCCCTCCAGAGAGCTCCGCCGGCAGGCGGTCGGCGAGGGCGACGAGCCCGTAGCGTTCGAGCCAGGGTTCGGCGGCCGCCCGCGCGTTCGCGCGCGAGTGGCGCATCCGTGTCGCGAACGCGACGTTGTCCCGCACCGTGAGGTTCGGAAAGAGCACGTAGTCCTGGAACACCACACCGATGCGCCGCCGCTCGGGCGGAACGCCGCGGTGCAGCACTCGCCCGCCCACGGCGACACGGCCCGACTCGAGCGGCACAAGGCCTGCGATCGCGGCGAGCAGGCTCGACTTGCCGGCTCCGTTCGGCCCGATGATGGCGAGCGGATGCCCCGGCACCACTTCGAACTCGGCGCTGATGCGTGTCTCGCCGCGCACCACGGTGACATCGGCGTGCAACGCGGGCCGCCCGGCCGGCTGTGGTGGCGGCGACGTTGAGGGCGGTCGGGCGGGCATCATCCGCGCACTCCCGGAAGCCAACGATCGCGCAGCCCGAGCAACACGCCGATCGATACCGCAAGCAGGAGCAGCGCGAGCGCGATCGCCTCATCGGGGTCGGACTGCATCGCGAGATAGCTCGCGATCGGCAACGTGCGCGTGACCCCGGGCAGGGAACCCGCGAAGGTGATCGTCGCGCCGAACTCGCCGAGCGCACGGCTGAAGCAGAGCACCGCGCCCGCAGCGACACCCGGGGCCACGAGGGGCAGCGTGACGAACCGGAACACCTGCCAACGCGAAGCGCCGAGCGTGGCCGCGGCGAGCTCCGTGCGGCGATCGGTCGAGCGGAGCGCCCCCTCGACCGCGAACACGAGGAACGGCAGCGCCACGAAGACCTGCGCGAGCACCACCGCGCCCGTCGAGAACGGCACTGTCACCCCGAACCAGTCGTCGAGCACCGAACCGATGAGACCGCGTCGCCCGAGCAGGAGGAGCAAGGCGATGCCGCCGACGACGGGCGGCAGCACGAGGGGAACGGTGACCGCCGCGCGCAGCAGCCGGCGCGGCACGGTCGGCCAGTCGGCCGCCCTGGCGAGCACCGCCGCGAGCGGCACCCCCAGCACGAGGCAGACCGCGGTCGACGCGAGCGCGGTGCCGAACGAGAGCACCAGCGCCTCGAGCACCGATCGGCGCGCGAGGAGCTCGGGCAGCTCGGCCCACGGAGCGCGCACCACGAGCCCGGCAAGCGGCAGCACGAGCAGCGCGAGGCCGAGCCCGGCAAGTGCGATCACCGGCCACGCCAATCGGCCGCTCACTCGCGTCGTCGGCGCCGCCATCTACGGCGCCCCGAATCCGGCCTCGGCCATCACGGCGCGGCCCTCGGCGCCGGCGATGAACTCGACGAAATCGGTGGCGAACTGTGCGGCGGCGGCATCCGTCAGCACGGCGATCGGGTACCGATTCACGACGAATGCCGCGCCGGTCACCTCGATGCCCTCGACCGCGTCGCCCGCCGCGAGCACATCGGTGCGGTACACGAGACCAGCGTCGACCTCACCGAGAGACACCTTGGTGAGCACGGCCCGAACGTCGGACTCGAGCGTGTCGGGCACCGCCGTGACCGATTGCCGCTCGAGAAGCTCGGCGGAGGCGGCCCCGCACGGAACGGACTCATCGCATAGTGCCACCGTGAGCTCGGGGCGCCCGAGATCGTCGAGGCCCGCGACGTCGGCGGGATTCCCGGCGGGCACGACGAGTTGCAGGGTGTTCGTCGCGAACACGACCGGGCTGGCCGCGAGGCCGGCGTCGACGAGTGTCCGCATGGGCTCCTCGGCGGCCGAGGCGAACACGTCGGCCGGGGCTCCCTCGACGACCTGCCGGGCGAGCGCCGCGCTGCCGCCGTAGTTGATCACGATGTCGGCGGTCGGATGCTCCTGCTCGAACCGCGTGGCAAGCTCATCGAAGGCCTCGGTGAGCGAAGCTGCGGCGAAGACGGTGACGGTCGTCGCACCCGCGGCGGCTGTGGTGGTCGACCCAGCCGCGGCGGACGGCGACCCGTCAGGCGACCCGCCATCGGAGGGTGAGGCGCAAGCGGTGACGGTGCCGCCGAGCAGCGCCGCGAGCGCGATCGCGACGACGCGGCGAGGCATCCGTCTCGGCATCCGTCTCATGTGTCTGCGCCAGGTGGCAGCTCGATCGAGACCGTCGTGGCCTTGGCGCTCGCCGCGGCGAGCATGCCGGGCTCGAGGCCGAGCGCGTCGGCGGCCTCCCGGCTCATGAGCGAGACGACGCGGAACGGGCCGGCCTGCAGATCGACCTGAGCCATCACACCGTCGCGCTGGACACGGGTGACGAGCCCGACGAATCGATTTCGCGCCGAAGCGCGAGCGAGCGGGAACGCCTCGGCGAGGGCGCTGCCCGATGCGAGGTCCTCCAGGAGGGGGAGCAGGTCGGAGCCGTCGACGACCTGCATGCCGTTCGGGCCGCGAGTGACGTGGAGGCGGCCCTGATCGGCCCATCGGCGCACCGTGTCGTCGCTCACGCCGAGGAGCGCTGCCGCCTCGCTGATGCGGAACTGCTTCACGATGATTCCCGCAAGTGCGTTTCCATGGGGCGATTCTAGCCGCGAATGTGGATCGAGCTCGGGCCGAGACGTCGAAGGCGCCTTGGCGGTGATCGTTGCCGCTTGCAGTCGAGCGAACCGTGTTGCATGCTGGCGAGAAGCCCGCAAAGGGGGCCGGATGGATGCCAGTGAAGGCCGAGTCCGCGCGTTGCAGCGCATCGCATATGGCGCCGACGCGACGGATGCCGAGCGTGCCCGGGCCGTCGCCGAGCTCGACGAGCTCGTGGTGCATGGGGGCGACCGCGATGAGGTGGGACGCGCAGGTGGAGCGGGTGACCGCGGCGAGGGCGAGGGGCCGGGCGTTGGCGAGGGCTCAGGTGCTGTCGAGGGCCCGGGCGCCGGCGAGGCCGCCGACGAGACCGAGGGAGACGCCGCAGGGCCGCCGGATGACGACGCTTCCGGGCGCGCACGGCTCGTGCGCTGGACGGCCGCAGCGGGTGGCATCGGCCTCCTGTTCGGCGCAGCCCTCGGCTGGGCCGCCGGCCAGCGCGTCGCGATGGATTCCGCCGCTCCCACGGTCAGCGCCTCGCCGACAGAGGAGCCCGGAACGCCGCTCGAGGACACCGACCTGCTGCCACTGTTCGACCGGCTGCCCCTGGCCGACGAGTCGGCGCGGGTCGCGAGCGTCGACGACGCGATCGATCCCGAATCGGTGCGTCTGCTCGCCACTCGCGTCGACGGTCCGGCGGCCTTCCTGACCCGTACGGTCGACGGCGAGAACGTGTGCCTGGTGCTTCTGCTGCCGGCCGGTCCGTCACGCATCGAGTGCACCGTCGATGGGCTCCTCCCCGCCGATGGCCTCAGCATTCTCTACGGCGCGCAGGGGTACGGGCTCGCCGCGGCGCGACTCGCCACGACCGGGACCGTCTCGCTCGGCCTCATCGTCACGTTCTGACGTGCGTCGACATGACCCCACAACGGGCGGCAGAAGATGAGCGGCACTCGCGATTAGGATCGCAGTGAACGCCCACGCTTACCCGAGAGCGTGAGAGTTCGCCCTACGCAGACCCGGCGATGCGCAAACCCTCTCGGGAGAGAGGCCAGCCCTGATGAGCTTCCAGACGTCGACCGCGAAGGTCGACATCACACCGGCGCCCGGCGCGAACCCCTACATGGCCGGATACGGCACGCAAGGCGGCGCCCGCGTCGTCGAACGCGACACGCCGTTCGCGCAGCCCCTCTACGCGCGATGCGTGATCCTGTGGGACGACGGATTCCCGAATGCGATCGTCTCGCTCGACATCCTGGGAATTCCGCGCGGCGTGCACCAGGCGGTGAGGCCGCGCCTCATCAACCTTGCGGGCTGGGCGTCCTCCGACATCGTGCTCGTCGCGACCCACACCCATAACGGGCCCATCGTCGGGGACATGCTGAATCCGTATATCTCCTACGGGATCAGCAGCCTCGATCTCGTCGACTCCTACACGAAGTGGCTGCAGGATCGGATCGTCGCCGTCGTGACCCAGGCGCTTGCCGCCACTCGCACCTCAGTGAGCCTCGAGTACCGGCTGACGTCGGCGAACTTCTCATTCAACCGGGCCGGCAAGCCGACCGTCGAGACGGCGGTGCCCGTGCTCACGGCGCGCCGCGGCAACGGCACACTCGCCGCGGTGCTGTTCAGCTACGGCTGCCATCCGGTCAGTGCGGGCTGGCAGGAGCAGTGGGACGGCGATTGGCCGGCCGAGGCGTGCAACGTCGTCGAGAGCCAGACCGGGGCTTTCGCCCTGTTCATCCCCGGCGCGGCCGGCGACCAGGACCCGACGGGGGTGCGCAGCTGGGCATTGCGGACCTCCCACGGCAATGCGCTCGGAAATGCCGTCGCCAACTCGGCCAAAGCGGCCGGTCGCGTGCTTCCCGGGCCGCTCTACACGCAACTGCGCGAAGTGTCGCTCCCACTCGACATCACCCCGACGTCGGCCAATCTCGCCGCGGTGCGCAGCGCGTTCGCGACCCGGATGCAGAATCCGGCGGGGCAGCCGGCGTGGTACCAGCGCCACGCTGCCTCGATGATCACGCGTATCGACAGTGGCACGTATGCCACGAGTGTGCCCAATCCCTCGCAAGTGTGGAAGATCGTCGGCAACCCCACGTTGAAGATGGCATTCGTCGGCGGCGAACTGGTGAGCGGTTACGCAGCGTATTTCCGTGCACGCCACGGTGGGGCGAACGAGCTCTTCATCGGCGGGTACGCCAATGAGACCAACTGCTACGTGCCGGCGAACGACTTCCTGCCGCCGTTGGGGCCGTCGGGCGGCAGCTACGAAGGCGGCTGGGATCCGGACATGCCGGGCATCGCCGGCGGCAGTATGACCGTCTATCCGCAGATCGGCCACTTCCGCGCCGGCACTTCGGGCGTGGAGTCGGCGGTCATCACTGCGCTGGCCGTGCAGCTCGCCTGAGCGCGGCCCGGTCGATCAGCCGGTTCGCTCCAGCCATGCGCCGAATTGGGCGGCCTGCGGGGCCTCGGGCGCCAGCGCCAACGACGCCATCACGACCGGGCGCCCCAGCTCGGTGAGCTTCGCGTCGAGCGAGGCGGGATCGATGCGGGTGCTGGCCGCCAGGATCAACAGGTACAGCGCGCGACGATCATCGACGACCGCCCCGGCCGCCTCGGCGACGTCGACGACCGCGGACTCGTCTGCGGTCAGCTCGAACGTCTCCGCGCCGATGTAGCGGACGGCGCAGTCGGTGACCCTCATGTACTGCGGGCTCGCCCACACCTGTTCCAGCCTCGTGAGCGGCGCGGACATCGGCAGCGCCGTGATGACATCGAATCGGAACCGCGGAGCGTTGGAATCATAGGTCGAAGGAGGCACCGGGACGGCCGGAACGGCCGCGACCGCCGGCGCCGTGGTGAAGGCGAGGGTGCCGACGGACCACGCCGTCACGATGCCGAGCCGGAGCGCCGTCCGGCGGCTGATGCTGGGAGTGACTCTGGACATCCGTCACTCCCTGGTACCGAGCTCGGTCTCGATGAGCCCAGCGTGCGGCGCCTCGGGGCACAGCACGAGGGCCGCCTCGAGGATCGACGTGGGCTGGCTCGCCATACCGCGATCTCCCTCGGGAGCGATTCGCACGCACGCGGCGAGGGTGCGCAGGAAGAGCTCGGTGGGGTCTTCGCCGGGGAGACCGGCTTCCGCCACGCTCGCGACCTCCGCTTCCTCTTCGCTGAGTTCGAAGTCGCCGGGTTCTGCGGCCCGCGCTTCGCAATGGTCGATGCGCACGTAGTTCGTCGACGCCCAGGCCTCCTCGAGCCGGGTGAACGTGGCGACCTCGCTGCCGTCGGGGTAGAAGCACTCGATGAGGACGCGCGGCTCGTCTGCGCCGGGGGAGGGCGAGGGGGACCGGGACTCGTCGGGGATCTCGTTGCCTGCGCATCCCGCGATCGAAAGCATCAGGAGGGCGAGGGCGACCCCTCCCTGACGGCCGAGCGCGACGTGCGGAGTCATGAGATCACCGTCATCCCGCCCCAGCCGGAACCGATCTGGCGCTTCTGGAGCCACCCTCCCGTGCCGTTGCCCGGGTAGAGCAGCAGGTGCCCGGCGTTGTCACGGGCGATCACGTCGGGCTTGCCGTCGCCATTGACATCGCCAGGCCCGAAGATCGCCGTCATGTTGCTCCAGCCGGAGCCGATCTGGCGCGTGGTGAGCCAGCCTCCGCTTCCGTTGCCCGGATAGAGGAACATCCGTCCGGAGCTGTCCCGTGCAATGACGTCGGGCTTGCCGTCGCCGTCCCAGTCGCCTGGTCCGAAGATCGCGGTCATCGTCTGCCAACCCGCGCCGACCAGGCGCGGCTGCAGGAACCAGCCCGCTCCATTTCCCGGGAAGAGTATGAGGTGGCCCGCGCCGTCCCGCGCGAGGATGTCGGACTTGCCGTCGCCATCCCAGTCGCCCGGGCTGAAGAGCGCCGTGAACGGGGCCCACCCGGTGCCGGGGTTCTCAGCCACGCCGATGTTTCCGGCGCCGTCTCCGCGGTGGAGCCGAAGCTCTCCCCCGCTGCTCCGCGCGAGGAGGTCGGGCTTGCCGTCGCCGGTCCAATCGCCGGGCGTGACGATCGCGTTGATATCGCTCCATCCCGTGGCCATGACGTGCGAGCCCAGCCAGCCACCGGATCCGTCGCCACGATAGAGCCACAGCTCGCCCGCGCCGGTGAGCGCGACGATGTCGACCTTGCCGTCGCCGTCGTAGTCATGCGGATGGCTCGACGGCGGGGGCGGTGGCGGTGAGGTGCGCACGACGTAGGTCTGTGAGGCCGGGGCAGAGGCGTTGCCGGCGGCATCGACGGCGAAGTAGCGCAACGTGAAGGCGGCCGTCAGGGTGATCGGGCCGCTGTACTGCGCGGATGCCGTGGTCGGATTGTCGCCGTTGGTGGTGAAGTAGATCGTCGCGGCCTCGTTGGCAGCCAGCGTAATCTGCTGCCCGGCGTCGTACGCGCCCCCAGCCGGAGTGGCAGTCACGACAGGCGCCGTGGTGTCGGGGACGCTGAACTGGAATGTGCGCGTCGCCGTTCCGGTGTTGCCGACCGCATCGCGTGCCTCGACGACGAAGGTGTGCGAACCGGCGGTCAGGCCCGTGTAGCTTCGGGGCGAGGTGCAGGTCTCGAACGGCAGCGCATCGATCCGACAACGGTACGTGAGGCCGGATTCGGATCCCGCCGAGAACTCGAACGTCGCCGTACCGGTGAGCGTCTGGCCGTCGGCGGCGGGCGCAGTGATCACCGGCACGGGCGCCGTCAGGTCGACGGTGAACGTCGACGTGACGGGCGCGCTCACATTGCCGACGCGGTCGGTCGCGGTGACGCGCAGCGAGTGCGTGCCCGAGGTCGTGAAGGTCAGGGTGTCTCCCGACTTGCACACTGCGCCAATAGACGTCGGCGCCGCGTCGACAGCGCAGCGGAGGACCGCGCCCGCCTCCGCCGTGACGTTCAGCACGACCGACCTGCCGATGGTCGATCCCGTCGCCGGCGCGACGATCGTGGGAGTGGCCGGGGATGTCGTATCCACGGTGAACGCGGCCTCGACGGGCGTGCCCGTTGCGCCGACCCGCACCGAGAATCGGTGTGCGCCGTCTGTGAGCGGCTGCGACGCCGTCACGTCGCCGACCGCGCAACCTGCCCAGTTCGCGTTGTCGAAGGCGCATTGGAGTGACACTCCGCCGTCCACGGCGACCTTGAAGGTCGGCGTCGCGTCATTCGTGATCGCCGGATCAGGCGCCGGCGACCCGTCGGCCATGGTCGGACCCGCGACGATGCGTGGCAGGACCTCACCGAGCAGGTAGGCGAAGCCCTTGCCGACCAGCGCCGGTGACGCGAGGAGCCCCGGATCGTCCGCGGCGAGCACGAGCGTCTTGCGCACGGCGATGCCGCCGACGCGGCTGAACCCGGCGGCCCAGTTCGCCTCGACCTGCCCGGTCTGGGTGATGACTCGCGTGATCGAGTCGCCGCCGGCCGCGGTCGCCGCTGCCTTGCCCGCGTAGAGGACGCTCGTCGCGGGGTCGAAGTGCAGTCGCGCCACGTCACCGACGGGGAACGATGCGGTCGGCGATGCCATCGACTGACCGCTGAGCGGCGGGCGGAACGAGGTGAGCCCGGACGCTTCCGCCACGTAGACGGTGACCCGGCCGGTGGAATCGGCCGCACCCGCCGCGATCGCACGCGCACCGTTGGCGCCGAGGGATGCGACCGTCTGGATGGTCGGTTGGGTGGACGCGGGGCTCACGATACGCACGACGCTGCGGGCGCGCTCGAAGGCGACATAGGCGTTCCGGTCGGGCCCCACCGAGACGGCCACGGGGCGCAGGTCGCCGCCGTAGATCGTGAGCGTGCTGGCGTACCGGAAGGTGCCGGACGGCGCGTCCCAGCGCGCCCGCATCACGAACGAGGAGTTCGCGGCGGCATCCGGAACGAGCGCGAGCTCGTCACCGCTGCCCGGCGTCTGCGGAGTCGGGTCGAGCAGTGCAGGGGCGCCGGGCTTCACCGGGCCTTTCTGCGGGGCCCCGGCGGAGCCGCCGAGGCACGTCGACGCCTCGATACTCCCCGGCGTCGACCCGGTGGTCTCGACGATGCGACAGAAGCCGCGTTGCGCGTCCGAGATCCACAGGCGGCCTGCCGGGTCGACGAGCAGGCCGCCCGCGGCGGTGATGCCCTGTGCGATGCTCCGGCGCGGCTGGTCGGCAAGCGAAGCCGGGCTCGCGCCCGTGACCGTGAGGCCGACGGCGACGATGGCGGCGAGCATCCAGGCCAGGGCTCGGCGGAGGAGGGAACGCGGCTCGGGGGTCGATCCGATGCCGAGTTCTTCGTGACGCGCATTCGGGTATGCAGCAGCCACCGGGTCCCCTCGGGTTGGGACGGTGATCGGGTACACGATCCGGGTAAGAATCGCGCATTTTATTCGGGTATCGTGAGAATACCTCGATGCACTATTCTCCCGCGCTTCCCCATTCGGGGGGACTTTTTCTTGCGTTTCGAGGCCGCGACCATCTCCGATCCGGCGCGAGCTCCCGCTCCTGCGAGAATCGATGCATGACCGAAGCCCTCGACCCGGCCGCTCTCCGGTACGCCAGGCAGCGCGTTCTGCCCGGTTTCGGCACGCAGGGCCAGCGCCGGCTCGCCGACGCGCACGTCGTCGTGCTCGGCGCCGGCGGGCTCGGCAGTGCCGTGCTTCCGGCGCTCGTGGCCGCGGGAGTCGGCCGGCTCACCGTCGTCGACGACGACCACGTCGACACCACGAACCTGCACCGCCAGACGCTGCACACTCCCGCCGATGTCGGGCGGCCCAAGGTCGAGTCGGCGGCGGATGCCGCGGCGGCACTCTCGCCCGAGACCACGGTCGTGCCCGTGGCCGCACGATTCACCGCCGGCGACGCCGACGGGTTGCTCGCCGATGCCGACCTCGTGATCGACGGCACCGACGACATCCTCACGCGCTACGTCGCCGACGATGCCGCGGCTCGCGCCGGCATCCCGCTCGTCTGGGGATCGGCGGCGAAGTTCTCCGGACAGGTCGGCGTCTCATGGGAGGCGCGCGGCGTCTCCTACCGCGACCTGTTCCCCGAGCCGCCCGCCGACGCGGGGCTCAGCTGCGAGATCGACGGCATCCTTCCCACCGTGTGCACGGTGACCGGCGGCATGATGGCGAGCGAGGCGCTGAAGCTCCTCACCGGGGTGGGCGAGCCGCTCCTCGGCCGCGTCGTCGTCTACGACGCGCTCTCGGGGCGCATGCGCGAGATCGCCTATCGGCGGGCGGCGGAGGTGCCGGTTGGGGATCGCCCGCAGGGCCAGTCTCGAAATGCGGATGCCGCGACGGTGGGGTTCGCGACCAGCGAGATCGAGCCGGCCGCGCTCGCCGACGAGCTCGCGTCCGACGCGCCGCCGCTCGTGCTCGACGTCCGCGAGCCGTGGGAGGCCGACATCGCCACGATTCCCGGCTCCGTGCTGATCCCGCTCGGCGATCTCGGCGAGCGTCTCGGCGAGCTCGACCCCGCGGCATCCGTCGTCGTCTACTGCCACCTCGGCGTGCGCTCGAACTATGCAGCGCGGCAACTCGCGAGCGTGGGCTTCGGGCACGTGCGCAACCTCGCGGGCGGCATCGACGCCTGGTCGCGCAGCATCGATCCCGCGGTGGCGAGGTACTGATGGCCGGCCGCATCTCGGTCGACGAGCACGCCGCGTTCATCCGCTCGCTCCTCTCGGGTCTCGGCGCCCGGCCCACTGAACGCGTCGCGCTCGCCGACGCGCTCGGCCGTATCACCGCGTCGCCGGTCGAGTCGCCGATCCCACTGCCGCCGTTCCGGAACTCGCAGATGGACGGCTTCGCCGTGCGGGCCGCGGATGTCGCGGATGCCCCGGTGACCCTGCCGGTCGACGGGGAGGTCGCCGCTGCCGCGGGCACGACGGCGCCACTCGTGCCCGGCACCGCCGTGCGAATCATGACGGGGGCTGCGGTGCCCGACGGCGCCGATGCGATCGTGCCCGTCGAGGACACCGAGCCCGTCGAGCGCACGGAGGCCGCCGACGAAGGAGACCCCGGCGTCGGCGCGGTGCGCATTCTTCATGCGCGAGCCGCAGGTGCGTTCGTGCGCGAAGCCGGATCCGACCTCGCTGCGGGCGCCGACGTGCTGCCGCCGGGCCTGAGGCTCGCCTCCCGCCATCTCGCGGCGGCCGCGGCATCCGGCCTCACCGAACTCCTCGTGCGCGAGCGAGTGCGCGTCGCCGTCGTGAGCACGGGCAGCGAACTCGTTGAGCCTGGCACGCCGCTCGGCCCCGGCGAGATCCCCGACGCGAACGGCGTCGCGCTCGCTTCCGCCGCCCGTGCGGCCGGAGCGCTCGTCGTGCATTCGGGCCGTGTGCGCGACGACGTCGAGCGGCTGCGCGCCGAGCTCGACGCGGCCGTCGACGCGGGCGCCGAACTCGTGGTGACGAGCGGCGGCATCTCCATGGGCGCCTACGAGGTGGTGCGCGAGCTGCTCGAGCCGCTCGGCGCCTGGGTCGGCTCCGTGGCCATGCAGCCCGGCGGACCGCAGGCGACGGCGGGCTACCGCGGCATGCCGGTGATCTGCTTCCCCGGCAATCCCGTGAGCGCGCAGCTCTCGTTCGAACTGTTCGTCGCTCCCGCTTTGCGCGCGATGGCGGGGCTGCCGTCGGCCCGCACCGAGCGGCTCGCGCTCGCCGAGGACGTGCGGTCGGTGGTGGGCAAGCGGCAGTTCCTTCGCGGGCGCCGCACCGCTGACGGCCTCGTCGTGCCGGTCGGAGGCGCCGGTTCGCACCTCGTCGCGACACTCGCGGCATCCGAACTGCTCATCGTCGTGCCCGAAGACGTCGAGGCGCTCGACGCCGGCGCGATCGTCGATACCGTGTTCCTATGACCCAGCTCACCCACCTCGACGACGACGGCCGTGCACGCATGGTCGACGTCGGCGCGAAGCCCGTGACCCGGCGCGTCGCCATCGCCGAGGGCCGCCTCGACACGACTGCCGAGGTCGTCTCGCTCGTGCGCAGCGACGGACTCAAGAAGGCCGACGTGCTGCCCACCGCACGCATCGCGGGCATCTCGGGAGCGAAGCGCACGAGTGAGCTCATCCCACTCGCGCACATCGTGCCGCTCGACGCCGTGTTGATCGAGTTCGGCTTCGAGGAGCGGGCGATCATGATCCGCGCGACGGTCTCCACGACCGCGCGCACCGGCATCGAGATGGAGGCGCTCACCGCCGTCGCAATCGCTGGGCTCACGCTGCACGACATGGTGAAGGCCGTCGACCCCGCGGCCGAGCTCGGCGGCATCCGCCTTGTCGAGAAGCGCGGCGGCAAGCGTGGCGTCTGGCGAGCGGATGCCACGGCAACGGGCGCTGCGGATGCCGCGGGCGGCGCGAGCCCCGCCGGCCGTGCCGTCGCCCTCGTCGTCTCCACACGGGCAGCAGCCGGCGCCGCGGAGGACACGACCGGACCGGCCATCGCGTCATGGTTGCGCGCGCAGGGCTTCGACGCCGGGGAGCCGCGAGTCGTCGCCGACGCCGACGTGGCCGACGCTCTGCGCGACGCCCTCGCCGACGCGCCGGCGGTGGTCATCACGACGGGTGGCACCGGGGTGAATCCGGGAGACCGCACCCCTGAGGCGACCCGGGCGGTGCTCGACCAAGAGCTGCCCGGCGTGGCCGAGGCGATCCGCGCCGCGGGCCTTGCGGCGACCCCCACGGCGGCGCTCAGCCGGGCGCTCGCCGGAGTCGCCGGTCGCACGATCGTCGTGAACCTCCCCGGCTCGAGCGGCGGGGTCGCCGACGGGCTCCGCGTGCTCGAGACCCTTCTGCCGCACCTCGTCGACCAGGTCGCCGGCGGCGACCACGCGCGGAAGTCGTCGCAAGGGGCATCCGATGCCTGAGTTCGAGGTCTTCGCGCTCGTCACCACCGAGCCGCTCGACCGCGCCGCGATCGAGTCGTTCGTCACGAGCCGTCAAGACGGAGCGGTCGTGACGTTCGAGGGCGTCATCCGCGACCACGACCACGGGGCATCCGTCACCGCACTCGACTACCAGGCGCACCCCGACGCCGAGCGGTTCCTGCGCGAGACGTGCGTCGAGGTCGCTCGCGAGACCGGCCTGCGCGTGGGTGCCGCTCACCGTGTTGGAGCGCTCGCGATCGGCGACGTCGCGCTCGTCGCGTGCGTCGCGGCGCCCCATCGCGCCGAGGCGTTCGCGGCGTGCTCGCTGCTCGTCGAGCGCATCAAGGAACGCACGCCCATCTGGAAGCGCCAGTACCTCGACGGCGGCACGACGGAGTGGGTCAACCTCTGATCGAGGCGATCACCCTGTGCTCGACCTGAACCGTCAGCTGACGGCTCTGCGAACGAGCTCGATAACCTTCTGCTCCACCGCCGGCGTCCAATTGCGGATCGCGAAGGCGACGGGCCACAGGTCGCCGTCGTCGAGGTTCGCCGGGCCCTCGAAGCCGAGGGTCGCGTAGCGCGTCTTGAACTTCATGGCCGGCTGGATGAACACGACCATCTTGCCCTCGGAGTTCGCGTAGCCGGGCATGCCGTAGTAGGTCTTCGGGACGAGCTCGGGCGCGACCTCGGTGACGACCTTGCGGAGTCCTTCGGCGAGGAGCTTGTCGTCGGGCTCCAGCTGGGCGATGGCCTCGAGGAGGGCCTTCTCACCGGCCGCGCGGCTCTTGCCGGCCTTCTCCTGCTCGCGGAGCTCCTTGGCGCGCTGCTTGACCGCGTCGCGCTCTTCCGCGCTCAGCCCGCCGGACGTGTCGGTCTTTGCCATCGTGGTGTCTCCTTCGGGATTCTCGTCGGCGACGCCCGCAGTGGACGAGCCGTCGGTCTCAGGCTATGCGGCTGCGCTCGTCGCGTGCTTCTCCGATCCTGATCGATCTGAAGGGCTGGTGCGCGGGGAAGGGCGTGCGGGTCGGCATCACGGACATCAGGCGAGCTCGGCGAGCTCGGCGAGGCGGGCGCGTCCTGGGCCGATGTGCTCCTTCAGCCGCGCCTTCGCCGCCAGAACCGCCGGATCGTCGACCCGGTCGGGGGGAACACGAGCCGGATTGAGCGATGTGGTGTTCGCCCAGACTCGCACGTCGGGCTCTTTCGCCATCGCCAGCGACGCGTCCCCGCCGATCATCTGCATGGTCGCCCAGTCAGCCGGCGTGTTCGAGTACGGCGACGGCCGGCAGACGCGGTTCTTGTCTGCGTCGTCGTCGCGCGTGGCTTCGACGTAGCCGGCGAGGGCCGCCCCGAAGCAGGGGAACTCGACCCGGACCGGCTGCGGGGTGATCGCCTCCTGGGTCCAGATGTGCCGCAGTCCCGGATACTTCAGGCCCTCGGCGGCGCAGTGCACGACGAGCGTGCCCGCTGGGATGTTGACGTCGCCGTCCGCGAAGACGAGGCGCCCGGGAACGACGGCTTGCAGGTGCCCGCGGCGGATCACGTCGTCGATCGTGCGGAGGAGATCAAGCTCCCACCTCGCGAGCGTGGGCGTCTTGGCCATGGTCGGCGTCACTGTGGGGTCGATCCGCAGCATGATCCCGGCGTCCTCCATCCGCACGAAGGCGTCGTCTGCGCTGGTCGCGCCCGCCGCCGCGGCCATCGTGTCTGCGGCCATGCCGAGGAAGACGGCGGGATCGGGTTGCACGACGGCGCGGTTGAGAAACCAGGGGTCGCGGGGACGCACCCAGGTGATCGCGTTCGGCGAGACGCCGTTGCGAAGCAACCACACGCAGGTGTCGGTCGCCGTCTTGCCCGACCCCACGACGACGAACCGTTCGGGTGCGTGCGCGATGCGGACGAGCTCGTTGACGGCGACGACGCGGGCTCCCTCGTCGACCTCGAATGGCGGGGGCGTGAGCGCGGGGATGTCGGGCGACAGGTACCTCGCGTCGACGACACGCGCGCGGGGTGCGTGGTAGCTGGTTCCGCTCAGCAACGACGCGAATCGCCGATCGCCCAGATACTCGCTACGGCCGTAGAAGACGACCTGACCGGTCGCGATGAGGCGCGCGAGCACGCGAGCGTAGTAGTCGCACACCTCCGTTGCGCTCGCCCGTTCGTGCAATCCGCGCTCCGGGCCTTCGGACTGCACCCGACCTCCGCCGAGCAGCGTCGAGGCGACGCCGTAGAACGCCGACGCCTGGTGCAGGCGCACGAAACCGTACGCGTCGAGCCAGTGGCCTCCGGCACCGTGCCGGCGGTCGACGATCGCCACCGAAACGTCTGCGTTGGGAGTGAGAGCGTCGACGAACGCCATCCCCATCGCCCCCGCCCCGACGACCAGGTAGTCGACGTCCACGTTCGTTTCCATGCGCTCATCAGAGCAGTGGCCGCCGCGTGCGTCAATGATCGGCTAGGAGCCGCCGTCGTCGAACTCTCGCCGCAGATACTTCGGAGCCTGTACGCGCCACGCGTCCGTCACGAGCTCGGCGAGGTGCTCGTGATCGATGCCGGCCATGCGGAATGCGACCTTCGGCTCCCCCCAAGTGGTCGTGGTGCGCAGGAACACGTTGGGCGCCATCTGGACAAGGGCGAGCGCGTCGAGACGGTCGGCGACCTTCACCCCGACCACGAGCTCGGCCGCGATCGTCTCGCGGATGTCTGCGGGGATGCTCGGCCAAGGATGGCACTCCCACGCGAACAGCTTGCCGCGAACGAACCAAGCGGCGCCGCCCGTCGTCGCGCGCTCCTCGCTACCGGGAAGCGCGACGGTGGTGCGGCGCAGGTCGTCGAGGGTGGCCACGGTGTGAGCCTATGCCGCACTACCGACAGGGAGCCACGAGGCGTCAGTTGACGCCTGTTTCGACCCAACTCACCGGAAGGAACGGGCTGTAGACATAGACGACCCTGTCTCCCTTGCGGTCGATCTCGATCGTTCCCCTGCCCATGTTCATCGCGGTGATGATCTGAGACCGAACACCCTCCCACGTGGGGGCATCATTGAAGCGGAACTTCGCGTAGTTCGGTGCGGTGCCGATGTAGAGCGTGACGTCCGTTGCCATGTGACGCACTCTATCGAGGGTCGATGGGCATCAGAATTCACTGCGGCAGGAGAACGCGAATCTGGCCTCTGACGTCGTCGAGGATCTCGTCGACGGAGCGGTCGATGTAGATCGTGGCCGCCATGCTGAGGAACATGATGGCGGAGACGATGTGCGCGAGCGTGGCAGCGTCACCGGGGCTGAACCGATCGTCGCGCTGCAACACCGTCGCGATCGCCTCCTCGGTCTGCAAGCTGAGGGAGAGGGCGTCGCGGTGGTACGGCTCTTCGGGGTCGCCGAAGACGATCTCCCTCAGGTAGGTGCGGCCGTTGTCGATCTGAACTCGGTTGCATTCCACGACCGGGCGGATGATCGCCATCACGGCGTCGAGCGGGTCGGAGATGCCCTCGGCGGCCGCCCTGCCTTCCACAAGGGCGTTGACGTAGCTGGAGTTCTGCACGAGCAGGAGCAGCTCGCCCTTGGTCTTGGCGTAGAGGAACAGCGTGCCCGTGCCGATGTCGGCCTTGTCGGCGATCTGCTGGGTCGTGACGTCGTCGACACCGTGCTTTGCGAAGAGCTCGCCGGCTGCGGCGGTGATGCGCTCCAGCTTGTCTTGCTTGTTGCGCTCGCGCCGTCCGACCGGCTGTGGGGCGAGGGCCATGACGCGTTCCTCCGGGAATAGACTCTGACTCTGCTCAGTTCTGATTATAGTCAGAACTGCGTGGACTCGGATGTGCCTTGGTTCATTCTCCCACGACGAGCCGCGCCGCACGGTGCGGCTCGCATCCCGGAAAAGAAAGACGTGAACATGCCCTCACTCAACGGAGCCGTCGTGCTCGTCACCGGAGCGAACGGTGGCATCGGAACCCACTTCGTGCACCAGGCGCTCGCCCGTGGCGCGAGCAAGGTCTACGCCACCGCGCGCAACCCCCGCACCTGGGACGACGAGCGCATCGTGCCCCTCACCCTCGACGTCACCGACAGCGCGTCCATCCAGGCGGTCGTGGAGGCAGCCGGAGACGTGACCGTGCTGATCAACAACGCAGGCGCGAACCCGCCGACCCCGGGCATCCTCACCCACACCGACGAGGAGATCCGGAACAACGTCGAGACGAACTTCCTCGGCCCACTGTTCCTCGCCCGCTCGTTCGCACCGATCTTGTCAGCGGCGGACGAATCCGTGATCATCGACATCCACTCCGCACTGAGCTGGTACGCCGCCGCGGGCATCTACAGCGCCACCAAGGCGGCCCTCTGGTCGGCCACCAACTCGCTGCGCCGCGAGCTCGCCCCCGAAGGAGTCCATGTGGTGGGCGTGCACGTCGGGTGGGTCGACACGGCGATGGCTGCGCACACCAGCGATCCCAAGACGGACCCGGCTGATCTGGTACGCACCGTATTGGACGCCGTCGAAGCCGGCGAGTACGAGGTGCTTGCCGACGAGACATCCGTGCAGCTCAAGGCCGCCCTCAGCGGCCCGGTCGAGGCGCTCTACCCGGAGCTGCGGGGCACGAGTGTCGGGAGCCACTCGTGACGGCCACTCGGCAGGTCGCGCTCGTGACCGGCGCTTCCGCCGGCATCGGCAGGGCGACCGCGATCGCACTCACCGCTGCGGGTTTCCAGGTGATCGGAACGGGCCGCAAGACGGCGGGAATCTCTGCGCCCGCCGGGGTGAGCTATCTCGACCTCGACGTGACCAGCGACGAATCGGTCGCCTCAGTGGTCGAGCAGGTGATCGACCGCTTCGGGCAGATCGACGTCCTGGTCAACAATGCCGGCGTCGGCGCCACCGGCGCGGCCGAGGAGTTCTCCGTCGCGCGGACGCAGGACGTCTTCGACATCAACGTCTACGGCGTCATGCGGATGACCAAGGCGGTCCTGCCGCACATGCGCGCCCAACGGCGCGGACGCATCATCAACGTCTCCTCCCTCAGCGGGTTCGTCCCCAGCCCGTTCATGGCCGTCTACACCTCGACCAAGCACGCGGTCGAGGGCTACTCCGAATCCCTCGACCACGAGGTCCGCGACCACGGCGTGCGGATCCTGCTCGTTCAGCCCGGCCCGATCAACACCCCGTTCGCGGCCAACGCCGTACAGGCCGACGCCCCGCTGCCGCTCTACGCGTCGGGACGCCGCACCTTCGACGAGGTGTTCGCGAAGGAGGCCAGCGGCGGCGACGATCCCGCCGTCGTGGCCAAGGTGATCGTCGCTGCGGCCTCTGACCGGAACCCGAAACTGCGGACCACCGCCGGTTCGACGGCCGCAAGCATCAGCGCGCTCCGCCGCGTCCTCCCGGCCCGGATCTTCGACCGCGTCGTCCGCAGGTTCTACCGGATGCCGAGCTGACGCTCGCCTTCGAGAACACGGCGTGGAACGAGTGAGGGCCGCAGCGGATGCTGCGGCCCTCACTGGTGGTGGCTGGGTGTCAGTCAGCGCCGCTGGTTGGCGATGCCGAGGTACTCGCCGAGGCGGTATTCCAGTTCGATGCCAGCCTGCTCCGCAAGCGCCCCGAAGCCTGCGGCGCGGGTGAGGAATCCGGGCAGGGTGAGGGAGTTGGCGAACTCGCCGTAGGCGGCGACGAGATCTGCATCCGGCGGGAGCGTGGCCCGGTTGATCATCGCTTTCGCCGACGCCAGGGAAGTGCGGTCGAACGACGCCAGCCGCGCGACGATGGTGTCGACGAAGGCATCCAGCTCGGCGTCGGGCAGGGCGCGGGTGACCCAGCCCCATTGCTCGGCGGTGGTTGCGTCGTAGTCGGCGCTGGTGAGGATGACCTCCAGTGCCCGGTCGCGACCGATGGTGCGCGGAAGTCGCTCGGTGCCGCCACCACCTGGCAGCAGGCCGCCGCCGACCTCAGGCTGGCCGAAGATCGCCTTCTCACGGCTGGCGTAGCGCAGGTCGAAGGCGAGTGCGAGCTCATTGCCGCCACCACGAGTGCGGCCTCGGATGGTTGCGATGCTGATGTAGGGGGCCTTTGAGATTTTCAGGACCAGGTCGGTCCACACCGGCACCGCTCCCTCGCCTTCGGGTGCGGGGAAGTCGGCGGCCGCGGCGAGGTCGAAGTGGTTGTAGAAGAAGTCCGGCGCGCTGCTGTCGAACACGACGACCTGGATGTCGGGATCGGTCGCGAGCTCGTCGACGATCTCGGTGAGACGGAGGACGGTCTCGCCGACGATGAGGTTCACGGGCGGGTTCGCGAAGGTGACCTTCGCGACCTGAGGTGAGGTGCGTTCGTAGTGGATGGTGCTCTGTGCGGTCATGGTCGGTTGCTCCAAACGGGTCGATTCTCGGGGGTTGGGGGTGTCACGCCTGTGGCGGTCTTGAAGGGGGTCCGGAGGCTGCTACCTCTCGTAGTGCGGGAGGATCTTGCCTCCTTTCACGTAGGTCAGCGCGTCAGAGAGCTCATAGGCGTGGGCGGCGGATGCGACTGCCGACAGCGGCCCCGACAGTTTCTTGACCCCATCGCTGTCGAAGAAGGCCCTCAGCGCGGATGCGTCGGCGAAGCCCAGCATCAGCGAGGCGTGGAACCGCTGGTCGGCGGGGTTGTCGTGCGCGACGTCCGGCGTGTCCCAGAGCTTCTTGTTCCAGGGCATGAATACCTGGGTCCGGAGTTCTGTCAGCACGCCAGTTTTCGCGAGCGCGGGCACGAGCTCGTCGGTGACGAACTTCCGGAACGGGCGAGTGCCGACGCCTTCGCGTCTCCTGAGGTAGACGAGGGCCCGGGCGCCGGTCTTCTCGCCGGGCCCGGCGACGTCGTACCAGCGGGTCGAGTTCGGCGGGCCGGCGTAGAGCAGCGTGCGCCGGAACACGTTGATCTCGTCCTTGTACGCGAGGCGGGTCTGCTTCCGGCCCAGCAGCGGTGACAGGGCCGACTGGAACGTGACCTCGGCGACCCCGTCGATCCTGCGATCCACGGGAATCGTGGTCTCGACGCCGGGGGTGGCGGGCCAGAGCCCGGGGTTGGTCTCGGCGAGGTGGATCTGCCGGTACTCGTCGAAACCCGGGGTGGGCGAGATGATCTTGGAGTGGGGTCCCTTCCAGTAGTCCATACCGGTCTGGCGAGGCTGGTCGGTGCGGACCCACAGCAGGATCGATGATGCGAACGGCTTCTTCGTGTACGACGTGGTGGTGGTCATGGCTTTTCCTTCTGGTGATTTCAGGGCCGGTCAGCGGGCGAGGAACTCGACCGCGACCGGGGCGAACTTGCCGTGGAACTGGAAGATGCCGCCGTGGCCGGAGTCGGGGTAGATGATCAGCTCGCTGCCCTTGATGCGGCGGTGCAGGTCTTCGGAGAGCACCGAGGGCACCATCCGGTCGTTGTCGCCGTTGGCGATCAGGGTGGGCTGGGTGAGCTTCGACAGATCGGCCGGGGCCGAACGCCCGAACTTCTGGATCGCCTTCAGCTGGGTCTGGAACGCGCGCACCTTGATGTCCGCGTCGCGGTCGACGGTGCGCTCCTGCAGGCGTTGCACGAACGCGCGAGCAGCGGGCTTGCCGGTGGCGTTGCGGTTGAAGAACAGGAACTCCTTCGGGTCCTGTCGCGTCAACGTCGCGCGCAGGATGTCCCAGTAGGTGACGCCCACGACCTTCTCGATGTCCTTGCCGCCCCTGGGACCGGTGCCGGTCAGGACGAGCTTGCGCACCAGCTCGGGGTGCTTGACCACGAGGTCCTGGGCGATGAAACCGCCGAGGGAGAACGAGAAGATGTCGACCTTGTCGAATCCGAGGGCCTTGATGAAGGTGTAGGCGTCGTCGGCCATCGCCTCGACGCTGTCGGGCACCTCGCCGGTGGACGCGCCGACGCCGCGGTTGTCGAAGGTGATGACGTGACGGTTCTTCGCGATCGGGTCGACGATGCGGGGATCCCAGTTGTCGAGGGTTGCGGCGAGGTGCACGAAGAAGACGACGGGGATGCCGCCCTTCGGCCCGAGCTCGCGGTAGGCGAAGGTGACGCCGCCGGCCGAGATGGTGCGGGTCGGCGCCTTCGCGTACGACGTGATGACGGGTTCGTGAGAGGTGTTGGTGTTGCTCATGATGTGGTTCTTCTTTCTGAATGGGGTGTGAGGTGAATCGTTGAAGGCGCGTCAGTCGGTGACGGTGACGACGCCTTTGCCGCGAATGCCGCCCTTGGCAAGGGACTGCATGGCTTGCGGGGTGTGAGCGAAGTCGAAGACCTTGCCCACGACCGGGCGCAACACGCCCTGGTCGACGAGTGCGGTGATGTGCCGAAGCTGGTCACCGCTGGCGCGCATGAAGAGGAACTCGTAGTTGACTCCGAGCTGCTTCGCCTGCGTTCGGATCTTGCTGCTGAGCCCGGCGACCGCCAGGCGCAGCAGGGGGTTGAGGCCGATCTCTCGGGCGAAGTCGGGGTCGGGCGGGCCGGCGATTCCGATGGCCTTGCCGCCGGGCTTGAGCACGCGCAGCGACTTCTCGAGGTTCTCCCCGCCGATGCTCTCCAGCACCAGGTCGTAGCCGTCGAGGAGCTGTTCGAAGTCCTGCGTGCGGTAATCGATGACGGTGTCAGCTCCGAGTTCGCGGACGAAGTCCGCGTTGGCGGCACTGGCCGTGGTGGCGACGGTCGCGCCGAGGTGCTTGGCGAGCTGGATCGCGATCGACCCCACCCCGCCGGCACCGGCATGGATGAGCACCTTCTGCCCCGGCTGCAGGTTGCCGCGCTCCACGAGCGCCTGCCACGTGGTCAGCGCCACCAGCGGCAGCGAGCCGGCTTCCTGCATGCTGATCGACGAGGGCTTGAGGGCGAGGTCTGCCTCGGCGACGGCGATGCGCTCGGCGAACGTGCCGATGCGGTCCTTGTCAGGCCGGGCGTAGACCTCGTCGCCGGGCTTGAACCCGCGCACCTTCGCGCCGACGCGGATGACGGTACCGGCGAGATCGTTGCCGAGGATCAGGGGCAGCCTGTACCGGAGGATCTGCTTGAAGGCACCGGCGCGGATCCCCTCGTCCAGCGGGTTCAGCCCTGCAGCGTCCACCCGCACCAGGACGTCGCGCTCGCCGACGACGGGCTCCGGGACGTCGGCCTCCTGCACCGGCTCCTTGTACTTGGTGACGACGAACGCTCTCATGCGATGGTGCTCCTTCTGGATGACTTGCTCGGATATCCGAGTACACTCAATTGTGAGTCAACTCAGTAAAAATGTCAAGGGAGGTCATCATGAGCGACGCTCGGATGCCGATCGGCCGCCGCGAGCGGGCCAAGCAGGACAAGCGCGAGCGCATCATGGCGGCCGCGCGCGAACTCTTCGCAGAACACGGCGTCGGAGGGGTCACGACGCAGCAGGTCGCCGACCGCGCCGATGTCGCGATCGGCACGCTGTACCTGTACGCGGCCACCAAGGCCGAGCTGCTGATCATGGTGCAGAATCAGAAGTTCGCCGCCGCCATCGACGCTGGCCTGGCCGCCGCATCCGTCACTCCGAGGCGAAGCTCGCTGGAAGGCGTCATCGCGCTCATCCGACCGGTAGTGGCGTGCGTGCGTGAGCACGTCGAGAACGGACGCACCTATCTGCACGAGCTCGTCTTCGGGGATCCGTCCGAGCCCTACCGGCGCGAGGGACTCGCCCTTTCAGGCCGCCTCGAGGACGGCATCGCGCGCCTGCTGACCCGCGACGAGCGCATCGACGGTCGGGATGCAGCGACGCTGGCACGCGTGATCACCGCGATCATCCACATCAGCACGACCGCCACGGTCTACGTGCACCGCAGCGACGATGCCGTGCTCGGCGACATCCGTGAACAAGTACGAGTCATCCTGTCCGAGTGCCACGAAGGTGGCCTGGCTGCCTAGCCGCCAGCGAACGGCGGAAGCACGTCGACCTGCGCGCCGAGCGGTGCCGCGGCGTCTCGCTGCACGACCCCGTCGATGAGGAACGAGCCGTTGGCGACCACTCGGGCCATGGTGGCGCCATAACGGCCCACGAGGAGCTCGCGCAGTTCGCCCACCGTCGCGCCGACGGTGCCCGATGCGAAGGTCTCCTCGTCGACACCCGTCGCCTCGGCGGCCGCGGCGAAGTAGCGGACGGTGACGGATGCCACGTGAGTCACGTCAACCACCGATGCCGCCCATCGAACGCATGGGGCGCACGAAGTCGTCGTCGTCGATACCGTGGCCGGCCTTCTTGCCCCACATGGCGGCGCGCCAGCGATCGGAGATCGTCGCGTCGTCGGCTCCGCCGCGGAGAAGTGCGCGCAAGTCGGTCTCGTCGTCGCCGAAGAGGCACGAGCGCACCGATCCCTCGGCGGTGAGCCGCGTGCGGTCGCAGGCTGCGCAGAACGACCGCGTCACCGAGGCGATGATGCCGACCGTTGCCGGCCCGCCGTCGACGAGCCAGTCTTCAGCGGGCGCCGACGGATCGTCGCGGCCCACGGGCTCGAGCACGAAGCGCTCGCCGAGCACGCGGAGGAGCTCGTCGGCGTCGACCATGTTGTCGCGCTTCCACGTCTCGTCGGCGTCGAGCGGCATCTGCTCGATGAACCGCAAGCGGCATCCGTGATCGATGGCCCACGCGAGCAGGGCGGGGGCGTCGTGCAGCGTCTCGCGCATCGCGACGGCGTTGATCTTGATCGGTCCGAGGCCGGCGCGGTGGGCCGCGGCGATGCCGGCGAGCACCGCGGGCAGCCGGTCGCGCCGGGTGAGCCGGGTGAAGTGCTCGCGGTCGAGCGTGTCGAGCGAGACGTTCACGCGGCCGAGGCCCGCATCGGCGAGCGCCTGCGCGCGTTTCTCGAGCCCGATGCCGTTCGTCGTGAGCGCGAGCGGCGTGCCCGGCGCGGCATCCGCACTGCGCTGGATGATCTCGACCAGGTCGCCTCGCGTGAGCGGCTCGCCGCCGGTGAAGCGCACCTCGCGCACGCCGAGGTCGCGCACCGCGATGCCGACGAGCCGCGCGAGCTCGGTGGCCGAGAGCAACTCGTCGCGCGGGATCACCGGAAGCCCCTCGGCCGGCATGCAGTACGTGCAGCGCAGCGAACAGGCCGAGGTGATCGAGATGCGCAGGTCGCGGGCGACGCGGCCGAAGCGGTCGACGAGCCCCGGGACATCCGGTCGCCCCACCGTCGACGGCGCAGCGGAAGGCGGCCGGCGAACCGCCGGCTTGCCGAGCTGGATGGCCGCCATGTCAACAACCCTAAGCGTTTCTGGGTTACCGATGGATGACAGCGGATGTCGCCGTCACTATCGTGAGACCCAGTGGCGTGAAACCCAAGGGGAGGAGTCGCGATGTCGTTCATCACCAGGGGGTTCAGCGGCCGCAGCCATGAGCGCGACGAGCGCCTCCCACCCGGACAGACCCTCGTGCACGACTTCCCGGTGCTGTCGGCGGGGCCGACGCCCGAGATCGACACTGCCGAGTGGGAGTTCTCGATCACGACCGAGACCGGCGGCGTGCACTCGTGGAACTGGCAGCAGTTCATGGCGCTGCCGATCGACGAGGTCGACACCGACATCCATTGCGTGACGCACTGGTCGAAGCTCGGCACGAGCTGGCGCGGCATCTCGCTCGACACCCTCTTCGAGAACGTCGAGACCCAATACGACTACGTGATGGCGCACAGCTACGGCGGCTACACGACCAACCTCGCGCTCGACGACCTGCTCGACGGCAAGGCATGGATCGCGTTCGAGTTCGACGGCGAGCCGCTCGACCCGGAGCACGGAGGGCCCGCGCGCCTGCTCGTGCCGCACCTCTACTTCTGGAAGAGCGCGAAATGGGTGCGCGGACTCGTGATGATGGGCGAAGACGAGCCCGGGTTCTGGGAGCAGAACGGCTACCACCTCCACGGGGACCCGTGGAAGGAAGAGCGCTACTGGTGAGCGACGCCTCGACCGCGACCGCGACGACGGCCACGAGCGAGCCCGCACGGGCGCTCGCCGCCGTGCCGCGCGCCGGCTGGCACGTCGCGACGGTCGCCGCCACGCGCCGGGAGACCGCGAACGCAGCACGACTCGAACTCGAGGTCGACGGATGGCCCGGCAACGCCGCCGGGCAGCACCTCGACCTCCGGCTCACCGCCCCCGACGGGTACACGGCGACCCGCTCGTACTCGATCGCCTCGTCGGGATCGGGCACCCGGGTCGTGCTCGCGGTCGACCGGCTTCCCGACGGGGAGGTGTCGCCGTTCCTCGTCAACGAGGTGCGCGTGGGCGACCGTCTCGAGGTGCACGGTCCGCTCGGCGCGTTCTTCGTGTGGCGCCCGGTGGATCACGGGGCACTTCGTTCGGCCGGCGATGGAGCCGGGGGCGCGGCATCCGCTCTCCGTGCTCGACCAGTGCAGCTCATCGCGGGCGGCTCGGGCATCGTGCCCCTCTTCGCGATGGCGACAGCACACGCCGAGGCACGAGACCTCACGCCGTTCCGCATGCTCTACTCGGTGCGCACGCCCGACGACCTGTTCTTCGCCGAGGAGCTCATGGCGCTCGCCGCGACATCCGACGACTTCCGGCTCGATCTCGTCTACACGCGGCGCACGCCCGACGGGTGGCCGAACCCGGCCGGCCGGGTCACGCGCGAGGCGCTCGAAGGTGCCGTGCTTCCCGCCACCGAGCGTCCGATCGTGTACGTGTGCGGTTCGACGGGCTTCGTCGAGCGCGTCGCGAGCTGGCTCATCGAGCTCGGGCACGATGCCCGCGACATCCGTACCGAACGATTCGGAGGCATCTGATGCAGCACGTCGACGGCAACGCCATCGCCGGCCCGCTCGCCGAGTTCTTCGCGTTCGACATCACGACCGCGGTCGCGCGGTGCAACGGATGCGGCTTCGTCGCCGAACTCGCCCGAGCCATGGTCTACACGAGCCCCGCCGGTTCGGTGCTGCGGTGCGCGTCGTGCGAGCAGGTGCTCGCGACCCTCGTCGAGTCCGACGACCGAGCGTGGTTCGGGTTCAGCGGCGTGAGCGCGATCGAGGTGCGGCGCCGCTGAAGCGCCTGCTGAGGCGCCTGCTGCGGTCGGGGGCTGAGCCTGTCGGAAGGAATGGGCCTGTGTGGATCGGCTGGATCGAGTTCGACGTGCTGCTCGGCGACGTGCACTCGCTGAAGGGCAAGCGAGCAGTGCTGCGGCCGATCATCGCCGAACTCCGGCGGAACCTCGATGTGAGCGTTGCCGAGGTCGGCGATCAAGGCCTGCATCGGCGGGCGGAGATCGGCGTCGGCGTCGTCGCGGCGCACTCGGAACGCGTGACCGACGCGCTCGACCGCGCTGAACGGCTCATCGCCGAGCGACCCGAGGTCACCCTGCTCTCGGCGCGCCGCCGGCTGCGCCACAGCGACGACGACTGAGCGGATGCGTCGGTGCTACCGAGCGCCGGGCCCCGTGACGGCCGCCCCGCCCTTCCACACGCCGCTCACGAGCGGCACGCCCGGCCGGTAGGCGAGGTGCACGTGGCTCGGTGCGTCGAGCAGCACGAGGTCGGCGCGCGCACCGGGCCGGAGCGCCCCGACATCCGTTCTCCGCAGCGCCGCCGCGCCGCCGGCGGTTGAGGCCCACACGGCTTCGGCGGGCGTCATGCCCATGTCGCGCACGGCGACGGCGATGCAGAACGCCATCGAGCTCGTGAAGCTCGAGCCCGGGTTGCAGTCGCTCGCGAGCGACACCGTGACTCCCGCGTCGACGAGGCGCCGCGCGTCGGGGTAGGGCTGGCGGGTCGAGAACTCGACGCCCGGCAGCAGGGTCGCGATGGTGTCGGATGCCGCGAGTGCCGCGACATCCGCGTCGCTCAGGTAGGTGCAGTGGTCGACGGATGCCGCGCCGAGCTCGACGGCGAGGCGCACGCCGCCGCCCTCGCCCAGCTGGTTGCCGTGCACGCGCACGCCGAGCCCCGCGGCGGCGCCCGCCTCGAGCACCCGGCGGGACTGCTCGGGCGTGAACGCACCACGCTCGCAGAACGCGTCGACCCAGCGGGAGTGCGGCGCGCACGCGGCGAGCATCTCGCCGACGACGAGGTCGACGTAGGCGTCGGCGCCGCCCTCGCGGTCGGCGTACTCGGCGGGAACCACGTGGGCCCCGAGGAACGTCACCTCATCGGTGACCTCCCGCGCGAGGCGCACGAGGCGTTCCTCGTCGGTGACGCTCAGGCCGTAACCCGACTTGATCTCGAAGGTGGTCGTGCCCTGCGCGTGCAGCTCGGCGACGAAGCCGGCCAGCCGAGCCCGCAGCTCATCATCGCTCGCGGCCCGGGTCGCAGCGACGGTCGAGCGGATGCCGCCCGCCTCGTAGCGACGCCCCGCCATGCGTGCGGCGAACTCCTCGGCGCGGTCGCCGCCGAAGACGAGGTGCGTGTGGCTGTCGACGAACCCGGGGATGACCGCGCGACCGCCCGCGTCGACGACCTCCGGCGCTCGAGGATCGCCCTGCACGGCCGCGGCGAAGCCCGGGTCGTGCCCCGGGATCTCGGCGGGGCCGACCCACGTGATGCGGTCGCCCTCGATGAGCACAGCGGCGTCGCGGATGATGCCGAGCCGGCCGCCGTCTCGAAGGGGCGCCGGGTCGTTCGTGACGAGTTCGCCGATGTTCGTGATGAGGAGTGCGCCGGCCCGCGTCATCCGTCAGCCTTCCTGCATCGGGATGCGCAGGCCGCGCTCGTGGGCGACCTCGACGGCGCGCTCGTAGCCGGCGTCGACGTGTCGCATGACGCCCGTGCCGGGGTCGTTCACGAGCACGCGCTCGATCTTCTCGGCGGCGAGCGGGGTGCCGTCGGCGACGATCACCTGGCCGGCGTGGATCGACCGGCCGATGCCGACGCCGCCGCCGTGGTGGATCGACACCCACGTCGCACCCGACGCTGTGTTGAGCAGGGCGTTCAGGAGCGGCCAGTCGGCGATCGCGTCGGAGCCGTCGGCCATCGCCTCGGTCTCGCGATACGGCGAGGCGACCGAGCCGGAGTCGAGGTGGTCGCGGCCGATCACGACCGGTGCGCTGAGTTCGCCCGAGGCGACCATCTCGTTGAACCTCAGCCCGGCGAGGTGTCGTTCCTTGTAGCCGAGCCAGCAGATGCGGGCGGGCAGGCCCTCGAAGTGCACCTTCTCGCCGGCCTTGGTGATCCAGCGGCGGAGGTGCTCGTCGTCGGGGAAGAGCTCGAGGATCGCCCGGTCGGTCGCCGCGATGTCGGCGGGGTCACCAGAGAGCGCCGCCCAGCGGAACGGCCCCTTGCCCTCGGCGAAGAGCGGGCGGATGTAGGCGGGCACGAACCCCGGGAACGCGAAGGCGCGCTGGTAGCCGCCGAGCTCGGCTTCGCGGCGGATCGAGTTGCCGTAGTCGAACACCTCGGCGCCGGCATCCTGGAACCCGACCATCGCCTCGACCTGCTTCGCCATGCTGGCGCGCGCTCGCCGGGTGAAGTCTTCGGCGTCGGATGCCGCGAGCTCATGCCACTCGTCGACCGTAACCCCCTCAGGCAGGTACGACAGCGGGTCGTGCGCGCTCGTCTGGTCGGTGACGATGTCGATCGCGACGCCGCGCGCGAGCAGCTCGGAGAACACGGTCGCCGCGTTGCCCACGACGCCCACCGAGAGCGGCCGGCGCTCGCCCTTCGCCGCGAGCACCCTCGCGACCGCGTCGTCGAGGTCGACGGCGAGCTCGTCGAGGTAGCCGTGCTCGACCCGGCGCGCGAGCCGAGTCTCGTCGACGTCGACGATGAGCACGACGCCCTCGTTCATCGTGACCGCGAGCGGCTGAGCCCCGCCCATGCCGCCGCAGCCGCCGGTGAGGGTAAGGGTGCCGGCGAGGCTGCCCCCGAAGCGGGCGCGGGCGATCGCGCCGAACGTCTCGTAGGTGCCCTGCAGGATGCCCTGCGTGCCGATGTAGATCCACGAGCCGGCCGTCATCTGCCCGTACATCGTGAGGCCGAGCTGCTCGAGCCGACGGAACTCGGGCCAGGTCGCCCAGTCGCCCACGAGGTTCGAGTTGGCGATGAGCACTCGCGGCGCCCACTCGTGGGTGCGGAACACGCCGACGGGCTTGCCCGACTGCACGAGCAGCGTCTCGTCGGACTCGAGCCCCTCGAGGGTGCGCACGATCGCGTCGAACGCCTCCCAGTTGCGGGCGGCCTTCCCGGTGCCGCCGTACACGATGAGGTCGTCGGGGCGTTCGGCCACCTCAGGGTCGAGGTTGTTCATGAGCATGCGCAGCGGCGCCTCGGTCTGCCAGCTCTTCGCGGTGAGCTCGGTACCGCGGGCTGCGCGGACGGTGCGCCGCGTGGTGGGTGCGTCGGTCATGTTCCGATCTCACCGCACGCGGCATCCGGCGACAACGGATGCCACGGCCAGCCCGTCTGGGATCCCAGACCTATCCGGAGTGTCTGGTCGGATCAGCCGAGGCGGATGCCGCGAGCGGCCATGAACGGCTCCGCGTCGATCGCGACGCCGCCGAGGCGAACCTCGAAGTGCAAGTGGCAGCCGGTGGAGGCGCCGGTGCTGCCGACCGTGCCGATGAGCTGTCCGGGCGACACGATCTGGCCGGCCGAGACGAGGACGCCGCCGACGGCGAGGTGCGCGTAGCCGGTCGAGACCCCAGCACCGTGGTCGATCAGCACCCAGTTGCCGTAGCTGCCGTTGGGACGCGCCTCGAGCACGGTGCCGCCGGTCGCGGCGAACAACGGGCTGCCGCAGCTCGCGGCGATGTCGGTGCCGCGGTGGAATTCGTTCACGCCGGCAAGCGGCTTGTTCGGCCGGGGTCCGTAGCCGTCGCTCTTGCGGCCGGTGACCGGTGAAGCCCAGCCCTGCTGGCTGAGCTGTCCGGCGTCACGGGGCAGCGAATCGATGAGCGCGATGCTCGTCGATGCGACCTTCGACTGCACGCTGGAGAGTGCAGCGCGCGCGGCGGTCACGGCGCTCTCGGCTTCGGCGACGGCCGCCTCGAGCGCATCGACGGGCACGGCGTCGACGGCATCCCAGGCGGCTTGGGCTTGTGCCTCGGATGCGGCGGCCTCTTCGGAGCGCTGCGCGGCGATCGCCTGGAGCTTCTCGGCGTCACCGGTGATCTGGGTGACGCGCTGCACGCCGGCGAGCCCCGCGAGCAGGTCGTTTCCGGCGCCGAAGACGGCCTGCATCGAGGTCAACGCGGCGCCGTCGCCTTGCGAAGCCGCCAGGTAGGCGCGGGTCGCGATGTCGGCCTGCTCACGATCCACATCGGCGAGTACCTGCACGTGTTCGGCGATGCCGCGGGCGATCTCACGCGTGGAGACGGCGGCTGCCAGTTCGGCCTCAGCGCCGCGGAGCGTCGCCTCGGCGGTGTCGAGCGCGGTGCGCGCCGCGAGCAGGACACCGAGGTTCGGGTCGACGGCGGAGCCGATGCGGGCGACCGGACCGTCGCCGATCAGGATGCGGGGCGCCGTGGGCGCGGGCGGCGCGGCGCTCGCGGTCGGGCTCGG
>NZ_SDPN01000038.1 GCF_004134825.1 Agromyces albus
GTCGCGGTCGCGCACGACGGCGCCCTCGCCGCGCACCGCCTCGGAGATGAGCGGCGTGCCCGGTGCCGCGAGCGCGGTCGGGTGGAACTGGGTGAACTCGAGGTCGGCGACGAGCGCGCCGGCGCGCCAGGCCGCCGCGACGCCGTCGCCGGTGGCCACCACGGGATTCGTGGTGTGCCGGTAGAGGCATCCGCTGCCGCCGGTCGCGAGCACGACGACGTCGGCCCGGCTCTCGACGATGGTTCCGGATGCCTCGAGCAGTTTCGCTCCCGTCACCCGCCCGCGCTCGACGACGAGGTCGACGAGCATCGTGCCCTCGTCGATCCGCACGGCGCGGCGGCGCACGGTGGCGACGAGCGCCGACTCGATCGCCGAACCCGTGGCGTCGCCGCCGGCGTGCATGACGCGGGCGCGGGAGTGCGCGGCCTCGAGCCCGCGGGAGAGCCCGGACTCGTCGCGGTCGAACTCGACGCCGAAGCGGATGAGGTCTCGGACCCGTGCGGGGCCCTCTGTGCAGAGCACGTGCACGGCAGCGGGATCGGCGAGGCCCGCGCCCGCTTCCATCGTGTCGGCGAAGTGCCGCTGCGCCGAGTCGTCGGGGAAGAGCGCCGCGGCGATGCCGCCTTGCGCATAGCGGGTGTTGCCCTCGGCGAGCTCCGCTTTCGTGACGAGCTCCACCGTGTGCCCGGCATCCGTGGCCTTCACCGCCGTCCAGAGTCCGGCGATGCCGCCGCCGATGACGAGCACGCGTGCCATGTCAGGCCCCCGTGCTCGCTGCGCCGACGACCGCGGCCGGCGGCTTCGCCGCGAGCATGCGCTCGAGCGCGAGTCGCGCCGGGTCGGCCACCGCCTCGGGCACCGTGATGCGATTGACGACGCGGCCCGCGACGAGCTCTTCGAGCACCCACGCGAGGTAGCCCGGGTGGATGCGGTACATCGTCGAGCACGGGCACACGACGGGGTCGAGGCAGAAGATCGTGTGCTGCGGGTACTCGGCGGCGAGGCGCTGCACGAGGTTGATCTCGGTGCCGATCGCGAAGGTCGAGCCGGCGGGGGCGGCCTGGATGGCCTTCACGATGAAGTCCGTCGAGCCCGCGGCATCCGCGGCGTCGACGACCGGCATGGGGCACTCGGGGTGCACGATGACCTGCACGCCGGGGTGGGTCTCACGGGCCGCGGCGATCTGGTCGACCGTGAAGCGCTTGTGCACTGAGCAGAACCCGTGCCAGAGGATGACGCGGGCGTCTTCGAGCTCGTCGGCGGTGTTGCCGCCGAGCGGCTTGCGCGGGTTCCACATCGGCATCTGCTCGAGCGGCACGCCCATCGCCTTCGCGGTGTTCCGGCCGAGGTGCTGGTCGGGGAAGAAGAGCACCCGCTGCCCGCGCTCGAACGCCCACTCGAGCACGGTCTTCGCGTTCGACGACGTGCAGACGATGCCGCCGTTGCGGCCCACGAAGCCCTTGAGTGCGGCCGAGGAGTTCATGTACGTGACGGGGATGACGGGCACTCGACCGTCGGCGTCGACCGCGGCGAGGTCGCCGTACACCGACTCGAGCTGCTCCCAGCACTCCTCGACGCTCGACTCGTCGGCCATGTCGGCCATCGAGCAACCCGCGGCGAGGTTCGGCAGGATGACGGCCTGGTCGGGCGTCGAGAGCAGGTCGGCGGTCTCGGCCATGAAGTGCACGCCGCAGAACACGATGGCCTCGGCGTCGGGCCGGGTCAGCGCGGCGTTCGCGAGCTGGAAGGAATCACCCACGAAGTCGGCGTGCTCGATGACCTCGTCGCGCTGGTAGAAGTGGCCGAGCACGACGACGCGGTCGCCGAGCGTCGCCTTCGCGGCGAGGATGCGGTCGTGCAGCTCGGCGTCGCTCGCCGTGCGGTACGCCTCGGGCAGCGCGCCCTGGCGCGGCGAGCCCGTGGGGATGACGTCGCCCATAGACGATCCGGGGCCGTAGCCGGCGGGGCCGCGGTCGAACTCCCAGGGCCCCTTCGCGAGTTCGGGAGAACAGGTCTCGCCACCGCTCGCGCCTTTCGTGATCAGGCGGATCGAGCGGTCGACGGATGCCGCGGCGCGCACGTCGCTGGCGGGAGGGGCGATGGTCATGACGCGTTCCTCGTTCGGGTGGGGTGGTGGATCGGATCGCCGCCGCGCGCGGACGCGGTGTCGAAGCGGTAGAGGGCCGGGGGCCGGTGCGGAGTGCCGGCGAGCCGTTGGCCGGTGTCGACGAGGGTGCCCGACGCCTCCATCGTGCGGCGGAAGTTGGCGGGATCGAGCCTCGTGCGAAGCACGGCCTCGTGCACGCCGCGGAGCTCGGCCATCGTGAAGGTCTCGCCGAGGAGTGCGTGCGCGATGCGCGAGTACTGGAGTTTGGTGCGGAGCCGCCAGAGGGCGTACTCGAGGATCTCGAGGTGGTCGAACGCGAGCTCGGGCAGGTCGTCTTCGTCGAACCAGCACACGTTCTCGTCGCTGACGGCGCGTTCGACCTCGTCGGAGTGCACGAGCGCCCAGTACACAACGGAGACGACGCGCTCGTCGGGGGAGCGGTCGGGCGCTCCGAAGGTGTAGAGCTGTTCGAGGTAGGTCGGCGCGAGACCCGTGGTCTCGTTGAGCGTGCGGCCCGCGGCCTCGTCGAGTCCTTCGTCGACGGGGAGCCATCCGCCGGGGAGGGCCCAGCGCCCGGCGCCCGGCTCACGGAGTCGGCGCACGAGGGGGATCCGGAGGCTCGGCGCGGCGGCGCCCGCGTCGGGGCTGAGCGCGAAGATGACGGTCGAGACCGCGAGACGCGCCTGCGCGCCTGCTTCACCGGGTCGTGGCATCCGTCACCTCCTGCTCGAGGGCCTTCGAGTCGGATCGACTCGAAGTATGGTGACAGCTTACAGTCATCCTGACCTGAACGCGAATCGCGTGACTGCGTGTGCCCCTGATGAGGGATTGCACCGGCTATGGCTGCGTACTACCACTGATGTGCAAGGGAGCCCACGACGCGAGCATGGGTCTGGGCCTGCGTCTGAAGGTCTACCGCGGGCACCCGAACCCGAAGTGCCGCCTTACCCGAGAGGTGTCCCATGCGAAAACTGTTCCTGACCGTCGCCGTGCTCTTCACGGTAGCCGTCGTCCTCCAGCTGTACTTCGCCGCCGTCGGCGTCTTCTCGAACCCCGAAGACGAGCTCTTCTCCTGGCACGGCACGAACGGCCGCATCGTGCTGCCGATCCTCGCGATCCTGCTCATCGTCAGCGCCGCCCTCGCGCGGGCCGGCAAGCGCACGGTCTGGCTCAGTGTGCTGCCGCTCGTGCTCATCCTCTTCCAGACGGTGCTGTTCATCATCACGGGCGCGATCTTCGGGCTCGGCCCCGACAGCCACGCCAGCCCGCCGCTGGCCGCCACGCTGCTCCTCTCGCTCCACGCGGTGAACGGCACGGCCATCCTGCTCCTCGGCGTGCTGCTCGTGGTGCGGGCCCGGCGCCTGGTTCGCGACGGGGTGCCCGTCACGGCCGGCAGGCCGGTGGCCGAGGCGGAAGAAGCCCCCGCTGCGACGCCGAGAGCCTGATCCGTCGGGGGCACCACACCATCCCATGCAACGCACCATCGGAGCAGTGAAACGGGTGCGATGACCACCACGGCCCTCCTCCTGCTGCAGTCGCTCGCCGGCATCGCCGGTGCAGGGCTCTGGCTCGCTGCGGGCTTCAGTGCGGGATCGCCGGCGGCCCGACCGAGCCGGCGAGAGCGGATGACGGTGCTCGCGCTCGCCGCGGGCGGCACGGTCGCGCTCGCTGCAGCCGCCGCCATGACGATTGTGCTCGCCGGGCACGGGTGGTGGTTCGCCGGGGAGAAGGTCACCGTCGGCCTGCCCCTCACCCTCGTCGGGCTCGTGGCGAGCGGGGCGGGCATCGTCTGGTGGCTTCGCGGCGGCCGGGTGCTCCTCGCTCGCACCCTCATGCTCGGCGGGGCGTATGCCATGATCGCGGCTGTCCTCGCCACGTGGCTCGTCGGATATCCGCCGCAGCCCGTCGCGACCGCCGTGCTCGCAGCCGCAGCGGCGCTCGCGACCGGCCTCACGTGGGCACTCCTCGGGCAGCGTGGTCGCCGGGTCGCGGCCGGCTTCGCAGGACTGCTCGCCGTGCTCCTCGTCGGCGGGGCCGGCTGGTCGTGGCTCTCCGACACAGCGGCGCCGACCATCGCGGCGTCAGGTCTACACCTCCATGGAGCATCCGTGCCGACCGGCGGGGCGCCGGCCGTCCCCGTGACCGCGCTTCGCACCCCCGACGACGCGCCGGGCGAGCTGCACGCCGTCGAGCTGACCGCTGCCCGGCACCTGGTGACGCTCTCGTCGAGCGAGCGCGTCGAGGCATGGGGATTCGGCGGCGACGGTGTCGCCGGGCCGGAGCTCCGTGTCACGGAGGGCGAGCTCGTGGAGGTCTCGCTCGTGAACCGCGACATCGACGACGGCGTGACGCTGCACTGGCACGGTTACGACGTGCCGAACGGCGAGGACGGCGTCGCCGGCGTGACGCAGGACGCCGTCGCCCCCGGCGAGCGCTTCACGTACCGCTTCAGTGCCGATGAGCCGGGCACGTACTGGTATCACACCCACCAAGCCGCGTCCGAGGGGGTGCGCCGCGGCCTCTACGGCATGCTCGTCGTCGAGCCCGAGGGCGGCGTCGCGGAGTCGCTCGACCTCGCCCTTCCGGTGCATCGCCTCGGCGGCGAGACCGTGATCGGCGCGACCGACGGGCTGCAGTCGTTCACCGCAGAAGAGGGCGAGTCGGTGCGGCTCCGAGTCGTCAACACCGAGCAGACGCCGATCCGCGTGACGCTCGCCGGAGCGCCGTTCCGCGTCGCCGCGGTCGACGGCAGGGATCTCGCCGGGGGCGAGGCGGTCGAGCACCGGTCGGTTCGCCTCGGAGCCGGCGCGCGCGCCGACCTCGTGTTCACGATGCCCGCCGAGGCGGTGCGGTTCGAGACCGACCTCTCCGCGGCATCCGTCGTCGTCATCGCTCCGCCCGGCGTCGAGACCGACACCGGCGAGGACGCCCGATTGCCGCGCGAGGTGATCGAGGTGCCTGAGCTCGACCTGCTCGCCTATGGCGACGGTGCTCGACCCGAGCTCGGCCCGTTCACCGCGGAGGCCGAGCTGGTGCTCGACCGCCTCCCGAGGTTCGTCGGCGGCGCACCCGGCTACGCGTACGCCGTGAACGGGGCGGTGTTCCCGCACATCGCCCCGATCGAGGTGCGCGAGGGCGACGTGGTGAAGATCACGATCGCGAATCGCGGCTTCGACATGCACCCCATGCACGTGCACGGCCATCACGTGCTCGTGCTCTCCCGCGACGGCGTCGCCGCCACGGGCGCGCCGCTCTGGCTCGACACCGTCGACGTGCGCCCCGGCGAGGTCTGGGAGCTCGCACTCGTCGCCGACAATCCCGGCATCTGGATGGACCACTGCCACGACCTGTCGCACGCGGCCGCCGGGATGATGATGACGCTCGCCTATGAGGGCGTCACCACCGCGTTCGAGCACGACGCGCACGGCAACCGGCCCGAGTGAGCGCGTGACACTCGACGCCCGCCCGCCGAGGGGAGCCGCCGTCGGCTAGGATCGGCGGTACAACCTCACATCGGGCCATCGACGCATCGCGGGAGAGCCGGGCAGTTCTGCACCAGCAGGCGCTGACCGGCACCGAAGGAGCAAGCCTCCCCGCCAATCTCTCAGGTCGCACACCGCGATGAACAGGCCACTCTGAAAAGCGGATCGGGCATTCCCGCCACATCCCGCCGAAGGTGAAAGCGCGAACCACGCGTGAAACTCTCAGGCTCATGACAGAGGGGGAGTTCCCAGCGGCATCCGCCGACCGTCTTGCGACTCTGGAGAGCTCTCGTGACCGAACGACTCAGCCCCCTCGATGGGGTGCACCGCGCCGCGGGTGCCTCCTTCACCGACTTCGCCGGCTGGCAGATGCCCGTGCGCTACTCGAGCGATCTCGCCGAGCACCATGCCGTGCGCAACGCCGCCGGGATCTTCGACCTCTCCCATATGGGCGAGATCGTGCTCATCGGCCCCGAGTCGGCGGCGGCCCTCGACTTCGCGCTCGCCGGCAAGCTCTCGGCGATCGAGATCGGCCAGGCGAAGTACTCGTTGCTCCTCGCCGAAGACGGCGGCATCATCGACGACCTCGTCGTGTATCGCACGGGCGACGACCGCTACATGGTCGTCGCGAACGCGTCGAACCGCGAGGTCGTCGCCGACGAGCTCCGCGCCCGGGCGGGCGGCTTCGACACCAACGTCTTCGACGAGAGCGACGACGTCGCGCTCATCGCCGTGCAGGGGCCGGCGTCGCGGGAGATTCTGCTCGCCACCCCCGGGTTCACGATCGAGAGCGGTCACCCCGATGGGGAGGACGTGCCAGAGGCCCTCGCCTCGCTCCGCTACTACCGTGCGATCGCCGGCGCGTTCCGTGGTGAGCCGACGCTCATCGCCCGCACGGGCTACACGGGCGAAGACGGCTTCGAGCTCTACGTCGCCCCCGAGCACGCCACCGCACTCTGGGAGGCCCTCACCGAAGCAGGCGCCGCGCACGCCCTCGTGCCCGCCGGCCTCGCGAGCCGCGACACGCTGCGTCTCGAGGCGGGCATGCCGCTCTACGGCCACGAGCTCAATCGCGACATCCTTCCGGTGCAGGCCGGACTCGGCCGCGTCGTCGCGCTCTCGAAAGAAGGGGACTTCGTCGGCCGGGCCGCGATCGAGCACGGGCCGGCAGCGGATGCCCCGGTGCTCGTCGGTCTCGCCGCCGAGGGGCGTCGCGCGGGCCGCGCCGGCTACGAGGTCTTCGACGGCGATGGAGCGGATGCCGCGCGCGTCGGCGTCGTGACGAGCGGCGCGCTCTCGCCGACGCTCGGCCACCCGATCGCGATGGCGTTCGTGGCTCCGGATGCCGCGGAGACCGGCCGCGAGCTGTACCTCGACGTGCGGGGCACGCGCGTGCCGGCATCCGTCGTCGCCCTGCCCTTCTACAAGCGCAACGCCTGACCACCTTCACGCACGACCGACGAACCTCGAGGAGCATCCCATGACCGACCAGACCGCCCTGCAGTACACGGAAGAACACGAGTGGATCCGGGTCGACGGCGACATCGCGACCATCGGCATCACCGACTACGCGGCCGAGAAGCTCGGCGACGTGGTCTACGTCGACCTTCCCGCTGCGGGCAGCACGGTCACCGCCGGCACCGTGATCGGCGAGATCGAGTCGACGAAGTCGGTCGGCGAGCTGTTCGCCCCCGTCGACGGCGAGATCGTCGAAGCGAACCAGGCGGTCGTCGACTCGCCCGAGCTCGTGAACAGCGACCCGTTCGGCGAGGGCTGGCTCATCAAGGTCTCGACGACGTCGCTGCCGAAGCTCCTCAGCCACGACGAGTACCGCGCGCTCACCGGCGAGTGACGCCGCCGCGCCCAACAGACCCGACCGACAGCAAAGGACCCACCATGCAGCAGGCCTCCTCGGCCTTCGACGTCGACGCGTTCGGGCGTCGTCACATCGGCACGACCCCGGCCGACCACGAGCGCATGCTCGCCGAGGTCGGCTACGAGTCGCTCGACAAGCTCATGGCCGCGGCCGTGCCGTCGTCGATCCGCATGGGCGAGGTGCTGGACTCGGCGATCCCCGCCGCGGCGACCGAGCGAGAGGCCCTCGCCGAGCTCGCCGCCCTCGCCGAGCAGAACACCGTGCGCACGTCGATGATCGGGCTCGGCTACTCGGGCACGATCACCCCGTCGGTCATCCAGCGGAACGTGCTCGAGAACCCGAGCTGGTACACGGCCTACACGCCCTACCAGCCCGAGATCTCACAGGGCCGGCTCGAGGCGCTCATCAACTTCCAGACGATGGTGTCCGACCTCACGGGGCTCGACACGGCGAACTCGTCGATGCTCGACGAGGGCACCGCGGTCGTCGAGGGGATGCTGCTGGCCCGTCGTGCCTCGAAGTCCCCGTCGAATCGCTTCATCGTCGACTCCGACGCGCTGCCGCAGACGCACGCCCTGCTCGTCTCCCGGGCGGAGGCGGTCGGGATCGACCTCGTCGTCGCGCCGCTCGCGGAGCTCGCCGGGGAGGGTGGCCCAGGTCCCCGCCTCGAGGATCTCGGCGAGCACTTCGGCGTCTTCGTGCAGTACCCGGGCGCATCGGGCCGGGTGTGGAATCCGGCATCCGTCATCGCCGCGTCGAAGTCGCAGGGCGCGCTCGCCGTCGTCGCGGCCGACCTGCTCGCGATGGCACTCCTCACGAGCCCCGGCGAGCTCGGCGCGGATGTCGCGGTGGGCACCACGCAGCGATTCGGCGTGCCGATGGGCTTCGGCGGGCCGCACGCGGGCTACATGGCGGTGCGCAAGGGACTCGAGCGGCAGCTGCCGGGCCGGCTCGTCGGCGTCTCGCAGGATGCCGCGGGGCACCCCGCCTATCGTTTGAGCCTCCAGGCGCGCGAGCAGCACATCCGCCGCGAGAAGGCGACGTCGAACATCTGCACCGCACAGGTGCTGCTCGCCGTGATGGCATCGATGTACGCGGTGTACCACGGGCCCCGCGGCATCCGTCACATCGCCGTGTCGACCGCGGCGAAGGCGAAGGCACTCGCCGACGTGCTCTCGGGGAATGGGCTGGCGCTCGCGCACGCCGAGTACTTCGACACGATCCGAGTGCACGTGCCCGGGCTCGCCGACAATGTCGTCGAGCGCGCCCGCGAGCTCGGCGTGAACGTGTGGCGAGCCGACGAGGCGACCGTGCACATCGCCGTCGACGAGACGACGACCGAGGCCGAGCTGTCGCTCGTGGTCGAGGCCTTCGGGCTCGACGCGCGCACGCCGGTGCCCGTGAACCTCCGTACGCTGCCCGAGAGCCTGCCAGTAGAGCTCCGCCGCACGAGCGGGTACCTCGAGCACCCCGTCTTCAACACGCACCAGTCCGAGACGCAGATGATGCGCTACCTCAAGCAGCTCGCCGACCGCGACTACGCGCTCGACCGGGGCATGATCCCGCTCGGCTCGTGCACGATGAAGCTCAATGCGGCCACCGAGATGCAATCGGTCACGTGGCCCGAGTTCGCGAACCTGCACCCGTTCGCGCCAGAGGCCGACGTCGTCGGCTCGCTCGCGCTCATCGAGCAGCTCGAGCAGTGGCTCGCGGAGGTCACTGGCTATGACACGGTGTCGCTGCAGCCGAATGCGGGCAGTCAGGGCGAGCTCGCCGGCCTCCTGGCGATCCGCGGCTACCACCGCGCCAACGGCGACGACGCCCGCAACATCTGCCTCATCCCCTCGAGCGCGCACGGCACCAACGCAGCCTCCGCGGTGCTCGCCGGCATGCGCGTGGTCGTGGTCGCGTGCGACGAGCTCGGCAACGTCGACCTCGACGACCTCCGCGCGAAGATCGCCGAGCACGCGGCCGGCATCGCCGCGCTCATGATCACCTACCCGTCGACGCACGGCGTCTACGAGCACGAGGTGAAGCAGATCACGCAAGCCGTGCACGACGCCGGCGGCCAGGTGTACGTCGACGGCGCGAACCTCAACGCCCTCCTCGGCTACGCGCGCTTCGGCGACTTCGGCGGCGACGTGTCGCACTTGAACCTGCACAAGACGTTCTGCATCCCGCACGGCGGTGGCGGCCCGGGTGTCGGGCCTGTTGCTGCGAAGGCGCATCTCGCGCCATACCTGCCGGGGCATCCGCTCGCCCAGAGCTCCGAGCACTCCGGCGGCGTGACGCACGACGGCGGCCCGGTATCGGCGGCGCCATACGGCAGCCCCTCGATCCTCCCGATCTCATGGGCGTACGTGCGCATGATGGGCTCGGAGGGCCTCACCCAGGCCACCGCCACCGCGGTGCTCGCCGCGAACTACGTCGCGGTGCGGCTCCGCGAGCACTTCCCCGTGCTCTACACGGGCGACAACGGACTCGTGGCCCACGAGTGCATCCTCGACCTGCGGCCGCTCGCCGCCGCAACCGGGGTGAGCGTCGACGACGTGGCCAAGCGACTCATCGACTACGGCTTCCACGCGCCCACGATGTCGTTCCCGGTCGCGGGCACCCTCATGGTCGAGCCAACCGAGTCGGAGGATCTCGCCGAGCTCGATCGGTTCGTCGAGGCGATGATCGCGATCAAGGCGGAGGCCGACGCCGTGGGCCGCGGCGAGTGGCCGGCCGACGACAACCCGCTCCGCAACGCCCCGCACACGGCCGAATCGGTGATCGCGGGGGAGTGGACGCATCCGTACACGCGGGAGCAGGCGGTCTACCCCGTGCACTCGCTCGTGCGCAACAAGTACTGGGCCCCCGTGCGGCGCATCGACCAGGCCTACGGCGACCGCAACCTGGTGTGCGCCTGCCCGCCGGTGGAGGCGTTCGCGTAGCGAATCGGGCTCAGCCCAGGGTCCCGCCCCAGACTGCACGGGATCCCGAGTCGCCAATGAGCACGAGCAGTACGACCGTGCCGACACCGATGACGACGGATGCCGCGGCGAGGCCGATCACGACGGCGCGGGCTGCGGTCGGCGACCCCTCGCGCATGCGTGCGTCGCCGAAGCGGAACCACGCCCATTGCGCCGCGGCGACGACGAAGAGCGCGATCGCCCAGGGCAGGAGCATCTCGCCGAGCTCCTGGTGACGCTCCACGGCGGGGATCGGGCCGATCACCTCGGCGAGCGTCTGGCCGGCGAGCACGGTGATCGGCACGAGCACGAGCACGACGAGCGCCCCGAGGGGCGTCACGATGCCGAGGCGCCGCCGTGCTGCGGGCCAGAAGGTGCCGAGGAGCAGCGCGAGTACTGTGAGCGGTGTGAGCACGACCACGGCGTGCACGATGAGCGGGTGGAGCGGAAGGCCCGCGACCTGGAGCACGTCTTCCGCTGCGATCTCGACGATGTGCGAAGCATCCATGATGAGGACACGAGGCGACGGCCCGCTCGGTTCACGAGTGCGCGGAATGAACCGTTCGCCCCGCTGCCTCGTTGTGATCGGCAGGAGGTGACGGATGCCGCCCGAAGACGACAGCCGGCTCGCCGCGCTGTACGACGCCCACGCACCATCGGTCTGGCGATACGTCGTGCACCTCACGGGCGACCCCGCGGGTGCCGACGACATCGTGCAGGAGACGCTGCTCCGCGCGTGGCGGAGTCCGCGGATCCTCGCGCAGGAGCCGGCCTCGACGAGGTCGTGGATGTTCACGGTCGCGCGAAACCTCGTGATCGACGACGTGCGCAGCGCCCGCCGTCGACATGAGATCGGCGTCGCCGACGTGCCGGAGCGCGGGCAGGAGGACCTCACGGATGCGCTGTTCGAGAGTCTTCTCGTCGAGGAGGCGCTCGCCGCGCTGGACTACGAGCACCGCGCGGTCATCGTGCACGCGTACTACGGCGGATGCAGCATCGCGGAGGTCGCGCGGCGGCTCGCCATCCCCGAGGGCACCGTGAAGTCGCGCCTGCACTACGGACTCAAGGCCCTCCGTCTCGCGATGCAGGAGAAGGGAGTGACGCGATGAACCCCGATCACGCGCGCTTCGCCGAATGGGACTCGGCCTACGTGCTCGGCGCGCTCTCGCCCGCCGAGCGCCGCGAATACGAGGAGCACCTCGAGTCGTGCGAGGTGTGCCGCCGATCCGTCGCCGAGCTCACGCCGATCCCGGGCCTGCTCGCTCGACTGACGCCCGAGCGCGCCTCGGCGCTGCTCGAGGAGCAGGCCGGCGCCGTGCGTGCGCCTCGTGCCGAATTGCTCGCCGCAGTACGCCGTGAGGGGCAGCGTCGTCGCGTCCGCAGCATCCGACTCGGGCTCGTGGCGGTTGCCGCTGCCGTCGTCGTCGTGCTCACGGCGATCCTCGTTCCGCTCGCGTTCGTTCGCTCCCCGGCCGACGCCCAGACGGTGGCGTTCGAGGCCGTCACGGAGGTGCCGGTCTCCGCGACGGCGACATTGACGCAGGTCGGCTGGGGAACACGCATCGAGCTCGACTGCCGCTACGGCGACGCAGGGTATTCGAAGGCGCCCGATGGCGGCTGGCCCTACGCGCTTTATGTCGTCGATCGCGACGGCAACAGCAGTGAAGTCTCGAGTTGGCGTGCGAATCCGGGGAAGACGGCCCGGCTCGAGGCGGGCACGTCGCTGGGGCTCGAGGACATCGCTTCGCTCGAGGTCCGCGCGCTCGGCAGCGGGGATGTGCTGCTGGTCGGCGACCCCGATTGACGGCAGGGATGAACCGTTGCGGCCCCGGCATCGTGTTCCCTTCGACCGCCCTTCCGCGGTCACGAACGAGAAGGGGAAACACCATGAGGTTCCGCATCATCACCGGAGTGGCCGTCGCGGCGCTCGCCGTCGCACTCGCCGGATGTACGAGCCCGGCCACGGACGAGCCGGTCGACGACGACACATCGATCGAGACGGAAGCGCCCGAGACCGAATCGGTGGAGTCGGACGCGCTCCTCACGACCACCGACTCCGACCTGGGTGAGATCGTCGTCGACGCCGATGGGATGACCGTCTACATGTTCGACAACGACACGCAGGGCGGCGATTCGAGCACGTGCGAGGGCGAGTGCGCGACGAACTGGCCCGCCGTGACGACCGATTCCGACGAGCCGCCGGTGGCCGAGGGCATCGAAGGGGAGCTCGGCACGATCGAGGGCATCGACGGTGAGCCCCAGGTGACGCTCAACGGCTGGCCGCTGTACTACTTCGCGGGCGACGAGGCACCCGGCGACGTCAACGGGCAAGGCGTGAACGACGTGTGGTGGGTGCTGACGCCCGCGGGCGAGAAGATCCAGGACTGACCGGTCACGCGTGAGGCTGGCGGGGCGCGGCGTGACGGCCGCGCCCCCTGGTGCTCCCGTCCGACGCACCCCGGGAGTACACTGAGGTTCTCTCGTATTTTGGGAGGCTGGACATGGTCGATCTCCTCGCCGTATTCGCGACACTCGCCTTCGTGGGCGTCATGGTGGGATGCACGCTCGCCGGCTCTCGCAGCTTCGGGCTCGAACAGCGCGCCGGTCTCCTCGATCGCCGCAACCCGGCCCTCGCCGACGCCCTGCGTCGTGCCGAGTCGATCAGCGACCTGTCTCGCAGCGGGCTCTACGTCGGCGAGATGTTCTCGGTGGTCTGCACGCCCAGCAGGGCCAGCTGGATCGACGGTGCCAGGGTGCGGGCAGCGGACTCCGACCTCCGGGTCGAGCCGCCCGAGGAGGCGTTGCCGGCCAGGCCCGCGACGGTCGTGGCGCTCTCAGGGAGCGAGCATGTGCCGCAGCCGATGCGGCCGCGGCATCCGTCTCGTCGAACCGAACGTCACCCCGCGGGCGGGGCGAAGAACTCGGGCCACCAGCCCACCGCGAGCGGGTAGCCGACGAACGACACGACGTCGAGGATCCAGTGCGCGATGACGAGCGGCATCGTGCGCCCCCAGCGTTCGTAGCACCAGCCGAAGAGCACGCCCATGATGACGTTCCCGGCGAACGGACCGAAGCCCTGGTAGAGGTGATAACTGCCTCGGAGCAGCGCGCTCGACACGATGGTCGCCCACGGCCCCACGCCGAGTTCGCGGAGGCGCGTGAAGAAGTAGCCGACCACGATGATCTCCTCGGTCAAGGCGGCCTCGAGCGCCCGGAACAGGAGTATCGGCACCGTCCACCAGAACCAGTCGGCGGGGGACGCCTGCACGGCGACCGTGATGCCCGATGCGCGCCCGGCGGCATAGAGCGCGAGCCCCGGCACGCCGATCACGAGCATGAGCAGGAGAGCGGATGCCGCATCGCGGCCGGGTCGCGTCAGATCGAGGCCGATCCGCCGGAACGGGCTCCGGCCCGGCTGCCACAGCAGGTAGAGCGCGAGCGCGACGGCGAAGAGCCCGAAGAACACGTCGAGGAACTGGTAGGTGAAGTCGAGCCACTCGCGCGGCGATCGCGACGGATTCAGCGCGACGGACTGGTCGCGGAGCGGTGTCTCCTCGGTGAGCTTCGCAACGAGCGCGACGATCGAATACACCGCAGACGCCCCGAGGGAGAGCCCGAGAACGACGACCAGTTCGAGTCGCAGGCGGCGTGCGGCGGGCATGCAGCAATCCTCGCACAAGGGGCCCTGAGCGCAAGAATCCTGCGAGCCACGGTGGATTCCACCGAACGATGTGTCGCTAGGTTGCGCGTGGGTAACGGTTTGGCTCACGGGTTTGCTTCGCGGTGACGGGGTTCATAGTCTCGATCTACCAGCGCTCCAGCGCGGCCACGAGCCGTGTTGTCGACGCACGTCTCACAGGAGGAAAATTGAAGATCAAGAGAATCGGCGTTGCCGCCATTGCTCTTGCCGCCGCGGGAGCACTCACGCTCGCCGGCTGCACGACTGGCTCGCCCGAGTCGCCCGGAGCGGGCGAAGCCTCGTCGGCCATCGTCACGGTCAACAACACCGAGCCCCAGAACCCGCTGGTCCCGACCAACACCAACGAGGTCGGCGGCGGACTCGTCATCCAGAACGTCTTCGCGGGCCTCGTGTACTACGACGCCGAGGGCGCCGTGCACAACGACGTCGCCGAGTCGATCGAGACCGACGACGCACAGACCTACACGATCAAGATCCGCGAGGGCCTGACCTTCACCAACGGCGACCCCGTCGACGCCGAGTCCTTCGTGACGGCATGGAACTACGGGGCCGCACTCGACAACGCGCAGCTCTCGAGCTACTTCTTCGAGAGCATCGAGGGCTTCAGCTACGACGAGAACGTCCCCGAGATGTCGGGTCTCGAGGTCGTCGACGACCTCACGTTCACCGTGACGCTCAAGCAGCCCGAGTCCGACTTCCCGCTTCGCCTCGGCTACACGGCGTACTTCCCGGTGCCCGCATCGGCTTGGGAAGACATCGAGGCCTTCGGCGAGAACCCGATCGGCAACGGCCCGTACATGTTCGAAGAGGAAGGCGCCTGGAAGCACAACGAGCGCATCGACCTCGTGAAGAACGAGGACTACGACGGTCCGCGCGAGGCGCAGAACGGCGGCGTCGACATGATCCTCTACGCCAGCACGGATGCCGCATACGCCGACCTGCAGGGCGGCAACCTCGACGTGATCCAGGAGATCCCCGACAGCGCGCTCGAGACGTTCCAGGAGGAGTTCGAGGGTCGTTCGGTGAACCAGCCCGCTGCGGCGAACGCCACGATCACGATCCCCGAGCGCCTGGCGCACTTCAGCGGTGAAGAGGGCAAGCTCCGCCGTGCCGCGATCTCGCACGCGATCGACCGTGCAGAGATCACCGACGTGATCTTCAACGGCACCCGCACGCCGGCCAAGGACTTCACGTCGCCGGTCATCGACGGCTACTCGGAAGACATCCCCGGCTCCGAGGTGCTCGAGTTCGACGTCGACCTGGCGAAGGACCTGTGGGCTCAGGCTGACGCGATCAGCCCGTGGACCGGTTCGTTCCAGCTCGGGTACAACGCCGATGGCCCCAACCAGGGCTGGGTCGAGGCGGTCGCGAACCAGATCAAGAACAACCTCGGCATCGAGGCGGCCGGTGCGCCGGTCCCCACCTTCGCCGAGTTCCGCACGTCCATCACCGACCGCGTCATCCAGACGCCCTTCCGCACCGGATGGCAGTTCGACTACCCGTCGATGTTCAACGGGCTCGGGCCGATCTTCGGCACCGGCGCCGGTTCGAACGACGGCGACTACTCGAACCCCGAGTTCGACACGCTGCTCGACGAGGGTTCGGCCGCGACCGAGGTCGAGGCCGGTATCGAGAAGTTCCAGCAGGCTCAGGAGATCCTCTTCGAGGACCTCCCCGCCATCCCGCTCTGGTACACGAACTCGATGGGTGCCTGGGGCGAGCAGGTGGACAACGTCGAGTTCGGCTGGGACAGCTGGCCGATCCTCCACCAGATCACCAAGAGCGAGTAGTTCTCGTTCCGGGGCGGCTCGGGGTTAGACTCTGAGGCGCCCGTGGGGCGGCAGCCGATCGGCTGCCGCCCCACTCCCACGTATCCCCGGTGCTCGGCCGATCGGCGTAGCATCGTGTGGACGAACTCGCAAAGGGTGAGGTTCCTTCAACATGTCAACAACCACGAACAGCGAGGCCTGATCCATGGCCGGCTACATCGTGCGCCGAGTCCTGCAGGCGATCCCCGTGCTGCTCGGCACCACCTTCCTGATCTACTTCATGGTCTTCGCCATGCCGGGCGATCCGATCGTCGGGCTCTTCGGTGAGAAGACACCGCCCCCCGCGGTGCTCGAGCAGTTGCGCGAACGCTACAACCTCGACCAGCCGTTCATCATCCAGTACTTCATCTTCCTCGGCAACATCTTCCGAGGCGACCTCGGCGTCTCGTTCTCGGGGCAGCCGGTCGTCGAGATCCTCGCCCAGACCTTCCCGGTAACGCTGCGCCTCGCGTTCCTCTCCACGGTCTTCCTGATGGTCGGCGGAATCGCCGCAGGCCTCGTCTCGGGTCTTCGCAAGGGCGGCATCTTCGATGCGAGCGCCCTCGTCGTGAGCCTCATCTTCATCTCGCTGCCCATCTTCGTCGTGGGCTTCGTGGGCCAGTTCGTCTTCGGCATCCAGCTCGGCTGGTTCCGGACCACGGTGGGCTCCGGCGCGCCCTGGTCCGACCTCGTCCTGCCGGCGATCGTGCTGGCGACCGGCAGCTTCGCGCAGATCGTGCGACTGACGAGGGCGTCGGTCATCGAAACCGAGAGCCAGGACTTCGTTCGCACCGCCGCGAGCAAGGGCCTCTCTCGAAACCGCATCGTGCCGGTGCACATCCTCCGCAACTCCCTGATCCCGGTCGTCACGTACCTCGGCGTCGACTTCGGCGTGCTGATGGTCGGTGCCGTCGTGACCGAGGGCATCTTCAACGTTCCGGGCGTCGGCCGTACCGTCTACCAGGCGATCATTCGCGGGGAGAACCCCACCGTCGTCGCCTTCGTCACCGTCATGGTGCTGATCTATCTCGTGGTGAACCTGCTGATCGATCTGTTCTACGCCGTTCTCGACCCGAGGATCCGCTATGCCAAGTAACACCAGACCCGACCAGCAGCACTTCGTCGCTCCGATCGATGAGACGCCGCTCGTCGCAATCGACTCGGTCAAGGCCGACGGCAAGCCCTCCAACCTCTGGCGGGACGCCTGGGCCGATGTCCGCAAGCGCCCCATGTTCTGGATCTCGGCGGCCCTCATCCTGCTCGTCGTCATCGTCGCCCTGTTCCCGGGGTGGTTCACGCAGGTGGCGCCGAACAACGACTGCCAGCTCTCGAACAGCAACGGCGGCCCGACCGCCGGTCACCCTCTCGGGTTCACGAAGCAGGGCTGCGACATCTACTCGCGCATCATCCACGGCACGTCCACGTCGCTCTCGGTGGGCCTCATCGTGACGTTCCTCATCGCGTTCCTCGGAATCGTGTTCGGCGCCATCTCGGGGTTCTACGGAGGATGGCTCGATGCCGTGCTCTCCCGCATCGGAGACATCTTCTTCTCGATCCCCTACATCCTCGCCGCCGTGGTCGTCATGTCGGTCCTGTCGCGGTACGCGAACGTGTGGGTGATCTCGCTCGCGATCGGAGCATTCGCGTGGCCGGCCACGGCACGTGTGCTGAGAGCCGAGATCCTCCGGGTGAAGAACGCCGACTTCGTCATGGCGGCGACGGCGCTCGGCGTCTCCCGCTTCAGGATCCTGCTCCGGCATGTGCTGCCGAACTCGATCGCGCCCGTCATCGTCATCACGACGATCTCCCTCGCGTCGGCGATCGTCGCCGAGGCGACGCTGTCGTTCCTCGGCGTCGGATTGCCCACCTCGACGATGTCGTGGGGCAATGACATCTCTGCAGCGCAACATGACTTGCGCACGGCGCCCCAGACGCTGATCCTGCCCTCCATCGCACTGTCGGTCACCGTCCTGAGCTTCATCATGCTCGGCGAGGTCGTCCGAGATGCGCTCGACCCGAAGGCGAGGGCCCAGCGATGACCGAGATCGTGAACGGAACCGACGTGCAGCAGGCCACCACGAGCACTGACGAGCGTCCGATCCTCGAGATCAAGAACCTCGAGGTCGGATTCCACACTCAAGACGGCGTCGTGAAGGCCGTCGACGGCGTGAACATCACCCTGTATCGAGGGCAGAGCCTCGCGATCGTGGGGGAGTCGGGTTCGGGCAAGTCCACGACCGCGCACGCCATCATCAACCTCCTGCCCGGAACAGGTCACATCTCGGGCGGCCAGATCCTGCTCGACGGTCAAGACCTGACCAAGGCGTCGAAGAAGGACATGGAAGCCGTCCGCGGTCGCAAGATCGGCTTCGTGCCGCAAGACCCGATGTCGAACCTCAACCCGGTGTGGTCGATCGGCTTCCAGGTCGAGGAGGCCATCAAGGCGAATGGCATCGCGACGGGCCGCAAAGATGTCAAGAAGCGCGCCATCGAGGTGCTGAACCAAGCGGGCCTGGCCGACGCCGATCGGCGGCTCCGCCAGTTCCCGCACCAGTTCTCGGGCGGCATGCGGCAGCGCGTGCTCATCGGCATGGGCCTCGCGGCCGACCCGCAGCTCCTCATCGCCGACGAGCCGACCTCGGCGCTCGACGTCACGGTGCAGCGCGTCATCCTCGATCACCTCGAGTCGCTCACGCGAGAGCTCGGCACGACCCTGCTCTTCATCACGCACGACCTCGGCCTCGCGGCTGAACGCGCCGAGCAGCTCGTCGTCATGTACAAGGGCAAGGTCGTCGAGTCCGGCCCCTCCGTGCAGATCCTGCAGAACCCGCAGCACCCGTACACGCAGCGGCTCGTGGCCGCGGCGCCGAGCCTCGCTTCGCGCCGCATCCAGTCGAGCGCGAGCATCTCCGAGGCGGAGTCGTCGATGCAGTCCGACGCGGCCTCCGCGGCCGGTGAGGCCATCGACCTCATCGCGACCGCCGAGGCTCGCGTCGAGGCGCTTGCCGAGGCCGCATCCGCTGCGCCCGCGATCATCGTCGAAGACCTGACGAAGGTCTTCAAGATTCGCGGTTCGGGCGAGTTCACGGCCGTCGACAAGGTGTCGTTCCAGATCCCGAAGGGCACCACCATGGCGCTCGTCGGTGAATCCGGCTCGGGCAAGTCGACCGTGGCGAAGATGCTCCTGAAGCTCGAGGAGGCGACCAGCGGCAAGATCGTCGTCGGTGGCCACGACCTCGCGAGTGTCACGGGCAAGGAGCTCTTCCACCTTCGGAGCCGCATGCAGCCGGTCTTCCAAGACCCGTACGGATCGCTGAACCCCCTGCGCAACATCGGCAACACGATCTCCGAGCCGCTGTCGACCCACAAGTTCGGCACGAGTGCGTCGCGTCGTGCACGCGTGTTCGAGCTGCTCGATCAGGTGTCGCTGCCGCGCACGCTCGTCGGGCGCTACCCGAACGAACTCTCCGGCGGCCAGCGCCAGCGCATCGCCATCGCGCGTGCGCTCGCGCTGAAGCCCGAGATCGTCGTGCTCGACGAGGCGGTCTCCGCCCTCGACGTGCTCGTCCAGGCGCAGATCCTGCGCCTGCTCGCCGACCTGCAGTCCGAGCTGGGGCTCACCTACCTCTTCATCACGCACGACCTCGCCGTCGTGCGCGTCATCGCCGACAACGTGTGCGTGATGCAGCAGGGCAGGATCGTCGAGTCGGCGACCACCGACGAGGTGTTCGACAACCCGCAGGAGCAGTACACCCGCGACCTGCTCGCGGCGATCCCCGGCGCGGGCATCGAGCTCGGCGCGTAGCTCCAAGCACCTCGACGGCGCCCGGCATCCGCACGAAACGGATGCCGGGCGCCGTCGTTCCCAGCTGAATACCGCACGCGCACGGTAGGCTGGACGAGCGCGCGCCGCGACTCGGCTCCGCGCGCTCCCACAGACCTTCACACCACGCGCTTCCACGCTGCCACCGCGCCGCCCGCAAGGGCCGCACGCGAACTCCCCGAAGCCCAGCATCCTGAGGACAACAATGGCCAACGCCACACGCAACGACCTGCGCAACGTCGCGATCGTCGCACACGTCGACCACGGCAAGACCACGCTCGTCGACGCCATGCTCAACCAGACGCACTCGTTCGCCGAGCACGCCCACGTCGAAGAGCGCGCGATGGACTCCAACGAGCTCGAGCGTGAAAAGGGCATCACGATCCTCGCCAAGAACACGGCCATCTCGTACAAGGGCGTGCACGCCACCGACGGGCCGATCACGATCAACGTCATCGACACACCGGGTCACGCCGACTTCGGTGGCGAGGTCGAGCGCGGCCTCTCGATGGTCGACGGCGTCGTGCTGCTCGTCGACTCGAGCGAGGGCCCGTTGCCCCAGACCCGCTTCGTGCTCCGTAAGGCGCTCGAGGCTCGCATGCCGGTGATCCTGCTCGTCAACAAGACCGACCGTCCCGACGCGCGCATCGACGAGGTCGTCGCCGAGAGTCAAGACCTGCTTCTCGGCCTCGCCTCCGACCTGGCCGACGACGTGCCCGACCTCGATCTCGACGCGATCCTCGACGTTCCCGTCGTGTACGCCTCTGGGCGCAACGGCGCGGCGAGCCACAACAAGCCCGGCAACGGCGAGCTGCCCGACAACGCTGACCTCGAGCCGCTGTTCGAGGCGATCCTCCAGCACATCCCGGCTCCCGTCTACGACGACGAGCACCCGCTGCAGGCGCACGTGACGAACCTCGACGCCTCGCCCTTCCTCGGCCGCCTCGCGCTGCTCCGTGTCTTCCATGGCAACATCAAGAAGGGCCAGACGGTCGCCTGGGTGCGGCACGACGGCTCCGTGCAGAACGTGCGCGTCACCGAGCTCTTCCTCACGAAGGCGCTCGACCGGTACCCGGCGGAGAGCGCCGGTCCAGGCGACATCGCCGTGGTCGCGGGCTTCGAAGACATCATGATCGGCGACACGCTCGCCGACCCCGAAGACGTGCGACCGCTGCCGATCATCGCGGTCGACGAGCCGGCGATCTCGATGACGATCGGCACGAACACCTCGCCGCTCGTCGGCAAGGTCAAGGGCCACAAGCTCACCGCCCGCATGGTGAAAGACCGCCTCGACCGCGAACTCGTCGGCAACGTGTCGCTCAAGGTGCTCGACATCGGCAGGCCCGATGCGTGGGAGGTGCAGGGTCGCGGAGAGCTCGCGCTCGCCATCCTGGTCGAGCAGATGCGCCGTGAGGGCTTCGAGCTCACCGTCGGCAAGCCGCAGGTGGTCACGAAGCAGGTCGACGGCAAGACGCACGAGCCCTACGAGCACCTCACGATCGACGCGCCCGAAGAGTACCTCGGCGCGATCACCCAGTTGCTGGCCGCCCGTAAGGGCCGCATGGACAACATGGCGAACCACGGCACGGGCTGGGTGCGCATGGAGTTTATCGTGCCGAGCCGCGGCCTCATCGGCTTCCGCACCGAGTTCATGACCACCACGCGCGGCACCGGCATCGCGAACGCGATCTCGCACGGCTACGACGCGTGGGCCGGCCAGATCGTGACCCGCAACAACGGTTCGATCGTCGCCGACCGCTCGGGAGTCGTGACGCCGTTCGCGATCATCGCCCTGCAGGAGCGCATGACCTTCTTCGTCAACCCGACCGAAGAGGTCTACGAGGGAATGGTCATCGGCGAGAACTCGCGCAACGACGACATGGACGTGAACATCACGAAGGAGAAGAAGCTGACCAACATGCGTCAGTCGACCTCCGACACCTTCGAGTCGATGACGCCCTCGCGTCAGCTCTCGCTCGAGGAGTGCCTCGAGTTCGCCCGTGAAGACGAGTGCGTCGAGGTCACGCCCGCCGCGGTGCGCATCCGCAAGGTCGAGCTCGACCAGACGGCGCGCGCTCGGCTGACGTCGCGCTTGAAGAAGCAGGCATAGCGCGCAGCGCCCTTCGCGGCGGCGGCCCGGCGGTCATTCGACCGGCGGGCCGCTGCATTTCGTGCCCGCAGGTCACCGTCGCTCACGGCCGAATCGCATGAGCCACAGAGGAACCTCCCAGACTAGCTGGGCTACGGTAGCTGAGATTGTCTCAAACCGATAACGATCTCAAACCCGAAACCTGATACGTAACCCAACTGATGACTCCTTCCCCCACACGTGGCCGCCGCGCGGCCGATGCGCCCCCTACCCGCTCCCGCACCCCCCGCACCGCTCGAACCACCCGCACTGTGCGCCCCGGCATGTCCGTCATCGCGATGACCTTCGTCGGCGGCATGATGATCGCCACGAGCCTTCCCGCGCTCGCGATCACCGCGACCGAGTCCGAGCCCCGCGCCTCCGTCTACGCCCCGATCGATGACACCATCTCGCTCACGCCGCAGACCGTCGAGGTCGCCAGTGAGGCCGAGACCCCGCTGCTCGCGGCTGAGGGCTACGCCGTCGAGGCAGCGCCGCCGCCCATCTTCTCCGAGGTCGCGAACGTCGGCAGCGTCTCGATCGTCCAATCCGACCTCGTCGTGTGGCCGGTGCTCTCGCCCGAGAACCGCAGTTCGGGCTTCGGTCCGCGCGACGCGCCCTGTGCCGGTTGCTCGACGATGCACGACGGGGTCGACTTCAACCCCGGCAACGGCACTCCCGTGATGTCCATCGCCGACGGTGTCGTCGTGCTCGCGACCGAGAACGGCGGCGGGCTCGGCGTGAACGTCGAGGTGCAGCACAACATCGACGGCGAGCTCGTCACGAGCTCCTACGCGCACATGCAGTACGGCTCGCTCGCAGTCGCCGTCGGTCAGCAGGTCACGGCCGGCCAGACCGTCGGCCTCGTCGGGTCGACGGGCCAGTCGACTGGTCCGCACCTGCACCTCGAGATGTTCGGCGCCGACGGCGTGCGGTTCGACGGCTTCGCCTGGCTCGAGGCTCACATCGGCTGATCGCCGATCACGATCGGGTGCCGATCACGATCGGCTGCCGATCACGATCCGGTGAAGCGCGGCTCTCGCTTCTCGATGAACGCCGCGACGCCTTCGCGCATGTCGTCCGTGCGGAACGCGTCTTCGAATCCGCGAACCTCGAGCTGCGTCGCCGTCTCGGTCGGCGTGCCGGATGCCGCGACGAGCACCCGCTTGGCGATCGCCACGGCGGACGCGGAGTTCTCGGCGACCTGCTCGAGCGTCGTGCGCGCCCCGGCCAGCAGGGATTCGCGGTCAGGGAAGCTCCGGGTCACGAGCCCGGCGGCGACCGCCTCGGCCGCATCGATGCGGCGACCGGTGTAGATGAGCTCCTTCGCGCGAGCGAGGCCGACGGCGCGGGGGAGCCGCACGGTGCCGCCGAAGCCCGGCACGAGACCGAGCTTGACCTCGGGCTGGCCGAAGCTCGAGGCATCCGTCGCGTAGATGAGGTCGCAGGCGAGCGCGAGTTCGAGTCCGCCGCCGAGGGCGAAGCCGTCGACGCACGCGATGACGGGAGCCGCGAGCGACTCGATCGTGGCGGCGACACGGTGCCCGAGCCGGCCGAGTTCGGCGCCCTGCTCGGGCGTGAGCTCGGACAGGGCCACGATGTCGGCGCCCGCCACGAAGGCCCGCCCGCCGGCGCCGGTGAGGATGACGCCGCGCACGGCAGGACCTTCGGCAGCGAGAGCGTCGAACGTCTCGCCGAGTGCCGTGAGCACCGACGCCGAGAGGGCGTTCAGCGCCTTCGGCCGATCGATCGTCACGACCGCGAGGTGGCCGTCTCGTTCGAGCCGCACCTCGGCGGCATCGCCGCGTTCGGGCACCGCCTGCGTCGCGTCAGCCATCGAATCGACTCCTCCCCGAGCGCCAGCCCGCCGTCTCCGGGTCCACGCTACGCCATGGCTCGCACCGAGGTGCGGCGCTAGAATCCGAGGGGAGACACGGATGCCGCAGCGCCCGGGCCCCGTCACAGCACGCCACCTCGAGGAGCCCCCATGTCGACATCGCACACCGTGAGCCGCGCCGCCATCGCCGTGGCCATCGCCGGCATCACGGCCTCGCTCTTCAGCGCGTGCTTCCCGAACCCCGGCGATCTCGTGAACCGCGGTGTCGAAGAGGCGATCGAGGGCGCCACCGGCGGCGATGTGAGCCTCGGCGAGCTGCCGGCCGACTTCCCGACGAGCGTCCCGATCATCGATGGCGACATCACGGTCGCGGCGGGCGCCGGAGGAGCCGAGGGCTGGGTCGTCGTGATCACGTCGACCACGGCCGATCCGGTGGCCGAGGCCGTGTCCGAACTGCAGGCGGCCGGCTTCTCCGAAGACACGTCCGTCTCGGCTGGGGGCACCGGCGCCGTCGTCTACTCGAACGCGGAGTACCTCGTGTTCGTCGCCGGCGAGGGCGAGACCGTCTCGTACACGGTCACCGCGAAGCCGTGACGACAGTGTCCGAGGCGCATGTCCCGACGACCGCGCAGGGCCGCGTGACCGCCGCCGTCGTCGCATTCGTCATCGGCGCGGTCTACGGCGCCGTCACGACCGTCGGCCACCGCAACGACTGGCGCCTCGGCGACCTCGCGATCCCGTGGGGTCTCGTCGCGGCGCTCGCGGGCGTCACCGGGCTCCTCCTCGGCATCCGCCTGGTCGCGGGTGGCCGTGGGGCGGCCGCCGCGGCCGCCGCAGGGGTCATCGGCGTCACGGCGCTGCTCACGTATGCCGGGTCTGGCGCCTCGGTGCTCGTGGCGGGTGATCTCGTCGGCACGGTGTGGTCGATCGCGCCCGCGTTCATCGCGGTACTGGTGGTCGCGTGGCCCAAGCTGCCGACGACCGGGCGCACCGGCGCATAGACTGGAGGTCCAGCCTTCGAAGGGACAGCGAACCCACCGTGACCTATGTCATCGCCCTCCCGTGTGTCGACGTGAAAGACCGCGCATGCATCGACGAATGCCCCGTCGACTGCATCTACGAAGGTGAGCGCTCGCTCTACATCCATCCCGACGAGTGCGTCGACTGCGGCGCCTGCGAGCCCGTGTGCCCCGTCGAGGCGATCTACTACGAAGACGACCTGCCCGACATGTGGGCCGACTACTACAAGGCGAACGTCGAGTTCTTCGACGACATCGGTTCGCCCGGCGGCGCCGCGAAGGTCGGCGTGATCGCGAAGGACCACCCGGTCATCGCCGTCCTCCCGCCACAGGTCCACTGAGCATGGCGCTCGGAGCGCTGCCCGACTACCCGTGGGACCTCATGGCGCCGTACCGCGAGCGCGCGGCGGCGCACCCCGGCGGCGTCGTCGACCTCTCGATCGGCTCGCCCGTCGATCCCACGCCCGACGTCGTGCGCGAGGCGCTCGCGGCCGCGACCGATGCGCACGCCTATCCGCAGACCGTCGGCACCCCGGCGCTCCGCCGGGCCATCGTCGAGTGGTTCGCGCGGCGCCGCGGGGTCACCGGCCTCGACGAGGCATCCGTGCTCCCCACCATCGGCTCGAAAGAGCTCGTCGCGATGCTGCCGTTCATGCTGGGCCTCGGCGAGGGCGATGTCGTCGTGCACCCTCGAGCCGCATACCCCACCTATGAGATGGGGGCGGTGCTCGCCGGCGCCACGGCGATGGCCTCCGACGACCCGGCCGATTGGCCCACTGCGACTCGGCTCGTCTGGCTGAACAGCCCGGCCAACCCCGACGGCCGCGTGCTCGACGTCGACGAGCTCCGGGCGGCCAGGGCGCGCGCCCGCGAGCTCGGCGCCGTGATCGTGAGCGACGAGTGCTACGCCGAACTCGGCTGGGACGGCCGCTGGGCGACCGAACCCGTGCCGAGCCTCCTCGACCCCCGTGTGACCGACGGCGACGACGTGCACACCCTCGCGATCTACTCGCTCTCGAAGCAATCGAACATGGCCGGCTACCGTGGCGCGTTCGTCGCCGGATGCCGCGACACGATCGCCAGGCTCACGAACGTGCGCAAGCATGCCGGCCTGATGCTGCCGGCACCGTTGCAGGCGGCCATGGTCGCCGCCCTCGGCGACGACGAGCACGTCGCGGCGCAGAAGGAGCGCTATCGTGTGCGTCGCGATCTTCTGAGGCCGGCGCTCGAATCGGCCGGATTCCGCATCGACCACAGCGAAGGCGGCCTCTACCTGTGGGCCACCGAGGGCCGCGACGGCTGGGATTCGATCGCCCGGCTCGCGGATCTCGGCATCGTGGCCGGCCCCGGCTACTTCTACGCCGTGCACTTTCCCGAGCACGTGCGACTGTCGCTCACGGCGAGCGATGAACGCGTGGAGGTCGCGGCAGGGCGTTTGCGCAGTGCGCCCGCGACGTGACATCCGGCCCTCGCTGTGATCACCGCCAATGGAAGCACTGATGCTTTGGCGGATGCCACAGTGTGCCTCGAGCCCGTCTAGGCTGTAGTCCGGGCCGCGGTCGCCGACCGGCGACGGGCCGGAAAGCAGGTGACCGACAAGTGACGATCACAGGAGGCGCCGTGAGCGACGTCGTGAACAAGGCGGCCGGGCAGACCCCCGGAACCGCCACCCTCACCTTCCCGGGCGGCACGGCCGAGTTCCCGATCACCCCGGCCGTCGACGGCAATTCGAGCCTCGACCTCTCGACCTTCACGCGCCAGACCGGCCTCACGGCTCTCGACTACGGCTTCGTGAACACCGCGTCGACGCGGTCGTCGATCACCTACATCGACGGCGAGCAGGGGATCCTGCGCTACCGCGGGTATCCGATCGAGGAGCTCGCGGCGAACTCGACGTTCCTCGAGGTGGCGTGGCTCCTCATCTACGGCGAGCTGCCGACCGCCGACCAGCTCGGCGAGTTCGACGAGAAGATCCGGCACCACACGCTGCTGCACGAAGACCTCAAGCGGTTCTTCTCGTCGCTGCCGCACACCGCGCACCCCATGTCGACCCTCTCGAGTGCCGTCTCTGCGCTGTCGACGTACTACGAGGACACGTCCGACCCGCACGACCCCGACCACGTCGAGCTCACGACCGTGCGGCTGCTCGCGAAGCTGCCCGTCATCGCGGCGTACGCGCACAAGAAGAGCATCGGGCAGGCCTTCCTCTACCCTGACAACTCGCTGAACTTCGTCGACAACTTCCTGAAGCTGAACTTCGGCAACATGGCCGAGCGCTACGAGATCGACCCGGTGCTCTCGAAGGCACTCGATCGCCTGCTCATCCTCCATGAAGACCACGAGCAGAACGCGTCGACCTCCACCGTTCGCCTCGTCGGATCGACCGGGGCCAACCTCTACGCGTCGATCTCCGCCGGCATCCAGGCGCTCTCGGGCCCGCTGCACGGCGGCGCGAACGAGGCCGTGCTGCAGATGCTCGCCCGCATCCGCGACTCGGGTGAGGGCGTGCAGAAGTTCGTCGAGCGAGTGAAGAACAAGGAAGACGGCGTGAAGCTCATGGGCTTCGGGCACCGCGTCTACAAGAACTACGACCCGCGTGCGAAGCTCGTCAAGGAGTCGGCCGACCAGGTGCTCGCCGGGCTCGGCGTGAACGACCCGCTGCTCGACCTCGCGAAAGAGCTCGAGCAGCTCGCCCTCGAAGACGACTACTTCAAGGAGCGTCGCCTCTACCCGAACGTCGACTTCTACACGGGCGTCATCTACAAGGCCATGGGCTTCCCGACGCGCATGTTCACGGTGCTGTTCGCGATCGGGCGCCTGCCCGGCTGGATGGCGCACTGGCGCGAGATGAACCTCGACCCGCAGTCGAAGATCGGGCGCCCGCAGCAGCTCTACGTCGGCGAGCCCGAGCGGCACTACCCTTCGGCACGCTGAGGCGGCCGAAGCTGCAGGGTGTCGCGCGCGGCGTCGTGAATCGCCTCCAGCGTCGACGGCCACGGCCGCGTCTCACCGCTCTGCCAGAGCGGCGTCTGGTCGGCGTAGTTCGCATGGAAGGCGTGGCCGGATGCCCCGGTGAGGTTCACCCAGCGTGAGGCATCCGGGTCGCCGAGGTCGACGATCATGCGCATCGAGGGCACCCAGTGCACGCCGTAGCCGACGCTCGCGTCCCAGCCGATCGCGTTGACGATCGACGAGCCCCCGCCGAGCTCGTACGGCCCGCGGTTGAAGAGCCACTCGATGGGCGCGATGCCCGACTCGCCGAAGCTCGCGTTCGTGAGGGTGAGCGTGTGCAGGCGGCCCCAGCGCCACGAGTCGGTGTCGCCGCCCATGCGGGCCTCCGCCTCGCTCCACGCGAGCTCGAGCGCTCGCGCGATCATCGCGTCGCGACCGGCGACTCCCGCTTCGGCGTTCGACCACCACCGGGCGTCGGGCTCCGCGAGCAGTGTGCCGACGACCGCGAACCACCGGTCGCCGCCCTTTGGTCGTGTGCCCTCGGGCAGTTCGCCGAACATCTCGTCGAGCAGTGTCCTCCAGAAGACGCTGAAATACGCCGCCTCGGCGCTGTCGACGTCAGCCGTGGCATCCCAGCCGTCGAGGAGGTCGGCGCCACGCGCCGCGTCGCCACTGAGTTCGAGTGAGGCGATCACGGGCAGGAACGCCGCGGCGTTCGGGTCGCTCGTGTCGAGCTGGATCTCGGCGAGCGAGTCGGCGGTCAGCTTCTCTCCGGCCGCGATGCGTTCGCCGAGGAGCCGGTCGATCGCCTCGGCGCGGTAGCCCATGTCCCAATCCTTGGTGAGCAGGGCTTCGCCGGACGAGACGATGGGGTTGTTGGCGGTGACGAGGTATCCGCTGGGCGGATTCAGCGCGCTCGGGAGTTCGTCGAACGGGATCGTTCCCGCCCAGCGGTTCTCGCTCGTCCAACCGGGGAGGGGCACCGTGCCGTCGCCCGACGTGCGCACCGGGATGCGGCCAGGGGCCTGGTAGCCGATGTTGCCTTCGACATCGGCGTAGATGAGGTTCTGGGCGGGCACGTCGAAGAGCGCGGCCGCGGCCCGGAAGCCGTCCCAGTCGCGAGCACGATCGAGTGCGAGAATCGCCTGTGGAGTGTTGCCCGGGGAGAGTGCCGTCCACTGCAGCGACACCTCGTATTCGCCCTCGGATTGGCCGGATGCCGCGGGGTAGTCGGTCGCAAGGCGCTCGAAGTCCGCATCGATGTCGGTGACGATCGGCCCGCGTGCCGTGGAGCGGACGGTGATCTCGACGGGCTCGCCGCCCGCGACCTCGATGGTCTCCTCCCGCAGGGTGAGCGGCACCATGGCGCCGTCGAGCTCGTAGGCGTCGCCGTCGACGCGTTCGAGGTAGAGGTCGGCGACGTCGGGCCCGAGATTCGAGAGGCCCCATGCGATGCGATCGTTGTGCCCGATGATCACGCCGGGCAGCCCCGCGAACGTGAATCCCGAGACGTCATACGCGCACTCGGCGTTGACCTCGCGGCAGTGCAGCCCCATCTGCGCCCAGATCGACGGCATCGCCGGTCCGAGGTGCGTGTCGTTGGCGAGCAGCGGCATGCCCGACTCCGTGAGCACGCCCGAGATCACCCACGAGTTGGAGCCGATGTCGGAGCCCTCAGGGCCGAGGAGCGACGGCACCTCGTCGAGCATCGCACTGAGTGAGGAGAGCGCGTCGGCGTATCCGTCGGCGTCTGCATCGGCTTCGGCGTCGGCGGACGCGCTCGCGTCGGGCGGCTGCACCTCGAGCGGCCGCATGTCGGCTCCAGCCGGCGCGGCCACCGGCCCGTCGAGGATCGTCGGCTGCGCGTTCCATGCGTAGTCGGGGTGCAGCCGGGCGACCTCCTCCGGCGGCAGCACCGAGGCGAGCAGGGCCCGGTCGATCTCGTCGGCGAGGTTGGAGCGGAGATCCCAGGCCATCGCCTTGAGCCACGCGATCGAGTCGGCGGGGGACCAGGGCTCGGGGGAGTAGCCGGGATTCTGCAGGCCGAGCACCGCGTACTCGAGCGAGAGGCCAGCCCCGTCGCGCTCGGCGAGGTAGGCGTTCACCCCCTCGGCGTAGGCGTCGTAGAGGGCACGCGACGGCTCGTCGAGCATCTCGTACTCCTGCTCGGCCACGCCGCGCCAGTCGAGCGTGCGGATGAAGGCGTCGGTGCCGACCTGCGACTGGCCGAAGAGCTCGGCGAGCCGGCCGGAGGTGACGTGACGGCGGAAGTCCATCTCCCAGAACCGGTCTTGCGCGTGCACATACCCCTGGGCCAAGAAGAGATCGTGGTCGGTCTCGGCGACGAGCTGCGGGATGCCGGCGTCGTCGCGGTACACGGTCACGGCCGCCGTGAGGCCCGGGGCCTCGACGCGCCCGCTCGTCGTCGGGAACGAGCGCTGCACGGTCCACCAGCCGAGGCCGGCGCCCGCGACGCCGAGCACGAGCACGGTGACGAGCAGTCCGATGAGGAACGTGAGCCCCCCGTGCCGGCGCGTTCTCGGTGCATCCGTACCCACGTCACTCCCTCGTGATGCGCATGGCGACGGCCGCCCGCCGGCGGCCCGCGGACCCCACTGTATCCGAGAAGCCCGGCGCCGAACGTCAGGCGTGCAGCGCGGTGTTGAGGGCCACTCCCGCGCCCGTTCGAGAGAGCACCTCGACCTGGCCGTTCAGCGAATTGCGGCGGAACAGCACGTTCGGAACGCCGGAGAGCTCGACCGCCTTCACGGTGCGGGGGCGCTCACCGGCCGCGCCGAGCACGATGACCTTCGTGCCCGCCGTGACGTAGAGGCCGGCCTCGACGACCGAATCGTCGCCGATGGAGATGCCGATGCCGGAATTGGCGCCGAGGAGGGCGCGCTCGCCGATCGCGACGCGTTGCGTGCCGCCGCCCGAGAGGGTGCCCATGATCGACGCCCCGCCGCCGATGTCGGAGCCGTCGCCCACGACGACGCCCTGTGAGACGCGGCCCTCGATCATGGAGGTGCCGAGCGTGCCCGCGTTGAAGTTGACGAAGCCCTCGTGCATGACGGTGGTGCCCGGCGCGAGGTGGGCGCCGAGGCGAACGCGCGAGGCATCGGCGATGCGCACCCGTTCGGGCGTCACGTAGTCGAGCAGGCGCGGGAACTTGTCGAGCCCGGTCGCGTGGATGCCCGCGCGCTGCAGCGTCGGTCGAAGACGGTCGAAGTCTGCCGGATGCACCGGGCCGGCGTTGGTCCAGACGACGGCGGGCAGGTGGGCGAAGACGTCGTCGAGATTCACCTCGTTGGGGCGGACGAGGAGATGTGAGAGCACGTGCAGGCGGAGGTAGGCGTCTGAGGTGCTCGTGGGCGCCTCGTCGAGGTCGATCGAGACCACCACGACCTCGACGGTGACGGCTCGGCGCTCGTCGCCCCCGGCGAGGGCCTCGAGCTCGACGGGCGTCGCCGAGGCGTCGGGCGCGCCGAGCGCAGGTGCAGGGAACCATGTGTCGAGCACGGTGCCGTCGGCGGCGATCGTCGCGAGACCATGGCCCCATGCCGATCGCGGGGCAGGAGGAAGGGAGGCGTCGTTCGAGGGCATGTCTCCAGCGTATCGGGGCCCTCCTAGACTTGTGGAATGTCCACTCCCGCTGCAGCCTGGCCGGCACTCGACCTCACCGCCGACTCCGTCGCGATCACGCAGGCGATCTGCGACATTCCGAGCGTCTCGGGTCACGAGACGCTGCTGGCCGATCTCATCGTGGACGCACTGGCTGAGGCATCCCACCTCGAGATCGTGCGCGACGGCGACACGGTCGTCGCGCGCACGAACCTCGGTCGCGAACGCCGCGTCGTGATCGCCGGCCACATCGACACCGTGCCGATCAACGACAACCTGCCCACCCGGTTCGAGACGATCGCCGGCGAGCCCTTCCTGTGGGGCCGTGGCACGGTCGACATGAAGGCCGGCGTCGCCGTGCAGCTGAAGCTCGCGCTCGAGCTCGTCGCGCCCGCCGTCGACGTGACGTGGATGTGGTACGACCACGAGGAGGTCTCGGCCGAGCTCAACGGCCTCGGCCGCCTCGCCCGGCACCGGCCCGACCTGTTCGAGGGCGACTTCGCCATCCTGGGAGAGCCGTCAAACGGGCAGGTCGAGGGCGGATGCAACGGCAACCTCCGCGTCGAACTGCGTGCCTACGGCCTGCGGGCGCACTCGGCACGCAGCTGGGTCGGCGAGAACGCGATCCACAAGCTCGTGCCGGCGCTCGACCGGCTCGCCGCCTACGAAGCAGAGACCATCGACGTCGACGGGCTCGCCTATCGCGAGGGGCTCAACGCCGTGGGCATCACCGGCGGCATCGCCGGCAACGTCATCCCCGACGAGGCGATGCTGCACGTCAACTACCGCTTCGCGCCGAATCGCACCGTCGCCGAGGCCATCGACCTCATCAAGGAGATGTTCCCCGAGTACGAGCTCACGGTCGTCGACGAGGCCGAGGGCGCCCGGCCGGGGCTCGACGCGCCGCTCGCCCAGCAGTTCGTGCGTGCCGTCGGCGGCGAGGCGAAGCCGAAGTACGGGTGGACGGATGTCGCACGCTTCAGCGCACTCGGCATCCCGGCCGTGAACTACGGCCCGGGCGACCCGCTCAAGGCCCACGCCGACGACGAACGCGTGAGCGTCGACCAGATCCTCTCGTGCGAGCGGGCGCTGCGCGCGTGGCTCTCGAGCGACGTCTGAGCCGAGCAGCCACGTGACCTCGTCCGTGCCGGCCGAGCGGGAGCGCGATCCGTTCCGCGTCAACCGCTGGTCGACTCGCGTGCGATGGCGCCTCGCACCGTGGTGGGCGAAGGTCGCCCTCATCTACTTCGGCGCCAGGGCGATCACGACGGTCATCGTGCTCGTGTTCGCAAGCCGGCAGGGATCGAACCCGTGGACAGGTGCGCAGCCGGGCTACTTCGAGTACGCGAACATGTGGGACGCGCGCTGGTACCAGATCATCTGGCTCGGCGGGTATCCCTCCGAACTGCCGCTCACCGAGACCGGTCATGTCGCCGAGAACGCCTGGGCGTTCCTGCCGGTCTATCCCGTGCTCGTCGGCGCGGTCACCTGGCTGGGAGCGCCGTGGAACGTGGCGTCGGTCGTGGTCGCGGTCCTCGCCGGGCTCGGGGCGTCGCTCGTGCTGCATCGCCTGATGTCCCGCTTCCTCGAACCCGACCGCGCGCTCTTCGCCGTGGTGCTCTTCGCGGTCGCCCCGGTGTCGCCGATCATGCAGTTCGGTTACGCCGAGTCGCTCGGATTCCTGCTGCTCGCCCTCGCGCTGCTGCTGCTCGTCGACCGGCGGTACGGATGGCTCATGCCCGTCGTCGTCGTGTGGTCGTTCACGCGTCCCGGGGCTCTCGCCTTCGCGCTCACGCTCGGGCTGCACTGGCTGTGGCGATGGTTCACGCGACGGAAGGATCCGTTCCCGGTGCGGGAGCGCGTACTCGTGGCATCCGTCGCCGTCTTCACCGGACTGGCTGGACTCGCCTGGCCGGCGATCGTGTGGGCGGCCACCGGGGAGTTCCATGGGTACACCGACACCGAGCTCGCGTGGCGCTCGGCGTACATCGGCTACCACGAGCTCGTGCCGTTCACCGCGTGGTTCCAATCGGGCGGATGGTGGGTCGGGCAGCCGCTCGGCACGATCGCCGTGATCGCTGTCGTGGTGCTCTTCGCCCTCGTGCTCTTCACGCCGGCCGTGCGCCGCCTCGGCATCGACCTGCGGCTCTGGCTCGCGAGCTACGCGGTGTACCTGCTCGCGGTCTTCTTCCCGCAGTCGAGCACGTTCCGCATCGTCGCTCCGATGTTCCCGCTCGTGGGCGCGCTCGCACTGCCGAGGGCGAGATGGTACCGCTGGAGCGTGGTAGCGCTTTCCCTCCTGCTGCAGATCGGCTGGCTCCTGATCGCCTGGGGCATCGACGGCCTCGACTGGACGCCGCCCTGATGGGCGTAGGAATCGGCGCACGAAACGGCCGTCGACGGGGCATCCGCTGCGCCGCCATGGCACTCAACAGGCTCACCGCGATTTCCCAGCACCACCCGCGATAGCCGATAATGGGAAGATCAGCCACGAAAGGGGTAGCTCAATGGCGGCCATGAAGCCACGCACCGGAGACGGGCCTATGGAGGCTGTGAAGGAGGGTCGCCTCATCATCGTTCGAGTTCCGCTCGAGGGAGGCGGCCGCCTCGTCGTCTCGGTGAACGACGCTGAGGCCAAGGAGCTCTACAACGTGCTCAGTGGCGTAGTGAACCCAGCCTGAGCCGAAGCGGTTCAGGCACCCAGCTTCACGATCTGGAGCAGGCCGTCGCCGGCCGGGGAGATCGCGGTGGCAACCGCGGTGGATGCGGCAAGTTCTCCGATGAGCGTGCGGAACGCACTCGCCGCCTCATCGCGTCGCACCGGGTCGGCGACCCTGCCTCTCCAGAGCGCCCGCGCGACGACCACGATGCCGCCGGGCTTCGCGAGCCGTAGTCCGTGCTCGGCATACTCGATCACTGCGGGGCCGTCGGCGTCGATGAAGACGACGTCGTATGAGCTCTCGTTCATGCGCGGCAGCACCTCGCTCGCGCGCCCGGCGATGAGGCGCACTCGCGCCGCCGTGATGCCCGCATCGGCGAAATTCTGGCGGGCGTGCTGCTGGTATTCGGTCTCGGTGTCGATCGAGGTGAGCAGCGCGCGCCGGGCGGCCTGCAGCATCCAGAGCCCAGAGACGCCGACTCCCGTGCCGACTTCGATGATCGATTCAGCTCGGGTCGCGGCGGCGAGCACGGCCAGTTGCGCGCCCATGGCCGGCGAGACGGGCTCGATGCCGAGCTCGAGCGACTGCTGGCGCGCCTTGACGATCGATTCGGTCTCGACGACCGACTCGTCGACGTACTTCCAGTTCAGGTCGTGATCAGACACGTGGCGGCTCCCGGGTGCATCTCTCAGCCCCCGAGTCTAGAGGCGTCGCGAGCTGGCGTTCGCACGCCTCGCCGCCGACTATCCTGTAGTGGTGTTCGGTCTGACGTTCGAGAAGCTCCTCATCATCGGGGTGATCGCCGTCTTCCTGCTCGGCCCAGAACGGCTGCCGCACTATGCCGCTCAGCTCGGTCGCCTCGTGAGGTCGCTGCGCGACATGGCGACCGGTGCGAAAGACCGCATGCGCGAAGAGATGGGCCCCGACTTCGACGACGTCGACTGGAAGAAGCTCGATCCGCGCCAATACGATCCGCGGCGCATCATCCGTGAGGCCCTCGTCGACGCCGATCCCTTCGCCGACGAGCCCGAGAAGCCCGTCGTCGCTCGCGCGGCGGTGAACGAGAACTCCGCCTACCTGCAGCGCAAGCGCAAGCGAGACGCCCTCGGCGCCGACGAGCAGGCGCCGTTCGACTCCGAAGCCACCTAACTAGCCGGCTGGCGTTCACCGAGCGAACGCGTCAGCGGCGCCGGATGCCGCGGAGCACCCATGCGAGCAGCAGCAGCGGTTGCTCGAGCGCCCCGAACTCGCGCCCGGTGCGCGGGAGCTGCAGTACTCCGGTCATCGCCGAGATCGTGACCGGCTCCACGAATCGCAGCAGCCCCTCGGGGCCGTTGCGCCGGCCGACGCCCGATTGCTTCATGCCGCCCATGGGAGCCGCGAAGGAGGAGTAGCTGCCGCGGTAGCCCTCGTTGATGTTCACGTTGCCCGCCTCGAGCGCGTTCGCGACGCGCTGCCCGCGCCTCGTCGATCCCGTGAACACCGCGGCGTTCAGCCCGTACTCGCTCGCGTTGGCCGCAAGGATGGCCTCCTCCTCGCTGTCGACGATGTAGAGCGAGGCGATCGCGCCGAACGTCTCCTCGGCGTAGACGTGCATGGACGGCGTCACCCCGATCAGCACCGTCGGCTGGAAGAACCAAGGCCCCACGTCGGTGCGCGGGCGCCCGCCCGTGAGCACCGTCGCCCCCAGTGCGAGCGCATCGCCGAGGTGCGCCTCGACGCGCGCGAGCTGTGCCGCGCTCGCGAGCGAGCCGAAGTCGCTCCCGTAGTCGAGGGACGACCCGAGCTTGGCCTGTTCGAGCCGATCGATGAGGGCGCGCGTGAATGCGCGAGCGACGGCGCGGTGCACGTAGATGCGCTCGATCGAGACGCACAACTGGCCCATGGCCGCGAAGCACGCGTACGCGGCATCCGTCGCCGCCTGCTCTGGATCGACGTCGTCGAGCACGATGAGCGGATTCTTGCCGCCGAGCTCGAGGGACGCGCCCACGAGCCGCCGACCGGCCTTCTCGCCGATCCTGCGGCCGGTCGCGGTCGAGCCCGTGAAGCAGATGTAGTCGGCGACGTCGGTGAGCGCTTCGCCCACCTCGGACCCCTCGCCCGTGACGACGGCCCACAGCGCCTCGGGCACGCCCGCGTCGATGAACGCGCGCCGCAGGGCAAGGATCGAGAGCGCGCCCTGGTCGTCGGCCTTCTGCACGACGGCGCACCCGGCCGCGAGTGCGGGCACGACGTCCATAGCGGCGAGGCTCAGCGCGTAGTTCCATGGGGTGATCACCCCGGCGACGCCCCTCGGGCGATACCGCACCCTCGTCGTGAGCACCACTGGAACGCCCGAGCGCCGCCGCCGGCCGCGAAGCACTCTGCGTGCCGCGAGGGCGTTGTACCTCGTGAGCGAGGCGGCCCCGAAGACCTCCTCGAAGGCCTGCCCGCGCGTCTTGCCGCTCTCGAGCTGGATGAGGTCGAGCAGGAGCTCGCGACGCTCGAGCACGAGGTCGTGCGCTCGCAGCAGCACCCTGCGGCGCTCAGCGAAGCCGGCGCGCGCCCAAGCCAGCTGGGCGAGCCTGGCCCTCGCGACGGCGTCGTGCACGTCGCCGGCACTCGACCGCGGCAGTTCGTGGAGCGTCTCGCCGGTCGAGGGAGTGGCGACGGGGACGGTGTCGGAGCCCGAGGCGACGACATCGTCGGTGAGGCTCGCGAAGAGTTCGGGTGAGGCCGTCATGGCGCGCATGCGCACAGTCTAGGACAGTTGACCCACTCGGCCCCGAGACGGCTCGGCCCTGAGACGGCTCGGCGCCGAGCGCCGCGGAAGAGGCAGGCTTCAGCCGCCCGGCAGCTCGAGGCCGCAGCGCTCGGCGACATAGGCGTAGAGCTCGGCCTTGAGCGTGTCGGATGACGGGTGATCGAGCCGGCCCTTGTGCTCGCCCGCAGCGATCGCGAACGGCAGGATCGTGCCCCGCTTGTCGTCGGCGATCGCGTGCGCGTCGCAGCGCGCCGGCCGCACCGGCAGCGAGAGCGTGAACGGAGCGTCGCCCGGCGCGACGTCGATGCCGAGCGTCCAATCGATGCCGTCCTCGGCGTTCAGCAGGGTCGTGCCGTAGACGCGCTCGACGTGCAGTGAGTCGGTGCCGGATGCCGCAGGCTCGACGAGCACGTCGATGGACGCGCGCCGCTCGGCGCCCGATCCCGTCGACGTGAGGTGCTCGGGCATCGTGAACGTGGCGACCTCCGCCACGGCCCCGCCGAGGCACTCTGCGGCATTGATCCGCGCGAGGGTGTCGAACGGGTCGTCGGGAGTGAGCGTCACCCGGGTGCCGGCCCCGGCGCCGTCGGCCGCGTCGGCCTCGTCGGCCGCGCTCACGTCGGCGACGACGCTCGCCGGGCCGACCTCCACATCGCACACGCTCGTCGAGAGGTCGAGGCGCACGTCGATCGTCTCGCCCGGGGCGAGCTCGAGCGGCTTCGTGCGTACCATTCCGGGAGCGAGCGTGGCCGCCTCGAACTCGAAGCCCTCGATCGTGAGGGCTGTGTCGCCGGTGTTCGAGAGGCGCACCACGAGCCGCCGCGCCTCGATGTCGAGGCGGCCCTGCTTGATCGATGCCACGAGGCGGCTGGGCTCGCCGGAACCCGACGAGTCGCCGGGCTGCCCGGGAGCGGCCCCGGTGCAGGCCGCGAGCAGGGCGGGAACGGTCAGGAGAGCGGCAACGAACGCGAACCGGCTGAGGCGGCGGGCGCGGCGCATGCGGTCACCGCACCGAAACGTCGAGCCGGCGGCCTTCGAGCTCCCTGGGCAGCGCCGCGAGGTACGCGGCGACGTGCTCGATAGCGCGCGCCGCGGGGTCGTCGGGAGCGGCGATGACGACGGGCGTGCCCGCGTCTCCTCCCTGCCGCAGCGCGATGCTGAGCGGCACGCTCGCGATGAGCGGCACGGGTGCCGTCTGGCCTTCCGAGAGCCGCTCGGCGACGAGTGAGCCGCCGCCCGAGCCGAAGAGGTCGAGCACTTCGCCGCCGGGCTGCACGAATCCGGCCATGTTCTCGACGACGCCGACGAGGCGCTGGCCGGTCTGGCGAGCGACCACGCCCGAGCGCTCCGCGACGTCCGCCGCCGCCGGTTGCGGGGTCGTCACCACGACGACCTCGGCGTTCGGCAGCAACTGGCCGAGCGAGATCGCGACGTCGCCGGTGCCGGGCGGCAGGTCGACGAGGAGCACGTCGAGGTCGCCGAAGTACACGTCGGTGAGGAACTGGTTGAGCGTTCGGTGCAGCATCGGCCCGCGCCAGGCGACGGCGACGGATGACGCGCGCCCGCCCGGTTCCGTCGGTTCGACGAACATGCCGATCGAGATGACCTTCACGCCGTGCGCGACGGGCGGCAGGATCATCTCGTCGACGCGGGTCGGCCGCGCGGCGACGCCCGCCTCGTCGACGAGCCCGAGGAGGCCGGGGATCGAGAAGCCGTGCACGTCGGCGTCGACGAGCCCGACCGAGAGGCCGCGCGCCGCGAGCGCCACCGCGAGGTTCGCGGTGATCGTGGACTTGCCGACCCCGCCCTTGCCGCTCGTGATCGCGATCACGCGCGTGAGGCTGCCCGGGCCGAAGGGATTGCCGCGAGCGGCGCGGCCGCCGCGGAGCCGCTCCGTCAGCGCGGCGCGCTGCTCTGGCGTCATCACCGAGAGCGTGACGTCGGCCATGCCGGCGCCCGCGACGGACTCGGCGGCCTGGCGCACATCGCGTTCGATGCGGTCGGAGGCGGGGCATCCGACGATCGTGAGCCGGATCACGACGTGCACGCGACCGTCGTCGCCCGCCGTCACGGATTCGACCATGTCGAGCTCGGTGACGGGCTTTCGGATCTCGGGGTCGATGACGCCGGTGAGCGCCGCGTGCACGGCCCGTTCGATCGCGTCGGATTCAGGAGACGGCATGTTCCGTCTCCTCGTCGTCGCGTCGGTCGAGCTCCTCGATCATCGTGCGGAGCTCGCCGCGGATGAAGTCCTTCGAGGCGAGCTCCTTGACCGCGAGGCGCAGGGCGACCACCTCGCGAGCGAGATACTCGGTGTCGGCGAGATTGCGTTCGGCGCGCTGCCGGTCCTGCTCGATCTGCACGCGGTCGCGGTCGTCCTGCCGGTTCTGCGCGAGGAGGATGAGGGGCGCCGCGTAGGAGGCCTGCAGCGAGAGCACAAGGGTGAGCGCCGTGAAGCCGATCGCGACGGAGTCGAAGCGGTAGTGCTCGGGTGCGAACGTGTTCCACAGCATCCAGCCGATCGCGAACACCGACAACCCGAGCAGAAAGCCCGGGGTCCCCATCGCACGGGCCACCCACTCGGTGAAGCGCCCGAATCGGTCCTTGTCACCCGACCCGCGGAAGGAGGGCGCTCGGCGGATGCCCTTCGGGGTGTCGAACCGGCGGTCCTCGACGTCAACGCGTGCCATCTCCTGCCCTCCTTCCGTGTGGGATCGGGATGCTTCCCGTCGTCAGCTGGGCTCGCGCAGCAGCGCGTCTGCCCACACCCTCCTCTTCGGGATGACTTCGCCAGTCATCTGGCAGGAGGTAGTCGAGCACGTCGTCAATCGTCACCACCCCGACGAGTCGGTGCTTCTCGTCGACGACCGGCACGGACACGAGGTCGTAGCTCGCGAGGATGCGGCTGACCTCGGCGGCGGAGGTGTCGGCCGTGACGGGCTCGAGGCCCTGGTCGATGAGGGTGCCGAGGCGCTCGTGCGGGGGATAGCGCAGCATCCGCTGGAAATGCACGAGGCCGAGGAAGCGGCCGGTGGGCGGCTCGTAGGGCGGCAGTGTCACGCACACCGCCGCGCCGAGCGCGGGCGGCAGGTCGTGGCGGCGGATGAGGGCGAGCCCCTCGGCCACGGTGGCATCGGCCGAGACGATGATCGGCTCGGTCGTCATGAGCCCGCCGGCGGTGTCGGCGCCGTAGGAGAGGAGGAATCGCACGTCGTCGGCCTCTTCGGGCTCCATGAGCTCGAGTAGGTGTTCACCGCGCTCTTCGGGGAGCTGCGCGATGAGGTCGGCGGCGTCGTCGGGCTGCATGTGGTCGAGCACGTCGGCCGCCCGATCGTCGCCGAGTCGGGAGAGGATCTCCACCTGGTCGGTCTCGGGCATCTCCTCGAGCACGGAGGCGAGCCGGTCGTCGGAGAGCTCTTCCGCGACTTCCTGGCGGCGCAGCGCCGGCAGGTCGAGCAGGGTGCTCGCGAGGTCGGCCGGCTTCAGCTCGGAGTAGGTCGCAATGAGATGCTCGGCCGACTGCGCCTCACCGCTCGCGGTCGTCTCGCGCACCTCGCGCCACGTGACGTAGGCCGATTGCCCCTTCGAGAACGGCGAGGCTCCCTTGGGCCGGCGCACGAAGAGCTGCTCGACCTCCCACTCGCCCGGATCGTGCTCGGAGATCGCGACGTCTTCGATCGTCGCCGTGCCCGAGCCGTCGTTGAAGGCGACCTTGCGGCCGAGCATCTCGGCGATGACGCGCACCTCGCCGCCGCGCTGCTCGAAGCGGCGGAGATTGATGAGGCCAGTCGTGATGATCTGGCCGGCGCCGATCGAGGTGACCCTGCCGATCGAGACGAACACGCGGCGTTTGCCGGGGATCTCGACGATGAGGCCGACGACGCGTGGCGGGTCGTTCTTGCGGTACACGACGAGCACGTCGCGCACCTTGCCGACTCGATCGCCCGCGGGGTCGAAGACGGCGCACCCGGCGAGCCGGGCGACGAAGACTCTCGTGGCGCTCACGCTTCCAACTTAGCCCCCGCGGGCTGCTTCCGAGCCCTGCACCGGGGAGCATGGGAGAATGACGGGGTGACCAATCAATCGCCCTTCGGCGGCCGCATGGGCCGCACCTTCCCGACCCTGCCGAGCGGCGAGACGGTGGCGAGCTTCGAGACCTATGCCGAGGCCCAGTCCGCGGTCGACGCCCTCGCCAAGGCGGAGTTCCCGGTGAAAGAGCTCGCGATCGTCGGCACCGACCTCACGAGCGTCGAGCGCATCACGGGCACCATGAGCTGGGGCCGGGCAGCCGGCGCCGGCGCACTGTCGGGAGCCTGGTTCGGCACATTCCTCGGGCTGCTTCTCTTCATCTTCTCGCCGACCGGGGCCTCCGTCGGCATCCTCATCTCGGCCGTGCTGCTCGGCGCCGGGTTCGGCATGATCTTCGGCGTCGTCTCGTATTCGGTGAACCGCCGGCGGCGCGATTTCACCTCAGTCATGCAAGTGCTCGCCACGCGGTACGCGGTCATCGCCGAGACGGCCCACGTCGCCCGCGCTCGCTCCGTGCTCGGCGTCGACGCGCCGGCGCCTGCGCGCGACGAGCGCCCCGATCGGCCGACTGCCCAGCGCTCGGCCGCCGAGGCC
>NZ_SDPN01000039.1 GCF_004134825.1 Agromyces albus
ATCGACGACGGTGGAGCGCCCGTGCGGCAGCGCGAGGGCCGGCCGGCCGGCCGGTCGCCGCGAGCTCCGCGGCCCTCGCTCGAACCGACCCATCGCGAGTGCCACGGGCACGACGGCCATCGCCGCGACGGTGAGCCAGATCGGCCGGGTCGCCCACCACTCGAGGCTCAGCGGCTCGGGCAGCGGCACGCCGAGCGTCGACTCCGCGACGAGGCTCGCACCCGCGAGCGCGATGAGCACGGGCATGTGCCACAGGTAGACCGTCATGGCGCGCTCGCCGACGGCGGAGACGAGCCGCGAGGCATCCGGTCCATCGGTCACGGCACGCAACCGCGGTCGCACGAGTTGGAAGAGCGCGAGCTGGGCGATGCCGAGCACGACGAGGCACACCGTGGGCGGATTGAGGTTCTCGAGCATGTCGACGTCGTAGGGACCGATCACGGTGAGCACCGCGAGGAAGGCGAGCGACCCGGCGGCCACCGCGCCGAGGGTGCTGCGCCGAACGCGGTCGATCCCGCCGTCGGCGAGCCAGAAGCCGAGCTGCTGCACGAGCAGCCACACGAGGAGCAGGTTCACGAACCCGATCCCCTCGATGCCGGTCGCCATTCGCACGACGTCGACCGATACGACCGCAGCGAGCAGTGCTACGGGGGTGAGCACCCGGGCCCGTTCATGCGCCCGCACGAGCAGCGGCACGAGCGCCGAGGTCGCAACGTAGACGCCGAGGAACCACAGCGGCTGGCCGATGCGGAACCCCGCGGTCGCGACGATGTCCGCCGGCATCCCCGACATCGCGAGGGCGATGAGCGCCACGGCGACGACGACGACGAGCGCGATCGCCGGGCGCACGAGCCGCTCGAGCCGGGCACGCACGTACTCGCTGCTGCTCGCCCCTCGCGCCCGCATCGACTGCCAGTGGCGATAGCTCGAGAAGCCGCCCGCGATGAAGAAGAGCGGCATGATCTGCACGACCCAGCTGACCGGGCCGAACCACGCCTGGCCCTCGAGGGCGTTCTGGAGGATCGGGCCGTCGGGGCCGACGCTCACGCCGACCATCATCGCGTGCAGGGCGAACACCGCGACGAGCAGCACGACCCGGATCGCGTCGATGCTGGAGTCCCGGTGAACCCTGCTGGGGGCGGATGTCGCGAGGGGGCGTGCGAGCGTGTCGGTCATGACCGGGTCCCTTCCTGGCGGTTTCCTCCGCCCATGAGGGCAGGTTAGGAACGTGGTACCGGTGAGCCCATCACCCCGGGGAGCCGTTCCCGACCCCTACCCGGGTAGGGGTGGGCGCGCCTTCTCGAGCGGACCGAGGGCTTTACGCGACGGCCTCGCAGGACGACGCTGGGGTGGACGACTCAGGCGGGCGGTCCGCTTCGTCGGGGAAGAGGGCGCCATGGCCGACGCGACAGCACTCAGGAGCAAGTCGTTCGAGTGGGTCGATCCGCTCGCGATCGCTCACCAGGTGGTCGGCATGAGCGGCCTCGAGTACCTGCACGCGGTGCGCGACGGGACGGCGGCGTGGCCGCCGATGGGAGTGCTCATGAACTTCGAGCTGGCCGAGGCCGAACGCGGGCGCGTGGTCATCACGTGCACCCCTGGTGAGGAGCACTACAACCCGCTCGGCATCGTGCACGGCGGACTGCTGTGCACGCTGCTCGACACGGTCATCGGCTGCGCGACGCACACGACGCTCGAGCGAGGCACCGGGTACACGTCGATCGAGCTCAAGGTCAGCTACCTGCGGCCGGTCACGCTCGAGACCGGCCCGCTGACGGGCACGGGAACCGTCACGAAAGACGGACGACGCGTGGTCTTCGCCGAGGGCACCGTGACCGACGATGACGGCAACCTCGTCGCGACCGCGTCGAGCTCGCTGCTGGTGCTGTCGCCGCGGTGATCGAGGATCGGGGTCAGGATCCGGGTCAGGATCCGGGCTGCACGAGCCCGGTGTCGTACGCGAGCACGACGGCGTGCACGCGATCGCGCAGCCCGAGCTTCTGCAGCACCTTGCTCACGTGCGTCTTCACCGTCTGCTCTGCGATGAAGAGCGCCGCGGCGATCTCGGAGTTCGACAGGCCGCGGCCCACGAGGGTGAGCACTTCGCGTTCACGTTCGGTGAGCGCGGCGAGCCGGGTGCCCGACGGCCGCGGCGGCGGCCCCGACCGGGCGAAGTCCTCGATGAGGCGACGGGTCACGCTCGGGGCGAGGAGCGCATCTCCGCCGGCGACGATGCGCACGGCGGCCACGAGCTCTTCAGGGGTCGCGTCCTTCAGGAGGAACCCGCTCGCGCCGGCGCGCAGCGCTTCGTAGACGTAGTCGTCGATGTCGAACGTCGTGAGCATGAGCACGCGCGGCACGTAGTCGGAACTGCGCGGCGGGGTCTGCAGGGCGCGAGTCGCCTCGATGCCGTTCTGGAGCGGCATCCGCACGTCCATGACGACGACGTCGGGACGCAGGCTCTGTGCGAGCGAGACCGCCTCGACGCCGTCGGCAGCCTGGCCGACGACCTCGATGCCCGGTTGCGCCGCGAGCACCGCGGCGAAGCCGGCTCGCACCATCGCCTGGTCGTCGGCGATCAGCACGGAGATCGTCACGCCATTCCTCCGTCGGGCTCGAGCGGCAAGGTCGCGAGCACCCGGAATCCGCCCCCGGGCTGCTCGCCGAACTCTATGCTCCCACCGAGCAGCGCCGCTCGCTCGCGCATGCCGATGAGCCCCTGGCCGCCGTCGCCCTTCACGTCGAGCGCCGCAGCATCCGGTGACGCGTCGTTCTCGATGCCCACGACGAGATCGCCCGCGAGCACTTCGGCCGACACGTGCGTGGCGGCCCCGGGTGCATGCCGCACGACGTTGCTGAGCGCCTCCTGCACGATGCGATATGCGGCGGTCGCCGCGAGTCCGCCCTCGGGCAGTCGATCGCCGAGCACGAGGGTCACGGGAACTCCGGCGCGTTCGACGGATGCCGCAAGTGCGGGCAACTCGGCGAGACCGGGCTGCGGCGCGGTGTCGGCCGCGGCATCCGCGCTCCTCAGCACGCCGAGGAGTTGGCGCATCTCGGCCATCGCGGTGCGTGCGGAGGTCGCGATCTCGGCGAACTCGGCTCGCGCGCCGTCGCTCAGCCCCTCGACGCGATAGGGCGCACTCGTGGCCTGCACGTGGATGATCGAGAGCCCGTGCGCGACCACGTCGTGGAGCTCGCGGGCGATGCGGGTGCGTTCCTCGACGAGGATGCGGCGCTGCTGCTCGTCGGCGGAGTGCGCACGCTCGCGGAACAGCTCGACGCCGATCACCCGTCGTTGCGCGATCGCCACGGCGACCGCGAGCGCCAGGGCGGTGATCGCGGCTCCCGTCACGGCGTTGCCCGCGGCACCCGCATCGACGAACCCGAAGGGTGCGGTGACGAGCATGGTCGCCGCCCAGGCGGCGAGTCCCTGCCACCACGGCGTGAGGAGTCCGAGCACGACGAGGAGCGCGCCCTGCCCGATGATCGCCGTCACCGGCCACGGCCACGGCGCCCCGTCGGAGCCGGCCGAGAGCAACGCGAACGCGAGGAGGCCTGCGGTCGCGAGGCCGATCGCGAGCCAGGGCAGCCGTATCGCGAGCGGGATCGCCGCCGAGAGCAGGAGGCTCGTGCCGAACGCCGCGAGGAGGTGCACCCCGTAGACGGTCGCGGCGAGCGGTACCGACACGGTGAAGAGCATGAAGGCGAGCAGCGACGTGGTCACCCACATCCACGCGCGGAACTGGCGCTCTTCGTCGGCGCGGTCGACCGCCCCTGCGGCGACCTGCGCGCGCGTCGGTCGCGGCACTCGCGGCACTCGCGGCGGCTTGGGCGGCTGTGGCAGCTTGGGCGGCTGGGGCGCCGTGGGAACGGCGCGCTGGTCGGTGTTCTGGCTCTCGTCCATCGTGCGAGTCACTCTTCCACGCGGCATCCGGAGCTGCATCCCTCCGCCGAACCATTCCGCGGCAGTACCGGGGTAGGGGCTCGGCGAGGTCGGATCACTCGTCGGGCGGCAGCGCCGTCTCCGCCGGCCGCGCGAGTCCGTCGACCGCGGTGTCGGCGCGCATCGCCGCCGAGTCGCGGATGTCGCGGGCCCGCTGCTCGCGGTTCTTCTCGATGAGCCGGTCGTCGCGCAGTGGCAGCTGCACGTGCTCCTCGGCGAGGATGCCGGCGCGAAGCTGGCGGGCGCGCTCCACCTCGGTGTCGAGCACCGCCCCGAACATCATCGCGAGATTCGACAGCCACACCCACAGGAGGAACGCGATGATCCCGCCCACGACGCCGAACGTGCGCTGGTAGCCGCCGAATCCGAAGACGTAGAGCCAGAACAGCGCCGTCGTGACGATCCAGGCGAGCAGCGCGCCCACTGCGCCGACACTGAGCCAGCGGAAGTTGCGGCGCTTCACGTTCGGCCCCGCCCAGTAGAGCACCGCGATCACGAGGATCGCGACGCCGACGAGCACGGGCAGCTTCGCGAGGTCCCACCAGAGCACGACGCCCTCGTCGATACCGATCACGCGAGCGAGCGAGTCCGCCACGGGCCCGCTCACGATGAGCGCGAAGGCCACGATCGCGCCGAGCACGACGATCAACGCCGAGACGCCGATCATCGTGGGTCGCATCTCCCAGAACGGACGTCCCTCGCCGACGCCGTAGATGCGGTTCATGCCCCGGCCAAACGCGCCGACGAAGCTCGATGCCGCCCACACGACGCCGACCAGTCCCGTGATGAAGGCGAGCGCAGCGTTCGAGGCGTTCACGAGCTGCTCGAGCGGCTCGCGCAATGCCTCCGCGACGGATTCCCCGCCGAGATCCCCGATCACCTCGAGCGCGTTCTCGGCGCCGGCTTCGGCGCTGCCGAAGATGCCGACGGTCGCGAGCGTCGCGAGGAGCGCGGGGAAGACCGCGAGCACCGCGTAGTAGGTGAGCGCGGCCGCCAGGTCGTACACCTGGTTGATGCGGTACTCGTGCACCGTGCGCCTGAGGATGACGCGCCAGTCGTCGCGCGACAGCTCGGCAGGTGAGTCGTTGTCGGACATCGTGGTGCTCCCGGGTCGGCTGGCTGAGCCGAGCCTACGACTCGCCCCCCGAACCGTGGCAGGGGTTGCGCTTGGCGTCAGTCGAGGTGCGCGTGCAGGAAGGCCGCGACGCGAGCCCGCAGCGCCTCGTCGAGGATTCCGATCGAGTGGGCCGTCCCGGGCACCACGGCGAGCTCGACCGGCACGCCGGCTGCGGCGAGCGCTGCAGCGAACCGGGTGGACTGGCCGAGCGGAACGGACTCTGCGTCGGCGTGCCCGATGAAGACCGGCGGGTCGCTCGGGTCGATTCGCATGCCCGGCGAGGCATCCAACGCCTGTGGGCACGCCTCGGGGCTTGCCCCCGGCTCGCAACCGAGATATTCGCCGACAATCGTGCGCAGCCAATCGGATGCCGCGTCGGCCTCGAGCTCGGCCGCGCCGAGCCCGACCGGGCCCGAGAGCTCGGCCACCGCGGCGACGCGCGACCCCTCGTCGAGCGCGCCCTCGCCGGTCATGCCGAGCAGCGCCGCGAGATTGCCGCCCGCCGAGCCGCCGAACGCGCCGATGCGCTCGGGGTCGATGCCGAACCGCTCGACCTGCTCGGGCGCGCGCAGCCACTCGACGGCGAGCGCCACGTCGTCGATCGCTGCCGGGAAGCGCGCGTCGGGCACGAGCCGGTAGTTGACGGATGCCGCGACGAACCCCTCGCTCGCGAGCCAGAGGCACACGTTGCGCCAGTCGGCGTTGGCCTTGTCGCCGCGTGCCCAGCTGCCGCCGTGGATCGAGACCACCGCTGGGCGCGCTTCGCCGAGCACGCTCTCGGGCGGGCTGCAGACGTCGAGGGTGAGCAGCGTTCCGTCGTCGCGCACGCCGTATTCGAGGTCGGCGTCGACGACGAGGTTGCCCGGAGGCGTGAAGGTGCGGATGCCGATGACGGCCGAGCCGATGACCTCGCTCGCGGCATCCGTGCCCTTGGGAGATATCTCACGCAGCTCGGTGTGGAATCCGGAGAGCATGATGACGCCCGTGATGACGGCTGCAGCCGTGACGACCGACGCGATCCGCCTGGCGCGGATGCCGGGGCCGCCTGCCATTCGGGTCGAGGTCACACCGGTCTCCGTGTTCAGGGGTGGAGTGATGCTACCTCAGGTTCTCTGCGGCGGATGCATCACCGCAGCACGGCCTCAGTACTCGGCCCGGCGCGGAAGGGTCGGGCCCGATCACATCGGGGTGATCGGCTCCTCGGGGTTCGGTGCGAGCGGTTCCTCAGGGTTGGGCGCGAGCGGCTCCTCGGGCCCGGCGGGCCCGGGCTCGACGGGCTCGGGCCTCGTGGGGACGGGGTTCGGATTCGTGGGGTCGGGGTACGGCAGGTTGGGATCGGTCGGGTCGGGGTTCGGCAGGTTCGGATCGGTCATGGCTGCTGCTCCTTCTGCTTCTTCGCTGATGCGTGCGACGCTACGCCGTCGCCTCGCTCACGGCTACAGGAGGGTCAGAAACGGTCGATCTCGGCACGCGCCGGGATGAGGTCGTCGTCGGTGACCTGCCGAACCACCCGGCACGGGGTTCCGACGGCGACGGTCATGGGTGGGATGTCGCGGGTCACGACACTGCCGGCGCCGATGACGGCGCCGTATCCGATCGTGACGCCGGGAAGCACGACGACGTTGCTGCCGATCCAGACCTTGTCCTCGATGACGATGGGGGCGGAGAACCGTCGGAAGTCGACGCGCAAGTCAGGGTGCACGGGATGCCCCGTCGTCGTCAGCGTGACGCTCGGCGCGATCATGACCCCGTTTCCGATCCGGATCTCGACGTCGTCGACGAAGGTGAGGTTGACGTTGCCGAAGAAGTCGTCGCCGATATACACATTGCTTCCGAATCCCGCGTGGAACGGGGAGAGCAGCACGGTTCGGGCACCCACCGATCCGAGAATCGCCTCGAGGAGTGACCGGCGTCCTTCCGTGTCGCTCGGACGCGTCTGGTTGTAGTCGAAGATCAGGTCGGTGCGGCGTCGTGGGTTCTGGAAGGAGGCCTCCGATTCCGTGTAGAGCAGGCCCCGTCGAATTCTCTCGAGTACTTCGTCGTGCCGATCTGTCATGCGCTTCTCCCTCTGCTCTTCGCGTCGGATGCCTCGTGCGGGCGTTCTCCCAGCGACATCCGCTATTCTGAGACGGTCGGTTCTGGACACCGCGCCGTGCGCGGATGGGTTTGTGAGTCTTGAGGGCCGGTTTCGCAGCAATCAGCTGTGGATAGTCACCGTATGTGAACGGCCCCGGTCGACGATGTTCCGGGTTCTCAGTGTGCTGCGCCGCAGGCGCTGCCATGTACTCAAGTACAACCCAGGAAGTCATCATGCCCAAGAACAAGAAGCCCGCCGGTGGTAGGCCCGCCAAGAACTTCGATCCTTCGTACGCGAAGGGTGGACACAAGGGACCCGTGCGCCACACAGCCGCCGGAGCCTCGAAGCCCGGCTCGCGCAGCGCCGGACACCGCGGCTACCGCCCCGCCGAAGAGGAAGCTCCTCGCAAGGCGCGCTGGTCTGCTGAAGAGCGCGTGGCCACCGGTCGCGCACCGCACCGCGCCGAGCGCGAGGGCCGTGAGCCCGCCGCCGACCGCCCCGCGCGTCGATCCGACCGCGACGACCGCGCTCCTCGCTCGAACGACCGCAACGACCGCGCACCCCGTTCATACGACCGCGGAGACCGCCCGGCCCGCTCTTACGACGACCGTGCCCCGCGCTCGAACGACCGCGGCGACCGCCCGGCTCGTTCGTACGACGACCGTGCCCCTCGTCGCGACCAGGGCGACCGCCCTGCTCGTTCGTTCGATCGCAAGGACCGCCCGGCGGGCTCCTACGATCGCCCCGACCGCGCCCCGCGTTCGCATGACCGCGATGACCGTGCGCCTCGTCGCGACCAGGCCGACCGCCCTGCTCGCTCGTTCGATCGTGCCGACCGGCCCGCGCGCTCGTTCGATCGCGCCGACCGCCCCGCGCGCTCGTTCGATCGCGCCGACCGGCCTGCTCGTTCGTACGATCGTGACGACCGTGCGCCGCGCCGTGACTCCGACCGTGCCGGCTTCAAGCCGTCCGAGCGTCGCGAGTCGAGCTTCTACCCCGCCAAGCAGCCCGGCGAGCGATTCGATCGGGCCGACGACGTCGTGCTCGAGCGCCTCGAGGCCGATGCCATCCAGGCCGAAGCGGTCGACGGCGTGAGCTTCGGCGACCTCGGGCTCGGCGGCAACGTCGTGCGCGCGCTCAAAGACCTCGGTGCCGACGCGCCGTTCCCGATCCAGGCCGCGACCATCCCGGTCGTGCTCGAGGGTCGCGACGTGCTCGGCCGTGGCAAGACCGGTTCGGGCAAGACCATCGCCTTCGGTGCTCCCACCGTCGAGCGCCTCATGAAGCTGTGGTCCGACAGCGGCAAGGCCGGCGGCAAGCGCCAGATGGGTCGCAAGCCCCGCGCGCTCATCCTCGCGCCGACCCGCGAGCTCGCGCTCCAGATCGACCGCACGGTGCAGCCGATCGCGCAGAGCGTCGGCCTCTTCACCACGCAGATCTACGGCGGCGTGCCCCAGCAGCGCCAGGTCGGCGCGCTCCAGCGCGGCGTCGACATCGTGATCGGCACCCCGGGCCGCATCGAAGACCTCATCGAGCAGCGCCGACTCGACCTCAGCGAGGTCGTCATCACGGTCATCGACGAGGCCGACCACATGTGCGACCTCGGCTTCCTCGAGCCGGTGCAGCGGATCCTCCGCCACACCGCCGCGGGCGGCCAGAAGCTGCTCTTCTCGGCGACCCTCGACAAGGGCGTCGCCGCGCTCGTCGAGGAGTTCCTCGTCAAGCCCGCCGTGCACGAGGTCGCGGGTGAAGACCAGGCGTCCTCCACGATCGCGCACAGCGTGTTCATCATCGAGAACCACGAGAAGCGCGACATCGTCGCCAAGCTCGCCGACCGCAACGGCAAGACCCTCGTGTTCGCACGCACGCGTGCGTTCGCCGACGACCTCGTCGAGCACCTCGAGGACCGCGGCATCCGTGCCGTGTCCCTCCACGGCGACCTCAACCAGTCGCGCCGCACGCGCAACCTGCAGCAGCTCACGAGCGGCCGCGTGAATGTGCTGGTGGCCACGGATGTCGCAGCCCGCGGCATCCACGTCGACGACATCGACCTCGTGGTCCAGGCCGACGCGCCCGACGAGTACAAGACCTACCTGCACCGCTCCGGCCGCACCGGCCGCGCGGGCAAGGAGGGTCGTGTCGTCACGCTCATCCCCAAGCAGCGCCAGCGCCGCATGACCGAGCTGCTCGACCGCGCCGAGATCGAGGTCGACTTCCAGCGCGTCTCCATCGGTGACGACCTGGCGGGCGAGCTCACTCGCTGAGGCTGATCCACTGAGCGGCTGATCACCTGAACGAAGGCCCGCATCCTGTCTGGATGCGGGCCTTCGTCATGTGCCCGACTACTCGACCGCGGGCGCGATGCTCGCGAGCAGGTCGAAGACGGCGCGCAACTCGGTCGCGCTGATGGGGGGCGCGGCGACGCTCGCGCCGATGACGAGCAGGTGCGGCACGAGCGCGGCGATGCGTGCGCGCTCGCCGGGCCCGAGGATGGCGACCCAGCGTGCCTCGATCGCTGCGAGGCGCGCAGCGTCGACTCGTTCGAGGGCGGCGAGGGCATCGGCATCCGCGAACGCCCACGCCCTGACGGCGCGCTCGAGTGGAACGTCGAAGAGCGAGTCGAGCACTTCGGGCAACCGCGTGAGCGCCTCGAGCGCGGTTGCCTCGACGAGGTCTGCATCGACTCGGCGCAGGGCTTCGGTGGCATCGGACTCGAAGCGCTCGAGGAGCGCGAGCCGGTACTGACCCGCTCCCGAGAAGTGGTGGTGGAACGAGCCCTTCGTGAGGCCGAGGTGTCGTGCAATGCGGTCGATGCGCACGCCGTCGATGCCGTCTGCCCTGAGCGCCTCGATACCGGCCTCGATCCAGCGTTCTCGTGCTTCCATGCTTGACCGTACCATACGGTATGGTATGTTGATCGACATGACACTCCTTCCCGATCCGGTCTGGCCGGTCGTCGTCCTGGCAGTGATCTCGTTCGTCGATGCCCTGCTCTGCCTGCGTCCGGTACCCTTCATCGCGAAGTGCTTCGACGACGTGGGGTTCCCGCGCCGCTACTGGTGGATGATGCCGCCCATCAAGTTCGCGGCCGCCGCGGGACTGGTCGCCGGAATCTGGGTCCCGTTCCTCGGGCTCATCACGACCGTGGCGCTCGTGGTGTACTTCTGCGTCGCGATCAGCATGCACATTCGCGCGCGCGACTTCGGGCGCAATCTCTTCCTCAACGCCACTGGAATGCTCGTGCTGTGCGTCGCGACGCTCGTGTGGAGCTTCCTCGCCTGACGTCGGTCACCGACTCGTGAGAGACGACGCCTGCCTCCCGCGGTACACCGCCGTGCGCAGTTCCGTCGCCCAGACGTCGCGCCGCGGCATCCGCAGCTGCTCTGCGACCGCGATCTCGGCCTCGATGTCGTACGGCACCCGTACGAACTGGATTCCGAACGGCGCCGGCGCCGCGGCATCCGTCGCGCCCTCCAGGATCACGTACGACGGCGTCGGCTCGTCGAGCGGGTTGCCCACGCTTCCGATGTTGAAGAGCGTGCGCCCCTCGGACGACTCGATGTAGGCGTCGTGGATGTCTGCGTATCCGACGACGTCGGGCTCGGGGCCGGCGCCCGTCATCTCGGTGTTTCGGAACATCGCCGCGAACTGCTCAGGGGTGTGATGGCGGTGCACCCGGACGTGCGGGCTCTCCGCGGACGCGTGGAAGAGCCGGATGCGCCGCCCGCTCATCACGAGGTCGAGGCTCAGCGGCAGCGCGCCGAGCCAGGCGAGCGATTCGGTCGAGAGCTCGTCACGCCACCACACCATCTCCTCCGGGTCGTCGTCGCCGATGGTGCGGAGGAAGTCGTCCCAGTTGCCGCGGATGCTCGTCTCGCACGCCTGGCGGCAGCGCTCGACCGCCGCTTCGCCGCGCGGACCCTTGCCGGCGGTGTCGCCGAGATTGATGATGCGATCGATCCCGCGATGTGCGATATCGGCGAGCACGGCCTCGAGGGCCGTGAGGTTGCCGTGGACATCGGAGATCAACGCGATGCGGTCGAGGGTCACCGGATAATTCTGGCATCGCGGCGAAACACCGTCTCGCGCGGTCGCGAGTGGCGCGCGGGGCATCCGTTTGCCATAATTACTTCCTGAACGGTCGGTCACTAATTCCGGGCGTGCGGATGCCGCGAACCCCCGCCTACGCTGGGTGCAGCGTTCCACTACAGACAGTGCGGTCAGGAGTGGCAGTACCTATGAACAGCAACATGGCGGAGGCCTACCTCGTCGGCGGAGTGCGAACTCCGGTCGGGCGCTACGGCGGAGTGCTCGCGAGCGAGCGACCCGATGACCTCGCGGCGCTCGTCGTCGGCGAGGTTGTGCGGCGGGCGCAACTCGATCTCGCGGGCGAGCTCGGCGCGATCGACGAGGTCATCCTCGGCGCCGCCAACCAGGCCGGCGAAGACAATCGCAACGTCGCACGCATGGCCGTGCTGCTCGCCGGGCTTCCCGACGAGGTGCCCGGTATCACGGTCAATCGCCTGTGCGCCTCGAGCATGTCGGCGATCACGATGGCCGCGCAGGCGATCCGCGCCGGTGACTCGCATCTCATCGTGGCCGGCGGCGTCGAGTCGATGACGCGCGCACCGTGGGTGCAGGCGAAGCCCGAGAAGGCGTGGGCCCGCCCTGGCGCGACGCACGACACGTCGATCGGCTGGCGTTTCCCGAACCCCGAGCTCCTCGCGCGCGACAAGGCGACGTACTCGATGCCCGAGACCGCCGAAGAGGTCGCTCGCATCGACGGGATCACGCGTGAGGAGGCCGACGCGTTCGCGCTGCGCTCGCAGCAGCGCGCCCTCGCGGCCATCGCGGGCGGGCGGTTCGAAGCTGAGATCGTCGGCGTGCAGACGGCGCGCGGCGAGGTGCTCGTCGACGAGGGTCCGCGTCCCGAGACGACGCTCGAGGTGCTCGCCGGACTGCGACCGGTCGTGCCGGGAGGCTCGGTGGTCACGGCGGGCAATTCGAGCGCGCTGAACGACGGGGCATCCGCGATCCTCGTGGCGAGCGGCGAGGCCGTGGAGCGCTACGGGCTCACGCCTCGTGCCCGCGTGGTCGTCGGCACGAGCGCGGGACTCGCCCCTGAGATCATGGGCCTCGGGCCCGTGCCCGCCACCGAGAAGGCCCTCGAACGCGCCGGGATCGACCTCGACGAGATCGGCTCGATCGAGCTCAACGAGGCGTTCGCCACCCAGTCCATCGCCGTGATGCGCCGGCTCGGGCTCGACCCCGCGCTCGTGAATGCCGACGGCGGGGCGATCGCCCTGGGGCATCCGCTCGGCTCCTCGGGCGCACGTCTCGTCGTGACACTGCTCGGCCGCATGGAGCGCGAGGGCTCGCGCTACGGGCTCGCGACCATGTGCGTCGGCGTCGGCCAGGGCACCGCACTCATCGTGGAGCGCGTGTCGTGAGCAACCCGGCGCCGATGCGGCGGTTCGACGATCCCGACGCCCCGATCCTCATCGAACGGTTCGACGACCGGGTCGTCGCGACGCTCAATCGCCCCGCGGTGCGCAACGCGATCGACCAGGCCACGATCGACGAGCTGCACGTACTGTGCGCCGAGCTCGAGGCGATCCCGCGCACCCTCATCGTGACGGGCGGGGGCGGCGTGTTCGCGTCGGGCGCCGACATCGCCGAACTCCGAGAACGGCGAGCGGATGACGCGCGCGCTGGTATCAACGCCCGCGCCTTCATTCGCGTGGCCGAACTGCCCATGCCCGTCATCGCCGCGATCGACGGCTACGCGCTCGGCGGCGGCGCCGAGTTCGCCTACGCGGCCGACATCCGCATCGCGACGCCGTCGGCGAAGATCGGCAACCCAGAGACCGGGCTCGGCATCATCGCTGCTGCCGGTGCGAGCTGGCGCCTGAAGGAGATCGTGGGCGACGCGCGCGCGATCGAGCTGCTGCTCACCGGGCGCACGGTCGACGCCGAGGAGGCGCTCGCCATCGGGCTCGTGAGCGCGGTGCATCCGGCCGACGAACTGCTCGTCGCGGCGCACGTGATCGCCGACCGCATCGCGCGGAACGACCGCGCGGCGACGATCGCGACGAAGCGTGTATTCCGCGCGGCGCGGTCGGATCACCCCGAGGTGGACCTCGAGGCGCAGGCCGCGCTGTTCGAGCGCCCCGAGAAGTATCGGCGCATGAGCGAGTTTCTGGAGAGGAAGCGGGAGCGGTGAGCGAGGAGCGGGGTGCGCAAGGTGAGTGGGGTGGTTTCGATACGCGGCCGGCTGCGCCGGGCGCTACTCAACCACCGGAGCCAGAGGCGCCCGGGGTGCCGGGGGATGTCGGGGTGCTCGGCGGCGGACGCATGGGCGCGGGCATCGCGCACGCGTTCCTCGTCGCGGGCTCGCGCGTCACGGTGGTCGAGCGCGACACGGATGCCGCGAGTGCGGCCGTCGGTCGCGTGCGCGAGTCCGTCGAGGCATCCATCGCCCGAGGCACGATCGACGAGAGCTCGGCCGTCGTCGCCTCGCGCTTCGCCACGAGCACCGACGTCGCCGACTTCGCGCGCTGCGCGCTCGTGATCGAAGCCGTGCCCGAAGACCTCGAGCTGAAGATCGACGCGCTCACTCGCGTCGAGTCGGTGCTCGCCCCAGGCGCGGCGCTCGCGTCGAACACCTCGTCGATCTCGATCGACCAGCTCGCCGCACTCCTCGAGCGACCCGGCCGATTCCTCGGCATGCACTTCTTCAACCCCGTGCCGGCGTCGACGCTCGTCGAGATCGTGCGCGGTGAGGCGACCGACGGCACGCTCGTCGCCGAGGCGCGCGAATGGGTGCACGCGATCGGCAAGACCCCGATCGTCGTCGCGGATGCCCCGGGCTTCGCGTCGAGCCGGCTGGGCGTCGCGCTCGGGCTCGAGGCGATCCGCATGCTCGAAGACGGTGTCGCGAGCGCGGAGGACATCGACGCGGCCATGACACTCGGCTACAAGCATCCGCTCGGTCCGCTGCGCCTCACCGACATCGTGGGGCTCGACGTGCGGCTCGGCATCGCCGAGTACCTCTCGAACTCGCTCGGCGAACGCTTCGCACCTCCCGCGCTGCTGCGCCGGATGGTCGCCGAGGGCAAGCTCGGCCGCAAGACCGGCGAGGGCTTCTACCTGTGGGACGCGCCGTGAACGGACGCGCCGTGAAAGGAATGGCGATGACCGAGATCCTGCCGAGCTACGTGAAGGGCGAATGGTGGACGCCGGATGCCGCAGCCGGCGCATCCGCCCACGAGGTGCGCGATGCGTCGACCGGCGAGCTCGTCGCCCGCGTGAGCACCGAGGGACTCGACCTGCCCGGAGCGCTCGAGTATGCGCGCACGGTCGGGCACGCGAGTCTCGGCGAGCTCACGTTCCACCAGCGTGCCGTGCTGCTCAAGCAGATGGCGGTCGCGCTCTCCGAGCGCAAGCCCGAGCTCTACGAGCTCTCCGTGCGCTCGGGCGCGACGCAGCAGGACTCGTGGGTCGATATCGACGGCGGCATCGGGGTGCTCTTCACGTACTCGTCGAAGGGTCGCCGCGAGCTGCCGAACAGTCGCGTCTACGTCGACGGCGCCGTCGAGAGCCTCTCGAAAGACGGCTCATTCCTCGGACGGCATATCTACACGAGGCTTCCCGGCGTGGCCGTGCAGATCAACGCATTCAACTTCCCGGTGTGGGGTTCGCTCGAGAAGTTCGCGCCTGCCTTCCTCGCGGGCATGCCGACCCTTGTGAAGCCCGCGACGCCCACGGGCTACGTGGCCGAGGGGTACGTGCGCATCCTCGTCGAGTCGGGCCTGTTGCCCGAGGGTTCGCTGCAGCTCGTCTCGGGCAGCGTGCCCGACCTCTTCGACCACTTGCGGCTCGGCGACCTCGTGGCCTTCACCGGATCCGCCTCGACCGCCGAGCGGCTGCGCACGCACGAGTCGGTGCAGACGGGCGGCGTTCGGTTCACCGTCGAGACCGACTCGATCAACGCGAGCGTGCTCGGCACCGACGCCGTCGCGGGCACTCCCGAGTTCGACGCGTACGTCAAGCAGCTCGTCGTCGAGATGACGTCGAAGGCGGGGCAGAAGTGCACGGCGATCCGTCGCGCGATCGTGCCCGACGCATCCGTCGACGACGTGATCGAAGCGGTGCGCGCCCGAATCGCCGAGCGCGTGGTGCTCGGCGACCCCCGCGCCGAGGGCGTCACCATGGGCCCGCTCGCCTCGAAGGCGCAGCAGGAGGAGGTGCTGCGCCAGGTCGGCAAGCTCACGGCCGCGGGCGGTGAGCTCGTCATCGGATCGACGGATGCCCCCACGGTGACCCTCGCCCACGGCACGGCCAGCGTGGCCTCCAACGGCGCCTTCGTCGCGCCCATGCTGCTGCGATTCGCGGATGCCACGGCGCCGGCCGTGCACGAGGTCGAGGCGTTCGGACCGGTCGCGTCGATCATCGGCTACTCCTCGCTCGACGAGGCGTCCGCGCTCGTCGCGCGGGGCGGCGGCTCGCTCGTGACGAGCGTCGCTACGCACGACCCCGAGGTCGCGATGCGGCTCGCGAGCGGCATCGCCGCGTACAACGGGCGCGTGCTGTTCCTCGACCGCGATGACGCGCGATCGTCGACGGGCCACGGTTCGCCCGTGCCGCACCTCGTGCACGGCGGGCCCGGGCGCGCCGGCGGGGGCGAGGAGCTCGGCGGCATCCGCGCGGTGCTCCACCACATGCAGCGCACCGCGGTGCAGGGCTCGCCCGAGATGCTCACGGCGCTCACGGGCGTGTGGCATCAGGGCGCGGCTGCGCGGTCGGGCGGCGAGCACCCGTTCCGCAAGTCCCTTGCGGAGCTGAAGATCGGCGACCAGGTCGTGTCGGGGTCGCGCACGGTCACGCTCGAGGACATCGAGACGTTCGCGGCCTTCACGGGCGACACGTTCTATGCACACATGGATGAGGCCGCGGCATCCGCGAACCCGTTCTTCCCCGGCCGTGTCGCGCACGGCTACCTGCTCGTCTCGTGGGCGGCCGGTCTCTTCGTGGATGCCGCGCCGGGCCCCGTGCTCGCGAACTCGGGCCTCGAGAACCTGCGGTTCGTTACGCCCGTGTCGCCGGGCGACTCGATCCGTGTCGAGCTCACGGCGAAGCAGATCACGCCGCGCGAAACCGACGACTACGGCGAGGTGCGCTGGGACGCGGTGCTGCGCAACCAGAACGACGAGCTCGTGGCGTCGTACGACGTGCTGACGCTCGTGGCGAAGGAGCTCGAGCCGGCCGGAGCGTAGCCGATCGACAGCGGGCTCACCTCGTGAGCGCCTCGATCGCGCTCACGAATCGCGCCGCGAGGTAGGCGTAGCCGGCGTCATTGAGGTGGAGCCCGTCGCCGACATCGAATCGGTCGGTGTTGCCCGCGTTGATCCACGGTCGCGGCTCGGAGGGGTCGATGAAGACGGCGCCGGACGCGATCGCAGCAGTGCGGATGGTCTCGAGGTTCCTGAGGTTGTGGTCGCTCGCCGTCGGCGCGGTCGGACCGAACACGATGACGGCAGCGCTCGGCCACTCCCGTTGGGCCGTCTCGATGGCGGCGTGCACCCTGGCGGATTCCACCGACGAGTCGACAGCCCAGTCGTTGAGCCCGCCCTGCAGGACGATCACGTCGTACCGCTCGTCGTTCCGCGCGTGCGCTTCGAGCCGCGGCCCGAAGTCGAGGCCGGCCCGCCCGTCGGTCGCGAGGTCTTTCGTGAAACCCGTTCCGCCGACCCCGTCGATCGTGGCGTGCCACCCGAGCGTGCCCGCCGCGATACTCGCCCAGCCCGCGCCGGGGCTGCTCGCCCCGAACGCCTCGGTGAAGGAGTCCCCGATGATGAGCGCGGCGGCATCCTGCAGAATGCCGCGATGGTCGGGTGAGTCGATGGCCGCCTCGTCGAGAACGCCGCCGGCAGAACCGGCTGGCGGTGAGGTCGGACCGACCGGTGGACGTGCGGCCTCGGTCGGTGATGAGGTCGCGGCATCCGTTCCGCGAGCGGCAGGCGCCTCGGCTATGGGGCCGCAGCCGCTCAGCAACGCCATGCACACGACCGACGAAGCCGCGATCGACCGCACGCGCCGAAGCCGCGTCTTCCCCTGCAGTTCCATCGACCCCGATGGTATCGGGGCCGCTGAAACGGATGGGTGATCGTGGTCTGATATTCTCGCCGTTCCGCTGTCCCCCGAATGCGGTTCGCCCCTACACGATCGGTATCGAGATGGATCATTCGCGCTTGCGCGCCCTCGATGGACTGCGTGGAATCGCCGCGCTGATCGTGCTCGTGCACCACTCATTGCTCGTCGTCCCGGCCCTCGCCGCGCCATACTTCGGGCAGGTCGACATCGGCGGATGGGCTGGATTGCTCGTCAACACGCCCCTCCACCTGCTGTGGGCGGGTACCGAGGCGGTCTACCTCTTCTTCATCCTCTCGGGCCTGGTGCTCGCCTTCAGCGTGAAGTCGGGATCGTTCACCTGGTCGTCGTACTTCCCCTCTCGCTTCGCGCGGCTGTACCTTCCGGTCTTCGGTGCGGTGGTGCTCGGCGCGATCGTGATCTGGGCCACGCCGACGTTCGACGCGGCAGACAGCCTCTGGGTGCGAAACCGGCCCGAGCAGTACGAGCTCCGCGAACTGCTGGCCGACCTTACGTTGCTCGGAGGGCCCTCGAACGCCATCACGCCGCTCTGGTCGTTGCAGTTGGAGCTGCTGTTCTCGGCGCTCCTGCCGCTCTACATCTATGCGTCGCGACGGGTCACTCCGGTGCTGCAGATCGCCGTCTACCTGGCCCTCGCCACGCTCGGCGCGTATGCGGCGGTGAGCTCGCTCACGTACCTGCCCATGTTCGGCATCGGCGTGGCGCTCGCCTCCCTGTGGCCTCGGATATCGAGTGGCCTGTCGCGCCTTCCTGCGCGCTTCAGCGCACTGGGCTGGTCGCTCACGCTGATCGCCGCGGTGCTGATGACGACGTCGCACTGGATGCTGCGACCCGTGTTGCCCACGGAACTGGCGGGCGCCGTGACGTTGCCGATCGTCCTCGTCGGAATCTGCGGAATCATCATCGCCGCCGTGCATGCCCCGCTGCTGCGCGCGCTGCTCTCGAGCAGGCCGTTCGCGTTCCTCGGCCTGATCTCGTTCAGCCTGTACCTGATCCATGAACCGATCGTCGTCGCCCTGTCTCAAGTGGTCGCCGCGCCGATCGTCACCGTCTTCGTCGCCGTTCCGTTCTGCATCGCCGTGGCCACGGTGTTCTGGTACCTCGTGGAGCGGCCCTCGCATCGCCTCTCGCGCCGCATCCGTGCCGGCGTCGACTCGGAGCTGCGGCTCGCGGCGTACACGTCGACGGGGTCGACCGGTGGAGGTGCTGCGTCGTCTCAGCCGCGGAGCGCGAGCACGAACGGCAGCACGTCGGTCGCGCCGGCCTTCCGAAGGTAGCGGGCGGCGACGGTGAGGGTCCACCTGCTGTCGGCCTGGTCGTCGACGAGCAGCACCCCGCTCGAGGGCACGTCGAGGCCCTCGGCGCTGAAGCGATCCCAGAGCCCCGCGAGACGGAAGGCGCTGTTGCCGCCGGGCTGGCCGGTGGGGCCGCCGTTGGCGTGGGCGAGCGCGCCGAGATAGGGCAACCGCCCGACGTCCGCGAGGCCCCTCGCGAGTGAGTCGACGAGCTCAGGCCGCGAGCGCGACGGCATCGAGACGACCGCGACCGGACGCTCAGCCCAGCCCCAATCGGCGAGCACGCGGACGCACGCGCCGAGCACGTGCGGCGGCACGGGGCCGTCGGGGGTTCCCGGCGCGAACAGCTCGCGCAGCGTGCCGCCCCAGCCGAGGTCGGTGAGGCGGGCGAGCGCTCGCCCCTCGCCAGCTTGCTCGCCGGGATCGATGCGGCCCTTCACCGGAACGCCGAGCCGGTCGGCGCCGGTCGGCCACTGGCGGCGCGGTTCGATCGGCACGCCGACGCGGTCGAGCGACGCGGCGGCCGTCGCGCTCGCGGATGCCGCGATCTCGCGGGGGTACCAGATGCCTGCGCAGTTGTCGCAACGGCCGCAGGGCGCTGCCGTCTCATCGTCGAGGGAGCGCTGGAGGAACTCCATGCGGCATCCGCCGGTCTGCTCGTACTCGATCATGTGCTGCTGTTCGGCTTCGCGCTCGGCGGCGATGCGTCGGTAGCGCTCCGCGTCGTAGACCCACGGAACCCCGGTGGAGACCCAGCCGCCCTGCACTCGCTTCACGGCACCGTCGACGTCGAGCACCTTGAGGAGCAGTTCGAGCGGCGTGCGGCGGATGTCGACCATCGCTTCGAGCGCCGGTGTGGAGAGCGGCACGTCGGAGAGCGCCGCGATGACGCGCTCGGCGCGGTCTTGGTCGGGCATCGAGGCGGTCGCGAAGTAGTGCCAGATGTCGGGGTCTTCGGTGCCGGGCAGGAGCAGCACGTCGGCGCTCTCGCTCGCGCGACCCGCGCGGCCGACCTGCTGGTAGTAGGCGACGGGCGACGAGGGCGCTCCCAAGTGGAGCACGAAGCCGAGGTCTGGCTTGTCGAAGCCCATGCCGAGCGCGCTCGTCGCGACGAGCGCCTTGACCTCGTTGCGCTTCAGCATGCCCTCGGACTCGGTGCGCTCGTCGGTGTCGGTCTGCCCCGTGTAGGCGCGCACCTCGTGGCCGCGCTCGCGCAGCAGCCGCGCGGTGTCGACCGCCGCCGCGACCGTCAGCGTGTAGATGATGCCCGAACCGGGGAGGTCGTCGAGGTGGCTGAGGAGCCACGCCAATCGGCTCGGCGAGTCGGGCAGCCGCAGCACGCCGAGGCGGAGCGACGTGCGGGCGAGCGGGCCGCGGATCGTCACGACGCCTTCGCCCGGGTCGGTGCCTGTCTCGCCGTGAGGGGCGGCGGTGCCGAGTTGCTCGGCGACATCCGCGACGACCCTGCTGTTGGCGGTCGCCGTCGTGGCGAGCACCGGCACCTCGGCGGGCATCTGCGAGATGAGGTCGCGAAGCCGCCGGTAGTCGGGCCGGAAGTCATGGCCCCAGTCGCTGATGCAGTGCGCCTCGTCGACGACGAGCATGCCGATGCGGCGCACGAGCGCCGGCAGTTGCTGTTCGCGGAAGGCCGGGTTGTTCAGTCGCTCGGGCGAGACGAGGAGCACGTCGACCTCGTCGCGGTCGAGTTGCTGCTGCACCTCGGCCCACTCGTGCGGATTCGTCGAGTTGATGGCCACCGCTCGCACGCCGGCGCGCTCGGCGGCGGCGATCTGGTCGCGCATGAGTGCGAGCAGTGGCGAGACGAGCACGGTCGGCCCGGCGCCCTGCCGGCGCAGCAGCAGGGTCGCGACGAAGTAGACCGCCGACTTGCCCCAACCGGTGCGCTGCACGACCAGCGCTCGCCGACGCCCTTCGACGAGCGACTCGATCGCCTCATACTGCCCGTCGTGGAACGCGGCGTCGTCACGGCCCACGAGTTCGCGCAGCGCCAGGAGTGCGGCAGCGCGCGTGTCGGCTGATGGTGCGGCGAGGGTCATGCCCCCACTCTGGTCGATGCGGCCGACAACCGCCTGTGTCAGTCGGCGGGCGACCACCCGATCGCCGGCGCGATGTGCTCGGCGATCGCCGCGAGCAGCCGCGCGTTGTAGTCGACGCCGAGCTGGTTCGGCACGGTGACGAGCAGGGTGTCGGATGCCGCGACGGCGGCGTCCTGCGCGAGCTCGGCCGCGATCTTGTCGGGCTCGCCGATGTAGCTCTTGCCGAAGCGGGCGAGCCCGCCGTCGAGGTAGCCCACCTGGTCCTGGCTGTCGGATGCCTCGCGCTCGCCGAAGTACATGCGGTCCTCGTCGGTGAGGATCGGCAGGATGCTGCGCGACACCGAGACCCGCGGGGTGCGCTCCCACCCGGCATCCGCCCATGCATCGCGGTAGATCTGGATCTGCTCGGCCTGCAGCTCGTCGAAGGGCACGCCGGTGTCTTCGGTGAGGAGGGTCGAGCTCATGAGGTTCATGCCCTGTTCGGCTGTCCACTTCGCGGTCGCACGCGTGCCGCTGCCCCACCAGATGCGGTCGGGAAGGCCAGGGGATTGCGGCTGGATCGGCAGGAGCCCGGTCGTTCCCGTCATCTGCGGATTGGCCTGCGCCACGCCGGCGCCCGCGATGGCCGCGCGGAACACCTCGGTCTTCGCGCGGGCGATGTCGGCGTCGGTCTCGTCGTCACCCGGCACGTAGCCGAACGTCGCGGAGCCGTTGAGCGCGGTCTCGGGTGAGCCTCGGCTCACGCCGAGCTGCAGCCGGCCCTCGCCGCCGGCGTGCGCGCTGATGAGGTCAGCCGCCGCGGCCTCCTCGGCCATGTAGAGCGGGTTCTCGTAGCGCATGTCGATGACGCCAGTGCCGATCTCGATGCGGCTTGTGCGCGCGCCGATCGCCGCCAGCAGCGGGAACGGGCTCGCGAGCTGCCGGGCGAAGTGGTGCACGCGGAAGAACGCCCCGTCGATGCCGAGCTCCTCGGCCGCAACGGCAAGATCGATCGCCTGCACGAGGGCGTCGCCGCCGGTGCGAGTGCCGGAATGCGGCGACGGATGCCAGTGGCCGAACGAGAGGAACCCGATGCGTTGCTTCACTCCTGATAGAGCGCCCTGAGGCATCCGCCCATTCCCCTCTGCCCGAGAAGCCGCGCGAATACGGCATCTGCCGGATGCCAGGCGGCCGCCTTAGCGAGGAGCTTAGGGGAGTAGGACGACGACGAACCGGAGCCGACATGTTGATCTCAGAACTGAGTTTCCCGCACCTGCAGGCGGAGCGCGAGGCGCGCCTGACGCGCGAGCTCGAGCAGCGTCGCGTCGTGCGTGAACGGCTGGCAGTGTCAGGCCCCCGTGGTCGAGTGGCGCCGCCGAAGGCGACCCTCCCCGGTGGTCGAGTAGCGCCGCCGGAGGCGACGCGTATCGAGGCCACACACAAGGTGATCTCGCGCCGCGCCTCGGCATGGGCGGTCTTCCGTCGAACGCCGCGTCGCCCGAGTGAGGCGACCGGGAAGCCGTCCGAGCACTCGCGCGCGGTCTAGCCTCACCGAGGGTTGCACGCTTGAATGTTAGTCACTAACATTCAAGCGTGTCCCAATCGGAAACCAGGCCCTCCAAGCGCGAACGCACGCTCATGGCGCTCGTCGAGGCCGGGCTCGACCTCTTCGAGCAGCAGGGCTACGAGGCGACCACGGTCGCCGAGATCGCGCGCGCCGCTGGTGTGACCGAGATGACGTTCTTCCGCTACTTCCCCGCGAAGGAGCACCTTCTCCTCGACGATCCGTACGACCCCGAGCTCATCGCTGCCATCGGTGCGCAGCCCATCACCGACCCGCCCTTTCTGCGCGCGGCCCGCGGGATTCGGGCTGCCTGGCGTGCCCTGCCCGAGCCCGAGACGCCGATCATCCGTCGCCGCGTGCGCATCACCGCACAGACGCCGTCGCTCCGAGGGGCGATGTGGCGGTCGACCGGCAACACCGAGCAGGCGATCGTGGCCCGACTCGTGGCCGACGGCACTTCGCCTCACGTCGCGCGAGTCGCCGCGGCATCCGTGCTCGCAGCGCTCGTCGCCGGCCTGTTCACGTGGGCCGAAGACGAGTCGGCCTCGCTCGCCGACGCGATCGAGCGCGCCCTCGACGTGATCGAGGTGGCGTCGTGAGCGCGCCCGCGGCTCGGATCGAGGCGAGCGCGCTCGTGCGCGAGTTCCGCGGCGGGGCGGGTGTTCACGGCCTCGACCTGACGGTCGCGCCGGGGGAGGTGCACGCCATCGTCGGGCTGAACGGCGCGGGAAAGACCACGCTGATGCGTCTCCTGCTCGGGATGCTGCGTCCCGACCGCGGCGACGTGCGCATCGACGGCGTCGACGTGCAGAAGGCTGGCCCTGAGACCTGGCGCAGGGTCGGGCACCTCGTGGACCATCCGTTGGCCTACGCCGAACTCGATGCGCGTGCGAACCTGCGCGCGGCCGCGCGGCTCCATGGCCTCGACCGACAGGAGGCGGCCGCCGCCGTCGACGCGGTCATCGCCGAATTCGACCTGGCCCGCTACGCCGACGTGCGTGCGAGCCGGCTGTCGCTCGGCAACCGCCAGCGCGTGGGGCTCGCCGCCGCGCTGCTGCATGGCCCGCGGCTCATCGTGCTCGACGAGCCCACGAGCGCGCTCGACCCCGCGGGCGTGATCCTGCTCCGCGAATCGCTCCTGCGCCGGGTCGCGGCGGGTGCCGGGGTGCTCGTCTCGAGCCATCACCTCGACGAGGTCGCGCGCATCGCCGACCGCATCACGATCATCAACGACGGGCGCGCCATCGGCACGCTCGACCCTTCAGGCGTCGACCTCGAGCGCGCGTTCTTCGCCGCCGTGCACGCCGACGACCGGGCGAGGAGCGCGGCATGAACGGGATGCTCCACGGATTCGGCGTTGCATTCGCGTTCGAGGCGCGGAAGGCCGTCGCGTCGCGAGTGATGGTGTCGATCACGGTCCTGCTCCTCGCGGGCGTGGCCGCGATCGCGCTCGGAATGCTCCTGGCTGCGGCATCCGGCCAGGAGCAGGTGCTCGCGAAGCTCGGCCCGATCGGCGAACTCGACGGGTGGGCGCGCCTGGTCGGCGTCGTGGTGCAGGTCACCGCCGCCGGTGGGCTGGGTGCGTTCGGCGTGGCGCTGAGCTGGATGTTCGGCCGAGAGTTCGCCGACGGCACGGTCTCCGCGCTCTTCGCCCTTCCCGTCTCGCGCCCCACGATCGCCCTCGCGAAGCTCACGGTCTTCGGCGTCTGGGCGGCCGGCGTCGCCGTGCTGCTCACCGTCGTCGTTGCCGTGCTGGGCTTCGCGATGGGATTCGGAGCGACGGATGCCGCGGGCGTTGTAGAGCTCGCACGGGTGCCCGCGCTCGCCGCGCTCACCGCCCTCATCGCGGTGCCGGCAGCGTGGGCCGCGACGATCGGGCGCGGGCTGCTGCCCGGGATCGGGGCGACCGTCGTCATCATGGTCGTCGCCCAGGTGCTCGCGGTGTCCGAGCTCGGCACGTGGATTCCGATCGTGGCGCCTGCGTTGTGGGCGATCGCACCGGCGTCGGTGCCGACGGCGGCGCTGCTCACGGTGCCGTCGGTGCCGCTCGTCTTCGGGGCGCTGTGCGCGCTCGCGTGGTCGCGGCTGCAGCTCGATTGGTGACGGTCGGTGGTCTCGCTCAGCCGAGCAGCTCCTCGATGCGGTTCGAGGTGGGCATGCGCAAGCCGTCGAGTGCGACGGCGATGACGTCGTCGGCGAGGCGGTCGGCGTCTTCCTTGCCGCCCGGCCGGTACCACTCGACGATCGAGTTGATCATGCCGAAGAGCAGGCGTTCGACGATGCGCGGGTCGATGTCGCTGCGCAGCGACCCCTCGTCGCGCGCCTCGGTGACGAGGGCCATGACCCGGCGGTCGAAGGCGCGGCGTCGCTCGAGCGCGCTCCGTTCGACCTCGGTGTTGCCGCGCACGCGGAGCAGCAGGGTCACGTAGGGGAGCTTGTCGACGAGCACGTGCACGGCACCCCGCAGCACGTGATCGAGGCGATCGGCAGCACGGCCGCGCGCGGCGTCCGCTTCGTCGAGCACGCCCTCGAGACCGCTGAGTGCTTCGTCGAGTGCGCGCTCGAGGATCTCGTCTTTCGACGCGAAGTGGTGGTAGATGGCCGACTTCGAGAGGCCGAGCCGATCGGCGAGCACGCCCATCGACGTCGCGTCGTAGCCGAACTGGTTGAACGCGGCGACGGCGACCTCGAGGATGCCCTGCTGGTCATAGCCGGGGCGGCCTCGTCGAAGTGATCCATTCTCAGACATCGACCTCAGTCTCGCATCCGTGGGCGCCGTTGCTGCGGCGCTTGAGAAGACTATATACTAACTGAACGATCGGTTAGTAATGTCTGATGCCTCGAGCATCGGATGCCACGAAACACTCAGGAGTCGACGATGACGACCGCACCCGCAGACCTCAGCGTGGCCGGTGACCAGCACGGCGACGAGGCCGGGCAGGCGCTGTTCGACGAACTCATCGCCCGGGACTCTCGCATCGAGCCGCGCGACTGGATGCCCGAGGGGTATCGCAAGACGCTGATCCGGCAGATCTCTCAGCACGCGCACTCCGAGATCATCGGAATGCAACCCGAGTCGAACTGGATCACCCGCGCGCCGAGCCTCAAGCGCAAGGCGATCCTCATGGCCAAGGTGCAAGACGAGGCCGGCCATGGGCTCTACCTCTACTCGGCGGCGCAGACGCTCGGCATCACCCGCGAGGAGATGATGGACCAGCTCATCACGGGTCGCGCGCGCTACTCGTCGATCTTCAACTACCTCACGCCGACGTGGGCCGACATGGGAGCGATCGGCTGGCTCGTCGACGGCGCCGCCATCTGCAACCAGGTGCCGCTCTGCCGGTGCTCCTACGGCCCGTACGGGCGGGCGATGGTGCGCATCTGCAAGGAGGAGTCGTTCCACCAACGACAGGGCTTCGAGATCCTGCTCGAGCTCATGCAGGGCACCGAGGAGCAGCGCGAGATGGCACAGGATGCCGTGAACCGCTGGTACTGGCCATCGCTCATGATGTTCGGGCCGCCTGACGACGAGTCGCCGAACTCGGCGCAGTCGATGGCGTGGAACATCAAGCGCTTCTCGAACGACGAACTGCGCCAGCGTTTCGTCGGCATGCTCGTGCCACAGTCCGAGGTGCTCGGCGTCACGCTGCCCGACCCCGCGCTGCGGTGGAACGAGGAGACCGGGCAGTACGACATGAGCGAGATCGACTGGGACGAGTTCAACGAAGTGCTCGCGGGTCGCGGGCCGGCCAACGCCGAGCGCATCCGTCGCCGGCGTGAGGCGCACGACGATGGCGCCTGGGTGCGCGAGGCCGCTGCGGCGTACGCGGCGAAGCAGGCTGCACGGCAGGCGGAGGTCGCGTGATGAGCACCCCCGGCGAACTGGGAACCGAGGCCTGGCCCCTCTGGGAGGTCTTCGTGCGCGCCAACCGCGGCCTCTCGCACGTGCACGTGGGTTCGCTGCACGCACCCGACGCCGACATGGCGGTGCGCAACGCCCGCGACGTGTACACGCGCCGCAACGAGGGCGTGTCGATCTGGGTCGTGCCGGCCGACGCGATCACCACGAGCGACCCCGACGCGAAGGGCGCGTTCTTCGAGAGCCCGGCCGGGAAGAACTACCGTCACGCCGTCTACTACACGAAGAGCGAGGGGGTGAAGCACCTGTGAACGACCCGAAGCCCGGTCCGCCCGGTGGCCGAGCAGCGCCGCCGGAGGATGCGCACGGCGACGTCTCCGTCGACCGGCTCGCGCTCGCCGAAGAGCTCACGGGCGCGGGCGTCTCCGGCGCCGGCGCGACGGCCTCACCGGAGGTCGCGGAGTACGCGCTCCGGCTCGGCGACGATGCCCTCATCCTCGCCCAGCAGCTCGGCATGTGGATCGCGCGTGCGCCCGAACTCGAAGAGGACGTCGCCCTCGGCAACATCGCCCTCGACCTCATCGGCCACGCCCGCTCGTTGCTGCACTACGCCGGCACCGCGTCCGGCCGCAGCGAAGACGACCTCGCCTATTGGCGTGACGAGCCCGAGTGGCGCAACGCCTGGCTCTTCGAGCAGCCGAACGGCGACTTCGCCCACACGATCGCACGGCAGCTCGCGGCATCCGTCTATCTCTTCGAGCTCTACGGCGCGCTCATGGAGTCGACCGACCCGACGCTCGCGGCGATCGCCGCGAAGGCGGTGAAGGAGGTCGACTACCACCGCGACCACGCGACCCAGTGGGTGCTGCGGCTCGCGGGCGGCACCGAGGAGTCTCGCCGGCGCATGGCCGTGGCGCTCAACGACACCTGGCCGTATGTCGACGAGCTGTTCCACGACGACGAGCTCGTCGCGCGACTCAGCGACGCGGGCACCGCCGTGCTGCCGTCGAGCCTGCGTGGGCCCTTCCAGGAGATCATCAGCGCGGTGCTCGTCGAGGCCGAGCTCGAGCTGCCCACGGGCCGCACCGCCTTCACGGCATCGGGCGGCGGTCGCGAGGGTCGCCACACCGAGCACCTCGGTCCCCTGCTCGCCGAGATGCAGGTGCTCGCCCGCGCACACCCGGGGGCATCATGGTGACCGCGACGACGCCCATGCAGGTCGAGGCCCGGCCCGTTCCCACCGACCCCGCCGCGCGCCGCGCGTGGAACGTCGCGGCGACCGTCACCGACCCCGAGGTCCCGGTGCTGACGATCGAAGACCTCGGAGTACTCCGCTCGGTCGAGCTCGACGACGCCGGCCGCGTGCGCGTGCAGCTGACCCCCACGTACAGCGGATGCCCCGCGCTCGACGCCATGCGCGACGACGTGCTGCTCGCGCTCACGCATGCCGGCTACGCCGACGTGCGCGTCGACGTCGTGCTCTCCCCCGCGTGGACGACCGACTGGATGAGCGAGGCCGGCAAGGAGAAGCTGCGCCGCTATGGCATCCAGGCGCCGAGCGGGCGCGCCGCCGCGCGCGGCACTGGTCCGGTTCGCGTGCAGCTCGCGGTGAAGTGCCCGCGGTGCGATTCGCTCAACACGCGGGAGCTCGCGCGCTTCGGCTCGACGTCGTGCAAGGCGCTCTACGAGTGCCGCGACTGCCTCGAGCCCTTCGACTACTTCAAGGTGCTCTGATGGCGGCGCGCAACCTGGGCGGCTCCGGTGGTCGAGTAGCGACGCCGGAGGCGACGCGTATCGAGGCCACCTCTGGTTTCGATACGGCTGCTTCGCGGCCTACTCAACCGCCGGGAGTCCGGGATGGCGCGGTGGCATCCGCCTTCCTGCAGAGCACCGTCGGCGGCGAACATGTGGCCAAGCGCCACCGCGCGCGCTTCCATCCGCTCGAGGTCGCCGAGGTGCGACGCCTCACCGACGACGCCGTCGAGGTGACCTTCGACGTGCCCGACGAACTCGCCGACGACTACACCTACCTGCCCGGCCAGTACGTTGCCCTGCGCAAGGACTTCGACGGGCACGAGTTGCGGCGCAGCTACTCCATCTGCCGACCGCCCGAGCGCGGGAGCATCTCCGTGGCGATCAAGCGCGACCTCGGCGGCCAGTTCTCCACGTGGGCGAACTCCGAACTGAAGGCGGGCGACACGCTCGACGTCATGAGTCCGCAGGGCACGTTCACCTCGACGCTCGATGCGCTCGACGGCAAGCACATTGTCGGGATCGCCGCGGGCAGTGGCATCACCCCGCTCATGGCGCTCGCGCACACGGTGCTCGCGCGCTCCGAGACATCCGAGTTCGAGCTCGTCTACACGAACCGCTCGACGCTCGACGTGATGTTCCTCGAGGAGCTCGCCGAGCTGAAGGACCGCTACCCCGCACGACTCGCGCTGCACCACGTGCTGTCGCGTGAGCAGCGCACGGCACCGCTGCTCTCCGGACGCATCGACGCCGAGAAGCTGCGGACGATGCTCGACGTGCTGATCCGGCCCGAGACCGTCGACGAGTGGTTCCTCTGCGGTCCGTTCGAGCTCGTGCAGCTCGCGCGCGACACGCTCGAGGCGGCCGGAGTCGCGACGAAGCACGTGCGGTACGAGTTGTTCACGACCGACGCCGACCGCGTCGAGCCGCGGCACGGACGGCCCGTCGTCGTCGAGCGCGGCGAGGCCACCGTGGCGATCGAGTTCACGCTCGACGGGCAGTCGTCGACCGTCGAGAGCCCGGTGAGCGCGAACGAGTCGATCCTCAACGCGGCGCTTCGGGTGCGGCCCGACGTGCCGTTCGCGTGCGCGGGCGGCGTGTGCGGCACATGCCGGGCCAGGCTCGTCGAGGGCAGCGTGAACATGACCGAGAACTACGCCCTCGAGCCCGACGAGCTCGAGCGCGGCTACGTGCTCACGTGCCAGTCGCACCCGAAGTCCGAGCGCGTCGTCGTCGACTACGACGTGTGATGTGTGCTCACCGGCCCGCCGCATCCCGCGAACGCGTCATCTTGCGACGGAATCGGCATTCCGGCGGGCATCCTTGTCGGAATATGGCGCGCTCATGGAGTGCTTGAGAACTGGAGGATCGACGATGATCGAACTGAGCGTGGCCGGCCGCGTCGCCGAGATCGTGCTGAACGCACCCGAGAAGCTCAACGCGCTCGGCCCGGCCGCGATCGCCGAGCTCTCCGAGGCATATGCAGAGGCCGAGCGGATGGCGCACGCCGGCGACGTGCGGGCGCTCGTGCTCCGCGGCGAGGGCCGGGCCTTCTGCGCCGGCCGCGACATCTCGGGCGTCGACCCCCGCGACGACGACGTGCTCGGCTACCTCGGCGGGCTCGTCACCCCGCTGTTGCAGCGCATGAGCACCTTTCCGGCGCCCACGTTCGCCGTCGCGCACGGCGCGTGCCTCGGCGTCGGGCTCGGGCTGCTCATCGCGAGCGACATCGTCTACGTCGCCGACACCGCGAAGATCGGCTCGCCGTTCGCGAACCTCGGTGCGACGCTCGACTCAGGCGGCCACGCCCTCTTCGTCGAGCGCCTCGGCGTGCACAAGACGATGGACCTCATCGTCACCGGGCGGCTCATGTCGGGCACCGAGGCCGTCGCGTCGGGCCTCTTCTCCCAGGTGTTCCCAGCCGACGAGGTGACGGATGCCACCCGCACGGCGGCCCGCGCTGCGGCATCCGGGGCCACCCAGGCCTTCCTCGCCTCGAAGCGGCTCGTCGCCGCGCTCCGCGACGAGCGCCTCGGACTCTGGCAGTCGATGGACCAGGAAAACCGGGCCCAGGCCGCACTCTGCGACACCGACGACTATCGCGAGGGCTTCGCCGCCTTCCAGTCGAAGCGCAAGCCGGAGTTCACCGGTCGGGGCTGACGGCGATCGGCGCGAGGTCGGTTCGCGGCAACACGCCGGCTGACGGGTCAGCGGCGCTTCGTCAGAACCCACGTCATCGCGGTAGCGGCGAGGAGCACGACGGTCACGAAGAGGGCCACGAAACCGACGCCTTTGCCGACCGGCCAGGCGCCGTTGATGAGGAAGACACCGGCGACCGTCCCGGCCGCGGTCGAGAGGGCTGCCAGCACGACGGACACCCAAGCTCCCCGAATCGGGCCGTCGTCGTCCACATGGCCACAGTAGCCCCGCGGTGCGGGAGCTTGGAGACCCCAACTCGCCGGCGGCTTTCCCGATGCTCATGTGAGCTCAGCCTCATGTGAGGCGGAACTCACATGAGCAGGAGAGAGACACTCGGCCGATTGCTCACGCCGCGGGATCCTGGTCGTGCTCGGCGATGTCGCGGCCGAGGTCGTCGGCGATGAGGAGGTCGCGGCGCACGTGGTCGCTGCGGTAGGCCGCGCGCCCGAGCATGTGCGCCGTCATCGGCTGCGTGAGCAGCTGGAAGGTCATGATGAGCACGACGGTGGTCAGCACGCCCCACGTCGGCACCTGCAGCACGACGGCGAGCAGCACGGTCGCGAGTCCGAGCACTTGCGGCTTCGTCGCAGCATGCAGCCGAGTGAGAACGTCGGGGAACCGCACGACGCCGATCCCGGCGGCCATCGAGAGGAACGCGCTCACGAGGACGAGCACGCCCACGGCGATCTCGGCCGCGGTCATGAGGCATCCTGCTTCGCCATGAAACGGGCGATGGCGATCGAGCCGACGATGGCGAACATCGAGAGGATGAGCAGCACGACGAGCGTGTCGGTGTGCCGGTTGATCGCCATCTCGGCGCCGAGACCGCAGATCGCGATCGCGAGGAGCACGTCGGTGGCGAGCGCTCGGTCGAGGATCGACGGGCCGCGGATGATGCGAGACATCGCCGCGATCGCGCCGATGCCGAACATGACTCCCGCGAGGATGCTCACGAAGGCGAGGAACGTCATGAGCGTCCTCCTTCAGGTGGTCGGTCGGATGTGGCCAGTGGCCGGTCGGATGCAGGGGGCTCGCCCCGTGTGCGACGAGCACGACGATCACGACGAGCGGCCCGCACGGATGCCGCCTGTTCACGCGTGCCGATCGCGAGCACGATGCGCTCCTCCGTGCCGAGCACCTCGCGATGGGTGCGCTCGAGGTCGGCCTCGGTGCGCGTGCCGATCGCGTGCAGGTAGAGGAGCCCGCGCTCGCGGTCGATGTCGACGACGACGGTGCCCGGCACGACCGTGATCGCCTCGGCGGTGAGCGTCGTGACGAGGTCTGAACGGGTGAGCAGCTGCACGGCGATGATGGAGTTCATCGGCGTCCAGCGCGGGTTCACGGCGAGGAGGGCGACTTGCACCGAGGCGACGACGACGTCGAACATCATGCGCAGCCCGAGCAGCAGTGCCCGCCACGGGTTGAACCGGCCGCTGAGGAGCACGGGCGGCAGGTAGAGCACGCGCGTCACGGCGATCGCGAGCAGGATCCCGGTGACGATCGTGAGCACGTCGATGTGGTCCCAGAGGAACATCCACAGGGCGACGAGCGCGACGAGCAGGGGCAGCTGTCGCCACACCGAACGCCAGGGCGAGAACACCGGCTCGACTCCCGTCAACGGATGCCTCCCGGGAACACGAGCGAGACGTAGACACCTGGATCCGTCAGGCTCTCCGCGGCGCGGCTCGCGAGATCGAAGAGCGGACCGGCGAAGACCGTGAGGCACACGGTCACGACGACGAGCGCGGTGGTCGCGACGACCATGAGCACGGGCGTCGTGCGGGACGCGGTGACGGTGTCGCCGCCGGGAGCCTCCTGCACCGAGCCGAGGAGCACCGACTCGTAGCCCTCGAGCTCGCCGCGTCCGCGCCAGAACGCCATGTTCCAGAAGCGGGTCAGGGCGTAGAGCGTGATGAGCGAGGTGATCGCGCCCGCCGCGATGACGGCCCAGACGAGCCATGCGGTGCCGGCGGCATCCGTGTTCGCGGAATCGGCGCCCGCGAGGAACAGGCCGGTCTTGCCGAGGAAGCCCGAGAACGGCGGGATGCCGCCGAGGTTCAGCGCCGGAATGAAGAACAGCACGCCGAGCAGCGGCGATGCCTTGAGCAGCCCGGCGAGCCGGTTGATCGACGTCGCCCCGCCGAACCGCTCGATGAGTCCGGTGGTGAGGAAGAGGGTCGTCTGCACGGTGATGTGGTGCACCACGTAGTAGATCGTCGCCGCGAAGCCGAGCACTCCGCCCAGGGCGATGCCGAAGATCATGTAGCCGATGTGGCTCACGAGCGTGAACGACAGGAGTCGCTTGATGTCGGCCTGGGTGAGGGCGCCGAGGATGCCGATGAGCATCGTGAGCCCGCCGATCACCATGAGCAGCACGGTCACGTCGTTCTCGGAGAAGATCACCGTCTCGGTGCGGATGATCGCGTAGACGCCGACCTTCGTGAGCAGGCCGGCGAAGACGGCGGTGACCGGGGCGGGCGCCGTGGGGTACGAGTCGGGCAGCCAGAACGACAGCGGGAACACCGCGGCCTTGATGCCGAACGCCATGAGGAGCAGCAGGTGCAGGATGAGCTGCACGCTCTCGGGCAGCTCGGCGATGCGCACCGAGAGCTGGGCGATGTTGGCGGTTCCCGTGGCGCCGTAGATGAGGGCGATCGCGCTGAGGAAGAAGAGCGAGGAGACGAGGCTCACCACGATGTAGGTGACGCCCGCGCGGATGCGCTCGCCCGTGCCGCCGAGCGTGAGCAGCACGTAGCTGGCCGCCAGCAGGATCTCGAACCCGACGAACAGGTTGAAGAGATCGCCCGCGATGAAGGCGTTGAAGACGCCCGCCGACAGCACCAGGTAGCTCGGGTGGAAGATCGACACGGGCGTCTCGCGGTGGCGGTCTGCCACACCCTGCCCCACGGCGTACACGAGCACCACGAGCAGCACGATCGCCGAGATCACGAGCATGATCGACGAGAGCCGGTCGACGACGAGCACGATGCCGAACGGCGCCTCCCACCCGCCGACCGCCACGGCGACGGGGCCACTCGTGTCGACCGCGACGAGGAGCACGGCTGCGATCACCACGACCGACGCGAGCACGGTGATGCCCACTGCCATCTGGGCACGTCGACGCCGCCCGAGGATGAGCGCCGCCGCCGCCCCGAGGAGGGGCAGCAGCACCACGAGCGGCACGAGCGCGGCGATCATCGGGGCACCTCCTCGTCGCTCGCGTCGAGGAGCTCCTGGATGGCCGCGTCATCGGCCGCGGAGCTGCGGATGAGGTCGGCCGCCTCCTCGGCATCCTCGAGGTCTTCCGCCTCGTCGTCGACGAGGTCGCCCTTCTCGCCGAGCTGCGCGAGCCACCACGAGCGGTAGACGAGCGCGAGCATGAACGCGGTGATGCCGAGGTTGATGACGATCGAGGTGAGCACGAACACCTGCGGGAGCGGGTCGGAGATCTCGTCGGGGTCGAGGCCCTCGCCGAGGATCGGGGCCGTGCCGGGTGCGCCGCTCATGAGGTAGATGAGGATGTTCACGGCGTTGCCGACGAGGAGGAATCCGATGAGCACGCGGGTGAGGCTGCGTTCGAGCATGATCGAGATGCCCGCGCCGAAGAGCACGGCCATGAGCACGACGAGCGTGAGTGACGCGGTCATGTGCGGGTCTCCCCGGCTCGGCCTGCTCCCGTGAGCGGCGTCTCCAGTTCAGCGTCGACGTGTTCGGGGCGTTCGGCGATCTCGGGGCCCTCGCCCTGCTCGAGGTCGTCGACGTCGCCATCCAGCTCGCCGGTCTCGTCGCCCGCCTGTTCCTCCTGGCGGTCGACCTCGCCGCCGAGCGCGCGAAGGATGTCGAGCACGAGACCCACGACGACGAGGTACACGCCGAGGTCGAAGAGCGTCGAGGTGCCGATCGAGAGGGTGCCGAGCACGGGGACGTCGGTCTCGAACCACGCGGACTCGAGCGGAGCGCCACCGAAGAGCAGCGGCGCCGCCGCGGTGCCGGCCGCGAGCAGCAGCCCCGTGCCGAGCAGGCGGCCCGCGTCGACGGGTGCGGCCTCGCCGAGCTCGTAGCGCCCGCCCGCGAGGTATCGCGCGACGAGCGCGAGACCCGCGAGGAGTCCGCCCGCGAAGCCGCCGCCCGGTGCGTTGTGGCCCGCGAAGAGCAGGAACACCGACACGACGATCGCGGGGTGGAAGAGCAGCCGCACGAGCACCTCGATGAGGATCGAGCGGTTGCGGGGCGAGAGGGTGCGACCGGCGAGGAGCCACGTCTGCCGGGTGCCCGCGGCGTCGGCAGCGGCATCCGTCTCGCCCTCGGTGTTCGCGAGGCTCGTGCGCGGGGCACGAATGCTCGACGCGGGTTCGGGCACGGGGCGGAGCCGCTCGCGCCGGTCGACGGGCTCGACGTCGTCGCCGAGGTCTTCGAGCCTCGGGGCGCCGCCGGTGCGTCCTGACACGAAGATGAGGCTCGCGACGCCCGTGGCCACGGCGACGAGCACGGAGATCTCGCCGAGCGTGTCCCAGGCCCGGATGTCGACGAGCATGACGTTCACGATGTTCTTGCCGTGGGCCTCGAGTGCTAGCGCGGGCAAGCCGTCGGCGATCGTCGGCTGGATGCGGGCGCCGATCGCGACGAGTCCGATGACGGCCATCACGACGCCCGCGAGCGCGCCGATGATGCCGCGCGCGAGCTTGTGCACCGGCGGGTTGCGCTGCGCGATCCGCTGCGGGAGGCGGCGCAGCACGAGCACGAACACCACGACCACGACGGTCTCGACGAGGGCCTGGGTGAGGGCGAGGTCGGGAGCGCCCGACATGCCGAAGAGCAGCACGAGTCCGTAGCCCGTGACGCCCACGAGCAGCACGGCGGTGAGGCGCTGTCGCACCGTGGCCGCGGCGATGCCCGCGACCGCCATCACGAGTGCCAGGAACGGCTGCGCCGGATAGTCCCACAGGCGCACGCCGTCGGGCCAGGTCGTGTTCATGACGGATGCCACGCCGAGCCCGCCGATGAACACCGCGACGATGATGGCGAGGTATCCGGGGAGCCCGCGGTGCTGGATCGCGGTCGTGACCGCCGCGGCGAGCCGGTCGACGACCGACACGACGCCGAGGTAGCCGCGCGCCGAGTCGAGCACGGGCGTGATCGAGGCCTGCAGGCGGGCGACCCGCTGGCGCCCCCACACGAGCAGGGCGCCGAACGTGAACACGGCGGCCGAGACGGCGAGCGCGGGCGCGAGCCCGTGCCACAGCGCGAGGTGGAACTCGTGCGGCCCGGGGAGCTCGTCGGCGTACGCGGCGAGCAGCGGCTCGACGAGCGGCACCGCGAACGCGAACACGAGGCTCGCCGCGGCGAGGAGGCCCGGTGCCGCGATGATCGCCCGGCCCTCGCCGTGCAGGGGAGTGGGCGCGGCATCCGCCTTCGTGGCGAATGCGCCCCAGACGAACCGAACGGTGTACGCGACGGTGAGCACCGAGCCGAGCACGGCGCCGACGAGCGCGATCCATGCCCACTGGTCGCCCTGCGCGACGGCGTCGAGGAATGCCGCGAACACGGCCTCCTTCGCCACGAATCCGAAGAGCGGCGGCACGCCCGCCATCGACGCGGCGGCGACGATCGCGATCACGGTGATCACCGGCATCCGTCGCCCGAGGCCCGAGAGCTTGCGCCAGTCGCGGGTGCCGGCGGCGTGGTCGACGATGCCGACGACGAGGAAGAGCGCGGCCTTGAACAGGGCGTGGGCGACCAGCAGGGCGACGCCCGCGAGCGCTGCGTCGCGCGTGCCGAAGCCCGTGACGAGCACGAGGAATCCGAGCTGGCTCACCGTGCCGTAGGCGAGCAGCAGCTTGAGGTCGTACTGGCGCAGCGCCCGCCAGCCGCCGACGAGCATCGTGAGCACCCCGAGCGTGATGACGATCGGATGCCACACCGTGAGGTCGGCATAGCCGGGCGCGAGCCGCGCCACGAGGTAGACGCCGGCCTTCACCATCGCGGCGGCGTGCAGGTAGGCCGAGACCGGCGTCGGCGCCGCCATCGCCGCGGGCAGCCAGAAGTGGAACGGCACGAGCGCGCTCTTCGAGATCGCGCCGACGAGCACGAGGGCGATGCCCCACGCGCCCGCGACCCCGTCGACGGGGTTCGCGACGAGCTCGCTGAGCGAGCTCGTGCCGCCCGCCGCGACGAGCAGCACGAGGCCCACGAGCATCGCGAGCCCGCCGAGGGTCGTGACGGTGAGCGCCTGCAGCGCGGCGCCGCGGCTCTCCTTCCGCCCTGTGTAGTGGCCGATGAGCAGGTAGGAGAGCACGCTCGTGGCTTCCCAGAACGTGAACAGGATGAACACGTCGTCGGCGGTGACGAGGCCGAACATCACGCCGGCGAACGCGAGCAGCAACGCCGCGAACCGGCCGAGCGCCGGTTCGTCGTCGGCGAAGTAGTGCATGCAGTAGAGCAGCACGAGCGCGCCGATGCCCGTGACGATGAGCGCGAGCAGCAGCGCGAGGGCGTCGACGCGGAAGCTCAGGGCGATGTCGAGCGCCGGGATCCACGGCACGGACTCGACGACGGGCTCGCCCGCGAGCACACCCGGGAGCCACGTGAGCAGCAGCACGAACACGGCGGCCGGCAGCAGCGCGAGGATCGCGAAGACCCGGCGGCCCATGAGCCTCGTGAGCAGCGGCGTCAGGACCGCCACGACGGCGAAGGCTCCGAGGCAGGCGATCATTCACCCTCCCCGCGCTCGCAACCGTCCGACCAGTTTAGCGAAGCGTGTTTTCGCGCCCCGGGCCGGGCAAGATGGATCCATGCCGATCCTCATCTCTGCAGACGAACTCGCCGCACGACTCTCGTCGGGTGAACGTACCGTGGTGCTCGACGTGCGCTGGACGCTCGCCCAACCCGACGGGAGCGAGGCGTTCCGCGCCGGGCACGTCCCGGGCGCCGTCTACGTCGACCTCGATCGCGAGCTCGCCGACCACGACGTGCAGGGTGCGGGGCGGCATCCGCTGCCCGGCGAAGCTGGGCTCACCGCGGCGATGCGGCGCTGGGGGCTTCGCGACGGCGACACGGTCGTGGTCACCGACGACCTCGGCAACCAGTCCGCCGCTCGTGCGTGGTGGCTGCTGAAGCACGCGGGCGTGGCCGACGTGCGGATGCTCGACGGCGCGCTCGCGGGATGGCGCGCAGCGGGGCATCCGCTCGAGACCGGCGAGACCACGCCCGAGTCGGGCGACGCCACCGCGCACTTCGGCTCGATGCCCGTCGTCGACATCGACGGGGCAGCCGGCATTCCGGCCGAGGGTGTGCTGCTCGACTCGCGCGCTGCAGAGCGGTATCGGGGCGAGGTCGAGCCGATCGACCCGCGCGCCGGACACATCCCGGGCGCAGTGTCGGCGCCCACCGCGGCCAATCTCGACGCCGACGGCCGATTCCGCACGCCCGAGGAGTTGCGCGAACGCTTCGCCGCGCTCGGCGTGCACGGCGACGCTCCGGTCGCCGCCTACTGCGGCTCGGGCGTCACGGCGGCGCACCAAGTCGCGGCCCTCGCGATCGCCGGCATCGACGCAGCACTCTTCCCGGGCTCGTGGAGCCAGTGGTCGAACGACTGGGCGCGGCCCGTCGCGACGGGAGCCGAGGCCGGCCTGACCGTGAAGTAGCTACTCGGCCGCCGGCGGGGGAGACGGGCGGCGGCCCACCGCGATGAGGGTCGTGACGTCGACGGTCTGCACGTCGCGCTCCTCGAGGCCCGCGAGGTAGCGCTCGCGTACGCCCGCCACGGCCTCGTCATCGAGGTCGCCGAGCGCGAGGCGAAGGCCCGTGCCCTCGACGAGCCCCCATGCGAGCTCGGGCGTGAGGTCGAGATGGCGCCGCACCGCCTCGGCCCGCACCTGCACGAGCCCGAGCCCCGTGAGCCAATGCGCGAGGTTTCCAGGCGTGCTTGCGATGTCGATCGCCGGCGAGCGCAGGTCGCCGAGCTCGGATGCCGCGCCCTCGGGCAATGCCGATGTCAGCACCTCGGCGAGCGGCTCCATCGCGCCGGCCGCCCACACCGTGATCGCGACCCGCCCTCCCGGCCGTGCGCGCTCGATGAGGTGGCGGGTTCCCGCGTCGAGGTCGTCGAAGAACAGGATGCCGAGCACGCACTGCACGAGGTCGTACCCGGTGGTCTCCCAGGTGGCGACGTCGGCGACGTGGAAGCGCAGCTGCGGCATCCGCTCGCCCACTCGCTCCCGGGCGAGCTCGATGAGCCCCTCGGCGAAGTCGACCGCATCGACGAGGCCACCGGTGCCCACGAGCTCGGCGGTCGGCACCGCGGATGCCCCGTCACCGCAGCACGCGTCGAGCACAAGCTCACCGAACTGCGGGTGCGACCGCAACACGGCGGCGGTGGAGATCGGATTCCAGAGCGCGTCGTCGATCTCCGCGAAGGAGGCCGCCGCAGCGGCGAAGCCTTCCGCGAAATCGGGCACCCCTGTTGTCTCCCCCATGTGCCCATTGTGTCCCTGATCGGCCGAGAATCGGGGATTCAGGCAATCGAAAGCCAGGAACGTGCAGACTGGGGAGACGTGTCTCCCGATCGAAACGAGATCTCCCCCTATGAATCGTGTCCTGCGCCGCGCCGCGCCCGTCGCGCTCGCCGCCACCGCAGCCCTCTTCCTCGCCGGTTGTGCCGGCAGCCCCGAGCCTGAGCCGACCGAAACGCCAGATGCCACCGCCGAGTGCATGGAGGTCTCGTCGGGCGAGCTGAGCGACGGCGTCACGGTCGAGGGCGCATTCGCCGAGGCGCCGACCGCGACGTTCACGACGCCGCTCGAGGCGGAGTCGCTCGAGCGATCGGTCGCTATCGAGGGCGACGGCGACGAGACCGCGCCCGGCGACCCGATCAACGCGGTCATCAGCGCGTTCTCGGGCACGACGGGTGAGCGCGTCTTCTCGCAGCCCACCACCATCACCGTGGGCGACTCCAAGCTCTTCGACGCGTTCCTCTCGGGCATCGACTGCGTGCCGGTCGGCTCGCGCACCGTGACGGTGGCGCCGGCCTCGACGCTCTACGGCGACGAGGGCAACGAGTCGATCGGCATCGCCGGTGGCGAGACGATCGTCATCGTCGTCGACGTCGTCGAGGTGCAGGAGCCGCTCAAGCCCGGCGAGTGGACCGAGAACCCGCCCGAGGTGAAGTTCGGCGCCGAGGGTGAAGCGCCCACGGTCACGCTGCCCGACTCGGCTCCGCCCACTGCGCTCCTGCTGAAGGTGCTCGAAGAGGGCGACGGCGACACGGTCGGCACCGGCGACAACGTGACCGTGCAGTACCAGGGCACGAGCTGGGAGACCGGTGAGATCTTCGACCAGAGCTACGGCGGCGAGCCGGCGACGTTCCCGACCGACGGCGTCATCCAGGGCTTCGGTGCCGCGCTCGTCGGCCAGAAGGTCGGCACGAAGCTCATCGTGACCATCCCGCCGGAGTACGGCTATGGAACGGATGCCGCTGCGCACGAGCTCGGCGCGCAGACGCTCGTGTTCCTCGTCGAGATCGAGGGCACCGCGCCGGCCGAGTAGCCCGCACGCGAGCAGTGAAGGGCCGGGTGGCGTTCGCCGCCCGGCCCTTTCACGCGCCGAGGCCCGACGCCCACCACGCGAGCGCCGCACTCGCCACGAGGAAGCACGCGACGAAGACGGTGTCGCGAACGCGCCAGGGCATGCGGTGCCGTTCGGTGCGGGTCGGGTGTGCGCCGAACGCGCGGGCGTCCATCGCGAGGGCGACGCGCTCGGCATGCCGGATGGCGCTCGCGAGCAGGGGCACGGCGTAGCCGATCGCGCGCCAGAGGGCCGCGATGGGGCCGCGCCCGGCATCCGTTCCGCGCACCCGGTGTGCCGCCCTGATGACCTCGAGCTCGTGGCCGAAGCGCGGCGCGAAGCGGTACGACGCCAGCACGGTGTAGCCGATGCGGTACGGCACGCGCAGGTTCTGCACCATGGCGCGCACGAGGTCGGGCCCGGTCGTCGTGAACCCGGCGGCGAGCGCCAGCAGGGCGATGCTCGCGAATCGCAGCGCGGTGGCGAGACCGAGCAGGTAGGCGGCGAGCGTGAACCGCAGGTCGCCGAGCTCGAGGAGCACGACGCCGGCGCCTGGGTCGTCGGCGCCGATGCGGCCCGGGTCGATCCAGATGCCGAAGCTCACGCCGACGACGAGCGTCACGACCGGGATCGCCACGAGCACGAGCAGCAGGGCCCCGCGAGACAGCCGCGCGCCGATGAGGAGCAGCGCGATCGCGAAGATCGCGAACGCGAGCGGCACCGGGATGCCCCGCGAGAAGGCGATGAGCACCATCACGGGCACCGGCGCGAGCACCTTCGCGAGCGGATTGAGGTGGTGCAGGAACCGCCACGCGGGTGCCGGTGCCGCCGGGGCGAAGGGGTCGAGCCGGCCGCCGGATGCCGCCGCGGCACCGGGAGCCGCGGGCGAGCCGCCCGTCGAC
>NZ_SDPN01000004.1 GCF_004134825.1 Agromyces albus
GCCGAAGCCCGCCCCGCCTGCCGTGCCGAAGCCCGCACCGCCGGCCGTGCCGACGCCGCACCCAGTGCACGAGGTCGCCGCGAATGCCGCGGCGGCGGCATCCGTCGCCGTCACCGCGACCATCGCCACCTCGGCCGGCGCGAAGGCGCCCGGCCCTGCGTCACCCGGCAGCTTCGACGAGCTCGACATCTTCGCCAGGAATTCGCCCGCGCCTTCGCCGACGTCGGCCGCCGCGTTGCCGTCGGCAGCACTGATGCCGACGATCGACGCGGGGCGCGCTTCACGCCGCGACGTGGCGACCTTGGTCGAGACCGAATCGCGCCGCCGCTCGTCGTCGTCATCTGCGTCGTCGGGCTCCGGGCGCCGAACCAACGACCACGCGACGCGCGGTCATGCGCCGCGAGACCCGCGGTCGAACCACACTGGCATCCCGGCGATCCGCAACACGCGACCGACGCGTTCCACGACGGCGGCGGTTGCGGCCACGCCGCGCAAGCGCCGCGGAGGCGCCCGTGTCGCGAGCGTCGTCGCGATGAGCTTCGCCGCGCTGCTCGCCGTCGCGACATCCGTGCCGTCGCTCTCGTTGCTCACCCCCGCCGACGTGCAGGCCATGGCCCTCGAGAGCGTGGCGACCGACGAGCCCGATGCCCAGCACGTCGAGATCACGGGTGGCGCGCTCGCGCAGAGCGTCAACCGCGAGGGCTACAAGGCCCAGTCGATCGAGGAGTACGCCAAGGCGGCCGGCATTCGCGCTGAGGCCACGTTCACGAACAACCCGGCGGGCACGATCCAGTGGCCGTTCGCCGTCGGCGTGCACATCGGCGACCGTTTCGGCTATCGCGACTGCTACGGCTGTTCCACGAACCACGGCGGCCAGGACTTCAATCCGGGCCTCGGTGCCGAGATCCAGTCGATCGCCGACGGCACCGTGGTCGTCGCCGAGAACGGCGGCGGGTCACTCGGCGTCGTCATGATGATCGATCACGAGATCGACGGCCAGAAGGTCACGAGCGTCTACGCGCACATGGAGTACGACTCGATGCGCTTCGCGGTCGGCGACCAGGTGGGCGTCGGCGACGTCGTCGGCACCACGGGCGACACCGGCATGTCCACCGGTCCTCACCTGCACTTCGAGATCCGCCTCGGCGGCGTCGACGGCATGAAGGTCGACCCGCTCGTCTGGCTCTACGAGAACACGAACTGACGGCTCGCTCGCCCACACGTGAACGCCACGTCGGGCTCCGATCGCTCGACCCTGCTCGCGCTCGTGCCATTCATTGGCCGCGGCACCCGGATGCAGGGGATTCACGATTATCCCGGCGCTGGGGCGGGGTATGACCGCGTTTCCCCTGCAGTACTTCACAGCCGATGGGACTCTCGTCCATGCGGGGTTCGACGAGCCCTCCACAGGCGATCGGTGCGGGCCGTTCTCCACAGCGCGTTCGGCGCGCGGTCACAACGCCTCGAACGCGTCAAGACTCACGGGATGACGCTCTCGGACATGGAACCCGCGCGACTCATCCGTGCCAATGGAGGCGTGCTGCCTCGCCGCGCTCTCGAGCAGGCGGGAGTGAGTCGTGGCGTACTCCAGCGGGGAATCGCAAACGGCGCCGTCTTCGCGGTGCGCCGCGGCTGGTACGGCGTACCGGATGCTCCGTCCGCGGTCGTGAGGGCGGTGCGCGTCGGGGGCACGTTGACGGCGGCATCCGTCGCTCGACTCCACGGGCTCTGGACGCTCGACGATCCCATGCTCCACGTGCGCGTGGCGGGTGGTGCGTCGCGGCTCCGATCGCCCCTCGACCGAGCCGTTCCGCTCGAGAAGTCGCACGGCGTCTGCGTCCACTACCGCGAGCGACCGAGTGGGCCGAACGACCTGCCGGCCCGCGACTCACTGCCACGCGCCCTCGCTGAGATGTTCACGTGCGCGGGCTCCCTGGCCGCGATGATCGCCGTGGACTCCGCGCTGAACCTGCGTGAGCTCTCGAGCGCCGGGCGAGCCGAGCTCCGCGCGCTCGTGCCCTCGTCGAAGCGACGACTCATCGACCACGCCGACCCCCACTGCGACTCTGGGCTCGAGACGATCGCGCGGATGCTCCCGAGCGGCAAGCGTCTGTCGCACCGCACGCAGGCGTACATTCCGGGCGTCGGGCACGTCGACCTGCTCATCGGAGATCGGCTCGTCATCGAACTCGACGGCGCAGGCTTCCACATGGACAGGAAGGACTTCGTCGAGGATCGCCGTCGCGGGTTCGAGCTCGTGATGCGTGGCTATCTCGTGGTGCGGCTGACGTACGACATGGTCGTGCACGACTGGGAGCGGACGCGAGGCGACCTGCTGGTGCTCATCGAGCGCGGCGAGCACCGCTGGGGCGCTCGGGCGCATGCCTGGGCGCGCTGACTGGTTGGCGCCTTACATCCGCGCCCCTGGATGCAGGGGATTCCTCGTCATGCCTGCCGCATGAAGGGGTATGACGAGGAATCCCCTGCAGAGTGGGTGCCGCCCGTGCACCGGGCGTCCGTTGACGGATGCTACGGACGGAAGCGGCGACCTGCAGAGCGAGCCAGGCGGCCGCGACGCCCGCAGCTACGCGCGGAGCCAGGCCGTGGTGTCGCCCGGCAGGGTGCGGCCGGTGAGCGCCTCGCTCGCGAGGAGCACGTCGCCGCTGGGCAGCTCCACGGGCGACGCGCCCGTGTTCGCCACGGCGATGACGTCGCCGTTGCGGAGCGCGAGCACGTCGTCGCGGAATCCGGGCAGCCACTCGACTGCGCCCGAGCCGAGGTCGTGCTCACGGCGAAGACGGAGCAGCGACCGGTAGAGCTCGAGTGTCGAACCGTCGGTGCCGCGCTGGCGATCGCGGGCGAGTTCGCGCCACTGCGCGGGCTGCGGGAGCCAGGATGCCTCGCTCGGCCCGAATCCGTAGGACGGCGCGTCGGCCTCCCAGGGGATCGGCACGCGGCATCCGTCTCGCCCATAGCGCTCGCCGTTCGTGCGGAACCACGTGGGATCTTCGCGGGCGTCGTCGGGCAGGTCGATGACCTCGGGCAGGCCGAGCTCCTCGCCCTGGTAGAGGTAGGCCGAGCCGGGGAGCGCGAGCATGAGGGCGGTCGCGGCACGGGCGCGGCGCAGGCCGGCCTCGTACTCGGGCAGGCCCTTCGAGCGGGATCCGAGGCCGTGGCCCTGGGGGTTCGCCTCGGTGACCGAGAGGCGCGTCGCGTGGCGCACGACGTCGTGGTTCGAGAGCACCCACGTGCTCGGCGCGCCGACCGATCCGAAGGCGTCGAGCGAGGCGTCGATCACGTGACGGAGGGCCGCGGCATCCCACGGCGTCTCGAGGTAGGCGAAGTTGAAGGCCTGGTGCATCTCGTCGGGGCGCACCCAGTTGGCCACGCGGGGGAGCGGGTCGACCCACGCCTCGGCGGCGAGGATGCGCTCGCCCGGGTACTCGTCGAGGAGCTTGCGCCAGTCGCGGTAGATGTCGTGCACGCCGTCTTGGCCCCAATAGGGCGCGAGGTCGCCGGGCTCCGAGCTGATCTCGGGCTCGAGGGGAACGCCGGCGGTCACGGCCGCGCCGCCGCCCATGCTGCCGCCGTCGGCGGGCGGGGTGTAGTCGGGCAGGCCGTCGGCCTTGATCATGCCGTGCGCCACGTCGACGCGGAAGCCGTCGACGCCGCGGTCGAGCCAGAAGCGCAGGATGTCGCGGAACTCCTCGCGCACCTCGTCGTTCGTCCAGTCGAAGTCGGGCTGCGAGCTGTCGAAGAGGTGCAGGTACCACTGGCCGGGAGTGCCGTCGGCCTCGGCGACGCGGGTCCACGCGGGGCCGCCGAAGACGGACTCCCAGTTGTTCGGTGGCTCGTCGCCGGCCGGCCCGCGCCCGTCGCGGAAGAGATAGCGCGCCCGTTCGGCACTGCCCGGCCCTGCGGCGAGCGCCGCCTGGAACCACTCGTGCTCATCGGATGAGTGGTTCGGCACGAGGTCGATGATGACGCGGATGCCGCGGGCATGCGCCTCGGCGAGCATCGCGTCGAAATCGGCGAGCGCGCCGAAGCGAGGGTCGACGTCGCAGTAGTCGGCGACGTCGTAGCCGGCATCGCGCTGGGGGGACGTGAAGAACGGCGAGAGCCAGATGGCGTCGATGCCGAGTTCCTGCAGGTCGTCGAGGCGCGAGGTGATGCCGGCGAGGTCGCCCATGCCATCGCCGTTCGCGTCGGCGAACGACCGGGGGTAGATCTGGTAGATCGCGGCGGTGCGCCACCAATCGGAAGTCATCTGCAAACTGTACGACATCCCGACACCTCATGGAAACGCTTGCAGCATCGCGGCGTAACCTGATGGTCACGAAGCTGTATCGATGCTGTCCACGTGGTTTTGGAATAGCGGCGACGCAGGGTATACCTGTAATCGCTTGCATAACGCGAGTACTCCACACGGAAGAACGGCCTTTCGGGCACGGTGCACGGTTCCACGGGAACCGGAACGGGGAACACAGCTCCGTCACCAGGCGAAGGCGCCGGACTCATGCACACTGAGAAGGGCACACACCAATGAGGGTGAATACGAAGAGCCTCCTCGCTGCCGGGGCCGTCGCGGTCGTCGCGACGCTCGGTCTCGCGAGCTGCGCCGCCGGCGACGCCGGCTCCGAAGGCGATGCCGCAAGCAGCACGCTCACGGTCTGGGTCGACGCCGAACGCGTCGACGCGCTGCAGGGGGCAGCCGACGCCTATTCCGAGAAGAACGGCGTCAAGGTCGACCTCGTCGGCAAGGACAACGCCGACATCAAGGATGACTTCATCCAGCAGGTTCCGACCGGCAAGGGCCCCGACATCACGATGGGCGCCCACGACTGGCTCGGCGAGCTCTCGACGAACGGTGTCGTTGCACCGATCGAGCTCGGCGACTCGGCGGGCGACTACCTGCCCGTCGCGATCGATGCCTCCACATACGAGGGCACCGTCTACATGCTTCCCTACGCGGTCGAGAACATCGCGGTCATCCGCAACGCCGACCTCGTTCCCGAGGCCGCCACGAGCTTCGACGACATGATCGCGAAGGGCCAGGCCGCCGGCCTCACCCAGCCGTTCGTCGTCGAGCAGGGCGCAGAGGGCAACCCCTACCACCTCTACCCGTTCCAGACCGCGTTCGGCGCTCCCGTCTTCGGCAGCAACGACCAGGGCTACGACCCCGCCGACCTCCAGCTCGGCAACGCGGGCGGCGAGCAGTTCGCCACGTGGCTCGCGAGCCAGGGCAAGAACGGCACGGGCGTCTTCAACACCGACGTCGACGGTGACATCGCCAAGCAGGCCTTCCTCGACGGCACCGCCGCGTTCTGGCTCACGGGCCCGTGGAACGTGGGTTCGGCCGTCGACGCCGGCCTCAATGTCGCGATCGACAGCGTGCCGAGCCCGACCGCCGAGGTCGCCTCGCCGTTCGCCGGCGTGAAGGGCTTCTTCGTCTCCTCCGAGTCGAAGAACAAGGTCGCCGCGAACGACTTCCTCGTCAACTACCTCGGCACCGAAGACGTGCAGCTCGAGCTCTTCGAGGCGGGCAACGTGCTTCCGGCACTCTCGGCCGCCGCTGAGACCGCGTCGAGCGACCCGATCATCGAGGGCTTCGCCGCCGTCGGTGCCGAGGCCGTTCCGATGCCGGCCATCCCGGCCATGGGTTCGGTCTGGCAGTACTGGGGCATCGCCGAGGCCGACATCATCAACGGTGCCGACCCCGTCGCGACGTGGCAGAAGCTGACGGCCGACGTGCAGGCTGCGATCGGCTAACAACGACGAGCCGCTCCGGGCCGGATGTCGCACCACGGCGTCCGGCCCGGAGCACTCACGTTCGACAGGAAGAGCGAGCAGGATGAGCACCACGATCGACGACGAGGTCACCTCGGAGACCCCGAAGAAGCCGACGAAGCGGCAGCGCCAGGCGGCAGGCATCGCCGAAGCGGCATCCGGTGGGGTGAAGATGCTCCTCGTCAAGGTGCTGCTCCTCGGCATCGTCGACGCGATCGCCGTCTATGCGATCTTCATCCTCATCTCGAGCGAGCAGTGGCTCGTGGCCGCCATCGTCGGCGTCGTCACGGCCATTGTGAACTGGATCTACTTCTCGCGCACGAAGCTGCCCGCGAAGTACCTCACCCCGGGCGTCATCTTCCTCGTCGTCTTCCAGGTGTTCGTGCTCGTCTACACGGGCTACATCGCCTTCACCAACTACGGCACGGGACACAACGGCTCGAAGGAGCAGGCGGTCTCGTCGCTCATGAGCTCGGCGCTCGAGCGCGTGCCCGACTCGCCGACCTACGAGGTCACCGTCGTCGACCAGCTCGGCGAGCTCGGCCTGCTCGTGACCGATCCCGACGGCGAGGCGAGCGTCGGCACGACCGACTCGCCGCTCACCGAGGTCGACGCCGAGATGGAGGGCGGCAAGGCTGTCGCCGTCGACGGCTGGACCACGCTGAACTTCGCCGACGTCATCGCCCGCACCGATGAGATCACCGAGCTCGCGGTGCCCTTCTCCGACGACCCGAACGACGGCGCCATCCGCACGCCCGATGGATCCAGCGGATACCTCTACCTCTCGAACCTCGAGTACGACGCCGCCGCCGGCACGATGACCGACCTCAGCACCGGCACCGTCTACTCCGACCTCGGCACCGGCGCCTTCACCTCCGACGACGGTGAGCAGCTGTTGCCCGGCTGGCAGATCGTGGTCGGCTTCGACAACTTCGTGCGTGCCGTCACCGACGAGCGACTCGCGGGCCCGCTCCTCTACGTCACGCTCTGGACCTTCGCGTTCGCGCTCATCTCGGTCGCGTCGACGTTCTTCCTCGGACTCTTCCTCGCGATCGTCTTCAACGACCTCCGCATGCGAGGTCGCAAGTACTACCGCGTCCTGATGATCCTCCCGTATGCGGTGCCGTCGTTCCTGTCGGCGCTCGTGTGGGCGGGCATGATGAATGAGAGCTTCGGATTCATCAACCAGGTGCTGCTCGGCGGGGCATCCGTTCCCTGGCTCACCGATCCGGTCGTCGCGAAGATCTCGGTGCTCGTCGTCAACCTCTGGCTGGGCTTCCCCTACATGTTCCTCGTGTGCACGGGAGCGCTGCAGTCGATTCCCGAAGAGCTGCAGGAGGCCGCGACGGTCGACGGTGCAAGGCCGTGGGCGGTGTTCCGGCTCATCAAGCTGCCCCTCCTGCTCGTGAGTGTCGCGCCGCTGCTCATCGCGTCGTTCGCGTTCAACTTCAACAACTTCAACGTGATCTACATGCTCACCGACGGCGGGCCACGGGACTCGAGCGCGCCGATCCCGGTCGGCTTCACCGACATCCTGATCTCGATGGTCTACAAAGTGGCCTTCACCGGCCAGTCGCGTGACTACGGTCTCGCGAGTGCGTACTCGATCATCATCTTCATCGTCGTCGCGGTGATCTCGGTCATCGCCTTCCGTCGCACCAAGTCGCTCGAGGAGCTGAACTGATGGCCGCGCAGCAGCCCGTTTCCGGAACGCCGATCGGCCTCGTCGCCGGTGAGATCGACGAGTTCGCGGATGCCTCGACCCGGGCGAGTACCGCCCTCGGCGCTCCCCGCCGCATCCAGCCCCGGCGGCCGTTCAACTTCGGCCGCTGGTTCGCGGCGACCGGCTGGCGCCACGTCGTGGGCGTCGTGATGGTGGCCTTCTCGCTGTTCCCGATCATCTTCGTGATCTCGTCGTCGCTCAACCCGCGCGGCACGCTCACCGGATCGAACGCCCTGTTCTCGAAGATCGGCCTCGACAGCTACGTGCGAATCCTCTCCGACCCGCAAGTGCCGTTCACGACGTGGTTCGGCAACACCCTCCTCATCTCGGGCATCACGGCCGTGGCCACGGTGTTCCTCGGGGCGCTCGCGGCGTATTCCTTCTCGCGCATGCGGTTCACGGGGCGGCGCTTCGGCCTCATCTCGATCGTCGTCGTGCAGATGTTCCCGCAGCTGCTCGCCGTGGTCGCGATCTTCCTGCTCATGAGCGCGATCGGCGACTGGTTCCCGGCGATCGGCCTCAACACGCACGTCGGCCTGATCATGGTCTACCTCGGCGGTGCGCTCGGCGTGAACACCTATCTCATGTACGGCTTCTTCAACACCGTGCCCGCGTCGATCGACGAGGCCGCGAAGATCGACGGAGCCGGCCATGCCCGCATCTTCTTCACGATCATCCTGCGGCTCGTCGCGCCGATCCTCGCGGTCGTGGCCCTGCTGTCGTTCATCGCGTCGGTGAACGAGTTCGTCGTGGCATCCGTGCTCCTGATCGATACCGAGCAGCAGACGCTCGCCGTGGGCCTCACGAAGCTCGTCTCGAACCCGCGCTACGCCGACTGGAGCGCCTTCTCGGCCGGCGCGGTCATCGCCGCGCTGCCCGTGGTCGCGCTGTTCCTCTTCCTGCAGAAGTACATCGTCGGCGGCCTCACGGCCGGTGCCGTCAAGTAGGCGACGCGAAGCGGATGCCGCGGCACCCCCGGTTCTCCTGCCCGAAACCTGCGCGTGGAAAGGTGGGGGAATGCCTTCGCGACTGACGCCGCACCACGACGGATCCCCACTGCACGTCTCGACGCAGACGCCCGCGCTCGGCGAGGTCGTTCGCGTGCGACTGCGCGTGCCGGCCTCGTTCGGGCCGCTCACGTGGGTCGGCACGCGATCGAACCCGAACCGCGAGCCGCAGTTCTCCGAGGCATCCGTCGTCGGGTCTGCCGATGGCTGGCAGTGGTGGGAGGCGGCCATCGAAGTCGCGAATCCCGTGCACGGCTACCGGTGGCTGCTCGTCGGCGCCGACGGCCGGCAGTACTGGCTGAACCAGGTCGGGCTCTTCACGACCGAGACGCGCGACCACGACGACTTCCGCCTCGTCGCGCACGAGCCGCCGCCCGAGTGGGCGGCGTCGAGCGTGCTGTACCAGGTGTTCCCCGACCGGTTCGCGAGGTCGGATCGCGCAGAGGCGCGTGAGCTGCCCGAGTGGGCGATCCCGGCGGAGTGGAGCGACCCCGTCGACGGCGACCCGCCCGGCCGCTCGCAGCAGTTCTACGGCGGCGACCTCGATGGCGTGCGCGAGCACCTCGATCACCTCGAGCAGCTCGGCGTGAACCTGCTCTACCTCACGCCCGTGTTTCCCGCGCGATCGAACCATCGCTACGACGCGTCGACGTTCGGCGAGGTCGACCCGCTGCTCGGCGGCGACGACGCGCTCGTGCGGCTCGTCGAGGAGGCGCACCGCCGCGGCATCCGTGTCATCGGCGACCTCACGAGCAATCATTCGGGCGACGCGCACGAGTGGTTCAAGGAGGCGCAGGCCGACCCGGCGTCGCCCGAGCGTTCCTTCTATTACTTCCGCGATGAGGCAGACGGCGGCGGCTACGAGTCGTGGCTCGGCGTGCCGAGCCTGCCGAAGTTCGACTGGAGCTCGACCGAGCTGCGGCGCCGGTTCATCGAGGGCCGCGATTCGGTCGTCGCGCGCTACCTCGCCCCGCCGTTCAGCCTCGACGGCTGGCGCATCGACGTCGCGAATATGACCGGCCGGCTCGGCGCTGAAGACCTGAACGCCGAGGTGCGCCAGACGATCCGCCGCACGATGCTCGACGTGAACCCCGACACGATCCTGCTCGGCGAGTCGACGAACGATGCGGCGAGCGACTTCCAGGGCGATGCGTGGCACGGGGCGATGACGTACACGCCGTTTACGCGGCCGCTCTGGAGCTGGCTGCTCGAGCCGGGCAGTGCGGGCGGCGGCGGCATCGGGTTCGCCAACGCCGCGGTGCCGTCGTACACCGGCAGCGACTTCCTCGAGGCGCACATTCGGTTCAGCGCCGGGTTCCCGTGGCGCACGCGGCTTGCGACCATGAACGCGCTCGACACCCACGACACGCCGCGCTTCCGCACCTCGGCTCGGCCGGGCACCGTGCCCGTCGCACTCGGACTCGCGGTGACACTGCCGGGCATCCCGGTCGTATGGGCCGGCGACGAGTTCGGGCTCACCGGCGTCGACGGCGAGGAATCGCGTACGCCGATCCCGTGGGGGAGCGAGGCAACGCCCGAGGTCGCGCCGGTGCTCGAGACGTACCGGTCGCTCTTGCGCCTGCGCCGCGACCACCCCGTGCTCGCGACCGGCGGCATCCGCTGGCTCGCGGTCGGCGACGACGCCGTGGCGTTCGTGCGCGAATCGGCCGACGAGCGGTTGCTGGTATTCGCCGCGCGGGGTGCTGCGACGCTCGAGCTCGCGGCAGAGACGGTCGAGGTGACGACGGATGCCGCGGCGCCGCTGTTCGGCGATGCCCGGCTCGAGGCATCCGATGGTCACGTGCACCTCGGTGCCGACGGTGCGAGTTTCACCGCGTGGCGACTGCCGGGGGTGAGCGCGCCTACCTGGTGACCCGGGATGGTGGCCCGGCCCGATAGCATGGCGCGACCGAACCCACCTGCCGCTGGAGCCCCATGGACACCCCCACCTCGATCGTTCCTCCCGCCGCACCGGCGGCCGCACTCCCCGTGCCGTACGGAGGTGCGCCGGCAAGCCCTCCGCAGAACGTGCTCGCATGGGTGAGTCTCGGCCTCGCGTTGGGCTTCGTGTTCTTCAGCGTGCTCACCTCGATCCCGGCGATCATCTGCGGACACATCGCGCGAGCGCAGATCCGTCGCACCGGTGAACAGGGCGGCGCAGCGGCGCTCACCGGGCTGGTCCTCGGATACGTGTTCACGGCGCTCACCCTGGCCGGAATCGCCGTGTTCGTGACGTTCTTCATCGGCATCGCGGTCGCCGCTGGCGCCACCAGCACCGTGTGACCGCCGGTTCGGAGGAGTACCCGCGAAGTGATATCCTCGTACGGTTGCCGGTTGCGGCAGCGCGCCCCGATAGCTCAGTGGTAGAGCACTTCCATGGTAAGGAAGGGGTCGTCAGTTCAATCCTGACTCGGGGCTCTGGTTCTCTCGGCTCGCGCCGTGAAACCTGCCCGGCGGGGTAGCTCAGGTGGTTAGAGCACACGGCTCATAATCGTGGTGTCGCGGGTTCGAGTCCCGCCCTCGCTACTTCGAACTTCGGTTGACCAGGGTTTCTTGTCCTAGATAGAAGGACAGGACTCGATGAGTTCAACGATTATTCAACGTTTATCCGTCAGCGACCGCGTTCGGCGGGCTTCTGTGGAGAAGGTGTTCGGCCCGTCCCGGGTCGCTTGGGGTGATCTGGCACACCTACGGGTATGGACATCGAACGCCTCTCAGGACTCGGCCTGGAGCCGATTCTCACGACGAGCGAGCTCGCCGAGTATCTCGGCGTGCACGTGCAGGCGATCTACGACCTGCGCGCCGCCGGCCGGGGGCCTGCCGGCATCCATGTCGGACGCGAGATCCGTTACCGGGTCTCCGATGTCCACAGCTGGATGGACCGACTCCACGAGCCGGAACCCAGCCCCGCGAATCGTGCGGGGTGACCGCTGATGGCCGGCCGACCGCGCCTGCCGATCGGCACCTTCGGCGAGATCAAGGCGAATCAAGTTGGCCAGGGACGGTTCCGTGCCTACACGCGCTTCCGCGACTGGGACGGTCGAACGCGGCAGGTCACCGCGAGCGGTTCGAGCCGGAGTGTTGCGAAGACTGCGCTCAAGGTCGAGCTTGCCGGGCGCATGCGCGTCGGTGATGCTGGTGATTCGCTCCGGGCGGACTCACCGTTCTCGGTTCTCGCGGAGGCCTGGCTCGAAGACTTGCAGCTGGACGTGGATCGGTCCGATGGCACCAAAGAGGTGTACGAGCGTGAGCTGCGGAGCCTTGTACTGCCGTTCTTCGAGCATTTCACTGTTCGCGAGGTGACTGTCGGCCGTGTCGAGCGGTATCTGAGGGCACAACGTGCGCAGTCGTACGCGCGCGCGAAGCACTCGCGCACCATCCTGAGCATGGTCATGGCCCTCGCGGTGCGGCGAGAGGTCATCCCGCGTAACCCCGTCAAGGAGACGTCGCGACTGAAGAAGCCGAAGCACACCCCGAAGGCCATCACGCCGGAGCAGATCACCGCGATTCGTACGGCGGCTCGCGAGTGGCGGACGGGCGACGATGTGAAGGGCCCGAGACCAGACGGACAGGTGAGGGATCTCATCGAAGTGATGCTCGGTACTGCAACACGCATCGGCGAGACGCTCGCGTTGAGGAAATGCGACGTGGACATGACGGCGGATCCGCCCCGAGTTCACGTCAGCGGGACGATCGTCGTGCGCAAGGGCGCCGGCGTGCTTCGTCAGTCGCACCCCAAGACCGATGAGTCGAACCGGCTCGTTGCCATTCCGGCATTCGCAGCGGAGGTCATTCGCCGAAGGCTGGCATTGATCGCCGGCGAGGATGGAGAGCACCTGCTCTTCTTCACCAAGAAGGGCACGCCGCTCGCACCGCACAACGCCAGACGCACGTTCCGCGACATCCTGAAAGACGCAGGCCTCGAGGGCATGGAGATCACTCCCCACGCATTCCGTCGCACGGGAGCCACGCTGCTCGCGAATGAAGTTGGCATCGAGACGGCCGCCGACGTGCTCGGGCACACCTCGACGTCGACGACAAAGGAGCACTATGCGGAGCCCGATCGCTCGGTCAACCCAATAACGGCAACAGTGCTGCAGCGCCTGGCGCCACGATCATGAACATGGTGGGCTCAGCTCGACCCGCGAGTCACGATTCGCTTGGACAACGTTCGACCGCCTGTCTGGCCTCGTCGAGAGGCGGTCCTGATCGCAGGCTGGCGAGTTCGGGCGTCCAGTGCGACCTGGGGCGACTGAGGCGCGCGTCACGCACGACACGGTGGTGCCGAATCGGCCGCACCGTGTGATCTGGGGTTTCCCGCTGTCGAATGAACTCGCGCGGTGTCGATTTGTCGTGCCGGCGATTGCCGCGCCAAGCAGAAAACCCCTGATTCTCTCGCGTCGGCGCTTAGCAATCACGCTCATGTCAAGTAGGTGCTCAACCGCTCCCACGAGCAAAAACGTGCGCATCTGTCGTTGAGAGAAGCGGCCAGCCTGCAACTTCTCAGCCACGGAAGAACGCCACGCCTCTTGCAGATCGAGGGTGCGCACCTTCTCGGCGATGACGGGGGTGGCGCGGTGACGGTGTCGATGCGGGTGATGAGTGCTGGCGACGGGTTCCGGTACCTGTTGCGCACGGTCGTAGTCAACGATGGGGAGAGGTCGATGTCGACGCCGTTGACTCGTTACTACGGTGCGAAGGGCACGCCACCAGGGCGCTGGATGGGTAGCGGACTTCCCAGCATCGGTGCCGGCGTCATTGCGGAGAGTGACGAGGTCACTGAATCGCAGTTGCAGTTGCTCATCGGGATGGGCAGGGATCCGGCCACCGGGAAGCCACTCGGACGCGCATATCCGACCTACGAGCACTGCGACCGGCGGCGTCGTGCGGTTGCCGGGTACGATTTCACGTTCTCGATTCCGAAGTCGGCGAGTGTCCTGTGGGGGATTGCGGATGCTACGACGCAGGAGCGAATTGTGCGTGCGCACCAGGCTGCGGTTGCGCAGGCGCTGGCGTTTCTGGAGCGGGAGGTTGCGGCCACACGCACCGGTGCAACATCTCGCGATGGGGCCGTTGCGCAGATCGATGTCACTGGCGTGGTTGCGGCGGCGTTCGATCATTTCGATAGTCGGGCGGGCGATCCGCATCTGCACACGCACGTCGTGATCAGCAACAAGGTGCAGGCCGTGCTCGCGATCGCGCGGCGAAAGTGCTCGGTGCGGATGCCTCAAGCTGGGCGCACCCTGCAACCGCGAACCCTGCACAGCGGGTGCTGCGAGCGGATGATGTGCCTCTCGTCCAGATCGCCGCACTCGGCGCGAGGGTCACGGCGGCGGTGAGCGAGAAGCGCGCGACCTGGCGGCACTGGAACCTCGCCGCTGAAGCGGCCCGCCAGACCATGGGTTACCGATTCGGCACGGCATCTGACCGCGAAGCAATCATTGGGCTCGTCACTGATGCCGCCGAACGGAGGTCGTTGCGACTCACGCCGCCGGAGCTTGCGTCGAGCCCGGCAGCCTTCCGACGGGAGGACGGAACCTCGGTGTTCCGCCCGAAGCACTCCACCGTGTTCACCTCGACAGCGCTGCTCGACGCTGAGTCCCGGTTGCTGGACCTGGCCGCTGACGAGTCGGGCGCACGCCTGGCGCCGACGGCGTTGCGGGAGGTCGCACGGAAGCGACTGCCAGGCGGGGGAGTGCTCGCCGACGACCAACTCCAGGCACTCGCGAGGATTGCCGGCTCTGGCCGTGTCGTCGACGTGCTCGTCGGCCCAGCCGGTGCGGGCAAGACGACCGCGATGAAGGCCCTCCGCCACGCCTGGGAACAGGTTCATGGTGGAGCATCCGTGATCGGCCTCGCGCCGTCTGCCGCCGCCGCGCATGTCCTCGCCGAGGATCTTGGCATCGCGACCGAGAACCTCGCGAAATGGTGGCATGACCATCAGACAGACGGCGAGACCTTCCGGACCGGGCAGCTCGTGATCGTCGACGAGGCGTCGCTTGCCGGCACCCTTCCACTCGACCGCGTCGCCACACTCGCCGCACAGGCGGGAGCGAAGGTGCTGCTCGTCGGTGACCCGGCTCAACTACAGTCGGTCGACGCAGGCGGTGCGTTCGCCCTGCTTGTCAACGACCGGCACGACGCGCCGGAACTTGTCGACGTGCACCGCTTCGTGAACGAGTGGGAGAAGGCGGCATCACTCGGTCTGCGTCGCGGTGATCCTGAATCGGTCGACCGGTACCTCGCGCACGGCCGGGTGCGCGAGGGCGACACCGATGCGATGGCGGATGCCGCGTACTTGGCCTGGCGGGCAGATGTCCGGGCTGGTCGGGCGACGGTGCTGATCAGTGACTCGAACGACGCGGTCGCCGCGCTGAACCAGCGTGCTCGTACCGAACTCATCCTCGATGGCCGCATCGATGCGCTCCTCGAGCTTGACCTGCACGACGGCACCCGAGTCGCAGTCGGCGACGCGATCATCACCAGGCGCAACGACCGCGGGCTGCGCGCGGGGCGGCGGTGGGTGCGCAACGGCGACCGGTGGACGGTCGTCGCGGTGCATCGCAACGGGTTGCTCGAAGTACGGCGGCCCGAGCATCGATGGGGGAGCACGGTGGTCCTGCCCGCCGCGTACGTTCGGCAGCACGTCGAGCTCGGATACGCAGTCACGTCCTACCGTGCTCAGGGCATCACGACCGACACGGCGCACGTCGTCGCTGCCCCCGGGATGACCAGGGAGAACTTCTACGTTGCGATGACCCGTGGCCGGGAATCGAACACCGCCTACGTCGCCATCGATCGCCCGGATGTCGCGCACGTCGGCCCGCGACCCGGTGATGACGGGGAGACGACCGCACGGAGCATCCTGTTCGGTGTCCTGCAGCATGAAGGCGCCGAGCTCTCTGCGCACGAGACGCTGACGGCGGAGCAGGACGCGTGGGGCTCGATCGTCCAACTCGCGGCCGAGTACGAGACTATCGCGGCCGCCGCGCAGCACGACCGATGGGTAGCGGTGATACGTGCGTCCGGGCTCACGCCCGGGCAGGCGGATGCGGCGATCGAGTCGGATGCCTTCGGGCCGTTGACGGCGGAACTGCGGCGGGCCGAGTCGCATCACTTCGAAGTCGAGCAACTGCTCGCGAGCGTGGTTCGCGTGCGTGGGTTCGAGGACGCGGCGGATGTCGCGGCAGTACTCCACGCGAGACTGGCAGCCGCCGTCGCACAGGGTGCCGGCGCGCACGCCGTTGCCGGCCGGGCGCGGCGGAGACCTCGTCTGATCGCCGGTCTCATCCCACAGGCAGTCGGCCCGATGGATGCCGAGATGCGGCGCGCCCTGCACGAACGCGCCAAGCTCATCGAGTCACGTGCCCGAGCCATCCTGGACCAGTCATTGGTCGCGGGGGAGGCGTGGACTCGGGCTCTCGGCCAGCCGCCGAACGCAGACACAGCTGCCGCGGCTGCGTGGCGTCGTCACGCGCGCACGGTCGCGGCGTACCGCGACCGGTACCGCGTCGTCGGCACGTTGGCGCTCGGACCCGCACCGGAGGCAACAGCGCAGAAGCTGGATGCCGCCTGCGCCAACGCCGCGCTGGTGGCCAGTCGACAGCTGTCAGACCGGGGCGCCGCATCTGCCGCGCCAGGTTCAATTGTCACGGCGTGGGTTCCGCCTGTCCGTCGTGAGTTCTAGCCCTTCTCCTAAGGCAATCTCTCTTTCGCCCCGTCGCTCGTTGCGATGGTACTTAAAGTGGCCCGAAGAAGCCGGCGGCGATAGTCGCACCGGTGAACCCCACCATGCGCCGATCCACCCGCGGCCGCCCCGTCGCCTTCACCTTCGGGGACAGCGGCCCGATCGGAGCCCAGGATTGCGGCAAGCTGCCCGACGTCGCGACGCGGCCTCCGATCTCCGGGTCAGGCCCGGCCGTGCGAACTGCGGGAGCGACGGGCGACCGCATCGAGCGAGACCGCGATGAGCACGACGGCGCCGGTGACCATATAACGGATCGACGAGTCGAGGTTGAGCAACGTCAGGCCGCTCGAGATCGACTGGATGACCAGAATGCCGAGCAACGCCGCGAAGGCCGAGCCGCGCCCGCCGAACAGGCTCGTGCCGCCGATCACGGCGGCGGCGATCGCGTTGAGATTCACGTCACCGCCGCCGCTCGACTGCGCGGCCGATGCGAGGCGCCCGGCCGCGAGCAGCCCGCCGACGGCTGCGAGGGTGGTGCAGGCGATGAAGGCGGTCGTGTAGACCGCGGTGATGCGGATGCCGGAGCGTCGCGCCGCCTCGCGGTTGCCGCCGACCGCGAAGAGCGAACGGCCCCAGCTCGTGCGGGTCAGGGCGTAGTTCGCGAGCAGCACGAGTGCGACGAAGAAGACGACCATCCAGCCGACCCCACGCGCCTGGTAGAGGTACCAGACTGCGAAGGTGAGCAGTGCCGCGAGCAGCCCGGCGCGGATGAGGGTGAGGCTGAGGGCGGGCGCCGAGAGTCCCGCGTTGCGGCGGATGCGGGCGCGAAGCAAGCCGCCGACGAGCACCGCCGCCGCGGCGAGCGCAACGAGTGCGTACGCGAGCCATTGCGGTACGAAGGCGAGCTGACCGAAGTGGACGAGGGGCGAATCGAACGGCAAATTGATCGTGCCCTTCGGACCGAGCACGAACAGTTGGAGTCCGAGGAAGCCGAGAAGCCCCGAGAGCGTGATGACGAACGAGGGGACGCCGATCCGGTTGTAGATGAAGCCGTAGGCGAAGCCAATCAGGACCGCGACGCCGACCGCCGCCGCGATCGCGAGCGGCAGGGGCCAGCGGTTGTCGATGAAGTTGATCGCCATGATCGCGGCGGCGAGGCCGCTCACGGATCCCACCGACAGGTCGATCTCGCCGACGAGAAGCACGAACACGATTCCGAGCGCGATGACGCCGACAGGGGCGGATTCCATGAGCAGGTTCGTGAGGTTGCCGCTCGAGAGGAAGTACGGGTTCAGGATCTGGAAGATGGTCCAGATGATCGCGAGGCCGGCGATGACGGGCAGGAACCCGAGGTCGCCGCCGCGGATGCGGTCGATGCCGGCACGGATGGCTCCACCCATGCCGGTGTCGGCACGGAGCCGCTCGTCTTGGAGATCGGTGGGGATCGGGGGGATTGTTGTGGTCATCGTTCCGCGTCCTCGGTGGTGATGGTGTGCGTGGTCGGGGATGCCGTGTCGCCGCGGGAGCGGCGTCTGCTGACGGCGTTGTCGGTTGCGCCGGTGATGGCGGAGATGATCTCCTCGGTCGTGACGTCGCCGACTCGGAACTCGCCGTTGTTGCGGCCGAGTCGCAGTACGACCACGCGGTCGGCGACGGCCTTCACGTCTTCCATGTTGTGGCTGATCAGGATGACCCCGTGGCCGCGTTCCCGCAGACGCTCGACGAGGTTCAGCACCTCCGCGGTCTGCGCGACGCCGAGCGCCGCGGTGGGCTCATCGAGGATGATGAGCTTCGGATCGCCGAGGAGCGAACGAGCGATCGCGACGGTCTGGCGCTGGCCGCCCGACAGCGACGCGATCGGGATCCGCACCGAGGGGATCTTTGCCGAGAGCTGTCGGAGCAGTTCCCAGGCGCGCACCTCCATGCCGACTTCGTCGAGCTGGAACGGGCGGCGCTCGCGGCCGAGGAAGAGGTTCTGCACGACGTCGAGGTTGTCGCAGAGGGCGAGATCTTGGAACACGGTGGCGATGCCCCGCTCGAGTGCGGCCATCGGCGTCGGGAGGGTCACCCGCTCCCCGCCGAAGTCGATCGTGCCCGAGTCGGGTGCGTGCACGCCCGAGAGCACCTTGACGAGGGTCGACTTTCCCGCGCCGTTGTCGCCGACGATCGCGACGACCTCGCTCGAGGAGACGTCGAGGTCGATGTCAGTGAGGGCAGCCACGGCTCCGAAGCTCTTCGAGATCCCCCGCAGGGAGAGGACGGTGTGGAGATTGGGGCGCGCGCCATCCGGCGCGGCCGCGGTGTCGGTTGCGGTGGTTGCGTTCACGGTGTGACCTCTTCGTCGGTGCAGTGCGGTGGCTCGGTTGTGGTGGCGGTTCGAGGATGTCGGATGCCGCCCACGGCGCGCGTGGACGGCATCCGATCGATCAGGCGATGCCGAGCGCCTCGCAGGCGGGCGCGTACTCTGCCGTGCACACCTGGTCGACGGTGTAGATACCGCCGTCGAAGATGATCTCCTTGACGTTCTCCTGCGTCACAACCTCGGGCGTGAAGAGCGTGGAAGGGGTGTCGAAGAGCGTCGTCTCACCCTCGGGCGGGTTGCCAGTGAGGAAGGCGTAGGCGACCTCTGCCGCGGCCTCGGCGACGATGCTGATCGGCTTGGAGATGGTGTTGTACTGGTCGCCGGCGATGATGCGCTGGATCGCGGCGATCTCGGCATCGTTGCCCGTGACGGGCGGCGTCGGCGCGACTCCTGCCGCCTTGAAGGCGGCGATGGATCCGCCGCCCGTTCCGTCGTTCGCCGCGACGACGCCGACGATCTGCGAGCCGAACTGCGTGATCTGGCCCGAGACCCAGTCCTGCGCCTTCTGGGGGTCCCAGCCGGGGGTGTCGAACTCGGCGAGCACCTCGAAGCCGCTGGAGTCGACGCCGGTGTGGATGCCCTTCTTGATGAGCTGGGCTGCGTCGTCGGTGGGCGAGCCGTTGACGATGAGCACGCCGCCGCTGGCACCCGCCGCCGTGAGGCCGTCGACGAGGGAGGTGCTGATGAGCTCGCCGATGCCCTCGTTGTCGAACGACACGTAGTAGTCGGCGGGCGTATCGACGATGGGCCGGTCGTAGGTGATGACCGGGATGTTCTGCGACTGGGCGTTCACGACGATGGACGCCGCGGCCTTCGTGTCGACGGCGTCGAGCACGATGACCTTCACGCCCTGCGCGATCGCGGAGTCGGCCTGCTGCTGCTGCTTCGCGGGGTCGGAGTCAGCGTTCTGGTAGATGACCTCGCAGTCGGGGCACAGCTCCTCCATCTTCGCTGTGAAGAGCGGGCTGTCCTGCTGCTCGTACCTGGTGGATGCGAGGTCGGGCATGAGGAACGCGACCTTGCCGGATTCCGCGCCGTCGCCGGTGCCCCCCGAGCCGGTGGCGTCGGCCGAACATGCCGCGAGCGCTGTGGCGAGTGTGATCGACCCGAGTACTGCTGCGAGTCGCACATGGGATTTCTTCATTGAATCTCCTCGGTGAGTCCCCGGGCGGGGACGGTGTGGGTGCAAGGGCGTCCCGGGATGTTTCGACGCAACCATCGGGCCGTTGCGGGGAACTATACCAACACTCACGTTATAAATGTCAACATCTTTGGTAAATTGGCTCGTGATTGATTGTTGGTGCTGGTCGTTCTCGCGATCCGGTTGGTAGAGTTCGGCAAGTTCGAAGGAGGACCCATGAGTCCGAACACCCCCGGCCCATCTTCACGTAGCGCCAGGCAACGGATGATCCTCGATCATGTGCTCGCCGCCGGATCCGCGACCGCGGCGGAGCTGGCGGAGCTCACCGGCCGCAGCCCCATGACCGTGCACCGGGACCTCGAGGATCTCGCGGCCCGCCAGCTCGTGCGGAAGTTCCACGGCGGCGTCTCCGCCCTGCCGACGAGCGTGTTCGAATCGAGCTCCGAGTTCCGCCTGCATCGCCGAGCCGAGGAGAAGGCGGCACTCGCCCAGGTCGCCGAGACGTTCGTCGAGCCGGGCATGTCGGTCATGCTCGACGACTCCACGACCGTGCTCGCACTCGCCGGCCTCGTGAAGGACAAGGCGCCGCTCACCGTCGTCTCCAACTACCGGCAGGTGCTGGAGACACTCCGCGAAACCCCTGACGTGCACCTCATCATGATCGGCGGCGCGTACTCGCGCACCCACGATTCGTTCATCGGGCCGCCCGACCAGACGAACCTCGAGGCCTACGCGGTCGATATCGCGTTCCAGTCGACGTCGACCATGGACGAACGCATGACGTACCACCAGGAGCAGGACATCGTCAGCATGAAGCGCGTCATGCTGCAGACCGGCCGGCGCCGCGTCCTCATGATGGACGGGTCGAAGGTCGGACACACCTCGCTCCACCGCTTCGTGCCGATCGCCGAGTTCACGGACGTGATCCTCACCGACGATGTCGACCCCGGCGTGGTGGAGCGCATCGGCGAGCACGCGACCGTGCATGTCGCTGCGGTCCCGTCCCGCGCCGGCATCCGCTGATCTTCGATACCAGTCCACATCATGACTGGTAAAAATAACATTGTGCGTGTTACGCTCGGCTCGATTCGACCGATGCACCCGCACGGTCTGCTGCACTGCAGGAAGGCGCGCAATGACGCACATCTTGATCGCGGGCGACCACTTCGTCACCTCTGGACTGTTCCGGGCCGCGCTCGACCGTGAGCTGGCAGAGACAGGGTCACGACCGCGGTACACCGAGCTCACCCTTCCCTGGCCGCACGAGCCCTTCGGTGACATCGCGACCGTGCACGAGGCGAGCGGCACCATCGATGAGACGATCGCCGCACTCGATGGCGTCGACATCGCCGTGACGCAGATGGCGCCGTTCACCGCAGAGGTGTTCGCCGCCAGCCCGGAGCTCCGCTTCATCGGCGTGTGCCGCGGCGGCCCCGTCAACGTCGACCTCGACGCAGCGACGGCAGCCGGCGTGCTCGTGACCTTCGCGCCCGGACGGAACGCCCAAGCGGCGGCCGAGTTCACCATCGGCCTCATCCTCGCGGCCATGCGCGGCATCCCGATGACGGATGCCGCGCTGAAGCAGGGCGACTGGCGCGGAGACCACTACGCGTGGGAGAACGTCGGCGGGGAGCTCGGCGGCGCCACGGTCGGCCTCGTGGGATACGGGGCGATCGGTCGTATCGTCGCCCGCATCCTCCGCGCATTCGGTGCCGACGTGGTCGCCTTCGATCCGTACACGGACCCGGCGGCGCTGGCGTCGGATGGCGTGGCGTCCGTGGAGCTCGACGATCTCCTCCGGCGCAGCTCGGTCGTGAGCCTGCACGCCCGGCTCACGAGCGAGACGCGGCACCTCATCGACCGGCGCGCACTCGACCTCATGCCCGAGGGCGCCGTGCTCGTGAACTCCGCCCGCGGCGGACTCCTCGACTACGCCCCGCTCCCCGAGCTGTTGCGCTCCGGGCGCCTCGGCGGGCTCGCCCTCGACGTGTACGACGTCGAGCCGCCCCCCGCCGACTGGCCGCTCTTCAGCGCCCCCAACGTGGTCGTTTCGCCGCACCTCGCGGGCGCCACCCGCCAGACGGCGATGCGCGCGGCCGATATCGTCGCCGGCGACGTCGCCGACTTCCTCGCCGGCCGTACACCCGAGCACCTTGCCAATCCGGCCGTGCTCGAGCGGCTGCGGCCTGGAGTCGCGCGATGACCATCGCGACGCCCGCCACCACGGCCACCCTGTGCGTCGACGCCGGCACGACGCTCATCAAAGCCGTGGTCTTCGACCATGCCGGCCGGGAGCTCGTCGTCACACGGCGCACCACCGCGATCCGCTCCCCACAACCGGGCTGGTCCGAGCAGGACATGCACGAGGTGCTCGGCGCGGTGCTCGAGTGCGTCGAGGAGGCCGCCCGCCAGTCGCCCCTACCGATCGGCGCGCTCGCCCTCACCGCCCAGGGCGACGGCGCCTGGATGCTCGATGCCGAAGGCCGGCCGGCCGGGAACGCCGTGCTCTGGAACGACGCCCGCGCCCACGACGTCATCGATCGATGGACTCGCGACGGCGTGCTCGAGGCGGCGTTCCGCATCAACGGCTCCCTCGGCAACCTCGGCCTGCCGCACGCGATCCTCGCGTGGACCCGGGAGAACAACCCGCGCGCCCTCGACGGCGTCGCCGAGGTCACGACGTGCGGCAGCTGGATCTTCGGTTCCCTCACGGGCACGCACGGACTGCACGCGTCGGAGGCATCTGTGCCCTGGCTCGATATCGCCACGGGAACGATCTCCGACGAGCTCCTCGAACTCTATGGACTCACCGAATTGCGATCGCTCGTGCCCGCGGTGCTGCACGACGACGAACTCACCCGGCCGCTCCTGCCTGAGGTCGCCGAGCGACTCGGCCTCCCCGCGGGCGTCTCGGTCACCCTCGCCGCGTACGACGTCGTAACGACGGCCTTCGGCGGCGGCTCGGTCGCCCCCGGCTCGGCGTTCTGCATCCTCGGCACGACGCTCTGCACCGGCATCCTCCTCGACACCCCCGACACCACGGGCGAGCCCTCGGGGCTCACTCTCCTCGGCGGTCGCGACGACGCCGTCGTGCGTGCGTTCCCGACGCTCGCCGGCACGGGCGTCATCGAATGGATGCGCGCGCTCCTCGGTCTCGCGGATGCCGCCGAGCTCACCACCCTGGCGGGCGAGTCGGAGCCCGGGGCATCCGGAGTGCGCGTCTGGCCGTACTTCTCCCCCGCCGGCGAACGTGCGCCCTTCCTCGACCCGACCGCCCGCGGCGTCATCGCGGGCATGTCGTTCGAGCACACCCGGGCCGACCTCGCGCGCGCCACGGTGGAGGGGCTCGCGCACGTGATCCGCGATTGCCTCGCGGCATCCGGAGCTTCGCCTTCGGAGCTCGTGCTCTCGGGTGGAGGCTCGGCGAGCGAACTCTGGTGCCGGAGCATCGCCGACATCACGGGCGTGACGACGAGGCGCGTCGACGGCACCCAGGTTGGCGCGAAGGGAGCGCTGCTCGCCGCGCTCGTGGCCTCGGGCCGCTACTCCTCACTCGCGGATGCCGCGGAGGCGCTCGTGGCGACGAGCGGCGTCTTCGAACCGGATGCCTCCCGCCGAGCATTCTTCGATGAACGCCACGACGACTTCCTCGCCACACGCACGGCACTCGCCGAGCGGTGGACCGCATGGGCCGCGGAGCCACGCCCGTGAGCGAGCCGGCCTGGGTCGGCATCGATCTCGGCACCCAAAGCGTCCGCGCGATCGCACTCGACGACGAGGGCCGCAGGCTCACCGTAGCGGCGTCTCCAATCCGAAGCTCCCGGCACGGCGACCGGCACGAGCAGGACCCCGAGACCTGGTGGTCGGCCGTAGTGTCCGTGCTCGGCGAGGTCACGTCGCAACTGCCCGCCGGCGTGGTCGCCCGCGCCGTCGCCGTTTCGGGAACCTCCGGCACCGTGGTTCCCGTCGACCCCGCCACCGGCCGCGCAGCCGGCCCTGCGGTGATGTACGACGACCGCAGGGGCGCCCACCACCTCGACCCCGTGCAGTCAGCAGGGTCCGCGGTCTGGACGCGACTCGGCTACCGCATGCAGGCATCGTGGGCGCTTCCCAAGCTCTTGGCAATGCTCGAGGAGGGCGCACTGGCGTCGGTGAGCGCAATCGCCCACCAGCCCGACGTGATCACGAGTCGCCTTGCCGGGCGCCGGATGCCGAGCGACCTGAGCTCCGCCCTCAAGTCGGGCGCCGACCTCGACACGGTCACGTGGCCCGTCGGCGTGTTCGACGAACTCGGCCTCGCGGTCGAGCGGATGCCGCAGCTCGCGTCCGCAGGAACGCGAATCGGCGAGGTGAGCCACGCCGCCGCCCTGGAGACCGGTCTTCCCGTCGGCTGCACGATCGTGGCCGGCATGACGGACGGCTGCGCCGCCCAGATCGCCGCCGGAGCACTAACACCGGGCGCCTGGAACTCCGTGCTCGGCACGACCCTCGTGCTGAAGGGCGTCGCGCTCGAACGCCGGGTGGACCCGAGCGGTGCCGTGTACTCGCACCGCGCCCCGTTCGGCACCGGCTGGTACCCGGGCGGCGCGTCGAGCACGGGCGCGGGAGCCATCTCGACATGGCTGCCGGGCCGGGACCTCGATGCGCTGACCCGGGCCTTCGACCCCGCCTCTCCGCCGCCGATCGCCTACCCGCTCGTCGGGCGAGGCGAGCGGTTCCCATTCGTCTCGTCCGACGCAGAGGCCGTTCTGCCCGGTGCTGTCGACGACGCTTCGATGTTCGCCGCGATCCTGCACGGGGTCGCGTTCGTCGAGCGCCTCGCCTTCGATCTGCTCGGCGACACGGGCTACGACATCAGCGGGCCCGTGCTGGTCACGGGCGGCGGCTCGCGGAATCCCGTGTGGACACAGCTTCGCGCCGACATGCTCGGCCGACCGGTTCACCTGCCCGAGCACGGCGAGGGCGCGGCCGGGATGGCCATCCTCGCAGCCGCAGGTGTCGGCGCAGGCGAAGGCGCGGCCACTCTCGACCCGCTGGCGACAGCCGCGGCGCGGATGCTCCGTCCGCCGCGCATCGTGCCTTCCGACACGGATCGGCACCAGCGCCTGATGCCCGTCTACACCCGGTTCGTCGACGTGCTCGAGGAGCGCGGCTGGATCGGCCCGGAACTCGCGACATCCGCTCGGGAACCGAGCACCTGATGACGACCGTGCATCTCACGCGCCACGGCGAGACCACGTGGCACGCGGAGAACCGCTACGCGGGCTCCAGCGACGTGCCGCTCACCGCCCGTGGCAGGGAGCAGGGTGACGCGCTCGCCCGGTGGGCGGCAACAGCTGCCATCGACGTGGTGGCGACCTCCGACCTCTCGCGAGCGGTCGAGACCGGAGACGCGGCTGCGAAGATGCTCGGCGTCAACGTCGTGATCGATGCCCGCCTGCGCGAGGTCCACTTCGGTGCGGGCGAGGGCCGTACCCGCGCCGAGATGGCCGAGCTCTTTCCCGAGCAGCTCGCGGCGTTCGTCGATTCTCCGGCATCGTCGCCGCTTCCGGGCGCTGAATCGGGAACGGCGGCAGTCGCGCGGGGGCTCGACGCGCTCGCCGATCTCATCCGCGTCGCGGGTCCCGACGGCGGCGTGCTCGTCGTGGCGCACTCGACGCTCATCCGACTGGTGCTCTGTCGGGTGCTCGGGCTGCCGCTCGACGACTACCGGCGTCGCTTCCCCGGACTCGCGAACACCGCCGTGACGACGGTCGAGCTGCCGCCTGCCGCCGAGGCCGCCGGACTCGTCGGCGCAGGGGCGCTCATCCGGTTCAACGCTGGCGTGGCATGACGTGACCATTCAGGGAATGGTTACTGACTCTCCTCAGTTATGAGTGGAGTCAACTAACGTGTGGGCAAGCCGCATCGACGGTACGGGCCCCGAGAACAGAATGGAACGAAACCATGCGAGCCATCAGCCAGGACACCTACGGAACCCCCGAGGTGCTCAAGGAGATCGACGTTCCCAAGCCGGCGCCGGGGATCAGCGAGATCCTTGTCGCCGTCCGCGCCGCCGGCGTGAACCCGACCGATTGGAGCAACCGTGCCCGGGTCACCACGATCGCCCGGATGCCCATCGTGCTCGGGTGGGATGTCTCGGGCGTCGTCGAGGCTGTCGGCCTGGGCGTCACGCTGTTCAAGCCCGGCGACGAGGTCTTCGGCATGCTGCCCTACCCCCAGGGGGTCGGTTCGCATGCCGAGTATGTGACTGCACCGGCCCGCGTCTTCACGCACAAGCCCGCCGGTATCGACCACGTGCAGGCCGGCGCCCTGCCGCTCGCCGCGCTCACCGCATACCAGGCGCTGGTCGAAACGGCCGGCCTCCGGGCTGGGCAGCGGGTCCTGATCCACGCCGCGGCCGGCGGAGTCGGTCACCTCGCCGTGCAGATCGCCCAGTCCCGCGGCGCCTATGTGATCGGCACCGCCAGTGCCGCCAAGCACGACTTCGTCCGATCCCTCGGCGCTGACGAGGTGATCGACTACCACACGGTCGATGTCGCCGAGGCCGTCTCCGACATCGACGTGGTGCTCGACCCGATCTCGTTCGACTCCGCTGGCCGCGCACGCTCCCTCGCCGTTCTCCGTACGGGTGGCACGCTCGTCGCCCTCCTGCCCGTGCCCGTCGACGCCGCCGAGTTGGCGGCGATCGCCGAGCGTGGCATCCGCTTCGAGTCGATCCTCGTCGAGGCCGACCACGCCGGCATGCAAGCCATCGCCGACCTCGTCGAGTCGGGCACCCTGCGACCCCACATCGAGGCCACCTTCCCGCTCGCCGAGGCCGCCAAGGCCCACGCCCTCGGCGAGACCGGCCGCACCACCGGCAAGATCGTGCTGACAATGGAGGAGACCAGGAAGGCGCAGGTCGCCGTGGAGGCTCTCAAAGACCTGTTCGCGGGGGACGACATGGCCGTGATCGACCGGGTCGTACGGCCGGACTACATCCAGCACAACCCGCTCGCCCCCGACGGCCCCGAGGCGATGAAGGCCTTCGGCGCCGGCTTCTTGCAGCAATTCCCCGAAGCCGAGTACGTCGAGAAGCGGGCGATCTCCGAGGGTGACCTCGTGGTCCTGCACTCCAACATCATCTTGGCCCCCGGCGCCCCCGGGCTCGCTGTCTTCGACATCTTCCGCTTCCAGGACGGGAAGATCGCCGAGCACTGGGACATCCTCCAGAACGTGTCCGCCACTACGGTCAACGGCAACGACATGTTCTCAACACTCAGCCGGCCGCAGACCCAGTCGCCCGGACAGCGGTGGTTGACCGCGTACAACAAGAAGCTCGTCACCGCGTTCGTCGACCAGCTCCTGGTCCGGAAGGACCTGGCCGTCATCGACACGTACGTCGGCAGCGAGTACCACGAGCACAGCCCGAACAGCTCCGACGGGGCAAAAGGCCTGAAGGCCGGTCTTGGGGCGAGCTTCCAGCGCTTCCCGCAGCTGAGCGTGGTGCCGAAGCGGGTCATCGCCGAGGGTGATCTGATCGCCGTCCACAGCCACTACATCGACGCACCCGGCCAGCGCGGCCGGGCGGTCATCGATCTCTTCCGGGTACAGGACGGAAAGATCGTCGAGCACTGGGATGCCTCCCAGGACGTGCCCGAAGCCTCCGCCAACGACAACACGATGTTCTGACAGGCGCGGGGTCGTCGCAATCTGCGACGACCCCGAGCCGCGTTTCTCCCGCCGGTCATGACGGGGTGCTGTGCAGTGACAGGGTGACCTCTACCTGTTCGCGGATGTCGCTGAGCATGGCGTCGTCACTGCGGTGCAGGTAGACGGTGGCGGTGCTGATGTGGATGATCGCCGTGATGACGCGCGCGAGTGTCGCCGCATCCCGGCCGTCGATGCGCTCGTCGCGGGTCAGCTGGCGCGCGATACCGTCTTTGAGACGCGCTGAGAGGGCGAGTCCTTCGCGTCGGTAGGCTCGGCAGGATCCCCGAAGACGAGCTCGTGCGGATACGTGCGTCCGTTCTCGACGTGCTCACGCGCGCGCCACGACCGGGCGGATGAGCGCGATGACGCCGTCCAGCGGGCCTTGCCCTATCTGCACCTGGGTTGGGCACACGTGCGACCGCGCCCTGAGCTTGCCCTTGAGACGCGTAGGCGCACACGGCGATAGTCCCGCTGAGCCGCGGGAGGCCGCGCGCTCGCCCGACCTCGTTCGGGGCTGCAGCTCACTCCGCCAGGAATGCCAGCACCTGACGCACGAAATTGTCGAGGTGCTGGAACAGGAAGGCGTGTCCGGCGTCGCTGTAGAGGACGAGCCTCGCGTTGGGCAGCTCCTGCACTGCGGCGTAGGAGCTGTAGGCGTCGATCATCACGTCGTGCACGCCACCGGCGTACAGCACTGGGGCTGTGATCGCCTTCAGGTCGAGCACGACATCCTCCCAGGGCCGCGCCATCGCGGCCATGCTCGCTGCGAGCTGACCCATTGCGGCATCCTGGGTGACCTGTGGCGCCCCCTCGGGCATGTCGGCCTGGACGCGTCCGAAGTGGTCGAGCCCGCGAGCTCTGGCCGCTTCGGTCTCGGGGTAGAAGAGGTAGAGGACGTCCTCGAGGCTGGACTCAGGCTGCTGCTGGATGGCGAGAACGCGTTCGGGGATGCCGGGCATCCCTGGCGCGGCACCCGAGCCACTGCCCGCGATCACGATGCGGCGAACCTGCTCGGGGTAGATCACCGCGAGCCGCTGTGCCACGACACCCCCGAAGGACCAACCCAGCACGTCGACCTGCGACAGGCCGAGGGCCTCGATGATCTCTGCGGCTCCGTCGGCGAACCCGTCAACGGTCGTCAAAGGATCACCCTCGGTGTAGCCGATACCGATGTTGTCGAACAGGATGATGTCGCGCTCGGCCGCCAGCGCCTCGATGAAGCGCGGGTCCCACCAGTCCATGGTGGCGCGGAACCGGTGCAGGAGCAGCAGCGGTACGCCGCCGACCGGCCCCAGCCGGCGGTAGGCGAACCTCGCCGATTTCGTCTCGACGTACTGCGTCGATGCGGTGGATGCTGCATAGGTCGTGGTGCTCATGGCGTTCTCCTTGGTGTGAATGGTGGGGGTCACAGCTGTTGGTTGGCCTGGGCGATGTACTCGCCCATGCGGTACTCGAAGTCGAGCCCGACCTCGGCGCCGATGCGCGCGGTGGCGGCCGCCCGGGCTTGGAAACCCGGCCGCCCCAGCGACTGGAGGAACTCGCCGAACGCGGCGATCAAGTCGCCATGGGGCGGCAGGGTGGACCGGTTGACGGCGGCCTTGGCCGCGGCAAGGGCCTGGGGGTCCGAGGCGGCCAGTCGGGCGACGATGTCGTCGACGAACGCGTCCAGCTCGGCGTCTCGCAATGCACGGGTCACCCAGCCCCAGTGCTCGGCCTGGGCCGCGTCGTAGTCGCTGCTGGTCAAGATGGCCTCGAGGGCTCGGTCACGGCCCATGAGCCGGGGGAGGTGCTCGCTGCCCCCGCCGCCGGGCAGGATCCCGATGCCGACCTCGGGCTGGCCGAAGGACGCGTTGTCGATGCTCGCGTAGCGAAGGTCCAGGGCCAGGGCCAGCTCGTTGCCGGCGCCTCGGGTGCGGCCGCGGATCGATCCCACGGTGATGTAGGGGGCGGTCGAGAGCCGGACCACGAGATCGGTCCAGATCGGGAGCTCGCCCTCTGCCGGGATCGGCAGGTCACCGACGGCGGCGAGGTCGAAGTGGTTCAGGAAGAAGTCGGGTACGTCGCTCTTGAAGACGACGACCTGGACGTCCGAGTCGCTCTCGAGCTCCGTGACGATCTCGTTGAGCCGGAGGGCAGTTTCTGCAGTCACGACGTTGGCCGGCGGGTTGGAGAAGGTGATCGTGACGACCTTCGGGTTCGGACGATCGAGAATGACGGTGCTGGGCGTGCTCATGCGGTGCTCCTTCGAAGTGTGGGTGATCGTTGGGGACGCCGTGGCGTCCGGGGACTGCTCAACCGCCGCGCAGCACGCGCCCGATCATTCGTGCGATCGCGAGTTGGCTGCTGGCGAAGTAGTGGTGCTTGGGCAGGTCGTCGGCGACGTCCTGTTCGCGCAGGCGGTAGTAGATGTGGCGTTGCACGGGTGGCAGGGCGTCCTGGTCCTCGAAGTTGGCGCTCGGGATGAACACCATCCCGGCGGACCCCCCGATGGTCTCGATGAACGGCTGTCCGCAGTCGTCGCACCGGCCGCGGTCCAGGGGGGCGCATTTGGCGAAGCGGCCCTTGTCGGGGTTGCCGAACCGCGAGCCGCGCCCGTGGGCGAAGCCGGATGGCAGCAGCTTCGGGTTGTCGAACGTCGCGTGCTCGCCGTTGATCACCACGTTCTTGGCGCGGACGAAGGTGACGTCGGTGAACGGCTTGCCCATGAACTGCTGGCAGTACAGGCAGTGGCAGTAGAACCGCTGCATGCCGACACCTGCCTTCACCTCGAAGGTGTTCGCGCCGCAGCTGCACGAGCCACGCATCACGGTGGCTGCTGTGGAATTGGTTGTCATGAGACTGACTCCATGTCTGTTCGGGGGTGGGTGATCAGCGGAGGAAGAGGTTGAGGACGGTGTCGGCGGTCTTGCCGAATGGCGCGCGCATGAGGCGCATGCTGTTCCAGCGGCCCTGCACGTAGATGCCCTTGGGGTGGCTGAGCGTCCGGAAGCCTTCGATCCCGTGGTACTTGCCCATCCCGCTGGCGCCGACGCCGCCGAACGGGAGGTCGTCCTGTCCGACGTGCATGATCGTGCCGTTGATGGTGACGTTGCCCGACGTCGTCGAGCTGAGCACCGTGCGCCGGTCCGCGTCGTTCGCGCCGAAGTAGTACAGCGCGAGCGGCCGGGGCCGCGCGTTCACGTAGTCGATGGCGTCGTTGATGTCGCCGTAGGCGAAGATCGGCAGGATGGGGCCGAAGATCTCCTCGTGGGCGATCCGCATGTCGTCGGTGACGCCGAGCACGACGGTCGGGGCGAGGGTGTGCGGACGGCGGGAGGCGTCGCCCGGACGGTGCCCGACCTCGATGGTCCGTGCGCCGTGGGCGCGGGCGTCCTCGATGAGGTCGACCAGGTGCTGGTACTCCTTGTCGTTGACGATCGAGGTGTAGTCCTTGCTCGTGGGCCCGTCGGGGTAGGCGGCCTTCACCAGCCTGTCGTAGCTGGCGACGAAGGCGTCGACGTCGGACTCCTGCACCAGGGCGTAGTCGGGGGCGATGCAGGTCTGCCCGCCGCTGAGCAGCTTTCCGAAGACGATGTCGGACACCACCCGGTCTCGCACGTTCCCCTTGGCGACGATGGCCGGCGACTTGCCGCCGAGTTCGAGGGTGACCGGGACGAGGTTTTCGCTGGCGGCCCTCATTACGGACCGTCCGACCGCGGTGCTGCCGGTGAAGACGAGGTGGTCGAACGCTAGGGCGGAGAACGCTGAGCCGTCTCCGCTGACGATGGTGACCTGTTCGGCGGAGAAGGTCTCGCTCAGGATCGTGGCGAGGACGGCGTTGGTGGCCGGGACCAGCTTCGATGGCTTGAGCATCACGCGGTTGCCGGCGGCGATGGCGGTGACCACGGGCATCAGGGACAGGTTCACCGGGTAGTTCCACGGCGAGATGACGCCGACCACGCCGAGCGGCTGGTACTCGACGCGTCCGCTGCTGAACCGCATGTAGGGGGCGACGTGCCGGTTGCTCGGTCGCATGAACCGGCCTAGGCGTCGTTCCAGGTAGTCGATGCCCTGGACCACGCCCATGACCTCCATCATCGCCGTCTCGTGCCGCGAGCGATTGCCGAAGTCGGCGCTGATCGCGTCCTCGATCGCGCCGCGGTGGGCGACCAGCGCCGCCTTGAGCCTCTTCAGGTCGCCGCGCCGTCTCGCCAGTGACGGCGCGCCGTCGCGGAGATAGGCGGCGCGCTGGGCCGCGAGGATGTCGCCGAAGCGTTCGGCGTCCGTGCGTTCGGCGTCCGTGCGCTGGGGGGCCACTGCTGTGGAAGTCATGTCCTTGTTCCTTGGGTCGTGTGGGTGCTGGGCTGGTGGCGGTGCGGGAGTGCTGGGCTGGTGCGGGTGGTTCTGACGGACGGGCGGGAGGGTGGTCAGCGGCGCGCGAGTCGGCCCATGAGCTGGACGGCTTGGCGGCGCGGGAGCAGCTTGGTGACCAGGGCCACCGGCCGGCCGTTGGTGATCACGGACGGCGGTGCGGACCGGCGCCCGAGGGTGTCGAGGGCGGTCCTGACGACCATCTCGGGGGTGACGCGCCGGGCGCCGTAGTCGGCGGTCTGGCTGCCGGCGGCGTCGTAGAACTCGGTCCGCGTGGCGCCGGGGCACAGCGCGAGGACGCGCAGTCCGGTGCCGCGGGTCTCCTCCCAGAGTGATTCGGTGAAGCTGAGGACGAAGGCCTTGGTGGCGCCGTAGACGCTCATGTAGGGGGTCGGCTGGTGGCCCAGCAAGCTCGCGACGTTGATCAGGAAGCCGGTGCCGGTTGCGGTCAACGGCTCGACGTAGGCGCGGCTGAGGTCGACGAGGGAGCTGATGTTCAGCGCGATCATGCTCTGCAGGCGCTCGGGGTCCTCGTTCGTGAAGGCGTCGTGGGTGCCGAAGCCCGCGTTGTTGATCAGCCCGGTCGCGTGGATGCCGCGCGACTCGAGCTCGGCGCGGAGGGTGCGGCCGGCGTCGGGCCGACCGAGGTCGCGGGCGACGACGGTGACCGTGATGCCGTGGGCGCGGGTGAGCTCGTCGGCAAGGCTCTTGAGCCGGTCGGCCCGTCGGGCGACGAGGACCAGGTTCGAGCCTCGCCCGGCCAGCTGGCGGGCGAATTCTGCACCGAGGCCGGAGCTGGCCCCGGTGACGATGGTGGTCTGGTTGCGGTAGTCGATGGTTGCCATGAATGCATGATACGCACATTCGTGCACACTGTGCAAGTTGCTACACGAAATGAATCGACGTACCATTGGTGCATGAACCAGAAGCAGACCCCCCTTCGCGAGCAAACCCGCAACGTGGTTCGCTCCTTGCTGGCCCGGACCGCGATCGAGCTGTTCGCATCCCAGGGGTACGACGACACGACGCTGGACGAGGTCGCCGCGGCGGCCGGCGTCTCCCGGCGGACCCTGTACAACTTCTTCCGCAACAAGGAAGACCTCGCACTCAGCAGCCTGGCCGAGCAGGGCGACCTGATCGCCGCGCGCTTCGCCGAGCGCCCGGCCGACGAGGACCCGTGGGTCTCGCTACGCGCGGCGTTCCAGGTCCTCGAGGAGATTGAGATCAGGGGCGAACAGCGGCTCGAGATGGTCAGACTCCTGTTCGGCAACGAGACCCTGCGCGCCGGCCACGCCGAGAAACAAGCCCGCTGGCAGGACTTGCTCGCACCACTGATCGAACCGCGGCTACCCCCCGGGGACGGCCGGGAATTCCAAGCGCGCACGATCGCGGCCACCGCCATCACCTGCCTCCAGGCCGCCACCGAGGAATGGATGCGCCGAGGCGGAAAGGCCGACCTGCCCGACCTCTACGACGAAGCCATACGAGCCGTTCGCGGCCCGGCCTGAACCACAGAAACGGAAGACACGACAACCAGGGCGACCTCCTCGCGGCGGAGCCCGGGGACGCGGCGCCGGCCGCCGAAGTCGGGCAGCCCGGACCTGACTGGTGGCCTACGCGCATGCGCTTGGGCCGCTAGGCACAGAGAAGAAGCGTGACGCGAAGGAGTCCCAGACAGCGAGCATGTCGACGCTTGGATCGGCCACCCACAGGGTCTCCAGTCCCGTCCAGAACGCGTAGATCTCTCGGGCTGCGAGGATCGGTGCGGGCTTCCAGGCGAGTATCGCTGTGAACGAATCGATGGTGCTCTGCTCGCGGTTCCGGAAGTACGCATGCGCAGGGTGGCTCGGGTCGATCGCCTCGACCCTGAGGACGGCGTAGAGGCGAACCAGTTCGCGGTGCTGCGCGTTGTGTTCGACGGTTCCGCGAAAGAATGCGCTCGCCGCTGCCGGATCGGCAAGTTCCTCCAAGGGCGGTTGCACCGGTGCCGCCATCTCGTCGCGGTAGGCGAGCACCGCGGCGAGCAGATCGACCATCGACGGAAAGTGGTGGAGCACCGACGACTTGCGGATTTCGCACGCCTCCGCGATGTCATTGAGCGACACGGCGTTGAAGCCGGCGGCGGATACCAGCCTGGCCGCCTCGACGACGATCTGACGTCGTCTGACCTCGGGGGCGAGGCGTCGCTGGACCCGAGGAGCGGGGGCTTCGGTCGCTGCTTGCATCGGCGTCTCCTTGGCGACTTGACGGACGTGTTCCTCCAGCGTAATCTACCGCGCGGTAGATATAATCTATCGATCGGTAGATTACGACGTGACAAAGGAGTTACCAGTGAATCATTCGCAGCGCGCGCCCGATTCCCGTTCAGCTGCGGTCGAGCACCCGCCCGCCCTCGTCACCCGTGACGGAGGTGAAGCCCTCGAGGTGCCGTCTCCGGTGCCGTCCCCGTCGTCACCGCCGTTCAATGAGGCGGCCGTCATCGGGGAACAGCTGACGCATCACGAGGGCAAAACAGCAGAGGACCGGCCGAAGGTCGGCGCCTCCTACATCTGGCTCGTGGTGCTCGCGACCTTCGGGTCGATCATGGCGCTGGTCGGCCCCATCGGGTACTCGCTGGCGGTGCTGGTCAACCGCATCGCCCCGGACAACCAGGAGTTCCTCGGCTACGTGACCGGTGTGGGCGCGCTCGTGGTGGTCCTGGTCGGCCCCCTCGTGGGTATCCTGAGCGACCGGACTCGTTCCCGTCTCGGCCGCCGGCGGCCCTGGATCGCCGCGCTGACGCTCGTCGGCCTTGGGGGCCTGCTCATCGTCGCCTTCGCTTCCAACCTCGCGATCGCCATGCTCGGCTGGGCGGTGACGCAGCTCGGCTTCGGCATCGCCGGACTGCAGGTCGTGAGCTCAATGGGTGACCGCCTTCCAGAGTCCCAGCGTGGAAAGGTTGCCGGGCTGACCGGCGTGGCAACCATGCTGGCCTCCATCGTCGGCGTCACGCTCGCGAGTGTCTTCACCGGTTCGGACGTCCTGATCTTCATGGTCCCCGGCGCCATCGGCGCCGTGCTGATCTTCCTCTTCGTCCTCTTCGTCAAGGAGCCGGACGGCCGGGATGCGCCGCAGCAGGCGCGGGCGACCATCGGCTCGCTAGTCGCCGGCTACGGATACAACGTCAAGCGCTACGCCGACTTCTCGTGGAACTGGCTCGGCCGGTTCTTCTTCAACTTCGGGCTCACGATGGCTACCACGTTCACCACGTTCTTCTTCGCGACGAAGCTCGGTGTGCCCGTTACGGAGATCGGCGGACTCATCGCAATCTCGGGCCTGGTGGGGATCGTCGGCACCGTGGGAGGTGCCGTACTCAGCGGCTTCCTGTCCGACCGGCTCAAGCGGCGCAAGTCGTTCATCATCTTCGCCGCGGTGCTGTTCGCGGCGGGGACCGTCATCTCGGCGTTCGCCCCTGACCTGACCGTGCTGCTGGTCGGCATGCTGGTCTGGAACATCGGACTCGGGGTCTTCTCGGCGGTCGACCAGGCGCTCTACCTGGATGTGCTGCCGGAGCAGGACACTCAGGCCGGCCGGTTCGTCGCGATCAACCAGTTCTCGACGTCCATTCCGCAGTTCGCGGCGCCGCTGCTCGCTCCGGTGTTCCTTCTGATCGGCGTCGCATCGGGTGAGAGCAACTACCCACTGCTGTACGTGGTCTCGGGTGTATTCGCCCTCCTGGGCGGCCTGATCATCCTGCTGCGAGTCAAGAGCGTGCGCTGACCGGACTGGTGGGCCAGGCAACCGTCGGTCCACCACTCGGTTCTCCGACCCAAATTCGAACGTGATATCTGAGACGAGGAACAGCAGATGAGCAGGACATCCTTCAACCAGGACTGGCGGGTACGGCCGAAGGTCAGCCAGTTCGCCCAGCTGCAGGGCGGAGCGGACGAGGGCGCGCCGGTGACCCTCCCGCACGACGCGATCCTCGCCCTGCCGCGGAGCGCTGACGCAGTGTCCGGCGGCCGCGCCGCCTACTTCCCGGGTGGCGCGTTCGAGTACCGCAAGACCTTCGATGTCCCGGAGGACTGGCGGGGTAAACGGGTGTCCGTCGAGTTTCAGGGCGTCTACCGCGACGCAATGGTGTACGTGAACGGAACCTTCGCAGGTCAGCGTCCCTCAGGCTATTCGCCCTTCACGGTGGCACTGGACCCCTTCCTCCGCTACGGGGAGCCGAACACCATCCGGGTCGACGCTCGAGCGCACGACGACTCCCGCTGGTACTCCGGCGCCGGCATCTACCGGGACGTCACCCTGATCGTCACCGAGCTCGTGCACCTGGGAGCTGTGCGCATCAGCACGCCGGACATCGACGCCGAGCGGGCCGTCGTCGAGGTCGCCACGGCTGTGACGAATGAGAGCGTCGACACGCAGACCGTTCGGATCCGCACGGAGCTGCGTGGCCCGGACGGCGCCGTCGTCGCCCGCGACTCCGCACCGCTGACCCTGCGCGCAGGAGCCTCAGGCCTCGCGCGGCAGCGGCTCTACCTCGCGGCGCCCGCGCTCTGGAGCGTCGAGGCGCCCAACCTGCACCTTGCGCACACCGTGCTCGAGGACATCGTCGATGTCCTCGACGAGACGACGACCACCTTCGGCATCCGCTCGCTCCAGCTGGATCCGACCCACGGTCTCCGGATCAACGGCGAGTCGGTGAAGATTCGCGGCGCATGCATCCACTCCGACAACGGCCCGCTCGGTGCCGCGACCATCGCCCGAGCGGAGGAACGACGGGTCGAGCTGCTCAAGGACGCCGGCTTCAACGCCATCCGCAGCTCGCACAACCCGCTCAGCCGAGCGATGCTCGACGCCTGCGATCGCCTCGGGATGCTCGTCATGGACGAGACGTTCGACACATGGACCGAGGGCAAGTCATCGTTCGACTACTCCCTGGCGTTCCCCGAGTGGTGGGAGCGCGACGTCGAGGCACTGGTCGCCAACGACTACAACCACCCCAGCGTGATCTTCTACTCCATCGGCAACGAGATCTTCGAGACCGGCGACGCACTCGGCTCTGAGTGGGGCCGTGCGCTCGCCGAGAAGGTGCGCTCGCTCGACAACACCCGCTTCGTCACCAACGCTGTCAACCCATTCGTCTCCGTCCTCAGCGACGTCCTCGGGATGATGCAGGCCAATGTGAGTGCGCCCGCCGACGGCGGCGTGAACGCGATGATGAACGTCGCCGACTTCATGGGCCAGCTCAGCGCCGCGCCAATGGTCACCGAACGCACCGAGGCGTCCTTCTCGGTACTCGACGTGGCCGGTTTGAACTACGGCGAGGCCCGGTACGAATTGGACCGCGAGCAGTTCCCCAACCGGGTCATCGTCGGCACCGAGACCTACCCGCCCCGGATCGCCCACAACTGGCGCCTCGTCCGCGAGAACTCCCACGTGCTCGGCGACTTCACGTGGACAGGGTGGGACTACCTCGGCGAGGTCGGCGTCGGCCGGATCCGGTACGCGGACGCGCCCCTCGAATTCGAGGCACCGTTCCCGTGGCTCACGGCTCAGGTCGGCGACATCGACATCACCGGACACCGCCGGCCGATCTCCCACTATCGCGAGATCGTATTCGGGCTGCGAGCGCAGCCCTACATCTCGGTGCTCCGCCCCGAAAATCACGGCCGCCAGGTGATCCCCGGCATGTGGGGGTGGAGCGACTCGATCGCCAGCTGGACCTGGGACGTCCGGAGCGGCACCCCCATCGCGGTCGAGGTCTATAGCGATGCTGACGAGATCGAGCTGCTGCTGAACGGACGGCTCGTCGGCCGGTCGGCTCCCGGCGCAAGCAAGCAGTTCGTCGCCGAATTCGACCTCGCATACGAGCCGGGCGAGCTCGTGGCGGTCGGCTATCGGGATGGCGCCGAGGTGGGTCGGTCGGTTCTGCGTTCGGCTGAGGGGCCGGCGAGGCTCACCGCGGTTGCTGATCGAGCGGTGTTGCACGCCGACGACACGGAATTGAGCTACATCACGATCGAGCTTCAAGACGAGGAGGGAACGGTCGCAACCGCACGGGATGTGACGATTCGCGTGTCGGTCGAGGGGCCCGGAGTTCTGCAGGCGCTGGCCAGCGCGCGCCCCGACACCGAGGAGCGGTTCGACGCGCCCGAGTGCACCACGTTCGACGGCCGGGCGCTCGCCATCGTGCGACCGACAGGAGCCGGGCAGATCAGCGTGACCGTAGAGAGCGACGGCCTCGACGCGGTGGTGCTGCGGCTGGAGGCCATCGAGGTGGACGAGCCGGCTCCTGCCAGTGGCGTCCCGCTCCTGGCCAGAGGGTGAGGCCGCTGCCATGACGACAACTCCCGACACCACGACGGCCCCTGCCGCATCCACCCCGAACGAGATGATGACCGATTTCCCATACCGGAACGCCGCCCTGCCCGTCGACGAGCGCGTGGCCGACCTGCTCTGGCGACTGACACTCGAGGAGAAGGCCGGACAGCTGACCCAGTTCTTCTACCTCAGCGTCGGAGAGCTGCCCGACGACTTCGACCTCGAGTCGGTTCCCGAGGAGCAGCGCGTGTACGCCGAGCAGCCGAAGATGGTCGAGGCGGCCGCGGCCGGCGGCGGCACAGGATCCGTGCTGTTCGCCAAAGACGCCGCGACGACGAACCGGTTGCAGCGACTCGCGGTCGAGCAGAGCCGTCACGGTATCCCGCTGCTCTTCGGGTTCGATGTGATCCATGGGCTCCGCACCGTGTTCCCAGTGCCAATCGCCCTTGCCGCGAGCTGGTGCGAGCGAACCATCGAGCAAACCCAAGCCGCAGCTGCGCGCGAGGCCCGCGCCGTAGGCATCCACTGGACATTTGCACCCATGGTCGACGTCGCCCGCGATCCGCGGTGGGGTCGAGTTCTCGAAGGCGCCGGTGAGGATCCGTTCCTGGGCGCCGCGGTCGCGGCGGCACAGGTGCGCGGCTTCCAGGGCGACCTCGGCCCCGACCGGATCCTTTCCGGCCCGAAGCATCTCGTCGGCTACGGAGCCGCGCGCGGGGGACGTGACTACGACGACGTAGACATCTCGGATTCCGAGCTGTGGAACGTATACCTCCCGCCCTTCCGTGCGGCCATCGAGGCCGGCGCGCGGAACGTCATGAGCGCCTACATGGACTTCAACGGCGTTCCCGCTTCGGCGAACCGCGAGCTTCTCACCGACACGCTTCGCGGCGAGCTCGGCTTCGACGGTTTCGTGGTCTCCGACGCCAGTGCCGTCCGGTCGCTCGAGACGCAGCATTTCGCGAAGGACCTGACCGACGCGGCCGCGCGCGCGGTGTCGGCGGGGCTCGACATGGAGATGTGCATGTTCGACCCGGCCTTCTCCCGCCTGCCGCAGGCGGTCGCTGAGGGGAAGGTCAGCGAAGAGGCGATCGATCAGGCGGTACGACGAGTACTCACTGCCAAGTTTGAGCTTGGCCTGTTTGAGAACCCCTACGCCGACGAGGACGCCGCGGCGCCGACCCTGGACGCCGTCGAACGGCGCGAGTTGGCCAAGACAGCAGCCGAGCGATCGATGGTGCTCCTCAAGAACGAGGGTGGCCTACTGCCGTTGGCAACCGACGCATTGCAGGCCGTTGCGGTGATCGGGCAGCTGGCCGACAGCAAGCGGGACACGCTCGGACCGTGGGTCTTCGACCACCGAACCGAGGAGACGGTCACGGTGCTCGAGGCGCTCCGGGATCGCCTCGACGATGGCGTCCGGATCAAGCATGCGCCCGGCGCAGGCATCCCGAGGCGGGTCTTCCCTTCCATGTTCGACAGGATGGACCCCACCGTCGTAGACACGGCGGCGGACCATGACGACGACACCGAGATCGACCGCGCGGTCCAGCTCGCCGCTTCCGCCGACGTCGCGGTCGTCGTCGTGGGGCAGCGCCAGAACCAGATCGGTGAGAACGCCTCCACTGCGACGCTGGAGCTGTCTGGACGCCAGCTTGAGCAGCTGCAGCGGATCACCGAGACCGGCACACCGGTCGTGCTGGTGGTCATGTCCGGCCGTCCGCTCGACCTGCGATGGGCGGACGAGCACGTCCCCGCGATCGTGCAGGCCTGGTATCCGGGCACCCGCGGGGGAGCGGCCGTCGCGTCTATCCTGCTCGGGGACGCATCTCCGGCGGGACGACTCCCGTTCAGCTGGCCCCGGCACGTGGGCCAGCTTCCCCTGATCTATTCGCACTACCGCACGTTCCAGCCGGAGAACCAGGCCGCGCGGTACTTCGAGGAGGAGAGCACACCGCTCTACCCGTTCGGCCACGGCCTCTCCTACGCGACGTTCGAGTACTCGAACGTGAGGCTCGACCGGCCGGTGGTCGGACTCGGTGATACGGCCATGGTATCGGTTGACGTCCGCAACACCTCGGATCGCGACGCCGACGAGGTCGTGCAGCTGTACATCCACCAGCGCTACGGCAGCTCCTCCCGCCCGATCCGGGAGCTGAAGGGTTTCGAGCGCGTGACGATCGCCGAGGGGGAGACGCGCACCGTCAGCTTTGAGCTCGGCCCCGACCACCTGCGCTACTGGAGTGCGGCCACAAAGGGTTACGTGCAGGACGAGACGACGCTCGACATCTGGGTCGGCGGAAGCTCCGTCGCCGAACTGACGACAGTGCTGGAAGTGACCACATCATGAAGGAGAACGCAATGACCGGTTTCCCGCCCGGCTTCCTCTGGGGCGCGTCTACCTCGGCGCACCAGACGGAGGGCAACGACGTCAGCAGCGACTGGTGGGCACGCGAAGGCCTCATGCCCGGGATGGAGCCCAGCGGCGACGCCGTGGACAGCTACCACCGCTATCGGGAGGACATGGAGCTGCTGGCCGGAGCCGGCTGCACCGCTTACCGCTTCGGGATCGAGTGGGCGCGGATCGAACCGCGCCCGGGTCAGGTGTCCCGCGCGGAGCTCGCGCACTACCGGCGGATGATCGACACCGCGGTGCAGCTCGGGCTCGAGCCCGTCGTTACGCTGCAGCACTTCACCGCCCCGGCCTGGTTCGCCGCGGAGGGCGGCTGGATGGGGGAGAGGGCGATCGAGCGGTTCTCGTCTTACGTGACCACCGCCACCCAGATCCTCGGCGGAGTGAACTGGGTCGCCACCATCAACGAGCCGAACATGCAGGCGATGATGGTGATGCTCGAGGAGGCCATGCGCGCCGGGAAGCTCGAGGAATGGATGAGCCCGACCGTCGACGGCGGAGAGGAGGCACAGCGGGAGCGGATCGCCGCGAATCTCCCCGTCCCCCAGCCGCGCTTCGGGCACCGAATGGTCGAAGTCCACCACGCCGCCCGCGACAACCTGCGCGAGCGCACCGACGCCAAGGTGGGCTGGACGATCGCGAACGGCGCCCTCACTGCGTCGCCGGGTAACGAGGAGAAGCTCGTCGAGGTCCGCTACAACTACGAGGACCTCTACCTCGAGGGCTCGCGCGGCGACGATTGGGTGGGCGTGCAGTCCTACTCGAGCCAGCAGGTCGACGCGAACGGCATAGTCGGACACCCCGAGCACCCGGACAACACCCTGACCGGCGCGGCCTACCGGCCCGACGCTCTCGGAATGGCCGTCCGGCACACCTGGGAGAAGACCGGTCTGCCGATCCTCGTCACCGAGAACGGCATCGCGACCGGCGACGACGAGCGCCGCATCGCCTATACAACCGAGGCCCTCCGAACGCTGGTGTCGGCGATGGAGGATGGGGCGGAGGTGCGCGGCTACCTCCACTGGAGCCTGCTCGACAACTACGAGTGGGGCCACTGGGGACCGACCTTCGGGCTCATCGCCGTCGACCGGGAGACCTTCGAGCGGAAGCCCAAGCCCAGCCTCGCCTGGCTCGGGCAGGTCGCCAGCACGAACGGAAGCGTCCTCACCGAAGCCCTCGCACGGTGACGACGGGACGCCGTCACATGACCCGCCGGCCGCGGCCGCTGACCCCGCGAGAGTTCCTACGCAGGCGAGGAACGGACGCGACGACGGTGATCGCCTGCGTCGGTGACAGCATCACGCGCGGCGTCATGAGCGCGGACTGGGTCCGGCTGCTGAGTGATGATCTCGGCGACGCCGCCCAAGTCATCAACGCCGGCGTCGGCGGCGACCTCGCCGAGAACGTGCTCCGTCGCCTGGACGACGTGATCGCATGCAACCCAGACGTCGTCACCGTGCTGGTCGGCACCAACGACGTCGCCGCCCTCATCTCGAACGAATGGATGCGCGGCTACGAGCGCGCTCAAAAGCCGTCCGAGCGCCCGAGCATCGAGGTCTACCGCCGGATGCTGGAACGGATCGTGGCGCGCCTGCGGTACGAGACGGAGGCACAGATCGCCCTGCTCGAGATTCCGATCCTCGGCGAGGATCTCGGCAGTGCGGAGAACGAGAGGGTCCGAGCGTACAACGCGGTGGTGCACGCCGTCGCCGACACCGCGGGCGTTTCGGTGCTGCCGCTGTTCCAGCCGATGGCGGACGTCCTCCCGAAGGGGCACCGTGCGCCGCACTTCGGGGGCTCGAAGCGGCTGATGGGTCGCGCGATGATCCGTCACCTGCTGCTGCGCCAGTCGTGGGAGAGCATCGCCCGACGGTACGGCTTCGCGCTGCTCGTCGACCACGTGCACCTCGCCGACGCGGCGGCGCAGCTGATCGAGGGTCAGGTGGCGCGGTTCGTCTGCACGGCACTGTCCCTGCCCGACCGTACGGCGGTGGAGAGATGACGGAGGAGCCGGTCCGAATCGGGGTGCTCGGCGCTGCTCGCATCGTCCGCGGCGCCCTCCTTCAGCCCAGCACGGCGGTGAGAGGTGTCGAGGTCGTGGCGATCGCAGCGCGCGATCCTGACCGCGCTGCCGGGTACGCGGCAAAGCACCGGATCCCCAGGGTGCACAGCTCCTATGCAGAGCTCCTCGATGACCCCGACATCGACGCTGTGTACGTCCCGATGCTTCGGGAGGTCATCGACGCGATCAGACGCGGTCACCTCCAGCACCCGCGGCATTCCGCCGCCGACACCCTGGCCGTGTTCCGCACCATCGACGTCATCTTCCAGCAGCTCCGAGCCTGAGCGCCGGGACCATTCGAAAGGACTCTCATGCCCACTTCCTGGCAGGCCTCCTTCATCTCCACCGGCTCGCCAGCTCGGGCGGGAGATCCGGCTCCGTACTTCCGCAGGGAGGTTGCGGTCGGCGACGGCCTCGTCCGCGCGACACTCTTCGTCACTGCGCTCGGCATCGTCGAGCCGTACGTGAACGGCGTCCGGGTCGGGGACGAGATGCTCGCTCCCGGCTGGACGTCATACCGGCACCGGCTCAATGTCAGCAGCCACGATGTCACGACGCTGCTGCAGGTGGGCGCAAACGCGGTGGGAGCGATCGTCGGTGAGGGTTGGGCCGTCGGGCGGCTCGGCTGGGAGAACCGCCGCAACCACTACACCGACCGTCCGGCGCTCCTGCTGCAGCTGGAACTGGAGTACCCTGACCGCACCGACGTGGTCGGCACCGACGACAGCTTCCGCGTCGGCACCGGGGCGGTGCTGGCCAACAGCATCTACGACGGCGAGACCTACGACGCCCGGCTGGAACCCGCGGGGTGGACTCGGCCCGAGTTCGACGACAGCGGATGGGTGAGCGCTGAACTGCTCGACTGGGATATGGCGGCCCTGCGGTCACCGGTGGGCCCGCCGATCCGTCAAATCGAGGAGCTGGCGCCAGTCGAAATCCGAACGAGTCCGAGCGGCAAGACGATCGTCGACTTCGGCCAAAACCACTCCGGGTGGGTGCGGATCACCGTCGCCGGCGAGGCTGGACGCACAGTCACCCTCAGCCACGCGGAGCTGCTGACCCCCGCCGGCGAGCTCGAGACGGAGACGAACCGCACCGCCGAAGCGACTGACCGCTACATCCTTCGCGGTGGCGGGGCTGAGACCTGGGAGCCTCGGTTCACTTTCCACGGCTTCCGCTACGTCCAGGTCGACGGGTGGCCGGGCGAGCTCACTGCCTCCTCGATCACGGCCATCGTGGTCCACTGCGACATGGTGCGCACCGGATGGTTCGAGACTTCGAACGAACTGATCACCAAGCTTCACGCCAACACGGCGTGGTCGATGCGTGGCAACTTCGTCGGCGTCCCCACCGACTGCCCGCAGCGCGACGAGCGGCTCGGGTGGACGGGCGATCTCAACGCCTTCGCTCCGACCGCAGCCTTCCTGTACGACGTCCGCGGCATGCTCCGCTCGTGGCTCGAGGACCTCGCCGCCGAGCAGCATACGAAGGGGTACGTCCCGTGGGTGGTTCCGGATGTGCTGCCGAACCCGTCATCGCCGACCGCGCTATGGAGCGACGTCGCCGTGAGCCTCCCGTGGGCGCTGTACCAGGAGTACGGCGAGCTCGACATCCTTCGCCGGAGCTACAACTCCATGGCAGCCTTCGTCCGCCAGGTCGAGGGCCTCCTGGACGAAACCGGGCTGTGGAGCTCCGGGTTCCAGTACGGCGACTGGCTGGACCCCGACGCGCCGGCCGGAAACCCAGCGGGCGGCAAGACCGACCGGCACCTGGTCGCTTCCGCCTACCTCTGCAAGACCACGCGCGAGATGGCGCAGACGGCGGCGCTCCTGGGCAAGGCCGAAGACGCCGCGCACTTCCTCGCGCTCGCAGACCAGGTGCGGGCGGCCTTCCGCGCGGAGTTCGTCACCCGGACGGGCCGGATCGTGAACGAATCCGCGACCGCCTACGCGCTCGCCATCGCGTTCGGAATCCTCGACGAGGATCAGAAGCGCAAGGCAGGCGCCCGCCTCGCTGCCCTCGTCGCGCAAGCCGGCTACAAGATCTCCACCGGGTTCGCCGGTACCCCGCTGGTCACCGACGCGCTGAGCAGCACCGGGCACCTCGATGAGGCCTACCTGCTCCTCACCGAGACCGGCTGCCCGTCGTTCCTCTACCCGGTGACCATGGGTGCCACCACGACCTGGGAGCGGTGGGACTCGGTTCTCCCCGACGGCACACTGAACTCCAGCGGGATGACCTCGCTCAATCACTATGCCCTCGGGGCGGTCGCCGATTGGCTGCACCGAGTGGTCGGCGGTCTCGAGCGGACGGAGCCGGGCTACCGGCAGATGCGCATCGCGCCGCGGCCGGGCGGAGGACTGACGTCCGCGGAAGTCGTGCACGAGACGGTGCACGGCCGGGCGGAAGTCCGCTGGCGGATCGAGGATGGGGAGGCGCTACTCGAGGTCACGATCCCTACGGGCACGACGGCCACGGTGGTGTTGCCGCTTCATCCGGATGGCATCAGCGAGGATATCGAGGCCGGCAGGCACTCCTGGCGCTACGCCGTCGTCGCACCGGGCGAAGCAGACGTTGAATACACCATGGATACCCCCCTGCGGCAGCTCTCCGCGGACGCCGCAACCTGGCGCAATGTCACTGAGGCATTCCACAAGCACTTCCCGGGCGCCCCGCTTGATGCTTCCGCTCCGGAGGCGGCCGCGCTTTCGCTCAATCTCCTGCTCCAGTACATCCCGGGCGCATCGGCGGAGTTGGAGCGTGACTTCCGGAGCGCTATCGTGCCGGACGGACGTCGTTGACGCCGATCGGTATGTAACTCGTCACCAACTGCATCGCAGAGCCGGGATGTCGGCCTGCCGCCGATCGGAGCGATCAGCCTCGGCGGATTGGCATTCCGGACGGCGGTCCATCGCATCATCGCCGAGGTACCGGCGATCCGAGCAGTCATCCTGAGGACTCGGGGAGCGGTGGCCGGCTGACCCTCTCTGTCAGTAGGTCGCCCGGCCGCCGCTGATGTCGTATACCGCGCCCGTGGAGAAGCTCACTTTTTCCGAGGCGAGCCAGGCCACCAGCTCCGCGACCTCCTCTGGCTGCCCGATCCGCTTCATCGGGATCAGGTTGGTGATGTGAGCGAGCGCCTCCGGGGCGGTCTCCGCGTTCATGGGCGTCGAGATGACAGCGGGGGCGATCGCGTTGACCAGCACTCCGGTGGTTGCGAGCTCCTTGCCTGCTGCCTTCGTGAGGGCGATCACGGCGGCCTTGGAGGCCGAATAGATGGCGAGGTTGGGGTTGCCGTCCTTTCCGGCCATGCTGGCGAAGTTGACCACCCGTCCCCAGCCGCGCTCGACCATTCCGGGGACGAAGGCGCGCATGGTCGCGACCGTCCCGAGCACGTTGACCTCGAGCACCTTGCGCCAGTCCTCCGCACGGGTCTCAACCAGCGGCACGCCGGGTCCGACGATGCCCGCCGAGTTGATCAGGATGTCGACCGTACCGATCTCCGCCGCGACCGACTCGAGTGCGCCATCATCTGTTACGTCCAACTGATAATCGACGTCGCCCGCCAGGTCCAGCGTCACGACGCGCACTCCATCCTGGCGCAGGCGCTCGGCGGTGGCGGCTCCGAGGCCCCGGGCTCCTCCCGTGATGACGGCAGTCTTCATGTGTTGCTCTCCTTGCTACTGGCGTCGGCGGCGATGCCGACGTGGATCTTGGGTCCGGGGCCGGCGCCCCGCGGGCGCTCGCCCGCCAGGATCGGGGCGAGTTCGCTCAAGCCCACGGTGGCTGCGATGAGCGGACGTGGGTCCACATCGCCGCGCGCGTAGGCGTCGATGGTGCCACTGAGTCCGGGAGAGGCGCTCAGGATCCCGACGGCCGTGACATCCTTCAGGGCCATCGTCCGCGTGTCGATCAGGCTGGTACTCCCCGCCAGGCCCACGTAGACGACCCGCCGGCCCGGCTGGACAAGGTCGAGCGCCTTCGCGGGCAGGTGCGGGGCGTTCGACGCGTCGATCACCGCGTCCCAAGGCAGCTCGGGCAGGGCGTCCTCCGTCCAGACGCCCTCGAAACCGAGTGATCGGGCGAACTCGAGGGAGCGCTCGCTGCGCCCGAGGAGGTGCACCTCCGCACCCGCCGCTCGCGCGAACATCGCCGCGAGCAGCCCGATCGTTCCAGGCCCCAGGATGAGCGCCCGATCGCCCGCAGCCAGAGCGGCCGCCTGAACGGACCGGAGCGCGTTGCCGCCGGGTTCGACGAGAGCGCCGAGCGCGTCGTCGACCTCGTCGGGAAGCTCACGGAGGGAGGTGGCCGGGACAGCCACCTGTTCCGCCAGCGCACCCGGCCGGCCGTCACGAACGCCGAGCTCGCCGCGGAACTCGCACACGTGCTGGTAGCCGCCCCGGCAGCGGCGGCAGACGCCGCAGCCGAGCATCGTGTCGCCCGTGACGCGGCGGCCGAGCCAGCGCCGATCGACCCCCTCGCCGACGGCGGACACGGTGCCCATCCACTCGTGGCCGATGCGGATGGGGTACGTCGTGTGGCCATCGGCGAGGTATTGCATCTCGCCCGTATAGAGCTCGATGTCGGTTCCGCAGACCCCCGCGCGCTGCACGTCGACGACGACGTCGCCCGGGCCGGCGCTCGGCGCTGCGACATCCTGCACGGATGCCTCGCCTGGGCCGGTGATGACGAAGGCCTTCATCGGGGCGCGAGCACGTTCTGCCGTTGGGAGCCGAGTCCGTCGATGCCGAGCTCCATCACATCACCTGGATGGAGCCAGATCGGTGGCCGGAAGCCCATGCCCACTCCCGGCGGCGTGCCCGTGTTGATGAGGTCGCCCGACTCGAGCACGAGGAACTGGCTGAGGTAGTGGACGATGAAGTACGGATCGAAGATCATCGTCGACGTCGAGCCCGTCTGGCGGCGCACCCCGTTGACGTCCAGCCACATGCCGAGGTCGAGCACATCATCGATCTCGTCGGGAGTGACCAGCCACGGGCCGGCCGGGTTGAACGTCTCCGCCGACTTGCCCTTCGCCCACTGACCGTTGCGTTCCAACTGGAATGCGCGCTCGCTCACATCGTTGACCACGACGAAGCCTGCGATGGCGTCGCGGGCCTGCTCGACGGAGTCCAGGTAGCTCGTGCGAGAGCCGATGACAATGCCGAGTTCGACCTCCCAGTCGGGCTTCGTCGAGCCGCGGGGGATGCGCACGTCGTCGTTCGGCCCGATGAGCGTGTTGGGGGACTTGGTGAAGAGGATCGGTTCGTCGGGCACGGCCTGCCCGGTCTCGGCGGCGTGGTCGCTGTAGTTGAGCCCGATGCAGAGGATCTGGTGCGGCCGTGCGATCGGCGCCCCGATGCGCTGGCCGCCGAGTTCGAGCGACTGGCCGGATGCCGCACGCGACGCGACGACGGGGCGGATCCGCTCGAGCCCGCCGCCGCCGAAGAAGCGCTCATCGAAATCGTCGACGACGTCGGACAAGTCGACATAGCGACCGTCGGCGAGTAGCGCGGCGGGCCTCTCAGCGCCGAAGGCACCGATGCGGAGGAGTTTCATGGAACCTCACTGGTGTCGGGGCCGGAGAACCCGGCCCACAGCGGTTGGGGGAGCCCACGCACGCCGGGCCGGACGGTGAAGACCCGCCCTGAGTGCGGGAACAGTTCGAGCTGCTCATCGTCGAGGTCTTGGGTGGCCGTCGTGATCACCAGCACGTCGAGGTCGACTCCGGCGAAGGCGACGCTCGACGTGTGCGGCGCCGGAACCTCGATGGAGGCGACCAGCTCGCCAGAAGGCGAGTACCGATCGATGCGACCGAGGCCCCACATCGCGATCCAGAGGTGCTCCTCGGCATCGATGCATAAGCCGTCGGGGTATCCGTCGTCGAACGAGAGATGCACCGAGCGCGGGCCCACCCGGCCGCTGGCGACATCGTAGGCACGAACCAGTACGCGCCGGCGTTCGGTGTCGACCGAGTAGAGGCGCGACCCATCGCGCGACCAGGCGAGGCCATTCGAGAGTGTGAGGTCGTCGTCGATCACCTCGATCGATCGGTCGAGGCCGACCTGGACGAGCTGCTCCTGGTTCGAGGGCCCGGCGAGGCTAAGTGAGCCGACCAAATACCGGCCGAGCGGATCAGGCTTGCCGTCGTTGAGCCTTCGCGAGCCGGCGCTTGAGATCAGCCGCGGCCCCGGATGCAGCTCTCCTGCCTCATCGCGGACGTACAACCGCTCAGCTCCGGCGATCAACCAGGCACCCGAGGCAGATACGGCGATCGCGCCGACGGTCTCGTCGAGATCGAGTTCGTCACGGATCTCGAGAAGTCCGTCAGGGCTGAGGTCGGCCGAGTACACACGGCCGCGCCGGATGTTCACCCACAGCAGACGTTCCCGGATCGGATCCCAGAACGGGCCCTCGGCGAGCTCGTGTACCTGCGGGTGTGCGACGCGTATGCTGCCCTGGTTCATGCGGTCCTCTCTCGGATTCCGGTCGTCTCGGCGATGATTGTGCGGATCTCATCGACCGATTCCAAAAGGGCAGGGAGCGGCGTGCGATAGGCCAACGCGCTGACACTCACCGCGCCCGACGGCTCCGTCGGTGACGAGAGATAGACCGGGAACGCGACGCAGTTGATACCCATCTCGTTCTCCTGGTCATCGACTGCGAAGCCGTTGCGGCGCGCCTCGTCGAGGCGCAGGTGCAGGTCGGTGGCCGTCACTGCGGTGTTCGGCGTCCGGGCTTCGAGCACGCGGTCCCCGATCCAGGAGACGACATCGCGTTCCGTGCGCACACGGGCAGCGAGGAGCGCCTTGCCGACACCCGTGCTGTGAACGGGGTTGCGCCCACCGATCGTCGAGGTCAGCCGCACAGCGCCGACCGACGGTTCGACTTTGGCGCGGTAGACGACCTCGGTGCCATCCATGACCGCGAAGTGCGCGGTCTCGCCGAATCGTGCTGCGAGACGCTCGAGGAGAGGTCGGACGCGGACATGCTCGGGCCGCGCCTCGTGGTGGGCGAAAGCCAGCCGGAGAAACTCATCGCCGAGAATGTAGTGCCCGCGACCGTCCTGCGAGGCGAGGCCCGCACGCCGAAGCGATGCGAGAGCTCGGTGCACCGTCGACTTCGGATTTCCAGTGAACCGGACCATCTCGTCGAGGCTCGCCCCAGCCGGATGGGAGGCGAGTTCCATGAGCACCGAGAGCACACGGTCGGAACCCACGAGCCGATCTCCGGCCCCTTCGATCTCCGTCATGCCTGTCATTGGTCCTGCCTTCCGATCGCCTATGCTAACCATAGTTTCATCAATTAGACCAACATTCCGAAAGTTGGAAAACTATGAAGTCTCTGCGGAGCTCCGAGTGGTACTCGGGCGATGACAGAAACGCCTATATCCATCGCGCATGGATGCGCCGTGGTCTGCCGGGCGACTTTCACCACCGCCCGCAAATCGCCATCGCGAACACCGCCTCCGACTTGACGCCCTGCAACAGTCACCTCGATGAGGTCGCGCAGTCGGTGAAGAACGGCATCTACGAAGCCGGCGGAATTCCACTCGAACTTCCGGTCGTCTCACTCGGCGAGACCCAGGTGCGCCCCACGGCGATGCTGTGGCGGAACATGGCGGCGATGGCGACGGAAGAGATGCTCCGGGCCAACCCGATCGACGGCGTGGTCCTGCTCGGCGGATGCGACAAGACCATCCCGGCTCTGCTCATGGCGGCTGCGTCCGTGGACATTCCCGCCGTCGTGGTACCCGGTGGCCCGATGATCACCGGTCACTTCCGCGGTGAAGCGCTCGGTTGCGGCACCGATGTCTGGCGGCTCAGCGAGGAGGTGCGGGCCGGCGAGTTGAGCGAGCAGCTGTTCCTCCGGTCGGAGTCCGCCATGATCCGCAGTCGCGGGCACTGCAACACCATGGGTACGGCGTCGACCATGGCCCTCGTCGCAGAGGCGCTCGGCACCGTGCTCCCGGGGCTGGCGGGTACACCGGCACCCGACAGCCGGCTCCTCGAAGGAGCGCAGGAGACCGGCAGGCTCGCCGTGCAACTCGTCGCCCAAGACCGTCGCCCGAGCACCGTCCTCACCCGGGCGTCGTTCCACAACGCGATCGTTGCACTGGCAGCGATCGGAGGTTCGACCAACGCCGTCGTGCATCTCCTCGCGATCGCGGGCCGGCTCGGCATCAACCTGACCGTCGACGATTTCGATCGCATTGGCGCAGAGGTGCCGCTCCTGGTCAACCTGCAACCCGCCGGGCGATACCTGATGGACGACCTGTACCGGGCAGGCGGGTTCCACGCTGTCCTGCGGGAGGTGCGGGATCTGCTCGACCCCGACGCTCTGACCATCACAGGGAAGCCGCTCGTGGACTATCTCGACGACGCCAAGATCTGGGACGCCGACGTTATCACCCCGCGCGAACAGCCCCTACTACCGGCAGCCGGAATCTCCGTGCTGCGCGGTTCGCTGGCGCCCGGCGGCGCGATCATCAAGCCCGCCGCGGCATCCCCGCACCTGCTCAAACACCGCGGCCAAGCGGTCGTGTTCGACAGCATCGAGGACTTCCATGCCCGCATCGACGACCCCGAGCTCGACATCGATGAGAACTCGGTGATGATCCTCCGCGGCTGCGGTCCGATGGGATACCCGGGCATGCCCGAAGTCTCGAACATGCCGCTGCCGAAAAAGCTCCTCGAGCAGGGCGTGCGCGACATGGTACGCATCTGCGACGGTCGGATGTCGGGTACCGCCTACGGCACCGTCATCCTGCACGTCACGCCCGAGGCGGCCGCCGGAGGCCCTCTCGCGCGCGTGCACACGGGCGACTGGATCAACCTCGACGTACGCAACCGTCGCCTCGACGTCGAGGTCCCTGCCGATGAGATGGAAGCCCGCGGCGTGAACGAGGCGACCGTGAAAGGGTTCGCCAACCCCCGCCGCGGCTGGGAACGCCTCTACGTCGACCACGTCATGCAAGCCGACACCGGCGCCGACCTCGACTTCCTCGTCGGCTCGAGCGGTTCGAAGGTCAGCCGTGAGTCACACTGACGCCCCCACGACACTCGAGGACGCGGGTGCGGAACTCCTCGAGGCGCTGGGCTCGACAGGTGTGCTCGTCAAAGCACGGGCGACTGACAGGCTCGCGGCCGCCCACGACGCCTCCCACTACCAGTTCACTCCCCGGGCGATCGTCGTGCCGAGCTCCGTTGAAGAGGTCGCCGCCGTACTGGCGGAGAGCCGCCGGCTCGGCATTCCGGCGACCTTCCGATCCGGCGGCACGAGCCTCAGCGGACAGGCAGGATCAGCCGGCATCCTCATCGACACTCGCCGCAACTTTCGCCAGATCACCGTGCTCGACCACGGCCAGCGTTTGCGCACCGGCCCTGGCGCCACCGTGCGCGCGGTCAACACCCGTCTGCTCCGGCACAAGCGGAAGCTCGGGCCTGATCCGGCGAGCGAGATCGCCTGCACGATCGGCGGCGTGGTCGCGAACAACTCCAGCGGCATGGCCTGCGGCACCGAACACAACACCTACCGAACCCTCGAATCCACACTCCTCGTGCTGCCCAGCGGCACCATCGTCGACACTTCTCTTCCCGATGCCGATGACCTACTCCGGCTAGCCGAGCCCGCGATTCACGCCGGTCTCGAAGCCCTGCGCGACCGCGTCCGTACGAATGAGGACTCCGTGGCACGGCTCGAACAGCTCTACGCGATCAAGAACACCATGGGCTACACACTCAACTCGTTTCTCGACCACGACCGCCCGGTGGACATCCTTGAGCACCTCGTCGTCGGAAGCGAGGGCACGCTCGCGTTCGTCGCCGAGGCGACGTTCCGCACGATCCCGCTCAAGACTCACCTGGCCACGGGCCTGCTCGTATTTCCCGACCTGGCGGCCGCGACGCTGTCCATCCCAGCGCTCGTGGCATCCGGGTTCGCGACGATCGAACTGCTCGACGCGACCAGCCTCCGGGTGGCCCAACGCGACCCCGAAGCCACCGACGCGCTGCTCTCCCTGCAGGTCATCGATCACGCCGCGCTGCTCGTCGAATACCAGGAGGAGTCGGCCGAAGCGCTCGAACTCCGAGTCGCCCAATCCGTCGAAGTGCTGCGCACCCTCCCGCTCGCCTATCCATCGGCGCTGTCAACCGACCCGACGACACGAGCCCAACTCTGGCACATCAGGAAGGGCCTGTTCACGGCCGTGGCTGGCAGCCGGCCCTCCGGAACCAGCGCACTCCTCGAGGACATCGCCGTGCCGGTCGACCGGCTCTACCAGACCTGTATCGACCTGACCCGGCTGTTCGAACTCCACGGCTACGAGGACAGCGTGATCTTCGGGCACGCCAAAGACGGCAACATCCACTTCCTCCTGAACGAACGCTTCGACGACCCGGCCTGTCTTATCCGCTACGAGGCGTTCACGGAGGACATGGTCGACCTCGTGCTCGCCCAGGGCGGCACCCTCAAGGCTGAACACGGGACCGGCAGAATCATGGCGCCGTTCGTTCGCCGCCAGATCGGCGACGAACTGTACGAGATCACACGGGCGGTGAAACGCCTCATCGATCCCGACGGCGTGCTGAACCCGGGCGTGCTCGTCTCGGACGACCCGCACGCGCACATCCGGGATCTGAAGACCACCGCCACCGTCGAAGGCGAGGTCGATCGCTGCGTCGAATGCGGGTACTGCGAACCCGTCTGCCCGAGCAAGGACTTGACCCTCACACCTCGGGAACGCATCGTCCTGCGTCGCGAGATGGCCCGGGCTGAAGGGGCCGGGGACACAGCGCTGCTGCGCCAGCTCCGAACCGAGTACGACTACGACGGCGTGCAGACCTGCGCCGTCGACGGGATGTGCCAAACGGCCTGCCCGGTGCTCATCAACACGGGCGACCTCGTCCGTCGCCTCCGAGCGGAGAATCAGAACAGCGTGCAGGAGTCGACGTGGAGCGTCGCCGCGAGGCACTGGGATGCTGTCACCAACGTCGCCGGCGTCGCACTGACGATCACTGACCGCGTACCCGCGGCTCTTCCCCGACTGGCCACGGATGTCGCGCGCGCCGTCGTCGGCAAGGAAGTCGTTCCTCGGTACACTGCCGACCTTCCGAAGGGTGGGCGCCGTCGTCCGCGGCTGACCTCGGATTCTCCCGCAGCCGTGTACTTCTCGAGCTGCACGACAGCGATGTTCGGCGCGGCTGGGGACTACCACGGGGTCGCGGAGTCATTCGTGCAGCTCTGCAACCGTGTCGGCGTCGACCTCGTGACGCCCGACGACCTGCCGTCGCTCTGTTGCGGAACCCCGTGGAAGTCGAAGGGGCTCACGGTCGGCTACACCGAGATGAAGGAACGCGTGACCGCGTCGCTCCGACGGGCGACACGCGAAGGAATCCTTCCCGTCGTCTGCGACGCATCCTCCTGCACCGAAGGGTTGGAGGTGCTGCTGGAGTCGGCCGGTGCCCTCGGCATCCGGGTGATCGACGCAGTGGCTTTCGTCGACGAGCACGTGCTTCCGCTGCTGCCAGCGGGCGACAAAGTGGCTTCGCTCACGCTGCATCCGACGTGTTCGTCCACGCGCCTCGGAATCAACGGGGCGCTCTCGCGGGTCGCGGCCGCCATTGCTGAGGAGGTCGTCGTTCCGGACGAGTGGAGCTGCTGCGCATTCGCCGGCGACCGAGGCATGCTGCACCCGGAGTTGACCGCGTCGGCCACCGCCGGAGAGGCAGCTGAGGCGGGCGCTGCGGCATCCGTTGCTCACGCTTCCCTCAACCGCACGTGCGAACTCGGGATGACGAGGGCCACCTCGACGCCGTACCAGCACGTGCTGCAGCTGCTCAACCAGGTGACGCGCGACTAAGCGATAGGCCCTTTGTGGCGCGACTTGATCCGCGCACGTCTATTCAACAATATCGTCCGAGATCGTCCGAGATCGCCCGGGGCGTCCCGTTATCGACCGCGACTATGCCGGTCGTGTACCTCCCCGAGACGTGGGGCGGGATCGGACAGTCGCTGCCGCCAGGTGCGCTGTCGACGCTCCTGCGTAACGTCGCGTACTTGCCCAACGCGGCCAATTCGCCGTCTGCCTGGATCGTCCTGTGTGCCTGGGCCGCTGCTGCCGTCATTGCACTCGTGGTGTTCGCCTCGCGACGCCAATCGATAAGGGCCGTGTTCGACGACCGGTCCCCACCTTGCCGGCGACAGAGCGGCCAGGTGGACCAGTTCAGGAGAGTCCGAACTGACATCGGGTCATCGCGTCGAACCAGCGATCCGGCAGCCGGCTCAGGGCGACGGCAGTTCCCGCGCCGCGACCGACCCGGTAGCGAACATGCAGGCGGGGAGTGGTCGCAGCGATTGCGATGGCGGCCGCGACGACGTCCGGTTCGCTCGTGATCGCGGAAGTCTGCGCGGAACGGTGGTAGCGGGCTACCGTCGCTCCATCTAGTGGCGCGGCGAAGACCTCACTCCCGGCATGGCGTCCTTGGCTTACGCGTGTTCTGTTGTTGGGCCGACGTCCCAACGCCCTCCCACCGTCACCGATGTCCTGAGACATCAACTGTCACCGACGTCCTGCGGCAGGACTGTCACCGAAGTCCCGGGACATGAAAGGGGAGGGGCAGTACTTGATGCGCACACGCTTATTCAACGAATATCGATCCGAATCCACCCCAGACGTTCCCAGCTCTCCCTAGTAGAGTCGCTTCCGCAACATCCGTTCTCTCAAGGAATCCCGGGCCAGTCCGAGACCATCCGAGATTTCGGGTTCGAGGAGAAAGACTCGAGAACGGCCCCCGGCGTCTTCGTGGTGTCGCGGGTTCGAGTCCCGCCCTCGCTACAACAGGCCCGGCTTTCTGCGAAAGTTTCCGGGCCATTCGTGCCCCTCCTTCGGGGTATGGCGGGGAACGGCAGCCGCGCTCTACGCTCCGGGTGTCCGGGGTCGTCGACCCGTCGCGGGCACTGCACGTGAAGGGTGTCGACATGACTCCGGAAGAGCATGCGCGATCGTACGCGAGCGCGTTTCCCCGATTCGTCAGTGACGGCGGGGTGAGGGAGACCTGGGACCAGAAGTGCGGGTCACTGGTCTTCAGGTACATCAACCACGAATTCGGATGGTCGCCGTTTCCGACCGCCGACATCAGCAGCGCCCGCCGCGCCGCCGACAATTCGGGGCAGCTCAACTCGAACGCAGCGGACGCGCCCGCGCTCGCATTCCATTTCTGGGACATCGCAGGCATCGACAACGGCCACGTCGGCGTCGGCATGACGCGCGGCGCCGCCAAGCTCTTCATGGCCAATGCCTCGGTGACGGAAGACCTCGGCGACGCAATCGGGTTCGCCTCGGTCGACCACTACACGACCGCGAAGTCCCCACGAGCCACGTATCTCGGCTGGGCGACGAACTATGCCGGCGGCCGACCCGACCCGACCGCGGCAGCGGCCGCCGTCGGCCGCTTCCGAAAGAAGAAGAAGGAGTACCCCATGTTCTCCATCATCCCTGTCGTCGACGGCGGGATCTGGGCGCAATCGACGGTCACCGGACGTCGCACGCACATACTCACGCCCTATCACCTCGGGTTGCTTCAGCGAGTACGTGACAACGACGGCGCAGACACCATGTTCGAATCGGAACTCGACATCGTCCGCGTCTACCTGGAAGGGATCGGCCCCGACGAACTCACCGCCGTCTCCGCCAACGAACTCATCGAGGAGTTCCGACCCGAATTCGACAAGCTCGGGCCGGTCGCGAATACGACACCGCTCGAACTCGACGAAGTGTTCGCGGGTCGTATCAGGTCGCGTGGCACGCAGTGATGGCGTTCGGCTTCAACGCCGACTGACATCCCGGACCCGGTTTTCTCCGAGTCCCGCATGAGCGAAGGGCCGACAGAGCGCATCTGCCGGCCCATCGCAGTGTGAACGGCGACGACAATTCGGCAATCGGTTGTCAAGTCGGATTCCACATGCTTCACTTGGCACGTCAAAGGTGCACTAGTGAATGGAACCTGATCATGCTGACTCCTCGCACGACTCGGACTCGCGACATCCGACCCCTCGACGGGCTCTGGCGATTCGCGCTCGACGGTGAGGTCGGAGAGCGCCCGTGGGCGACGCGGCTGCCGATCGATCGGCTGGTCCCCGTGCCCGCCAGCTACAACGACATCTTCCTCGCCCCCGAGATCCGCTCGCACGTGGGCGTGGTCTGGTATCAGCGGGACGTTCACGTGCCCGCCACGTGGGGCGGGCAGCGGATCGTCCTGCGATTCGACTCTGCAACCCACAGCGGCACGGCGTATGTCGGCGATGAGCTCGTGGTTCAGCACCACGGCGGGTTCACGCCGTTCGAGGTGGACATCACGGAGCATGTCATGCCAGGCGAGGTGGCTCGGGTGACGATCGCAATCGACAATCGACTCACCAGCGAGACGATTCCTCCCGGCGTGCTGGTGACCGGCAAGGACGGTCGCGACCAGCAGCTCATCCGTCATGACTTCTTCAACTACGCCGGTCTCGCGCGGAGTGTCCGGCTCTACACGACACCGGTGGACCACATTCGCGACATCACCGTCAGGACTGACGTCGTCGACGGGCTCGGCGCGGTTCACTATGAGGTCGACACCAGCGCCGGTTCGGAGCCCGCGGTCGAACTGAGAGACGAGGATGGTCGGCTGGTTACATCCGGCCACGGCACCAGCGGGTCGCTGAGCGTTCCGGATCCGAAGCTCTGGGAACCCGGCAACGCGTATCTGTACGACCTGGTGGTTCGGCTCGGCGAAGGCGGCGACGAATACACCCTGCCCGTCGGCATCCGCACCGTGGCTGTCCGAGGGCAGCAGTTCCTCATCAACGACAAGCCCTTCTACTTCACCGGATTCGGGAAGCACGAGGACAGCGACATCCGGGGCAAAGGCCACGATGACACGCTCCTCGTGCACGACTTCGAACTAATGGGATGGATCGGGGCCAACTCGTTCAGAACCTCCCACTACCCGTACGCCGAGGAATGGCTCGAGTACGCCGACCGGCGCGGCATCGTGGTGATCGACGAGACGGCGGCGGTCGGCCTGAACATCAACATCGCAGCCGGCTTGGTCGGCGGCGCCACGCAGCGGACCTTCTCACCCGAAGCCATGAGCGATGCCACCCGCGCGGCTCACGCGGAGAGCATCCGCGAGCTCATCCAGCGAGACAAGAATCACCCCTCCGTCGTGATGTGGTGCATCGCCAACGAACCCGCCTCTTCGGAGGAGGGCGCGCGGGAGTACTTCGAGCCGCTCGTGGAACTCACCCGCACGCTCGACCCGACGCGCCCCGTTACCTTCGCCAATCAAGGCGCTGCCCGGTTCGACAACGACCGCATCGTGGACCTGTTCGATGTCGTCTGCCTCAATCGGTACTTCGGCTGGTACGAGCACACCGGCGACCTCGCGGCTGCCGAGGGCGCTCTCGAGGAAGAGTTGCGCGGGTGGGCGGCGACGCATGACAAGCCGATCGTCATGACCGAGTACGGCGTCGACACCCTCGCGGGCCTGCACAGCGCGCACCCGGGCCCCTGGAGCGAGGAATACCAGATCGACTTCCTCGAGATGTACCACCGAGTCTTCGATCGAGTGGATGCCGTGGTCGGCGAGCAGATCTGGAACTTCGCCGACTTCCAGACCACGAGCGGGGTCTTCCGTGTGGACGGCAACAAGAAGGGCGTGTTCACGAGGAATCGTCGGCCCAAGTCGGTGGCGCGGGCACTTCGGGCACGTTGGATGGCGATGGTTGCGGCGCTCGACGAGCGCACCCCAATACCGAGTGACATTTAGGCAATCGGTTGACAACCTGAAAACCGAGTGCTTCACTGGTTTTCGATCAGCAGTGCCCAGTGTCCATCGACGAAGGAGTCAGACCATGCTCAAGAGATCACGGCTCAAGAGATCACGCGACGGGCGAGGAAGAGCTGTCGGAGCCCTGGCGGCCCTCGCGCTCATCCTGTCCACCGCAGCCTGCTCGCCTGCAGCGGAGTCCGGCGGCGAGGGTGAGGCTGCCACGCTCACCCTCGCAATCCAAGCCGCGCCGCCTTCCCTCGATCCGGCGCAGCTCGACGAGGGGGCCGGAACATTCGTCTGGTCGTCGCTCTTCGACACACTGCTCAAGGTCGACAATGACGGCACCATCCAGCCCAACGCCGCCGAGGCTTGGGAATACTCCGAGGATCTGCTGACCCTGACGCTGACGCTTCGCGACGGCCTGTCGCTCAGCACGGGCGACACGATCACGGCGGAGATGGCGGCCGCGAACCTCGAGCGCACGCGCGTGACCCCCGGTCCGCAGCAGCCGAAGCTCGCCAATGTGGAGTCGATCACGGCACCCGACGACAAGACGGTTGCGCTGAAGCTCACGCAGCCCGACCCGTCGCTGGTCAACTACCTGGCGCAGGCAACGGGCGTCGTCGCGGATGCCGCCACGTTCGACGATCCCGCCGCGGCGCTGCGCCCGGTGGGCTCCGGGCCGTACACGTTGTCGGACACCACGGCCGACGGAACGAGCTACGTGCTCGAGCGTCGAGACGACTACTGGAACGCCGAGGAGTACCCGTTCGAGACGGTGACCGTCAAGGTCATCCAGGACTCGACGGCGATCTTCAACGCGTTGCAGACGGGAGAGGTGACCGCCGCGGCAGTCCAAGCACCACAGCGGGAGCAGGCTGAAGGCGCCGGCCTCACCGTCACCGAGGTGAAATCGGCGGGCACCATGTTGCTGCTGCTCGCCGATCGCGAAGGCACGATCGTTCCCGCCCTAGCAGATGAGCGCGTTCGGAAGGCCATCAACCTGGCGTTCGATCGCGAGCTCTACGTCTCGTCGCTCCTCGGAGGGGTCGCGCAGCCGACCGAGCAGTCCTTCAACATCAATGGCGCCGCGTACGACGCCGCTCTCGAGGGCACCTACGACTACGACCCGGAAGCTGCGCGCGAGCTGCTCGCCGAGGCAGGGTACGCAGACGGCTTCACGCTGAAGATGCCGAGCACGGTCGTCTCGACGACCTTCGAGCCGGCGGTCACCCAGTCGCTCGCCGACATCGGCATCACCGTGGAGTGGGATCCGGTCCCGCCGCAGAACATTGCGAGCTCGCTCACGTCCGCGGAGTACGGCGCAGTCGTGTGGTTCGAGGGAACGAACCTCGCCGGACGAGAGATGGCCAACTACTTCTCACCCTCCGGCTTCCTCAACCCATTCCATTGGCAGACGCCCGAATTCGATCAACTGCTGAGCGACATCGCCAATGAGCGCGATCTGGACGCGCAGGCGGACCTCTACAAGAAGGCGACCGCATACACCGTCGAGAATGCCCTCAACGCTCCCATCGCGTCGATCGGAGCGCTGTGGGCCACGGCAGACGGAATCGAGCTCGCCACCGACATCAACGTGCCGAAGACCGTCCGCATGTTCGCGCCTCCTTCGGACTAGGGCAATCGACCGATGAGCGGGCGCCCGGTCGGGGATCGGGCGCCCGCTCATCGCCGGTATCGCCGCAGGGCGAGCGGATGCCGCGGAGCATCCGTCACACTTCGATAACGACGAAACCGAATTGTGGCAATCGGTTGTCAAACCGGATGGATGGTGGTTTACTGGCCGCTAGACCCGGCGAGTCCGACCGTTCGGCACAGGTTGTCAAGCGGTTGCGCAGATTCGGTTTTCATTCAAAGGAGTATGAACACATGTCGACTTTCCGTACGGATCGCCGGGCCCGCCGGCTGGCCGTCCTCCCCGCGGCCGCCCTCGCCGCGGCCCTGGCGATCACCGGCTGCGCCGGCTCACCGTCTCCTGCTGCGACCGACTCGGCCGCGCCGATCGAGGAGAAGGATCTGGCTGTCGCGGCGGTGTCCGCACCGAACTCGCTCGATCCCGCCCAGGTGGTCGACGGGCAGCAGATGTTCGTGTGGTCGTCGATCCTCGACACCCTCCTGCGGAAGAGTCCCGAGACCGGCGAGCTCGAGCCCGGTGCCGCTGAGGCCTGGGAGTACAACGAGGAAGGCACCGAGCTGACCCTCACGCTTCGCGAGGGGATGACGTTCAGTTCGGGCGACCCCGTCACCGCAGACGCCGTGGCGGCGACGCTGCTGCGTTCGAAGGCCACTCCGGGCAGCGTGCAGAGCCGCCTCGCCGCGGTGGAAGACGTCGTCGCGACTGATGACCTCACTGTCGTCATCACGTTCTCGCACTTCGACCCGCAGTTCCTCGACAACCTCGCTCAGGGGCCCGGCGCCATCGGCGACCCGGCAACGATGGACGAGGAGCGCACCGCGACCGATCCCGTCGGATCGGGTCCGTTCACGCTCGACGTCGCGAAGACCGTACCCGGCAGCAGCTACGTGCTCACGAAGCGCGATGACTACTGGGATGCCGAGAACGTGCCGTTCAAGACCCTGACGGTGAAGGTGCTCCAAGACCCGACTGCGTCCTTCAACGCGCTGCAGGCCGGCGAGATCAACGCTGCGACCGTGCAGTCGCAGCTCGTCGCGCAGCTCAACCCCGATCAGTTCACGATCACCCCGAACGAGGCCGTCGCCGTCGCCTACCTCAACATTCTCGACCGCGGGGGCGAGACCTGGCCCGCGCTCGGAGACAAGCGCGTTCGCCAGGCGATCAACCTCGCCATCGATCGAGAGGGCGTGCTCAAGGGCCTCTTCAGCGACATGGGGCTCGTGACGACCCAGCTGGTGAGCCCCTACGGCGCGATCTACGACGAGTCGCTCAACGAAACCTACGAATACGACCCCGAGGCCGGCAAGGAGCTCGTGGAAGAGGCCGGCTACGCGGGCGAGACCTTCAAGATTCCGAGCACGTTCCTCAGCACGACGATCGAGCCGGTCCTGACGCAGGCGTTCTCGGATATCGGACTCACGCTCGAATGGGTGGCGGTGCCGCCGCAGCAGGCGCAGTCCGCGGCTCGCTCGGGCGAGTACGGCCTGTACTACCAGATCCTCGGGTTCAACTCCGACTCGGCAGACCTCGCGACGACGATCGGCCCGGCAGGGTTCGGCAACCCTCGGGCCTACACCGACCCGACGCTCGACAAGCTCTTCGGCGAGATCGACTCGACCGTCGACTTCGAGGCCGCGCTGCCCGCCTACCAGGAGCTCAACGAGTACGTCGTCGACGAGGCGTTCGTCGCGCCGATCGTCTACATGGGAGCCAACTGGGCGACCGGCGATGGGATCACCTACGCGGGGAAGGCGAACACCCTCTCGACGATCCGCCTGTTCGCCGTCACCGAGTAGCCGCCCGGTGGGGGTGTGCCGGGAGGCGCACCCCCACCCCGAACCTCCGGAGCCAACGATGCCCGTTTACATCATCCGTCGTCTCGGCGCGGGCCTGGTGCTCGCCCTCCTGGTGACGTTCATCACCTTCCTGCTGCTCAGCACGTCGTTCGAGGACGTCGCGCGCACGATCCTCGGCCCCTCGGCCACTCCCGAGGTGACCGAGGCCCTCATCGCCGAGCGCGGGTGGGACAGGCCCGTCTTCGTGCAGTACGTCGACTGGCTGGTCAACGCCGCCCAGGGGAACTTCGGCGTTTCCGTGTACACCTCGCTGCCGGTCGGCCCGACCGTGCTGCAACGCCTGGCGGTCACGCTCTCGGTGATCATTCCGGCTCTCATCCTGACCGTGATCCTCTCGACGATCCTCGGGGTCTGGTCGGCGTCTCGCGGGGGTGCCGTCGATCGACTGGCGCAGGGCATCTCGCTCGTCGGCTACATCGTCCCGGGGCTGCTCCTCGCGATCGGGCTGGTGGTGATCTTCGCGGTGCAGCTCAAATGGCTTCCCGCCACGGGATACACGCCGCCGGGCGAGGATCCAGCCGCGTGGGCCCGCAGCATCACCATTCCGGTCATCGTCCTGGTGATCGGCGGCGTCGCCAACATGGCTGCACAGGTGCGCGGCCGCATGATCGACGAGCTCCGCCGCGACTACGTCCGCACACTGCGCACGCGAGGAACGTCGACGACGTCCATCGTCCTCCGGCACGCCCTGCGCAACGCAGCGAGCCCGGCGTTGACGGTCATGTCGCTCGAGTTCATCGGCATGTTCGGCGGCGCGCTCATCATCGAGAACGTCTTCGCCCTGCCCGGCTACGGCAGCTTCGCCTTCAACGCGTCGCTGCAGGGCGACATCCCCGTGATCATGGGCATCACCGCATTCGGGGTGCTCCTCGTCACTGGCGTCAATCTCCTGACCGACCTGGCCAACGGCTGGCTCAATCCGAAAGCGAGAGTCCATTGAGCAACGAACGGGGACCCATCATGGAGGCGATGACGGCGCCGAGTACCGAGCACATCCTCGCCATCGAGGATGCCGCGGCCACTTCTCGCATCCCGATCTGGAAGCGGCTCCTGAAAGACCCGCAGGCCGTCGTCACCGCCGGCATCCTGGTCATCATCTTCCTCCTCGGGATCCTCACGCCGTTCCTCACGCAACATGGGCCGAACGACGCCGACCTCTCGATGGTCAACGCGCCGGTCGGTACCCCCGGCTACCTGCTGGGCGCCGACGAAACCGGTCGTGACATCTGGACGAGGCTGCTGCACTCGATCAACACCGCGGCGATCTCCGCGATCATCGGCGCGGGCGTGGCGCTCGTGGTCGGCGTCATCGCGGGACTCATCGGAGGCTACTTCGGGGCGGTCACGCGAGCGTCGACCGAGTGGATCTTCAATCTCGTCATGACCTTCCCCGGCATCCTCCTGCTCATCATCCTGATGCCGGTCACCGGCGGCGACTACCGGTTCACGATGCTGATCTTCGGGGTGCTGCTTTCGCCCGGCATCTACCGGATCGTGCGGAACCTCGTCGTCGGGGTGAAGAACGAGCTCTTCGTGGATGCCGCGCGCGTGTCGGGGCTCGGCAATCTCCGCATTCTCCGTCGTCACGTGCTCTTCGTGGTCCGCGGCCCCATCATCATCGCTGCGGCCTTCATGGCCGGATCCGCGATCGCCGTGCAATCCGGCCTCGCGTTCCTCGGCGTCGGCTCCCTGGAGATCCCGAGCTTCGGCGCCATGATCGCGTCGGGCTTCCGCAACCTGTACATCGCGCCCACCCAGTTCCTGTGGCCCAGCCTCCTGCTCGGCGTCATCACGGCCTCGCTCGTGCTGCTCGGGAACGCGCTGCGCGACACGCTCGAAGGTTCGAAGCCCACGCCCGTCAAGGTGGGCATCGGCCAGAAGGTGGCGCCAGGCAATGACGTGAAGGCGCGGGATGCTTCGGCGCTGCTGGAGGTCACCGACCTCGGCATCGCCTACCGCGGCCCCAGTGGTCAGCCTCGCGAGGTCGTTCGCGGCGTGTCACTCTCCGTCGCGCGCGGCGAGGTGGTCGGCGTGGTCGGCGAGTCGGGGTCGGGCAAGACGCAGACCGCGTTCGCGACGCTCGGGGTGCTCCCGGCGGAGGCGATCATCACGCGCGGCTCGATCCTCTTCGACGGCAAGGAGCTCGTCGGGCTCACCGACGCGCGCATGCGACCGCTGCGCGGGAAGGAGATCGCCTACATCCCGCAGGAGCCGATGTCGAATCTCGACCCGTCGTACCGGGTGGGTTCGCAGCTCGTCGAGGGCGTGCGCTCGGCGCTGGGCGTGTCCAAGAAGGAGGCGAAGGAGCGCGTGCTCGCCCTCCTCGAGCGCTGCGGCATCAATGACCCGCATCGCACGTTCGACTCCTATCCGCATCAGATCTCCGGCGGCATGGCGCAGCGCGTGCTCATCGCCGGTGCCGTCGCGAGTCGGCCGCGGCTGCTCATCGCGGATGAGCCGACGACGGCGCTCGACGTGACCGTGCAGGCCGAGATCCTCGATCTCCTCCGCGACCTGCAGTCCGAACTCGACATGGCGATGCTCCTGGTCACCCACAACTTCGGGGTGGTCGCCGACATCTGCGACCGCATCGTCGTCATGCAGAACGGTGCCGTGGTCGAGGAAGGCCCGGCGATCGAGATCTTCCAGAATCCACAGGATGAATACACGAGGATGCTGCTCGGCGCGATCCTCGACGAGAGCGCAGTGCGAGCCGACCCGCCGGCGGCCGCACTGGCGGAAGGAGTTCTGCAATGAGCCTGCTCGAAGTCGCCGACCTGCGCGTCAGCTTTCCCGGCCGCGGCTGGAGGGCCAAACGCGTGGAGGTGCTGCACGGCGTCTCCCTCGACGTCAGTCACGGTGAGACGCTGGGGCTCGTGGGGGAGTCCGGATCGGGCAAGACGACGATCGGTCGCGCCGTGCTCGGACTCGTCAAGCCTTCGGGCGGCGAGATCACGTTCGGCGGTGAGACGATCACGCACCTGAGCGCCCGCGACCGCCGACGCCTCGCCAAGGACATCCAGGTGGTCTTCCAGGATCCGTACACGTCGCTGAACCCATCACTCACGGTCGGCGACATCCTCGCCGAGCCGCTCGTGGTGCAGGGGGCGACGGCGAAAGACGCTCGCGCCCGGGTTCGGACGCTGCTCGATCAGGTGGGACTGCCCGCGGATGCCGCAGAGCGCCTTCCCCGCGAGTTCTCCGGCGGACAGCGCCAGCGCGTGGCCATCGCGCGCGCGCTCGCTCCGGAGCCGAAGCTGATCGTCTGCGATGAGCCGGTGAGCGCCCTCGACCTCTCGACGCAGGAGCGCGTGCTCGACCTGTTCATCGACATCCAGCGATCAACGGGGGTCGCGTATCTGTTCGTCTCGCACGATCTGTCGGTCGTACGCCACATCAGCCATCGCGTCGCGGTGCTGTACCGGGGTGACCTCGTCGAGACGGGACAGGCCGCGCAGGTCACTTCGGCGCCCGAGCATTCCTACAGTCAGCGACTGCTCCTCGCGGCGCCCGTCGCGGATCCCATCCTCCAGCGCGAGCGGCGGGAGGAACGCCGCAGGCTCGCGGCTGCGTGATCCTCGCCGACCTCGGCGGCGTATCCGACGAAGTGCTCCCGCCGTCATCGACGACGGGGGCGCTTCGCAGGCCGTGACCCCGTGCGGCTCACGCTCGTGGAGCCGTTCGTGATCGAGGTGTCAGCCGACGTCGCCCTCTCAGGGCACTCGTTCCGCCACGCCGTGCGATTCGTTCGAATCCGTCCCGAGTTGCATTGACTAAACGGGCGTGGAAGTCGTGTCGGCTCTTCGGGCCGCGATTCCGTGAAGGAAGAGATCGATCCATCGGTCAAGGGTGTCGGTGGGTTGGCCGGCGGGGATGTTGCTGACGAGGAGATAGAAGTCCTCGATTGACAGGTCGGAGCGGACGGCGCGGTCTACGCGGGCTTGATCGATGATCGACTGCAGGGCGGCGCGGCCTCGTTGCAGGTCTGATGCATCGCCCTCGTCGGCGTCGAGAGCGGCTGCGGCGGCTTTCGCGGCTTGGTTGGTCGCGGTTGCGATGACGATGTCCCGTAGGAGCGCGGTGAGCTCGGTGTATGCGGGACTGCCATCGCGCACGGCCGCCGCTGCGGTCTCGCTACGATCCGCCATCTGCGCGAGGAACTCGCTCACAACCGACGCGACGAGATGCACCTTCGTGGGGAAGTGACTGTAAAGGGTGCCGACAGCAACGCCCGCAGCAGCAGCGATCTCATCCATGCCGACGTCGGGACCGTGGAGGGTGATCTGCGCTCGGGCAGCCTCCAGGATCTTCCCGCGATTGCGCCGTGCGTCAGCGCGCAACGGCTTTCCTGGTGGCTGAGTCACGGAGTTAATCCTGTCATGGCTGATCGGCCCGCTTGCAATTACTTGAACAATGGTTCAAGATATAAGTCGAACTACTGTTCAATATAACCGAAGGATCAGACCATGACCACTACCACCACCAAGAAGGTCGCACTCGTCACCGGGGCTTCCTCGGGAATGGGCCACGCATTCGCCATCCAGCTGCACGAAGCCGGGTTCCTGGTCTACGGCGTCGCCCGACGCACCGACCGCATGAACGACCTCCGCGCTCGCGGTATCAAGACCATCGCCATGGACATCACCGACGACGAATCGACCAGCGACGGTGTCCGCCAGATCCTTACCGAAACTGGTCGGATCGACGTTCTCGTCAACAACGCCGGCTACGGGTCCTACGGCGCCGTAGAGGACGTTCCTCTAGAGGAAGCGCGCCGCCAGTTCGAGGTGAATGTGTTCGGCGCCGCTCGTCTAGTCCAGCTCGTGCTCCCGTCGATGCGATCCCACAAAAGCGGCACCATCATCAACATCACCTCCATGGGCGGAAAGATCTACACCCCGTTCGGCGCCTGGTACCACGCCACCAAGTTCGCGTTCGAATCCTTCAGCGACGTCCTCCGCCTGGAAACGAAACCTTTCGGCATCAACGTCGTCATCATCGAACCCGGCGCGATCCGCACCGAATTCAACGGCATCGCCGCCGACAACCTCATCGAAACGTCCGGCAAAGGCCCGTACGCAGACAAGGCCGCGAAGGTGGCGAAGGCAGCCCGGGCTGAGAACACCGCCACGACGTCGCCCCCGGAGGTCGTGGCCAGAACCCTCGTCAAAGCCGCCACCGCACGCCGCCCCAAGACGCGCTATGCCGTCGGGTTCGGCGCCAAGCCCCTCATCTTCACCCGCAGCATCCTCCCCGACCGGGCATATGACGCAATGATCCTTCGCGCCGCCGGAGCCAGCTGACCACGCACCGCCCATCACGGGATCTGGATCGATGAACACTCCGCCGGCAACCGAGACGAGGGTCTTCCCCAGTCGCACACCGTGCCGGGTGCACTCAGGCCTCGGGCGACCCCGCTGTCGGAGCGCCGGTCGACTCGCGCAGCACGAACTCGGTCGGAAGTGGCGGCTCGGCATCGGCGTCGAGGTCGTCGCGGACCTCTGCGAGGAGCCGGCGCATCGCTGCCTCCCCGATCGCGGCCAGCGGGCTCCGGATCGTCGTGAGCGCCGGAGTCGTGAGATCTGAGCCGAAGATGTCGTCGAATCCGATGATGCTGAGCCGCTCGGGCACGCCGATGCCCTCCGCCCGGCACGCGCGCATAAGGCCCAGCCCCATGAGGTCGTTGTAGGTGATGACGGCCGTGACGCCCGAAGCGACGACCCGGCGAAGCGCGCTCGCTCCGCCATCGACCGTCGGTGCCGCGGCAGTGATCTCCACGATCGACAGGCCACGACCGACGGCGTTCTCGAAGAGCGCATCCCAACGGGCTCGGTTCATCCAGGATGCCTCGGGGCCGGCGAGGTACCCGATGGACCGGTGGCCGAGCTGCTTCAGGTGGTCGAGTGCCTCGATGATGCCGGGCGTGACGTCGGGGACGACCGCGGGGATCTCGCCCACGCGTCGGTTCGCGAGCACGAGCGGCTTCGTCGCGGAGAGCTCGAAGATCTGCTCGTCGCTCAATCTCGAGGCGACGAGGAGCACGCCGTCGACCGCGGGCTGAAGACGTTCGGCGGTCGAGAGCTCGATCTCGGCCGACTCCTGTGACTCGGCGAAGACCAGCGTGTGGTCGGTGGCCGAGGCGACGCGCTCTGCTCCGCGCACGAGGTCGAAGTACACCGGATTGGTGATGTCGGAGACGAGGAGCGCGAGGGTGCCCGTGCGCCCGGTGGGCAGCGCCCTGGCCATCGGGTTGATGCGGTATCCGAGGCTCTCGGCGGCGTCGCGAATGCGCCGCTCGGTGCGCACATTGATCCTGCCGGGCTTGTTGAGCGCTCTCGACACGGTGGAGGCGCTCACCCCGGTCAAGCGGGCGATGTCGTAGATCGTGGCAGGTGGTTTCCGGTTGCCATTCCCACGCTCGGTCGACGCTGTCTGCTCGTCCACTCGTCTCCTCGGGGTAGATGCTCTCGCCTGACCATCGTGGCACATGGGCGGGCAGACCACCATGGCAACCGATTGACAAATTCGCCGCCGACCGCTGGAATGGACACCATGTCATCCCAGCACCACCGTGACCCGGATCGGCTTCTTCCGGCCGACCCGCGCACCCGCGACGTTGCTCGCGCACTCTACGAACGCGTCGCCGCGGCCCCGATCATCTCGCCGCACGGGCATGTGCCGGTCGACTGGCTGGCGAACGACACCCCGTTCGCCGACCCGGCATCGCTCCTGGTCAGCCACGACCACTACGTCACCCGGCTGCTGCACGCCGCGGGAGTCGACCTCGCCTCGCTCGGTGTGGGAGGAGAGGCAGCCGATCCTCGACGAGTCTGGATGGCGCTCGCCGAACACTGGCACCTGTTCGCGGGCACCGCGTCGGGCTACTGGCTCGAGGAAGAGCTCTCGCAGGTCCTGCAGCTCGACGAGCCGATGCATCCCGCGAGCGCCGACCGGATCTACGACGAGATCGCGGCGAAGCTCACCACGCCGGCCTTCCGTCCGCGCGCCCTCTTCCGCAGTTTCGGCATCGAGGTCCTCGCGACGACGGATGACCCGCTCGACGACCTGCACGACCACGAACTCCTGCGACAGAGCGATCTGCGAGGACGGGTGATTCCGACCTTCCGCCCCGACCGCTACCTGGATCCCGACGCAGCCGGCTTCGCAGGGCACCTCGAGCGCCTGCTCGCCGCGACCGGCCAGCCGGGTACGTTCGAGGGGTATCTCGCGGCACTGGAATCGCGGCGGGAGCATTTCATCCGCCACGGCGCGGTCTCGGCCGACCACGGCGTCGAGGAGGCGTACACCCTCGACCTCGGCTCCGCGGAAGCCCAGCGGCTGTTCCAGGTGATCGCCGCCGGTGAGGGCGACGCGGATGACCGCCGCGCCTTCCGCGGCCACATGCTCCTGCAGATGGCACGCATGAGCGTCGACGACGGCCTCGTCATGACCATCCACGCCGGTGTGCTCCGGAACCACAACACCGCCACCTACGAACGGTTCGGCCCCGACTCCGGGCACGACCTGCCGGTGCCGACGGACTTCGTGCGTGGCCTGCGCCCGCTGCTCGAACGATTCGGGCTCGAGCGCGACTTCCACCTGGTGCTGTTCAGCGTGGACGAGACGACCCACTCGCGCGAGATCGCCCCGCTGGCGGGCTTCTACCCGAGCGTGTTCATCGGTGCGCCCTGGTGGTTCCTCGACGCGCCCGACGCGATCTCCCGGTTCCGCTCGGCGGTGACGGAGACCGCCGGCTTCTTCCGCGGGTCGGGATTCATCGACGATACGCGCGCCTTCCTCTCGATCCCGGCACGCCACGACACTGCGCGCCGCGCCGATGCGGCGTTCCTCGCCCGGCTCGTCGTCGAGGGGCGGGTGAGCGCGGCATCCGCCGAGCAGATCATCGACGTCCTCGTCGGGCCGCTCCCGAAGCGGGTGTTCAAGCTGTGAGCGAGAGAACTCAACCGCCGCTGCTGGCCCGAGCGTCCGTGGCCGAGGCCCTTCCGGCAACAGCTCCGCCGGTGCGCATCGTCCACCTCGGGCTGGGCGCGTTCTCCCGTTCCCACCAGGCGTGGTACACGGCGCACGCCGACGACGCGAGCGAGTGGGGCATCGCCGCATACGCGGGACGCAGCCGCGACCTCGCCGACCGCCTCACGGCGCAGGACGGCCTCTACACGCTCATCGAACGGGGGCCGGAATACGACCGATTCGAGGTGATCGGCAGCGTCGTCCGGGCGCACGCGGGCGACGACCTTGAGTCGCTCCTGCGCGATCTCGCCGCTCCCGATACGGCCGTGGTGACCCTGACGATCACCGAGACGGGCTACGTCTCGACACCCGACGGGAGTCCGGATCTCGACCACTTCGGCATGGCGCGGGATCTCGAGGTGCTGCGAGCGCTCGGATCCGATGCCGCAGTCGAGCCGACTGCGCGGCCGGTGACGGCGCTCGGCCGACTCGTGCTCGGTCTCGAACTGCGGCGCCGAGCCGGTGGCCCGGCGTTGGCGTTGGTCTCGTGCGACAACCTGCCCGACAACGGCGGCCGCTTGCGACGGGGGATCGAGGGCCTTGCCGCCGCGGCATTCCCAGCGCTACCGGATTGGCTCGCCGACCACGTGTCGTTCGTCTCGACCTCGGTCGACCGCATCACGCCGCGCGTTGAAGCCCGGGACGTCGCCGAGGTCGCTGCGGCGACCGGTCGACTCGACGAGGCGCCGGTCATCGCCGAACCGTTCTCGGATTGGGTGCTGTCGGGGGAGTTCCCCTCCGGTCGCCCCGCCTGGGAGACGGCGGGTGCCACCTTCGTCGCCGATCTCGAACCGTACGAGTTCCGCAAGCTGTGGATGCTCAACGGCGCGCACTCTCTCCTCGCCTGCGCGGGGCTCCTGCGCGGGCACGTCTCGGTCGCCGAGGCGATCGCGGATCCGGAGTGCCGGTCGGCGGTCGAGCGGCTCTGGGACGAGGACGCCCGAAATCTCCCGGCCGGCCTCGGCCTCGACCACTATCGCGATGCGTTGCTCGAGCGATTCTCGAATGCCCGCATCGAGCATCGTCTCGAGCAGATCGCGATCGACTCGCTCGCGAAGCTCCGCGTGCGAGTCGCACCGGTCGCCGAACGAGAGCTCGGCGCCGGCCGCACCGCCGAGGGGTGCGCCACGGTCATCGCCGCGTGGATGGCGGCGATCGAATCGGGCTTCTGCCGAGCGGATGCCGCGGAGCGCGAGATCGCGGATGCGCTGGCCTCGCCGAACCCGCGCGAGGGGCTGCTCGGCCTCCTCAGCGCGAAGCTCGCCGCAGATCCCGTGTTCGCGGCGAAGGTCGAGTGCGAGTTCGCACGGATCGCAGCGCCCGCCGAGGTCACCGCGAAGTGACGCTCGCAGTCGCCGGCGCGGTCGGCGGGCCCAGTCAGCCCTCGTCGACGTCCGGCACGAGCGAGCGCAGGTACGCCGCGACGGTCGCGTCGACGTCGATCGCAGCGCGATCGTAGAGCCATTGCGTCTGCAGTCCCTCCATCACCGCGATGGTCATCGACGCGAGCACGGGGGAGTCCTGGTCGGAGGCGAGCTGGCCTCGCTCACGCAGTTCGTCGAAGAGTCGGGTCAGGAACCGACGCACGTCGCGGTAGCGCTCCGTGAAGTACTCGTGCGCCGGATGCCCCGGGGCGGTCGCTTCCGCGGTGAGCACTGCGTTCAGCTCGACGAGTCCCGCCTGTCGCTCTTGGTCGAGCAGGATCGTGACCATGCCGCGGAGTACCGACAGGGGGTCGCCATTCGGACCGGCCGCGGCATGATCGGCGAGGTACTCCCCGCTCCGGTCGTCCTGCAGGGCGAGCACAGCCGTGAGCAGCTCGTCCTTGCTCGGGAAGTGATGCAGGAGGCCGGTGTGACTGATGCCCGCCCTTCGTGCGATCTCGGCCATGGATGCCCCGTGGAATCCGGATTCCCCGAACGTGCTGATGCAGGCCTCGAGGATCGTGCGCCGCACCTCGGCCGTCTTGGCGTACTGCCGTGCCATCCGACCTCCAGAAAATAGTGAGCTCTTTCGAGAATTATGCTACCTTGAGGTTTGGCAACCGATTGTCACTTCTGCAACGTAGCGAACAGGATCAGCGATGACGACCTTCCCCGACGGCTTCCTCTGGGGCGCATCCACGGCGCCGCATCAGATCGAAGGCAACAACGTCAACTCCGACTTCTGGGCGAACGAAGGCCGCGTGCCGGGTATGGAGCGCAGCGGTGACGCCTGCGACAGTTACCACCGCTATCGGGAAGACATGAAGCTCCTCGCGGATGCGGGGCTCACCGCCTATCGCTTCGGCATCGAGTGGGCGCGCATCGAACCCATCCCCGGTGAGATCTCCCGCGCCGAGCTCGCGCACTACCGTCGCATGATCGACAGCGCGCACGAGTTCGGGTTGACGCCCGTCGTGACCCTGCACCACTTCACGAATCCGCGCTGGTTCGCTGAGGAAGGCGGCTGGCTCGGCGACCGTGCGATCGACCGCTTCCGGTCGTACGTCGACGCGGCCACCGGCATCCTCGACGGCGTCGAGTGGGTCGTCACCATGAACGAGCCGAACATGCTCGCCATGATGACCGGCATGGCGAAGGCGATGCAGGCCCCGGGTGCTTCGAGCGAATGGCAGAGCCCGACCATCGACGAGGAGCGTGGCGACGGCGGCAGCGCGCGGCCACCGCTCCCGGCGCCCGAGCCCGAGATCGGCGCCCGTTTCGTCGAGGCGCACCACGCAGTGCGTGATCTCGTGCGGCAGCGCATCGGCGCGAAGGTCGGCTGGTCGGTCGCGAACCGTGCGTTCGTGGCCCGGCCCGGCGGCGAGGAGAAGAAGCGAGAGCTCGAGTACATCTGGGAGGACCTCTACCTCGAGGCATCCCGCGGTGATGACTTCGTCGGCGTGCAGTCGTACTCGAGCCAGTGGGTGGGCGAGCAGGGCATCGAGCCGTACCCGCCGCATCCCGACAACACGCTGGTCGGCACGGCATACCGGCCCGACGCGATCGGGATCGCCGTGCGCCACACGGCCGAGGTCACCGGCGGTGTGCCGATCGTGATCACCGAGAACGGCATCGCGACCGGCGACGACTCGCGCCGCATCGCCTACACCGAGGGTGCGCTTCGCGCACTCGGCGCCGCGATGGCCGACGGCATCGACATCCGCGGTTACCTGCACTGGACCCTGCTCGACAACTACGAATGGGGTCACTGGGCGCCGACCTTCGGCCTCGTCGCCGTCGATCGCGAGACCTTCGTGCGCACGCCGAAGCCGAGCCTGGGCTGGCTCGGCGAGGTCGCGCAGCGCGGCGGCCTGGTCGACGCGGCCGCCTGAGCGAGGCGGCTGACATGGACGACATGGTGGGCGCGGCGTCGGCTCCGCTGCGCTGGGCGATCATCGGCACCGGACGCATCTCGCGCAGCATGGTGGCCGACCTCCGCGAGCTCGGCGCCGAAGTCACCTGTGTGCACAGCCGGGATCCCGAACGGGCGACCGCGTTCGCGGCCGAGTTCGGGATTCCCCGCTCCAGCGGCGACCTCGACGACGTGTTCGGCGACCCCGACGTCGACGTGGTCTACATCGCGACGCCCTTCGCCACTCACGTGGAGCTCGCCCGCCGCGCCCTGGAGGCGGGCAAGCACGTGCTCGTCGAGAAGCCGATCGCGATGCGCGCCGACGAGGTGCGCGAGCTGTTCGCGCTCGCCCGGCGGCAGCGCCGCTTCCTCATGGAGGCGATGTGGATGAAGTTCAATCCCGCGTTTCTCCTTCTCCGCGACGAGATCGCATCAGGTCGAATCGGCGACGTGCGCGCCGTTCGTGCCGGGTTCGGGGTCCCGTTGCCCGAGGACGGCGGGAGTAAGTGGGATCCCGCGCGGAGTGGCGGAGCGCTGTTCGACAAGGGGATCTACCCGGTGACCCTCGCGCACACCCTGCTCGGGCGGCCCGACGTCGTGACGGCCGTAGGACGGATCCGCGCGGACGGACTCGACCTCGCCGAGCACTTCCTGCTCGGATACGGCGACGGCCGGCACGCCTACGGGTCGAGCTCGATCATCGAGTTCGCCGACCTGTCGGGCGCCATCAGCGGAACGCGCGGGTGGATCGTGCTGCCTCCGCTCTTCTGGACGACCACGACGCTCGAGATCCATGCCGGCGGGTGGGAGCAGCTCGTGGCCTCACCGGAGGTGGTGGAACTCCCGCGAGAGGGCAACGGGTACGTGCCCATGCTTCGTGCCGTCGCGGGCGCGATCGAGGATGGTCGCCTCGAGCACCCCGAGCATGACGAGTACGCGACCGTCGAGGTCTTCGAGACGCTCGAGCGGATCCTGCATGAGGTGCGTCGGTTCGCGGATGCCGCCCAGCCGGCTGGCCGCACGTCGTGAGCACGCTCCCCGAGGTCCCCGAACTCAAGACGACGGTCGAACGGCCACGGCGCTCTCACGACGAGGTGCCCTGGTGGCGCATCCTCCTCCTCGTCGCCGCAACGTTCGGCAGCGGGATGGCCATGATCGTGCCGATGGTGTACTCGCTCGCCGTGCGGCTCGACGAGCTGGCCCCCGGTCGTGCCGACGTGCTCGGCTACATCCTCGGCATCGGGTCGGCGGCGACGCTCGTGCTGGCGCCGCTCACCGGGGTGCTGAGCGATCGCACCCGGTCACGGTGGGGTCGGCGCCGGCCGTACACCGTGCTCGGTCTCGTGCTCGGTCTCGCCGCGGCGCCGATCATGGCGATCGCGCCGAACCTCCCGGTCCTCATCCTCGGATGGGTGATCTCGACCGTCGGGTGGGGAACCGCTGCCGGGTCGATCGGCAACTGGCAGGCCGATCGGCTCCCGGCGAGCCAGCGCGGGAAGGTCTCGGGGATGACGGGGCTCACGATGCAGGTCGCTCCGGTCGTCGGCATCCTGCTCGTCGGCGCCGTGCCCGGGCAGACGCTGCTCATCTTCCTGATCCCCGCGATCGTCGCCGTGGTGCTCGTCGCGCTGTTCGTCGTGTTCGCATCCGAAGCCGATAGCCGGCAGGCGCGGCATCCGGATCGCCTCACCGTCGGCGGGTTGTTCAAGAGCTACCTCTTCGCCCCTCGCGACGTGCCGGACTTCGCATGGAACTGGCTCGGCCGGTTCGTCTTCTTCCTCGGCCTGACCCTCACGACGAGCTTCACCGTGTTCTTCTACGCGCAGCGGCTGGAGGTGCCTGTCGCCGACGTCGCCGGCGTGCTGGCGCTCACGTCCGCGCTCAGCATCGGCACGGCGACCGTCGGTTCGCTGGGCGGAGGTTGGCTCAGCGACCGGATGCGGCGCCGCAAACCGCTCGTCTTCGGCGGCGCCGCGCTGTTCGCCGTCGGCACCGTCGTGGGCGCGTTCGCGCACGACCTCGTCATGCTCGTGACCGCCGCCCTCGTGACCTCGGTCGGGGTCGCACTCTTCTCGGCCGTCGGCCAGGCGCTCGTGCTCGACGTCCTGCCGCATCGCGAGACGCAAGCCGGCCGCTACATGGCGATCACGATGTTCGCGCAGAAGATCCCGGGCGTGCTCGCGCCCATCGCGGCGCCACTCGTGCTGGCGATCGGCGGGGGCGCCCAGAACTTCACCGCCCTCTACCTCGTCGCCGCAGCCCTGGCGTTGGCCGGCGGCACGCTGATCGCGCTCCGCGTCCGCGGCGTGCGCTGAGTCCGGGCTCGGTCACATCGGGCGTCGTTCCGAGAAGCGTCCCGGCTGCGCCATCCGCTCGGTGCCGTCGGGGAAGACGACCCTGGCAGTCGAGCCCGGTGGCACGTCGACCGTGATCTCGAGCTCGGCGTCGTCGAGCCGCCAGCTCGCGGCGATCGTCCCCTGCGGGCTCTCGAACGTGCCGCTCGCCCACGTGAGCGAAGCTCCGAGCACCGGGGCGACGACGAACGACTCCCACGCGATCGAGTCGGGCTCCTGCCGAAGCCCCAGCGTGTGGGTGTGCAGGAACCGGATGACCGCGCCCTTGCTGTAGTGGTTCAGGGACTCGTGTGCCGTGCCATCCGCATCGACGCCGTCCCAGTCCTCCCAGATCGTCGTCGCGCCGCGGTCGAGCATGCCGAGCCACGAGGGGGACGTGCGCTGGAGGAGCACGTCGTAGGCGACATCCGCATACCCGTGGTCGGCGAGCACGGGCAGCAGGTCGGCGGTGGAGAGGAAGCCGGTGCCGAGATGCATCCCGGCGGCTCGGATCAGTTCGACGAGGCGGGCGGCGGATGCGGGGCGGAGGTCGTCGGGGATCAGGCCGAAGCTGAGCGCACGCACGTAGCCGGCTTGCGTGTCGCTGGTGGTGCGGCCGTGGTCGTCGAGGTACTCGGTGCGCCACGCCTCCCGCACATGCGCGGCCAGTTCCAGGTACCGCGTCGCATCGTCCGGACGGCCGAGAACGCGCGCGATCTCAGCGAGCGTCGATGTCGACCGGTACAGGTAGGCGGTCGCTACCTCGCCCTTGTCGGCCATGAACCACGCCATCGGGTTCGACTGCACGGGGTCGATGAGCGAACCGTCATCAGCGCGCTGCTTCGGCTCCAACCACTCGCCCCAGTGGAACGATCCGTCCCAGAGGTACTGCTCGTGCGGTGCGGGCTCGGCTGACTGTTCGACCCGTGACGGATGCCTCGCCGAGCGCGCGATCCCGGCGGCCCACTCGACCCAGCGCACCATGGCGTCCCAGTTCTCTGCGAGGGCCCGGGTGTCGCCGTACGTCTCGTAGAGCAACCACGGCACGGCGACGATCGCATCGCCCCAGCCCGCGGATCCAGTCATCATGGCTGTCTGCGAGGCGAGGTCGACCTTGCTCCTGCGCCCATCGGGCGAGAAGTTCGCGATGCGCCCATCGGGGAGCTGATCGTCGCGCACCGACTGCAGCCACTTGCGACTGAAGCCCGAGATGTCGTAGAGGCGGGCGGCGGTCGGCGCGAACACCTGGTAGTCGCCGGTCCAGCCGAGGCGCTCCCTGGTGGGACAGTCGGTCGGCACATCCACGGCGTTGCCGAGGAAGCTCCACCTCGCCACCTCGTGCAAGCGGTTCAGGTCGTCGTTGCTGCTCTCGAATGCGCCGGCCGGCGCGAAGTCGGTGTGAACAACCTGCATCGACAGCGAGGCGGGGTCGAGGGGCACGTCGCCGCGGTCGATGCGGGCGTAGCGGAAGCCGTGCACGGTGTGGCGGGGTTCGAAGACCTGGTCGCCGCCCGATGAGACGACTTCGTCGCGCTGCCTGAACGGCACTCGAGGGCGCTGCGGGTTGAACCCGTCGAGGTGCGTGAGGGTGAGGTCGCCGTGGGGGTCGAGGTGCTCGCCGTAGTCGATGACGGTGCGAGTGCCGGCGGGGCCCAGGTCGGCGAGACGCAGCCAGCCCGATGCGTTCTGGCCGAAGTCGGCGATCCATGCGCCGCCGGGGCTGCGGGTGAGTGACACGGCAGGAAGTTCGGCGACCCGGCGCACGGGGGGAGCGGGCGACCAGCCGACGGGGGGCGCTTCCACCGCATCCACGAGCACCGGTCGCTCCGAGTCGTACGCCGCGGTCAGATCGGTCGTCTGCCCGTCCATGAGGTCGGCTCGCGTGATCGGACCGACGGAAGAGGTCCAGGTGACGTCGGTCCTCACGACCTGGTTCGTGCCGTCGGCGTAGTCGAGGTGCAGCTCGAGGCGGGCGCCGAGCACGGAGCCCCAACCGGCCGGCTCGCGGAAGGCGCCGACCTGGCCGCGATACCAGCCGTCAGACAGCACCATGTCGACGGTGTTCTCGCCTTGGCGGATCGCCGAGCGGACATCGGATGCCTGTGCGTACACGGTGCGGTCGTACGACGTCGCGCCGGGCGAGAGCTCCGCCGTTCCGGCGCGCACCTCGTTGACGAACGCCTCGTAGACACCGAGCGCGGTCGCGTATACCCGCGCACGTGTCACCGTCCCCTCCGCAGTGAACGTGCCACGTAGTCGGTACGCCGGACGGGTCGCGGGCACCAGGCCCTCCTGCTCGACTGGCGAGATCCACCGAGCAGACCAATCGTCATCGAACAGGCCCGCCTCGAAGGCATGCCATGGGCTCCAGCCGGCAACCGGCTCAGCTCGACCGATCACACGCCATTGGACTCGCTCGGTGCTCCGCAACGGCCGCCACGGCCACTCGATCAGCCGGTGCCCCTGCACCTCCACTGTCGCCTGGCGCGAATCGTCGATCCGAGCCTCGAGCTCGAACTCATCGCCGCTCGACCAGCCGGCCGGGAGCCGCCAGGAGAGGCGCGGCGTGGAGGCGCTCACCGGGAATCCATCGCCACCGCTGTCGATGCTCAGGTCATATGGTGCGGGTGCTGTCATGGCCGCTTCGCCTCCGGTGAATCCATCGGGCAGTTGCCCGGCCACTAGTATGGCAACCGCTTGCCAAAAAGTCCAAAGTCTGTTCTACTGAGTTCCGACCTCAGTCCACTCGATCCCGCAGCGCCGCGCAGGAGGCCCGCCAACATGCTGAAGCCCCGTTCCACCCCCACCAGGGACCTCATCAACCTCGACGGGCTCTGGCTGTTCGCCACCGACTCCTCCGTCGGTGGCTCCCCATGGACGGCGATGCTCGAGACGCAGCTGGAGGCGGCGGTGCCCGCGAGCTACAACGACCTCTTCACCGACCCGGCGATCCGCAACCACGTGGGGTGGGTCTTCTACCAGCGCCGGGTGAGGATCCCCCGCGGTTGGAGCGGCGAGCGGGTCCTCCTCCGCTTCGACGCCGCCACACATGCCGCTCGGGTCTACGTCGACGATGTGCTCGTCGGCAGCCATGTCGGCGGCTACACCCCCTTCGAGATCGACATCACGGATGCCGCGCCCGCCGGCTCGGAGGTTCGACTCACGGTGGCTGTCGACAACCAGCTCACGAACGTGACGATCCCTCCCGGCACCGTCACCGAGACTCACGACGGCCGCCGCCAGCAGCAGTACCTGCACGACTTCTACAACTACGCCGGTCTAGCGCGCTCGGTCTGGCTGCACAGCACGCCGACGACCCGGATCGAGGACATCACCGTCATCACCGACGTGTCCGGGGGCGACGGAATCGTCCGCTACGACGTCGAGACGTCGGCGTCGGCCGACGTTCGCGTCCGCGTGCTCGATGCGCACGGCGCCGTGGTTGCCGAAGGCGCCGGGGCGACGGGCGAGCTCTCCATTCCCGGGGTCACGCTGTGGCAACCCGGCGCCGCGTATCTCTACGACCTCGAGGTCGAGCTCGTCGACGGTGACACCGTCTTCGACAGTTACGCCCAGGCTTTCGGGGTGCGCACCGTGGAGGTGCGTGGCACCGAGCTCCTCATCAACGGCGAGCCGTTCTACTTCACGGGCTTCGGCAAGCATGAAGACACGGCGGTCCGCGGCAAGGGCCACGATGACGCCTACCTCGTCCACGACTTCCAGCTGCTCGAGTGGATCGGCGCGAACTCGTTCCGCACCTCGCACTACCCCTACGCGGAGGAAGTGCTCGAGTTCGCCGATCGACACGGCATCGTCGTGGTCGACGAGACGGCCGCGGTCGGGCTGAACCTCGGCGTGCAGGGCGGCCTCACGGGCGTCGGCCCCAAACCGACGTTCTCGCCAGAGACGTTCAACGACGAAACCAGGTCGGCGCACGAGCAGCACATCCGCGAGCTCATCGCGCGTGACAAGAACCACCCCAGCGTCGTGATGTGGAGCATCGCCAACGAGCCGGCGTCGAACGAGGACGGTGCGCGGGAGTACTTCGCCCCCCTCGTCGAGCTTGCCCGCGAGCTCGACCCGACGCGCCCCCTTACCTACGCCGCGGTGATGTTCGCCACACCCCAGAACGACCAGATCGCCGACCTGTTCGACATTCTGAGCATCAACCGCTACTGGGGCTGGTACGTCTTCACGGGCGATCTCGAGACGGCGGAGCACTACCTCGAACAGGATCTCCGCGGGTGGGCCCAGCGATTCGGCAAGCCGATCATGATGTCCGAGTACGGCGCCGACACCATGCCGGGGCAGCATTCGGTGTGGGACATGCCGTGGAGCGAGGAGTACCAGCGCGACTATCTCGCGATGAACCACCGGGTGTTCGACCGCATCCCCGAGTTCATCGGCGAGCACGTCTGGAACTTCGCCGACTTCCAGACGTCGGCCGGCATCCACCGGGTGGACGGCAACCGGAAGGGCGTGTTCACGCGCGACCGGAAGCCGAAGACCGCGGCCTTCTCCCTGCGCGAGCGGTGGAGCTCGCTCGACGGCCGCAAGCCCGGCGCGCCCGCGGCATCCGACCACTGACCTTCAGTTCGATCACGAGACGCGAAAGACCAACCATGATCATCGACAAGGCCGAAGTCATCGTCACGAGCCCCGACCGGAACTTCGTGACTCTGAAGCTCACGACCGACGATGGCCTCACCGGCCTCGGCGATGCCACGCTCAACGGCCGGGAGCTCGCCGTGGTGAGCTACCTCAGCGAGCATGTGGTGCCACTGCTCCTCGGCCGCGATGCGAGCCGGATTGAAGACGCCTGGCAGTTCCTCTACCGCAGCGCGTACTGGCGCCGCGGCCCAGTGACCATGGCGGCGATCGCCGCAGTCGACATGGCGCTGTGGGACATCAAGGGCAAGGCCGCCGGGATGCCCGTGTACCAGCTCCTCGGCGGAGCCTCGCGGAGCGGCCTGCTCGCCTACGGGCACGCCTCCGGCAAGGACACCGACGAACTCTTCGACTCGGTGCGGGAGCATCAGGAGCACGGATACCGGGCCATCCGTGTCCAGACCGGGGTGCCCGGCCTGAAGTCGATCTACGGCATCGCCTCGAACGCCACCTACGAGGCGAACGCCGGCGTGCGCTACGACCACGAACCCGCCCAGCGCGGCGGCCTTCCGAACGAGGAGGATTGGGACACCCGCAGCTACCTGCGGCACATTCCGACCGTCTTCGAGGCGGTGCGGAACGAGTTCGGGCCCGAGCTGCCGCTGCTCCACGACGGGCATCACCGGATGACGCCGATCCAGGCGGCGCAGCTCGGCAAGTCGCTCGAGCCCTACGACCTGTTCTGGCTCGAGGACTGCACCCCGGCCGAGAACCAGGAGGCCCTGCGCCTGGTGCGCCAGCACACCACGACACCGCTCGCGATTGGCGAGATCTTCAACACCGTCTGGGACTACCAGCAGATCGTCCGCGAGCAGCTGATCGACTACGTACGCAGCGCAGTGACGCACACGGGCGGCATCACCCACCTGAAGAAGGTGCTCGACTATGCGTCGCAGTACCAGATCAAGTCGGGCATGCACGGCCCCACCGACATCTCGCCCGTCGGCATGGCGGCGGCGATGCACCTCGGCCTCGCGATCCACAACTTCGGCATCCAGGAGTACATGAAGCACGGCGAGAAGACCGACGCGGTCTTCCAGCAGTCGTACACCTGGGCCGACGGCTTCCTCCACCCGGGGGAGCAGCCCGGCCTCGGCGTCGAGCTCGACGTCGACGAGGCCGGCAAGTACCCGTACATCCGGGCCTACCTGCCCTACAACCGTCTCGCAGACGGCACCGTCCACGACTGGTGACCGGCACCCCCACCACACGAATCACAACAAGGATCCCCTTCCATGAGCGCCAATGACGAGCTCATCCGCCAGGATGCCGAGCGAATCACGATCGCCGCTGCCACCTCGAGGCCGGTGACCGCCGTGCCCGCCGCCAGCCCGATGACCACGAACCGGCCCAAGGCGGTGCGCTGACCGTGACCGAATTTCCCGAGTCCCGGCACGCCGTGGTCGTGATGGGCGTGTCGGGCTCGGGCAAGACGACCATCGGTCGGTTGCTCGCCGAAGGCCTCGGCGCGGCGTTCGTCGATGCCGACGACCTGCATCCAGACACCAATCGCGCGAAGATGAGCGCCGGCGTGCCGCTCACCGATGACGACCGATGGCCATGGCTGGAATCGGTGGGCCGGGTCATCCGTGACGAGACGCTTGCCGGAGGCTCGATCGTGGCGTGTTCCGCGCTCAAGCGGGCCTACCGAGACCGCATCGCAGCGGCTGCCGACGACGACGTGAGCTTCATCCACCTGACCGGATCGACGGCGACGATCTCCGCCCGCATGCAGGAGCGGCCCGGCCACTTCATGCCTCCCGCGCTGCTCACGTCGCAGCTCGAGACGCTCGAGCCGCTCGAACCGCAGGAACGGGGCGCCACCTTCGCGAACGTCGGCGATCCTCGCGAGGTCGTGTCGCGAATCCGCGACCTGCTATGACGGCACTCGACGCAGGGCCGAGCCGCCGCCGGGAAGGTAGGCGCGCCGAGCCGTTTCGGCTGAGACCGCAGGCCAGTCAGCGTCGCCGACGATGCGCCGAACACGGTCGACCCAGTCTTCGAAGGCTCCCCCGATGCCGAAGGTGGCGCTGACGGGCCAGTCGCTGCCGACCATGGCACGCTCGGGCCCGAAGACGGCGAGCGCATGCTCGATCCAGCCGTCGGCGTGACGCGCGAAGGCAGCCGGGTCGGTGGACTCCGCCGTCATTCCGGAGAGCTTGACGAAGGTGTCGGGGCGCTCGGCGAGCGACTCGATGTTGCGCGCCCAGGCACCCCCGGCCGTGCTGCCGATTCCTTCGTCGACGGGCGGCTTGCCCAGGTGGTCGAGGATCACGGTGAGGTTCGGGGCCACGGCCAGCAGCTCGATCAGCGCTGGCAACTGCGCGTGCCGGATGCACGCGTCGAAGCGCGCGCCGTGAGCCTCGACCACTCGCAGCCCCTCGGCGACCGAGGGGAAGTCTTCAACTGGAATGTCCTGCAGCAGATGCCGGACGCCGACCACGCGAGGGAGTGCCGCAAGTGCATTCAGGTGGTCGGAGACCGCGGATGCCTCGAGCGTCAGGTCTGCGCCGGCGACGATCGCGATGAGCTCGGGCCACTCGCTCTCGTCGACCCATCGCGCCTCGTCGAGCGGGTCGGAACCGCCGGCCTCCACGAAGATCATGCCGGTCGTCGTTCCACCGGCGCGGTCGACCTCTTGGGGCAGCACCGGGCGGTCGAGCTCGGTCCCCGCGAGCCAGGCGTAGGGGAGTCGTCGCGGATCCCAGACGTGCACGTGGCAGTCGATGAGCGTCATCGTGTTCCCTCCATCATCGCTGACCGGGTCGTATGACTCGGGTTCGAAGAGGTTCGCGAGTTGGGCCCGCGTGGCGGCTCCCTGCCAGCCCATCTTCGCCCACCTACAATGGTCACATGAATGGCGTTCGCTCGTCCCCGTCGCCGCGTTCGGCAGGCCACCTTCCGCGGGCGCAGACCGATGTTGTCGTCGATGAGATCAAACGAATGATCATCGAAGGGGCATGGGCTCCGGGTGCCCGATTGCCGATCGAAAAGGAGCTCGCCCTCCAGCTCGGGGTGTCCCGCGGGCCTTTGCGAGAGGGTGTCCGTGCACTGTGCATGATGGGCGTGCTGGAAACGCGGCAGGGTGACGGTACGTATGTGACGTCGCTCGACGCGAGCCTGTTGTTGTCGCCGGTGAGTTTCATGGTTGATCTGCAAGCCGCTCACAGCAGTGTTCATCTGCAGGCTGTTCGTCGAGTGTTGGAGATGGAAGCGGCGGGGTTGGCTGCGTGTGCCATCGACGAGAAGGCCCTTCTCGAGGCCGACGAGACGCTCGACCATTTCGAGTCCCTTCTCAGCGCCTCGGAGATCGACCACGATGCGGTAATGGAGGCCGACATCCGATTCCATCGGATCGTCGCTCACGCCTCCGGCAATCCGGCTCTCGAGGCCCTCATCGAGGCACTGGCGAGCAAAACCGTGCGCACGCGGATGTGGCGAGCCATTGCCGAAGACGGTGCTACGCGCGCCACCCATGCGGAGCACCGCGCTGTTCTTCGTGCCCTCGCGGCACATGATCCGGAAGCCGCACGCTTGTGGATGGGCGCTCATCTGCTGGCTGTGGAAGAGTTCATCCACGAGCGTGAGGTTCGGGGACTTACCGAGGAAGATGCCGCCCTGCCGTCCTAGCGCGTTACAGGTCGCGGGCCGAAGGGAACTGCAGTTGGAGAGTGTCACCAAGAACCGGCAGTCATCCCAAGTGCTGTCTGCGATGGTGGCCCGTGCCTACGGACCGGAGTCGGTGCCTGCCGGCGACTCCTGGTACTCCGAGTTGGGAGACGGCTGGTTCAACATCGCCTACCGCATCACGCTCCGCGACGGGCGAGATGTCGTCTTGAAGGTCGCACCTCCGGCCGACGTCGAGGTGATGACCTATGAACGCGATGCGATGCGCACCGAGCTGAAGACCATCGAACTGCTCAGGCAGCTCGGCGACATCCCCGTTCCGAGGGTCGACTACGCCGACGTCTCGCGTGAAGTCTGCGATGCCGACTACTTCTTCATGGAGCACATCGACGCCGAGAACCTCGCTGCCAGGATGAGCGAGCTGCCGCCAGACGAGGTGCGGAGCCACATGGTCGAACTCGGTGCGATGAACCGGCGCATCAACACCATCGTCGGCCCTGCGTTCGGCTCGATCACCGGACCCGACCACTCGACCTGGGACAGTGCGTTCCTCCAGATGGTCGACGAGCTCCTGGCTGACGGCGAACGGCGCAGCGTCGATCTCGGTGCCACCTCCGACAGCATCCGGCAGCTCATCATCGGCAACATCGACAGCCTCCGCGAGGTCACCGTGCCACGCCTCGTCGAATGGGACCTCTGGCCAGGGAACGTGCTGATCAGCGGCGGGCGCATCAGGGCGGTCATCGACCATGAACGTGCGTTCTTCGGCGACCCCCTCATCGAAGTGGGGTTCGCCGGCACGCAATCAGCGCACTTCGGCGACTCCGACGCGTTCATGGAAGGCTACGGTCACCCCGAACTCTCGACCACGGAAGTCACACGCCGGAAGCTCTACCAGATCCACCTCTGTCTGATCCTGACCATCGAGACCGCCTACCGAGAGTACGGGGACCCGAACCATTACGAGTGGGCCCGCCGACAGTTGGCGGAAAGCCTCGCGGCCTTGTAGAGCCGCGCGTGGGGGCGTGCATCTAGCGAAGCGCTTGTGTTCCGATGACGGAGAGCAACGGCAGCTTCTCGTGACTCTCGCTGCCCGGAATGGCCGTGTAGACGAGCAGCCAATGTGACTGGTCGGGGTCGAGCAGCCTCTGGCACGTCAGCTCCAAGGCGCCGACTTCAGGGTGGATGAAGTGCTTGACGTCGTGGGGGCGGATCCCGATCTCGTGGTCCTCCCACACGCTTCGGAACTCGTCGCTGCGGGCGAGGAGCAGGTCGGCGAGGTGCGCGGCTCGGGAGTCGTGGCCACGGAGGGTGACGATTTCGCGCAGCCCCGAGACGTACATCCGGGTGAGGAACGGATGTTCTTCGGGCGCATAGAGCTGCCGAGCTGCCGGGTCGGTGAACCAGCGGTACCCTGCGCTGCGGGCAGGCCCGGTGTGTCGAGTCGTGTCGCCCGTGAGCGCGACACCCATCGGAGTCTGCCGCAGGGTCTCGCCGAGCTCGGTGACGATCTCCGCCGGAGTGTCGTACAGGCGATCGAAGATGCGCAGCAGGCCGGGGCTGATGTGCTCGCTGACCGCGCCGCGCGTGGGTGGGTTGTGTCCGGCGAGCCGGAACAGGTGGTCACGCTCATCGAGGGAGAGGTGGAGTCCTTGCGCAATGGAGGCGACCATCTGCACGGAGGGCTGGGGTCCTCGTTCCCGCTCCAACCGCGAGTAGTAATCAGTCGACATGTGGCAGAGCGAGGCGACTTCCTCCCGCCGGAGTCCGCTTGTCCTGCGGCGTTGTCCGCGCGGGAGGCCGACGTCTTCGGGTTGCAGCGATTCTCGGCGGCTGCGGAGGAACTCCGCCAATCCCGTCCTGTCGATCACCATGCGTGCCTCCCTCGGTGCTGCTTCCTTCTTACCGCCCGCGCATCTGTGCATCCACGGCTCACCGATCCCCCCTTCTCGAGGCCGGCCGGAGCCTGGCCTTCCGTATCAGGGGATCGAGCGGCCCTGAATAACGCCGCCGTCTTCAACGAGCGTGGAGGCGACCACGCGACGATCAGGAGTGAACATGCCACGAAAGAACATCGACATCACCGTCCCCGACCTCTCCGGGAAGCGCGCCGTCGTCACCGGCGCCAGCGACGGGATGGGGCTGGGAATGGCCGCGCGGCTGGCCGCAGCCGGTGCGGAGGTGCTGATGCCCGTCCGCAACCGGCGCAAGGGCGAGACGGCGATCGCCAGGATCAGACAGTCGGCCCCTGGCGCCGACGTCTCGCTCCGCGACCTCGACCTGTCCTCGCTCGACTCCGTCGCCGTCCTCGGGCAGACCCTGCGAGGTGAGGGCCTGCCGATCCACATCCTCATCAACAACGCGGGCGTCATGACGCCGCCCGACCGGCAGACGACCGCCGACGGGTTCGAGCTCCAGTTCGGCTCCAACCACCTCGGCCACTTCGCTCTCGTCGCTCACCTGCTGCCCCTCCTCACGGCCGGTCGGGCACGCGTGACCTCGCAGGTCAGCATCGCGGCCCGGCGAGGCGCCATCAACTGGGACGACCTGAATTGGGAACGCTCCTACGACGGGATGAAGGCCTACAGCCAGTCGAAGATCGCGTTCGGGCTCTTCGGTCTCGAGTTGGGGCGGCGCAGCAGGACCTACGGATGGGGCATCACCAGCAACCTGTCGCACCCTGGCATCGCCCCGACGAATCTGCTCGCTGCGCGCCCTGAAGTCGGCCGCGACAAGGAGACGCCGGGCCGGAGACTCATCCGCGCCCTCTCCGACCGCGGCATCCTCCTCGGGACGGTCGAGACCGCGAAGCTGCCGGCGCTCATGGCCGCCACCGGCCCAGCGTCCAAGCCCGGCGTCCTTTACGGCCCTCGCGGCCTCGGCGATCTCGGAGGTCCGCCCGCCGAGCAGCAGATGTACTCCCCCCTGCGCAGCGCCGACGACGCCCAGCGCATCTGGAAGATCTCCGAGCGACTCACCATGGCCGCCTTCCCGACCAGCTGACACCTCGAATCGCGCGATCGCCCGTCTGCGTCGGCCGTGGGGTGTTTCGAACTGCTCCTGTACCACTCGGTGGGTCGGTGGGTTGCCGGCCCCTGCCAACCGCCTCAGGGTGAAACCCAGGCGGGCTTCGGCCCGACCGTCAGTGGATCAATGACGATCAAGGAGTTGAAGGATGCGCACACGTCTGACCAAGAGGCTTGGAGCAGCGGGGCTGGGGACACTGGTAGTGCTCGCGATGGCCGCCTCGCCGGCGCACGGCTTCGTACTGCCCGCTGAACCCGTACCGCCCTCCGGGCTGACGGGTCTCGAGCCCACCGGATCCGACATGCCGACCGTCGGAGGCAATCTCGGCAACCAGCATTACTCCGGGTTGACGCAGATCGACAACCGCAACCTCCACGAGCTGGGGCCGACGTGGCGTACGCATGTGTCGGCGGTCGCGCCGGCCTCCGACGATGTCGGCCAGCAGACCACGCCCATCGTCGTGGATGGCGTCATCTATCTCGACACCCCGAGCGGTGGGGTGATCGCGGTCGACGGCGCGACGGGCGAGTCCGAATGGAAATGGGAACCCGCCGAGTTCGAGACGGCCGACACCCGTCGCGGCGTCTCCGCCGGCGACGGCAAGATCTTCACCCTTGCCGACGGCGATCGCGTCGTCGCGCTGGACCAGGGGACCGGCGAAGAAGTGTGGGTGGTCCAGCCCGCCGGGCCGAACGGTGAAGACCTGGGGAGCCTCGACCGAGTCGCGACCGTGTACCACGACGGCATCGTCTACGCCCACGCCGCCAACGGCGATCGCGCCGCAGTCGTGGCCCTGAGCGCGACCGATGGCAGCTATCTCTGGCACTTCTTCGGCGGCCCCGACAGGGGCACTATCTTCACCGACGTCAACGGCAACTCCGTCGATGCTGGCGCGACATGGGGACCAGTCCTGCCGGACGGCACGGATTGCGCCCTCGAAGGCGGATCGACGCCATGGATCCATGGCGCCGTCGACCCCGAGCTCGGCATGTACTACATGACGTTCGGAAACGCCCGCAGCTGCACCTCCTCGCAGAACGGCTCCCTCCGGCCGGGAGACAACCTGTTCTCGAGCACAATGGTGGCGGTCGAGGCCACCACCGGCGAGTACAAATGGCATTACCAGTCCATCCGCCACGATGTCTGGGACATGGACAACGTGCACCCGCCGACGCTCGCCGATGTCGAGATCGGTGGCGAGGAGCGCAAGGTCGTCTTCTACGGCAGCAAGTCCGGTCACCAGTTCGTGCTCGACCGCACCGACGGTCAGCCGGTCCTGCCCGTGGTCGAGAAGCCGATGATCACCGACTCGCGACAGAACCACGCCGAGACTCAGCCGTTCCCCGAGGAGCGCCTGTTGCCCGAGTGCGTCGTCTGGGAGAAGTTGGACCAGGAGAACATTCCGGGGGACCCCTGGCGTGCCGTCCCGAACTACAACGGCTACCAGCCCGACGAGGATGGCAACCTGGTCTTCAATCCGGACAGCTACGTCGCGGCGGACGAGCCGTTCCTGACCTATCCCGACGGCTACCCATCGGACCACCGCCAAGGCTGCATGTACGACCCCCAGTGGGACCTGCCGATCCTGTCGACCACCAGTCAGAACGGCGGCGCCGACTGGTCGAACAACTCCTACAGCCACCGCACGAACCTGGTCTACTACCCGTACGGCACCAACCCCGTCGCGCACTGGAACGGCGCCGCGGCCAACGGCCAGCGCGCCATGGGCCAGTACCAGACCGGCGGCATCCTCGCCTATGAAGCCTCCACCGGTCAGGTCCAGTGGCGCAACCACCTCGGCACAGACATGTCGCACGGCCAGGGCCCCCTGACTACGGCCTCCGACCTGCTCTTCGTCGGACAGATCGACGGTCGGCTCCTCGCGATGGACTCCACCGACGGCGAGGTGCTCTGGGAGTTCCAGACCGGCTCCGGCATCGCGTCGGCACCGATCACGTATGAGGTCGATGGCGAGCAGTACGTCGCGGTGTTCGCCGCTGGCTCGACGAATCCCTACGGGGGATCGGTCACCCAAGGTGACTCGCTGTGGGCCTTCAAGCTCGGCGGCACCTACAGCACGGACTCGGGCAGCCAAGAGGGACCGGACACGGCGCCCTTGTCCATCCGCCGCCCCGTCTCCGGCGCTGCCGTGGCGGGGGAGTCGGTCGGCAACACGGTCTACCTCGCGAGAAGCAGCCGAACGGCCGACACTGCGGCCGCGCGGGACAGCAAAGCGCAGGCGGCCATGCAGCCGACGCACCTCCGCGTGCCCGTCGGCACGACGGTCACCTTCCTCAACCCCGGGGCGGAGACATTCCCGAACTTCCCGAACCAGTTGCCGCATTGCGCGACACAGTTCTTCGAGGGCGAGTTCAACGTGAAGCTGCAGCCCGGAGAGAGCTACCAGCACACGTTCGATCGGGCCGGTGAATACTTCTTCAACGACTGCACCGACCCTCGGCCGACCGGAAAGATCGAGGTCTACCTCGACCCGCAGGATCAGCCGGGGGCGCTGACGTTCACCCCGAGCAGGCTCGATCTCAGCTCCGGAACGGGGATCTTCACGGGGGTGAACGGCAAGGTCACCGCGCACTTCGAGCTTCCGCCTGGGCACGAGTACGAGAGCGGCGCGATCCTGCGGGCCCCGCTCTCGCAGACGCCGATCCCTGCTACGACGGTGACGGCGAACAAGAATCGGCTGATCGTGGAGTTCGAGAAGGCCGACCTCGACAACAATGTGCCCGAGGGCGAGGTCACCCTGACCCTCGTGGCGAACGTCCTCCATGAGGGGGTGCAGAAGCAGCTGATGGCGACCACGACCGTGACGGTCGTCAAATAGGCCGCGCTCGGCCAGCGAATGGCCTGTCGCGCCGTGTCCCATTCGGCGAGACTCGGCCTTGCAGAGATCGGCCCCAAGACGCAGAGTCGCAAGGGCGGCCGCGTGCACGCGCACACGGCCGCCCTTGCATCAACAGAGAGGTTGGCAATGCATCCTGACTCCCTGACGTCCGCTGTTCGGGCACACCGCCCCTCGCGGAGCGCCGCCCGGGCGGTGGCGCCGTGACCGAGAAGGAGCCCGAGGAGTCCATCTACGGGCACACCAACAGCTTCTACACCGTCCCCAACCTCAATCAGGGCGTCCCGCGGGATCCCGGATTCCTGCGCGGCCTGTCGATGGTCGAGATTGTGATCGGGGTGGCATTGTTTGCCCTGCTCTTCTTCGGTGTGATGTACCAGGTGCTGGGCCGGTACGTTCCCGCCATCGGCTGGGTAGGTGCCGGCGAACTCGCACTCCTGTCCATGGTCGGAGTGACCTTCATCACCACCGGGTACCTCGTCGGCCGGAACGGACACATCGTGCTCGAGGTGTTCGACCGGGTGCTCGAGGGCACGAAGCTCTTCGTCGCCCTGCGAATCGTCTCTGCGGTCATCATGGTTGCGACGAGTCTCGCGCTCGCCTACGAGGCGTTCGTGAAGATCGAGAGCGAGTGGGTGCGAGCCAGCGCCGCGATGCACGTCCCGCTGGGCATGCTGTACGTCTTCGCGCTGATCGGCTTCCTTTCGGCCGCGGTGCATTCGGCGTGGAAGATCCCGTATGCGAACCGCCCCGAGCGCAAGCTCGACATCTCCGAGATGGAGGGCTAGGAGTTGGATCTCTGGCTCTACATCGTCCTGCTCGTCGTCCTTCTCCTGCTCAGAGTGCCCGTCGCGTTCGCCATGATCGCGCCCAGCATGCTCTACTTCTACAGTCAGGGTCTCTCCCCGGGGTACGCGATCTCGTCGATCGTCAACGGCATCAACAGCTTTCCGCTGCTCGCTGTGCCACTGTTCATCTTCGTCGGCACCATCGCGAACCACCTGGGCATCGCCACGAGGCTCTACGACTTCGCGAGGGCGTTGCTTCCTCGGCTTCCCGGCAACCTCGCCTATGTCAACCTCGGGACCGCGATCGGATTCTCCTGGATCAGCGGCTCCGCACTTGCGGATGCTGCGTCCACGAGCAAGGTCCAGATCCCGCAGATGCTCAAAGCAGGCTACCCCTACGGGTTCTCGGCGGGTCTGACGGCATCGGGTTCGCTGATGAGCACGGTGATGCCACCGAGCATCCCCGCCGTCCTGTTCGCAGCGACCGCCTCGATCTCCACCGGTGCGCTCTTCGCCGGCTCGATCCTTCCGGCGATCCTGATGGCAGTCGGCCTGGCGGTCTACATCTTCATCTGGGTGCGACTGCATCCGGCCGTCGCCGTGAGTCGCCCGTTCGATGGAACATTGTTCCGCAAAGCGCTCGTGCGCGTCATCGGACCCATGATGCTGCCGATCATCATCCTCGGTGGCATCTTCAGCGGGTGGTTCACCCCGACCGAGAGCGCCGGCATCGCGGCCGGCTACATGCTCGTGCTGGGGGTGATCTACCGGACCCTGTCGTGGAAGGTGTTCTGGCGAGCATCCAAGGAGACGGTCGTCATCTCCGGGGGCATCCTGCTGATCCTCGGTGCATCCAACCTCATGGGGCAGGTGCTGGCACGCGAGCAGGTGTCGCGAAACCTGGGTGAATGGCTCACGGCGCTCACCGACAACCCGATCGTCTTCCTGCTGCTGCTCAACGTGCTGCTGATCCTGCTCGGCATCTTCCTGGAGGCGCCTCCGGTGATTCTGGTGCTCGTGCCGATCCTGATGCCGATCATCGGCCAGTTCGGGATCGACCCGGTGCACCTCGGCGTCATCATGATCCTCAACCTGATGATCGGCTCCTTGACACCACCCGTCGGCGCCGTGCTGTTCGTCGTCGGCTCGATCACGCGGAGGCCGATGGGCGAGCTGTTCAGGGGCATCCTTCCGTTCCTCATTCCGCTGGGGGTCGTGTTGCTGTTGCTGACACTGTTCCCGGCCATCGTCACGATCGTGCCCACGTGGCTCGGCCTGCTGTGACGCCGCCCCTGAAAGGAGCCATCCGTGACCAGGAAGCTGTACGTCCTGAACGGCCCGAATCTCGACATGCTCGGTCAGCGCGAGCCCGAGCTGTACGGCAGTGCGACGCTCGACGACGTCCGAACCGATTGTGAGCGCGTCGCCGGCGAGCTGGACTTCGACGTGTTCTTCGCGCAGTCCAACGCCGAGCACCAGATCGTGGAGTGGTTGCACGATGCGTATCGCGAGAATGCGGCGGTGGTCATAAATCCCGCCGGATTCAGCTTTGGCTCGGTGCCGGTGCTCGACGCGCTCCTCATGCTCGACGCCCCGATCGTGGAGATCCACATCACCAACATCCATGCGCGCGACGCCGCTCATCAGCACTCGCTGATCTCCTCGGCCGCTCGAACCGTGATCGCAGGAGCGGGCGTCTTCGGGTACGAACTCGCGATCCGAGCGGCCGACCGGCTCACGTCGTAGCGCGCCGCGAGGAAGGGCGATGTTCCACTCGACGGGACTTCGCTTTTCGGACCGAGTGGATTCGGCAAGAGTCGGCACTGCCACCGGGCCGTTTCCTTGACAGAGTGGTCGACGATGCCCCGCCCCATGCAGAGTCGTCGCCACTCCCTCGTCGCAGTCTCGGCCATCGACCTGCACGTCAACCCAAGCACGAGGACGTGCGCACACAAGAGGAGAGTCACATGAGCACAGCCCGCTCGACGAGACGAGGCCGAATCGCCGCGTCGGTGCTCGCAGCAACCACGCTCGTCTTCACCGGCTGTGCCGGCGGCAGCCCGGAGAGTGAGACCCCCGGCACCGACGCCGAGAGCACGCCGGTCACACTCACCGTCGCGACCAGCCAGAACGAGCAGACGCCCAATTACTACTGCGGCGTCGAACTGCTCCAGGAACGACTCGAGGAGGCCGACCTGGGCTTCACCGTCGAGCTGTATCCCGCGAGCCAGCTCGGCCCCGACGCGGATCGCTTCCCCCTCGTCCAGGCCGGCGACATCGACATCGACCTGCAGGGTGCTTCGGCGCTCAGTTCCACGTATGAGCCGATCGGAGTCGTCGACGCGGCATATGCCTTCGACGACGTCGAGCATGCGTTCGAGTGGATCGACGACGGTTCAGAAGACCTGTTCACCTCATTCCAGGAGGCGACCGGTGTCAGCATCGTCGACGGATGGTTCTTCGGGAACCGCACGTTCACGACGAAGGACATCGAGGTCCGCAGCCCCGACGACCTCGAAGGCGTGCCGATCCGGTTCCCGAATTCGCCGGCATTCCTGGCGAACGCGGAAGCTCTCGGCGTCACGAACCCGGTTTCCGTCGCAGTCGAGGAGCTCTACACCGCGCTTCAGCAGGGCATCGCCGTCGGACAGGAGAATCCCATCGTCGCGACCCGCTCGTCGAGCTACGACGAGATCCTCAACGTGGCCGTCCTCAACAACCACAACGTCGGCATCCACTGGATCCTCGTGAGTGACAAGACGTACGAGAAGATGAGCGACGAGCAGGCTGCCCTCCTGGAGGAGACGATCCACGAGATCCGCTCGGAGAACCGCGACTGCGTCGACGAGGCCACCGAGGAGATCCTCGATGAGTATCGTGCGAACGACGCCTTCACGGTGATCGAGCAGGAGGACATCGATATGGAGGCGTTCATCAGCGAGGCGGAAGCCTACTTCGAGGGCTACTTCTCGGGTGAGACGCTCGAGATCTACCAGGCCATCCGAGACATGGCCGGCTGATCCCGGAATGAGGAGATGGGGTGGGTGCGATACGCACCCACCCCATCTCTGTTGCCGGGAGTCAGAGGGTCCGACCGGCGGCGCAGACACGACGACTCAGGGAGAGTGCAGCTGCGCGCACCACGGGAGAGACCCGGTCTGCAGCGAACTCCTCGGCGTGTGCGATCACCGAGATGGCCGCGACGGGAACGGCCCCGTGACCGAGGATGGGGCTCGCGACGCTCGCGCGCCCGACCGCGCATTCTTCGCGCTCGGTGGCGATCCCGCTCCTGCGCGTCTCAGTCAGTTCTCGCAGAAGGGACGAGGGCTCGCGGATCGTGCGTGGCTCGAGCCATCCGTCGGCGATGACGTCGACCACCTCCTGCGCAGAGAACGCGAGGATGGCCTTTCCAAGCGCTGTGGCATGAGCCGGGAGGCGCCCTCCGAGCCTTCCGGCCGATGTCGGCGTGTGCTGACCACGGACGATCGCGATCAACACCACGTCCGCTCCGTCCAGGACGGCGAGTTCGACGGTATGGCCGGTGAGATTGCGCAGTTCGGTCATCACGGGCAGGGCGAGCTGTCGGAGCCTCCGCGGCTGCTCGACCGTCTGACCCAGTTCGAACAGCCGGAACCCGAGGTAGAGCTTGTCCCCTTCACGGTCGAGGAAGCGCTGCCCGACGAGCTCGGCGGCGATCCTGGACACCGTGGACTTCGGAAGGTTCGCCCGCCGGGCCAGCTCGGAGACGCCGAGGCCGTCGTCATTCTCGCCGAAGGCATCGAAGACCGCCGCGACGCGGTCCAGCACACTGACCGCTTCCGTCCAGTCCGCGGTTCGCACGGCTGCCTATGCCGCCGCGAGACGGCGGGTGACCCGCACGCCGGCCGCGCGCACGAGCGGCGCGACGCGTTCGGGGTCCATTGCCCCGCTCGGTCCCGCGATGGAGAGTGCGCCGAGGACCACGTGGTCGGCCGAGAGCACGGGGCTCGCCACAGCAAGGATGCCGGGATAGGAGTCGCCGGGGTCCGTCGCGACGACGGAGGCCCGCACCTGGTTCAGCTCGTCCCTGAAGTGGTCGGCGGCGTCATCGCCGAGGAGCGCGCTGACCCGATCCACCACGCGCTGATCTTCGCAGAAGGCGAGGTAGGCCTTGCCGCTGGCGGTGGTGAGCGCGGGCGAGCGCATGCCGGCGCGCGTCGGAAGCATCGGCAGTCGCCCCGCCACGGTTGCGATCGACACCATGTCGGTACCCTGATTGACCCAGAGTCCTACGCGCTCGCCCGTGAGGTCCCAGAGATCCTTGATGACGGGGGCTGCGGCGCTGAGGAGCCGGCGAGGCAGGCTTGCGCGTGCGCCGAGTTCGTACAGCCGGAGGCCGAGGGTGACGCCTCCGGGAGTGCGCTCGAGGTAGCGCTGCTGAACCAATGCCGCCACGAGGCGCGAGACGGTGGACTTCGGCAAGGCCGTATGCAGCGCGAGATCGGTGATGGAGGTCGACCCGCCCGACTCCTTCACCGTGTCGAGGATCGCGATGATGCGGTCGAGCACCGAGGTCGACCCGCTCGGCCGGGACGGGGACGTGTTCCACTCGGCGAGACTCGTCATCGAAGATCCCCTTCCAGCAGGTTGAATCATCATCGATCGCCCTCAGCGATTCGAACGTACTAGTTAGTACGGATTGATGCAATGCTGTCTTGAGAATCGCAGTCGCCGCCGTCGGCGCCTGCCGGAGGTGTCATGCGCACATCGATCGCCACGGTCTGCTTGAGCGGCACCCTCGATCAGAAGCTGGTAGCGGCGCACGAGGCCGGGTTCGATGGGGTGGAGATCTTCGAGCCTGACCTCGTCGCGTCACCCGACTCGCCCGAGACGATCCGCACACGAGCGGAGGAGCTCGGGCTGTCGCTCGATCTCTACCAGCCGTTCCGCGACTTCGAAGGGGTCGGGCCAGACCTGCTCGAGCGGAATCTGCGACGCGCCGCGGCGAAGTTCACGCTCATGAACCGCCTCGGCATCGAGACGATGCTGCTGTGCAGCAACGTCGCGACTGCGCGCAGCGGCGACGAGCAGCTCGCGGCAGCGCAGCTGCGTGAGCTGGGGGACCTGGCGGAGCGCTTCGGCGTGCGAGTCGCATACGAGGCGCTTGCGTGGGGAAGATTCGTCGACAGTTACGAGCAGGCAGCGCGCATCGTCCGCCTCACGGATCACCCTCGCGTCGGGGTGTGCCTCGACAGCTTCCACATCCTCTCGAAGGGCCACAATCCGGAAGCGATCGAGACGATTCCGGCTGACAAGATCTTCTTCGTGCAGCTGGCGGATGCCCCACTGCTCTCAATGGACGTGCTCTCGTGGAGCCGCCACCACAGGCTCTTCCCCGGCGAAGGCGGCTTCGAGCTCGGTGCTTTCATGGGGCATCTGGTCCGAACGGGCTACGACGGCCCCATCTCGCTCGAGATCTTCAACGACACGTTCCGGCAGTCGGATCCCCGGGCGACGGCTGTCGAAGCGCGGCGCTCATTGCGCTGGCTCGAGCACGAGACCGCGCTCTGGCTGGGCGCCTCGCCCGGCGCTCGGGCCGCCAGGATGTCGGCCTCGGCGCTGCCAGCCGTCGAGCCGCCCGCGGAGGTCAACTACCTGGAACTGCGTGCGGACGCGGTCGACGATATGCGGGCGCTGCTCTCGCAACTCGGATTCCACGCGCACGGGCGTCACCGGACCAAGGCCGTCGAACTGTGGTCGCAGGGGGCGGCCCGCATCATCGTCGGTCGACCGGAATCGGATCGGCCCCAGCCCACCGTGGCCGGCATCGGACTCTCGGTTGTGTCGCCGGAAACGGCGATGCGGCGGGCCACGGAGCTGTTCGCTCCCGAGATCCTCCGCCGGGAGAGCGCGGGCGACGAGCCGTTGGTCGGCGTGCGCGCGCCTGATGGATCCGAGGTGTTCTTCGGGGCTGAGGGGGAGACCGAGCCGAACTGGGTGCATGAGTTCGGCGCTCCCGCAGGCGAAGACACCCCCGTGATCCAGCGGGTGGATCACGTCAATCTCGCACAACCGTGGCAGCACTTCGACGCGGGCGTGCTCTTCTTCCACTCCGTACTCGACCTGCGAGCACAGCCCTCGCTCGAGGTCGCCGCGCCGGTGGGCCTCGTGCGCAGCCAGGTGCTTCGAAGTGCCGATGGCGTCATCCGCATCGCCCTGAACCTGGTGCCGTCGGGCGCGGACCCGGATGCCATCCTGCCGCAGCACATCGCGTTTGCGGCATCCGACGTCCTGGGGCTGGCACGGACTGCCCGCGAGCGTGGATTCCGGCCCCTCGACATCCCCGCCAACTACTACGACGACATCGCAGCCCGATACGACATCGACCCAGCGCTGCTCAGCGAGCTCAAGGAGCTGAACGTCATGTACGACCGGGACGAGTCGGGCGAATTCCTCCACTTCTACACCCCACCGATCGGGACGGTCTTCCTCGAAGTCGTCGAGCGGCGAGACGGCTACGACGGGTACGGAGCGCTCAACGCTCCCGTCCGTCTCGCCGCGCAGTACCAGCAACGGCGCGTGGCGACGGAGGGAGTGTCGGCGTGATCCGTCATGTCGCCGTCTTCCGATTCGTTCCGTCGTTCACCGCCGCGGATCGTGAGCACTGGATGTCATTGCTGCGCGCGCTGCCCTCACAGATCCCCGAGTTGCGGAGCATGAGCGTGGGCGAGGACCTCTTGGCCGGCCCGAATTCGCACGAGCTCGCGATCGTCGCAGACTTCGACGACCTCGATGCGCTCGATGCATACTCGCGGCACCCGGCGCACGCCGAGGTCCTCAGCATCTCGGCTCCCGTCAAGGTGTCGCTCGCCACCGTGGACTTCGAGGTCCCTGACACACCATGAGGCCGCAGCGACAGCACAGCCAGTCGGATGCGTCCGCGACTCGCGCCCACTACCTCGTCGGCCTCATCGGCGAGGGCATCACCGCATCACTCACGCCGCTGATGCACGAGGCCGAAGCGGCCGCGCTCGGTCTCGAGTACGAGTACCGCATCCTGGATCTCATCCAGCTCCGCAAGCGGCCTGAGGATGTGGGGGCGCTCCTCGCCGAGGCCAATCGCCTCGGCTACGCGGCGATGAACATCACCCACCCCTGCAAGCGGCTGGTGCTCGATCTCGTCGACGAGCTCGACCCGGATGCCGAACGTCTGGGAGCCGTCAACCTCGTGGTATTCGAGGCCGGACGTCTCATCGGTTACAACACCGACTGGATGGGCTATCGCGACGGACTCATCGCGGGCCTGCCCGGTGCATCGTTCGAGCGTGTCGTGCAGGTCGGATGCGGCGGCGCCGGCGCAGCCACTGCGTATGCGCTGCTCTCGTGCGGCGCCGCCCGGCTCGACCTGTGCGACGTCGACCGTACCCGCGCGGAGGAACTGTCCGAGCGCATGCGCTCCCACTTTCCGACGCAGACCATCGCGCCTGTCGGCGCAGAGGGCGTCGCGGCGGCGATATCGCGCGCGACCGGGGTGGTGCACGCCACCCCGTTGGGAATGCTGCACAACCCGGGTGTCGCGTTCGACGTCAGCCTGATCTCGAAGGGGTCATGGGTCTCGGACGTCGTCTACCGGCCGCTGGAGACCGAGCTCATCCGGCGGGCGGCGCGGCAGGGGCATCCGGTGCTCGACGGAGGCCGGATGGCTGTCGGCCAGGCATACGCTAGTCTCCAGATCATCACGGGCGAGCAGCCCGATCGCGATCGGATGGAGCGGCATTTCCGCGCCCTCGTCGAAGCCGAGGAGTGGTCAGAGGGCGGCGAGTGACGCCCGCCGGACCGGATCGACGCCCCACACGGGCGCGGAATAGCCGCGGAACTGCGCAGAACTCGGACGTGCCGCGGCGGAGGGAGCTCTCGATGACCGACCAGCTGAGCGAGGTCCCCGATGAGGGGGTGACCCGACGCGCCGCGCGGAGCCAGGAGGACATCCTGGAGGTCGCAACGGCCGAGTTCGCCGCGAACGGGTATGCGGGGGCTCGGGTGGATGAGATTGCCGCCCGTACGCGCACGACCAAGCGGATGATCTACTACTACTTCGGTTCGAAGGAAGCGCTCTACCTCACCGTTCTGGAACGCGTGTACGCCCAGATCCGTCGGGTCGAGCGTGGCATCCAGATCGACGAGCTGTCGCCAACCGAGGCGCTTCGCAAGCTCGCCGAGGCGACGTACGACCACCACACGACGCACGAGATGTTCATCCAGCTCGTCAGCATCGAGAACATCCACCGAGCGGAGCACCTTCAACAGTCCGAGACGATCCTGCGGGAGAACGCCACAGCGATCACCCTGCTCGAGCAGGTGATCGAGCGAGGCGTGCGGGAGGGCATCTTCCGTGACGACGTCGATGCGCTCGACGTGCACATGATGATCAGCGCCTATGCGTGTTTCCACGTCGCGAACCGGCACACCTTCGCCGCCATCTTCAAGCGCGACATGCTCGATCCCGCGCTGCAGCCCTCGCACCGGCGTCTCATCGGCGACATGATCGTGGCGACGATGGCAGACCGGCGCAACCGGCGAACCGTCCCGTGAGAAGGGAGCCCGGGCCGGATACCGGGCACGGGCCCCCTTTCAGCGATCGTGCGAATCCCTCGATGCAGGCTCAGACCGTGCAGAAGGGCTTGATGCCCATGGCGCTCTCGAGTCCCTCCACCACGTGCTGCCTGAAGAGGTCGTCGTTCACCATCGCCGTGTCGGTCCATGCCGCTGCATCATGCCCCAGGGTCGTCAGCCACGCCTTGCCACCGTCGTAGTAGTGGCACCAACTCACGGCGTGCTCGGCACCGTGTCCGGGGTGGCCGGCCGTACGGCCGTTGAGGCTGGTCGCCTCATCGACTTCGAGCAGCACGTTGACGTAGCTGGGGTAGGGCTCGAGGTTGTACCACTCGTCCTTGAATGCCCACTCCGACGGCATGAAGGAGGTCGACACGTCGTCCCCGTCGATCGTCTCGACAGTGCCGTCGCGGTGCGGGGCGTGATCGTAGAAGTTGGCTCCGCCGAGGAGGCCCTCGTACCACGGCCAGTGATACTCCGCACCGAACGCGTTGTGGATCCCGACGAACCCACCGCCGCGGCGAACGTATTGCATCAGATTCGTCTGCGCGGTGTCGTCAAGGGTGTCGCGGTTGGAACTGAGGAAGACGACCGCCTGGTACCGATTCAGGTTGCCGAAGCTGGCAAGGTCTTCGGTGTAGTCGACGACGATGCCGCGCTCCTCCGCCCACGCCTTGAGCCCGGCCTGCGCGACGTTGTCGGCGTTCAGCGGCGGATTCAGACCGGCGCCGAGCGGCGTGCCGAGGTGGGCATGGCGCGGACCCGCGGTGCGGCTCCAGATCAGGATGCGCTTCTCCTCACCTTCCACCCATCCATTGCCCCACTCGTGATAGCAGACGGGGTCGGTGCCGCGGCAGACGCCGTAGTCCTTGATCTCGTCCTGATAGATCTGGCTCGCGGTCGCGGGCTGACCGCGCCCGCTCCCGTCCCGGTCGCTCTCGCTCGCGGGAGTTGCCGTCAGCGCGATGCCGGCGCCGAGAACCCCTGCGGCGATGACGGCGACTCCGGAGCGTACTGGTGATCTCACGTGATCTCCTTTGATCGTTCGTACTGTCTCCTCGGGACTGCCGAAGGGCGTGATCACCGGCCGGTGCCGTTACCGCATCCGTTGTCCAGCCCGCTCTGAGGGTGCCGGCGACCCGAGTTCGTGCGAATCTAAGCGCACGCGAAGCCCGAGGCAACGGCTGTTCCACCCAGTAGGCCGCGGGTCGCTGGGCCGCCCGACGGTCGGCAATGTGATCGACAGCATGGGGGCCCGAACCCGAGGACTGACGTGCGGCGTGAGACACGACATCGACGCCGGGGCATCCGTCGCTCAACCGGTGATCGCGAACACGATGCTCGCTCCGCCGAGGAACACGTCGAGGCCGATACAACGATCGCTCCGATCGGAAGAGGTCGTGAAATCAGCGGGCGATCTCGACGTGGATCTTGGGTCCGGATGCGGCATTCGAGCGCCGTTCGCCGGCGAGCACGCCGGCAACTTCGTCGAGGGCGACGGTCGCCGCGATGAGCGGGGTCGGGTCGACCGTGCCGCTCGCGTAGGAGCGGATGGTCGGGGCGAGGCCCGCGGACGCACCGAGGATGCCGACGGCCGTGAGGTCGCCGAGCACGAGCCTGCGCGAGTCGATGAGGCTCGGGCTGCCCGCGAGCCCGACGTACACGACGCGCTTTCCCGGCTCGACAAGCTCGAGTGCCTTCGCGGGCAGATGCAGGGCGTTGGATGCCTCGATGACGGCGTCCCATCGCAGCGCCGGAAGATCGTCCTCCGTCCAGACGCCGTCGAACTCGAACGTGCGGGCGAACTCGAGTGACCGGCCTGACCGGCCCATGAGGTGCACCTCGGCGCCGACCGCGCGGGCGAACATCGCGCAGAGCAGCCCGATGGTGCCGGGTCCGAGGACCAGCACGCGGTCACCCTCGCGGAGCCCCGCCGCCTCGACGCTGCGCCACGCGTTGCCGCCCGGTTCGACGAGCGCGCCCGCGGCATCCGTCACCGAATCAGGCAGCGCGTGGAGGTAGTGGGCCGGGAACGCGACCTGTTCGGCGAGCGCGCCCGGGCGACCGCCGCGGATGCCGAGCTCCGTGCGGAACTCGCACACGTGGTGGTATCCCGTGCGGCAACGGTGGCATTCACCGCAGCCGAGCATCGTGTCGCCGGTGACCCGGCGGCCGATCCAGGTCGCATCGACGCCCTCGCCCACAGCGGAAACCGTGCCCATCCACTCGTGGCCGATGCGGATCGGGTACGACGTTTGCCCGTCGTGCAGATACTGCATCTCGCCCGTGTAGAACTCGATGTCGGTGCCGCAGATGCCGGCGCGCGCGACGTCGATGACGAGCTCACCCGGGCCGGCAGTGGGCGGCTCGACGTCTTCAACCCCCGCCTGCTGCGGACCTGAGATGACGAAGGCCTTCATCGTTGCGTGCTCCTCGTTCGGCGGCCACCTCATACGCTGTGCTCACAACGATTCACAGGTGACCGAGAGTTGGAAAGCCGATGTCGTCCCAGCTTCGCAGTTCCGAGTGGTACTCGGGTGATGACCGCAATGCTTACATTCACCGGGCGTGGATGCGGCGGGGTCTGCCCGACAGTGCGTTCGCGGGGGCGCGCCCGCATATCGCGATCGCCAACACCGCGTCCGATCTCACGCCGTGCAACGCGCACCTCGACGAGGTCGCGCAGTCGGTGAAGAACGGGATCTACGAGGCGGGCGGCATCCCGCTGAACCTGCCGGTCGTGTCCCTCGGCGAGACCCAAGTGCGTCCGACCGCGATGCTGTGGCGCAACATGGCGGCGATGGCGACCGAGGAGATGCTCCGCGCGAACCCGATCGACGGGGTGGTGCTGCTCGGCGGGTGCGACAAGACGATTCCGGCGCTGCTGATGGCGGCGGCATCCGTCGACCTGCCCGCCGTCGTCGTGCCCGGCGGGCCGATGAGCACCGGCACCTTCCGCGGCGAGGCGCTCGGCTGCGGCACCGACGTCTGGCGACTGAGCGAGGAAGTACGCGCTGAGACGCTCAGCGAGCGCGACTTCCTGAGGTCCGAGTCGTCGATGATCCGCAGTCGCGGACACTGCAACACCATGGGCACGGCATCGACGATGGCCCTCGTCGCCGAGGCGCTCGGCACCGTCATCCCCGGCCTCGCCGGAACGCCCGCCGTCGACAGTCGCCTGCTCGAGGCGTCGCACGAGACCGGGCGGCTCGCGGTCGCCCTCGTCGAGGCCGACCGGCGACCATCGACCTTCCTCACCAAGGCGAGTTTCCACAACGCGATCGTCGCACTTGCCGCGATCGGCGGTTCGACCAACGCGGTCGTGCACCTGCTCGCGATCGCCGGGCGCCTCGGCATCGACCTGACCCTCGACGACTTCGACCGCATCGGCGCGAACGTGCCGCTGCTGGTGAACCTGCAGCCCGCCGGCCGCTATCTGATGGACGACCTGCAGCGAGCCGGCGGGTTCCACGCCGTGCTGCGCGAGGTGCGCGACCTGCTCGACCCCGATGCCCTCACGATCACCGGGCGCCCGCTCGTCGACTACCTCGATGACGCGAGGATCTGGGACTCCGACGTCATCACCCCGCGGGAAACCCCGCTGCTGCCGGCCGCGGGCATCAGTGTGCTGCGGGGGAGTCTCGCCCCGGGCGGCGCCCTCATCAAGCCCGCCGCTGCATCACCGCACCTGCTCAAGCACCGCGGCCAGGCCGTGGTCTTCGACAGCATCGAGGACTTCTATGCTCGTATCGACGACCCCGAACTCGACGTCGACGCCGACTCCGTGCTCGTGCTCCGCGGTTGCGGCCCGAAGGGCTACCCGGGCATGCCCGAGGTGGCGAACATGCCGCTGCCGAAGAAGCTGCTCGAACAGGGAGTGCGTGACATGGTCCGCATCTGCGACGGCCGCATGAGCGGCACCGCGTACGGCACGGTCGTGCTCCACGTCACGCCGGAGGCCGCGGCCGGCGGCCCGCTCGCGCTCGTGCAGACCGGGGACTGGATCTCGCTCGACGTTCGCGGCCGCCGACTCGATCTCGAGGTCCCGGCCGAGGAGCTCGCCGCCCGCCTGCCCAACCAGGCGACGCTCGACGGCTTCGCGAAGCCCCGGCGTGGCTGGGAGCGTCTCTACGTCGACCACGTCATGCAGGCCGACACGGGCGTCGACCTCGACTTCCTCGTCGGCTCGAGCGGGCCGAAGGTCAGCCGCGAGTCGCACTGAGGTGATGCCCCCTCAGAGAGCGGATGCGGCATCCGTATCCATTCTCGAGGCGGTGTGCGAAGAGCCCTAGCTGTCGACGATCCCGGCCAGGTCCCGGGCGATGCCGTCGAGGTGAGCGGTGGTGCCTCTCGAAGCGAACCAGTCCCAGAGCTCGAGCGAATGGTAGAGCCGGTAGAGCGTGGTCCGTTCCCGCCAGTCCGGCGGCAACTCGCCGTACCCGTCGAGCAGGCCCGCGAGCTTCTCCTCGTTCCCGCGGATGGAATACGCCTGCGTCTTGGCGAGATCCATCAGCGGGTCGGCGGCGATCGCATTCTCGACGTCGATGAACCCGGTGACGCGCCAGGTCGCCGGATCCACCAGCACGTTGCCCTCGTGAAAATCGTTGTGACACAGGGTCGGCGTCGTGTTGGACTCGAGGAGTTCGGCGTGTGTCTCGACGAACCGCTGGATGCCCTGGTGCAGTGCAGGATCACCATTCAGGTCCTCGAATTCCCTGAGTTTCTTGGCGAACTGGCGACGCATGTACTGCGTGTTGTCCGGCAGCGGATCGAGGATCTCGTCGGTGAGATAGCCGTACGCCGGTTGCTCGATGCGATGGATCGCCTTGAGGAGTCGTCCGAGTTGCTCGTACATCGCTCGCCAATCGGGCGGATCGGTTTCGGACAGCGGTACGCCGTCGAGCTTCGTGAGCGCGGTGAAGTTGTCGCCGACCTCGATGACGTGCGGGACCGCATCGGCCAGCTGGGTGGCGAGGAGGTTGTACACGTAGACCTCCTTGGCCTGTTTCCAGGCCCATTCGGGTGCGTAGACCTTGACGATCAACGGATCGGCGGCCGTTCGTCGTACCTCGAAGACGGTGTGCAGCTCACCGCCGCTGCGCGGGATGATCTCGCTGTCCGGAAACGCTCGCCTGATGGCATCAGTCATGATCTGACCAGGTTTCCACGTTGCAGCGGTGCGCGTCGATGGCGGTCATGCAGGTTCTCGTCGGGTTGCGGCGGTGCGCAGGTCGAGGTGCGCGGCGCGGTCAGCGAGATCAGCGGCGAAGACGCTCGCGATCGGTGGCGTCAGCGTGGCGGTGGACACCCGGATCGCGTTCCGGTGCCGCCCGTTCTCAGTCGCGAACGGATCCCCGGGGCGGACCAGCCAGCCGAGTTCGCCGAGGTCTGCCACGAGGTTCTGCACGGGTCGGTCGAACTCCACCCACACGTTCAGCCCGTCGGGTCTGGGATTCGCGTGGATGCCGTGTTCGGCGAGCGCATCGACGAGGAACGACGACCGCTCCGCGTATGCCTGCTTCGCCTGAGCCAGCAGCTCGGAGGTCACGGGGTCGGTGAGGATTGTGTGCACGAGTTGCTGGATCAGGTGACTCACCCACGTCGTTCCGGAGCTCAGCCGGGTTTCCAGACGGGCAGCGGTTTCGGAGTCGGCGGCGATGAACGCGAGCCGGAGATCGGGGCCGAGGAACTTCGACACCGACCTGACGAGCGCCCATCGGTTCGTCGACGGCGGCGTCGCGCGATGGTAGTCGAACGAGGAGACGGCCGAGAAGTGGTCGTCCTCGATCACCAGAACCTGCGGGTTGCGCTCGAGCACGGCGCGGAGCTCGGCTGCGCGGCGCTCGGTGAGGCTGGCGCCGGTCGGGTTGTGCGCTCGTGGTGTGAGGATGACCGCTCGAGCGCCGGCGCGGATCGCGTCGTCGAGTCGGTCGGGGAGCATTCCGTGGTCGTCAACCGGCACAGCGGCTGTCTGGAATCCGTTCAGTCGAAGGGTTCCGATGCTCGAGAGGAAGCACGGGTCTTCGACGGCGACGGCGTCGCCTCGGGTCAGGTGTGCCGTGAGCAGGCGTTCGACGGCATCGACGGCGCCATGGGCGAGGACGAGCCGGTACTCGCCTCCCACGTCGGGCGCGAGGTGCGCGTCGGCCCAGTCGAGCAGCCCTTCGTCGATGACGGGTGTCCCGTACAACGGGGGCTCGTACCGGACTCGGCTGAGCGCGCGGCTCGGGTCGGGCAGGAACGCAGGATCGGGGTTGCCGCTTGCGAGGTTGATGGCTCGACCTCCGCCGGCGGCGCCCTCCCGGTCGAGAACGGGAACCCTGGAGATCGTCGTTCCGCTCCGGCCGTGGGTTTCCGCGGTGCCGGCGGTAGCGAGCAAGCGGTATGCGGCGGCGACCGTGTTCCGGTTCACTCCGAGCGACTTGGCGAGCTCCCGGATCGGGGGGAGGGACTCGCCTGGTGCGAACTCGCCTGCGGCGACGAGGTCGCGCACATGCGCGGCGATCTCCGCGGCGGTCGTGCCGCTGATCGTGATCGCGCGTTCTGAGGCCACGCCGCGATTCTATCTTTGTCCTATGACGTTTGCTTTGTCCTAGGACAAACGGGTTACACTGTGGGCGTCAGTTAGGAGTCCACATGTTCACCGGCCTCAGCGCATTCCCACTCACCCCGATCGCCGACGAGCGCGTCGACGAAGATGCCTTCGTCCGGGTCGTCGCCAGACTTCGCGACGCTCACGTCGACTCCATCGGCGCGCTCGGTTCGACCGGCAGCTACATGTATCTGAGCCGGCCAGAACGCGCGCGAGTTGCCGAACTCGCCGTCGAAGCCGCGGGCGACGTGCCGGTGATCATCGGCATCGGCGCTTTCCGCACGCGCGATGTCATCGCCAACGCCGAAGACGCCCAGGAGGCAGGGGCCGCCGGTCTCCTCCTCGCCCCGGTCAGCTACCAGAAGCTCACCGCCGAGGACGTGTTCAGGTTGTACGCGGATGTCACACAGAGCCTTTCGGTGCCGCTCGTCATCTACGACAACCCCGGCACCACCCACTTCACGTTCAGCGAACAGCTGTACGCCCGCATCGCCGACCTGCCGCACGTCGCATCGGTGAAGATCCCCGGCGTCCCAGCGGAATCGGATGCCGCCACCGCGCACATCCAGGACCTGCACCGGCAACTCCCCGACGGGTTCACCATCGGGGTCAGCGGAGACGCATCCGCCGCGACCGGTCTCGCCGCCGGCTGCGACGCCTGGTACTCCGTCATCGGCGGGATTCTCCCGCAGCCCGCGTTGGACATCACGAGAGCAGCCCAGACCGGCGACACCGAACGCGCCCGAAGCCTCTCCGACCAGCTCACCCCGCTCTGGGAGCTCTTCGCAACCCACGGCAGCCTCCGGGTCGTCGCCGTCATCGCGCATCTCCTCGGCCTGACCGCGCCCCGCAATCTGCCCGCCCCGATCCTCGGCCTCGACCAAGCGGTGCACGACACGGTCCGTGCTGCACTTCACCGCATCGGCGTGGACGTATGACGGTGACGGCACCATGACTGGCGCTCAGTCGAACGGACCGCCGCTGGCACGCTACGTCATCGCGGCAACCCTGGCCCGAACGAGCGACGGAGGGGCCGTCGTCGCCATCGTGCTGCTGGTCAACACGAGTGGCGGACCAGGCTGGCTCGCGGGCCTGCTCGCCGCCAGCATCACCGCACCGCATCTGCTGGGGCCGTTCGTCGCGCGACGCCTGGACACCGCCGAAGACGGGCGGACGGTCATCGCCTGGTCAGCAGTCATCCACGCGCTCACCCTTGCAGGGGCGGTGCTGCTGTTTCCGTTCACACCTGCGTTGGTCCCCGCCGTGCTCCTCATCGCTTCCGGCCTGGTCGGACCGATGCTCACCGGTGGCATCAGCAGCCGGCTGCCACGAATCGCCGGCCCCGAACTCGCACAGCAACGCCGAGCCCAGGGCTGGGACGTCGCGACCTACGGGATCGGCGGGACCGTCGGCCCATCCGTCGTCGCGGCCATCTCCGCATGGGCGTCACCGACCGTCGCTGCGCTCACTCTCGCTGCAGGGGCACTCATGGCCGCCGCATTCATCAGGCTCCTGCCGTACCAACCTCGAGAATTTGCAGCCACCGACGTTCCCCGACCGGCACGGACGCTGGCGTTGATGCTCCGGTCGGCGCGCCTGCGACGCACCCTGTATCTCACCGTCGTCGTCGCGCTCAGCGTTGCCGTACTGCCGATCACCGCCGTCAATTCAGCCTCGATGCTCAACGTCGACGCAGCGTCCGCGGCTCTGCTCACGGCGGCCTACGGGCTCGGCAGTCTGACCGGATCGTTCGGGGTGATGGTCCGGCCCTTGCGCGGCAGCGCCGATCGGTTGATGACCAGGCTTGCCGCTCTCATCGTCGTCGCGCTGGCAGCGGTCATGCTCGCGCCCAGCTTCCCGATCGCTGCGATCACCTATGTGGTGGCGGGAACCCTGAACTCGTATTTCTTCGCCGCGACTCTCGCCGCTCGAAGCGAGTACTCGCCACGATCGGCACGCGCACAGGTGTTCGTGTGGGTCGGTGCGTTGAAGATCACAGCCGGATCGGCCGGCACTGCGCTGGCCGGCGCGCTCGTCGGCATCGACCCGGTGCTGCCGCTCGTGGCCGGTGCCGTCGTCACCGCTGCGGCGGTGCTGGTCTCAGCTGCTGAGCGCCGGATCGACCCCGGTGTCGGCGAGGCCGCGCAGTCGTAGCGGACTGACGGTCGCGAAGAGGTCGTGCGCTCGTGCTTCCCCGCAAGGCCCGAGTAGGTCGCCGCTTCGCGACGCTGAGTGTCGACCTTCTCGCGCCATCTGTCAAGTACTAGGTGTCGCCGAAATGCGGTGTTATCGTCGCCTGCATCGGCTCCCCTGGACCTTGGGAACCCGCGAGTCCGAACCGCTCGAAGAGCCCAAACCCGCTCGAACCCAGGGGAACATCATGGAACGAATCCACTACGGAAGCCACGTCTTCTGCACAGGAACCGAGATCGCGGGTGCTGTGCTCGACTACGCCGGCTTGCTCGCGGCGGCCGGCAGGTTTGCCATGGTCGACATTCCGATCATCGCCGTCGACGGCGGTCCCTCGAAGGCCAGGTTGCTGCTCGGCCCGTCGATGCCCATCGCGAGCGAGACCGTGTCAGCGCCGATGGTGGAGCTGCTCGATGACGGGGCCGTGGCAACGCTTCGCGACGCCGCCCTGGTGCTGTCGGCACCGCCCTTGGTGCCGACGCATGCGGCACCAGCGAGGATCGATCGTCGGAAGACATCGATGATCGACGATTGGCTCGAACTCGACGCGGACTGAGCCGCGCCGATCAGAGGCCGCGCCGATCAGAAGATGATGGTGCGGTCGACGAGCTGCCGCGCCACCAGGGCGAGTGGCAGTTGATTCGACCGGGCGTGGTTGCGCAGCAACGAGAACGCCTCTTCCATCGACACCCCGTGCGTGTACGCGAGGATGCCCTTCGCCTGCTCGATCGTGACCCGTGAGTTCAGTGCGTTCTGCAGCTGCTCACGTGCCACGTCGCTCGCCCTGAGCGTGCGCTCGTGAAGGATGCCGATGGTCGCGACATCCGCGAGCGCCCTGGCAGCCCGCAGATCGCGATCGCCCAGCGAGTCGCCCTGCTGCTGGAAGAGATTGAGCGCGCCGATCGTCGTCTCGCGCAGCCGCAGGGGAATCGCGTGCACCGCGGTGAATCCATGCTCGCGCGCCGCCGTGCGGAACGGCTTCCAGTCGGGCGGACCCTGGTCGAGATCTGTGACGGAGATCACCGTGCCGGTGCGGAAGCTCTCGATGCACGGCCCCGCCTCGGCGCTCAGCTGCATCGTCTCGACGAGCCGGCTCTCCTCGCTCGTCGACACGAGCACCTCGAGGTCACCCCCGTCATCGGACAGGAGCAGCCCGGCCGCTGCAACCTCGAATGTCGATACGCACGTGTCCACGAGCGTCTGCAGCAGGTCGACGACGTCGTAATCGTCGATGAGCGTGTCGGCGAGGGTCGCGAACATGTCGACGAGTCGTTCCTCTCGCGTGAGCTGGCTCATCGTTCCACCTCGATTGCGTTGTCGTTGAGTTCGAAGGTGAGGCGTCGCTCGATCAGGTCTTCGGCGATCTCGCGCATCGAGCGGCCCTGCGAGAACGCCTGGCCCTGGATCAGCAGGTGCGCGTCTTCGGCGGAGATCGCCAATTGGGCGATGACGAACCCCGTGGCCTGATGGATGATGCGGCGCGAGTTCGGGCCGTCGTCGCCGGAGTCGGTCGCGCCTGCCTCGCGCAGGGCGCGTCGCAGCACGTGCCGGCTCACGATCGAGGCGAACACCTCGGTGCGCTTCGCATCCTGCGATCCGAGTTCCATGGGTTGCACGGCGTACAGGTCGAGCGCGCCGATGCGCAGCGGGCCGATGATGAGCGGGAATGCGAACAGCGAACCGACCGGCTGCGCCGACACGGCCTCGGAGAATGCCGGCCAGCGAACCATCGCGGACCGGAGGTCGGGCTCGAGCACCGGCACCCCAGCCGCGAGCGCGTCCCAGCAGGGGCCCTCGCCGAGATCGAACTGCAGCTCGTCGATTCGGGCGGCGAGGGCGTCACTCGCGCTGATGGTCTCGGACCCGAGGAAATCGCCGAGGGTGGAGATGGCCGCGCCCGAGACGGGGATGATGTCGAGGATCGGCGTGGTCAGCGACGAATTGTCGCCGTCCATCTGTGACAGGGCGTCTGCTGCGGCGGCGAAGCGATCAGCCATGAGCGCCACCGATTATGGTCTCGGTGATACGCGAGGACTTGGTCACGTCGCGATCGTCCATACGGAAAACGTTACTCCGCGGATCGGTCGGGAAACCGGCAGGTTGCCGCGAATTCACCAACCCTGGGCATCTCGCCGACGTCAGCCGGCCGTGGCCTCCACCGACGTCGACGACGCCCTCACGTGCAGCTCGGGCAGCACCTGCACGCGCTGGATCGGGCGCTTCGGCCCCTCGGAGAGGCGCGCGAGCAGGGTCTCGACCGCGAGCCGCCCGATGTGCTGCTTCGGCGGCCGCAGCGCGGTGATCGGCGGCTCGCCGTTCTCGGCGATCTCGTCGTCGTAGGCGACGATCGCAAGATCGTCGGGAATGCGGATGCCGCGATCGAAGCAGCGGTGCTCGAGCAGGATCGCCTGCGGGTCGGAGTGGATCATGATCGCCGTCGTGCCCGTCGTGAGGCACCGATCGAGCACCTCGTCGAGGCGCGCGTCGCGGTGTCCGTTCTCGATGTCGTCGAGCACGGTGTCGACCGTGAGCGAGGAATCGAGTCCGAGCTCTGAGTGCGCACGAGCCCACCCCCGGCGCAGGTGACCTGAGGTGGGGGAGTGCCGCGCGATCGCGATGCCGATGCGGCGGTGACCCTGCTGGTAGAGGTGGTGCACGGCGAGGATCGCCCCGAACTCGTGGTCGGTCGTCACCCACTCGAGCTTCCGCAGCGCGAGCGCCGTCGGGGCGCGCCGCTCGGCGAGCACCACGGGGATCGGCAGCGAGTCGAGCCACGCGAGCAGCGAGTACCCGTCCTGCCCGCTCGTCTCCGGTGCGGCGATGAGGCCGTGGATGCCGCCGGTCTCCACGAGCGCCGCGATCTGCCGGCGCTGGTCGGCCGGGTCGTACGTGGAGCCGCGGAGCACGAGCTGCGAGCGGCTGAGTGCCGCGGTCGCCCGCGCGCCGTTGACGATCTGCGGCCAGTAGTAGCTGAGCGAGGGCACGACCATGCCGAGCCGGAAGCGGGATGGACCGGATGCGTCGGCCGCGCGCGCCACGCTCGTGTCGAGGGAGCTGCGCAGCGTCGCGCCGCCGTGCACGCGGGTCACGAGCCCGCGGTCGGCGAGCTCGGCGATGTCGCGGCGGATGGTGAGCTCGGTGACGCCCAGCAGCACGGCGAGGTCGCGCACGACCACCTTGCCGGCGCGGCGGATCTCGTCCATGATCCGTTCGCGTCGCTCGATCCCGAACGCCGGGGTCGCCCCGCCGTCGCGGCTCATCGCGCAGCCTCGGCGGTGAAGCGGATGCCGGAGGCATCCGGCGCCGGATACAGCACGAGCCGCGCGACCTGCGAGCCCCAGGAGCGCGTCATGACCGGATCGTCGAGCTGCCGCGCCTCGATCGTGTGGCGCTCGCCGTCGTGACGCAGGACGACATCGCGCACGCCCTCGACGGGCCGGTGCACCACGAGGCGACCGTCGCCCTCGTCGGAGAGCTCGCCCCACACGATGTACGTGATCGTCGTGCCGGCGGAATCGTCGAGTGCCCAGGAGTCGTCGACCGTCACGCGGCGGGCGCTCCGGTCGAGGCTCACGCGTCGCTGCCACGACTCGTCGGCGTCGAGCCCGTACGCCCCGCCGATCTCGACCTGCCAGGCGGCGACGTTGCCGTCGTCTCCGCCGGTGAATGCTCGCGCTGCGAACTCCGCGCCGACCCCCTGCAGAAGACCCCGGGGCGAGGCCGTGCTGTGCCACTCGCTGCGCATCGACCAGATGTCGTAGCGGTCGGGTCCGAAGGTGCGGGCGTCGTAGGTCGGTCGTCCGACATCGATCACCGCCGGCACGCCGTCGAGCGCGACGATCACGCTGCCGACGTCGTTGTGATTGTGGTTCTCCCCGTTGTGCCCGCCCTTCAGCGTGACGGCGAGGCCGCGATCGGAGCCGGATGTCTCGCGCGCGAGCGCGAGCTGCACCGACGGGAGCTCGACGCTCGCGGGCAGCGGCGGCGGCGATGGAGTCGCCGCTCGCCAGTCCTCGTCGAGCAGCGCGGTCAGGATCCTGCCCGTGCTCATGCCCGTGGAGACGACGGGTTCTCCCGGGCGCCGATGGGAGGCGGCGTAGGCGGCGACATCCGGCAGCTCCAATCGCCGCGCCCAGCGGTGCAGCACGTGCCAGGGGCGTTCATCGTCGGCGCGAGCCTGGGCATCGGCGATGTTCACGTACCACTCGGCCGACAGCTGCATCCGCTGCGGGAAGCGAAGCAGCGCGGCGAGGCCCGGCATTCCTGCCAGGTCGAGGGGAGCGCCGCCGATGCGGTCGAGCACGTCGAGCGCCTCGAGGGCCCGCGCTGCGCCGTTCCACCAGTACTCGTAGCCCTCGTCGATGGCGCCGTCGGCGGGCATCGCGGCGAGGTAGCGATCGATTCCCGCGACCGCCCGATCGATCAGAAGTCGAGCCTCTGCCGGCTCTGCGAGGGCCGCCGCCGCGACGATGACGTTGCCGAGAATCCATGGATTCCAGTTGTGCAGTCGCCCGTCGAGGCCCAGCCAGTGCCAGTCGTCGCGATCGAGGAACGGCCGGAACACCCGGAGCTCGGCCTCTTCGCGGAGCCGAGCGGTCAAGCCGGGGAAGCGCTCGTCGAGCGCGGGCCCGATCGCCGCGACCGCCCAGCCGATCGTCGCGACCGACTCGCCCGCGCCGAGGTCGAGGTAGGGTGACGACCGCGACGGGGTGACCGTGCCGAACCGTGCGAAGGCGTCGTCGTGCGCCGGCCAGCACCACGTCGACTGTTCGCAGAGCATCCAGAGCCCGTCGGCCGCCTCCGAGAGCCATCGCTCCTCGCCCGTGGCGGCGGCGAGGGCGACGGCACGGGTAAGGCGGTCGCCGTGTGCGAAGACCGGAGTCTCATACGCGACGCGGTCGCCCCGGAGCGGGTAGGCCGTGTACTGGGAGAACAGCGGGCGCGGCCACGGGGCGTCGAGCTCCGCGAGCGCCGTGGTGGTGAGGGCGTCGAGGAGCGCAGGGTCTGCGGATGCCCACGCCGACCGGCCCGATGCGAGGGGAGGGCGCAGCTCTTCGGCCCCGATCGCCGCCCAGGCTCGAACGAGGGCCCCGGGCTCGGCGACGGTCGTCGGCACCGTCTCGTCTCGGACTGTCACTGCCGCCTCCGTGATCATCTGTGATCAAGCGTGTTCGAATGGGTTCGTTTACTTTGACTGGGATCGAAGGGGAGTATTCACTATCTCTCAGCCCGCCGCAACACGGGGCACCACTCGAAGAGGAGACCACCGGATGACTCACGGATCGCGACCTTCCGCGTTCGTTGCGATGTGGCCCGACTCGTTCTCCGCCCTCTTCGACGAGAGCCGGCTCGCCCGGTTGCGCAGTCTTTGCGAGGTGCCCGACCCCGTGACATCCGGAGACCTCGACGACCCGGCCCTGGCTGATCGACTCGCCTCGGTCGAGGTGCTCATCACTTCATGGGGCACGCCCGCGCTCACGGCGGAACGCCTCGCCCGGATGCCGAACCTGAAGGCGGTCTTCCATTGCGCCGGCACCGTGCGGCCGATGGTGAGCGAGGCGTTCTGGGATCGCGGCATCCTCGTCACGTCGGCCGCCGAGGCCAACGCGATCCCCGTCGCCGAGTTCACCTTCGCGTCGATCGTGCTCGCCGGGAAGCGCGCACAGTACTTCGCTCGCGACCCCCGCGCGCACCGCCGCGAGTGGCGATCGCTGCTCGACTCGCCGCGCATGTCGAACTTCCAGCGCAGCGTGGGCGTCGTCGGTTTCTCGCGCATCGGCCGCCGGGTCGTCGCGCTCCTGCGGCAGCTCGACGGAGCCGACGTGCTCGTCGCCGATCCCTATGCGGATGCCGCGGTCGTCGCCGCCGCCGGAGCCCGTCTCGTCTCGCTCGACGAGCTGCTCCCCTCGGTCGACGTGCTCTCCCTCCACGCCCCTGCCCTGCCCGAGACGATCAACATGATCGGCGAGCGTGAGCTCGGGATGCTGCGTGACGGCGCCACGGTCATCAACACGGCTCGCGGCACCCTCCTCGACACCGATGCCCTCGCGGCCGAGTGCTCGAGCGGCCGGCTCGATGCCATCCTCGACGTCACCGACCCGGAGCCCCTTCCGCTCGACTCGCCCCTCTTCGACCTGCCGAACGTCTCGATCACGCCCCACATCGCAGGCTCCCTCGGCACCGAGACGTTCCGGCTCGCCGATGCGGCACTCGACGAGCTCGAGCGCTACCTCGACGGGCGTGCGCCGCTCTCCGCCGTCACGTTCGCCGACCTCGGAGTGAGCGCATGAGCGCCGCGACCCTGCAGCTGCCCGCCCTCGACCGGGAGCTCTCGCCGCACACCGGCTGGACCCGCGAGCACTGGGCCGCGCTCGCCGACCGCATCCTCTCCTCCTCGCGCCCGTTCGCGTCGCCGGGACACGCCCTCATCTCGTTCCCGGGTGCGCCGGGCGGCTACGGCAGTGCGGTCGACGGCCTCGAGGGCTTCGCGCGCACGTTCATGCTCGCCGCGTTCCGCATCGCGGGCTCGCCCGGCGACACCGGCGCGCTCGCCGCGTGGTTCAGCGAGGGGCTCGACGCGGGCACCGATCCGTCGTCGCCCGAGCGGTGGCTGCGCCCCGACGAGATCGGCCAGGCGAAGGTCGAGGCCGCGGCGCTCGCGATCGGCCTGCACCTCACTCGCGACGTCATCTGGCATCGCCTCGGCGCTCGCGTGCAGGGCAACATCGTCGGCTACCTCTCCACCGTCATCGGCCAGCCGTACCCGCCGATCAACTGGGTGTGGTTCCGCATCGTCGTCGAGCAGTTCCTCGCGAGCGTCGGCGGCCCCCATCGCCGCGACGACATCGAAGAGGACCTCGCGATCGCCGATGGCTTCTTCAGGGCCGACGGATGGTTCTCCGACGGCTCCTCTCGAGCGTTCGACCACTACACGGGCTGGGCGCTCCACCTCTACCCGGTGCTGTGGGCCGGCATGGTCGCCGGCGACCCGCAGCACGAAGAGCGCCTCGCCCGGTATCGCGCCCACCTCGACCGCTACCTCGACGATGCCGTCACCCTCATCGGGGCCGACGGGTCACCGCTCATCCAGGGTCGCAGCCTCGTCTACCGGTTCGCCGCCGCCGCGCCGTTCTGGGCGGGCGCGCTCGCCGGGTCCGAGACGCTCGCGCCGGGACTCGTGCGCCGCGCGGCGAGCGGCATCGTCCGGCACTTCGCCGACCGCGGGGCACCCGATGCCCGCGGCATCCTCACCCTCGGCTGGCACCACGAGTGGCGAGCCATGGCGCAGTCCTACTCCGGACCCGGCTCGCCGAACTGGGCGTCGAAGGGCATGCTCGGCCTCGCCCTGCCCGCCGACCACCCCGTGTGGACCGCGGTCGAGGAGCCGCTTCCCGTCGAACTCGGCGACGTGCAGCGAGTGATCGCCGCGCCGGGCTGGCTTGTCAGCGGCACGCGTGCCGACGGCCTCGTGCGCGTCGTCAACCACGGCACCGACCACGGCCACGAGGGCGAAGCGCAGACCGACCCGCCCCTGTACGCGCGATTCGGCTACTCGACCGCGACGGCACCCCTGCTGCGCGGCATGGGGGTGGCGCATCCGCTCGACGGCTCGGTCGCCGCGATGCGCGATGGCCTTCCAAGCCACCGCTCCGGCTTCGCCCGCGGCCCGCTCGAGTCGCTGCTCGGCGACGACGGGGAGGAGTTCGGCTGGGGGACATCCGTCGCCCGTGCGCACTGGATCGACGACGCGCCGACCGGTCCCGATCACGGCGACGGGAGGGCCGCGACCGCTGTGACGCGCGGCCCGCTCATCGAGACGTGCTCGCTCGTACGCGGCGCCTGGGAGGTGCGGTTCGTGCGTGTCTCGACGACCGGCGACGAGGACGTTCCCGCCGCCGTCATCCGCGTCGGGGGGTGGACCCTGTCGGGCGATGCCGCGCCGCTCATCGAGGGAGCCGTCGCGAGCTGCAACGGCCTCACGAGCGCCCTCGTGCCGCTCGCCGGATTCGAGGACTCGGGCGTGCGCGAAGACCTCGATGCGACGCCGCTCGGCGCCCACTCCGCGACGCCGTGGTGCAGCACGGCCGATCAGGTGACGGATGCCGCGTGGCGCATCGTCGCCGTCCTGCTCTCGGGCGACGCCAACCCGCCGTCGCCGGCTCCACAGGTCGATCTCCTCGGCGCCGACCGGTGCCGCGTGGAGTGGCCCGATGGAGCCGTGATCTCGATCGACCTTCCGGAGGTGAACCGAGCCCGAGTGCCCCGCCAACCCTGAATTTCGCGGCCGCCCGGTCGCGAACTAGCATGCCCCCGAATGAGGAGTACAACGCAATGAAGCGAACATTGGTCTCAGCGGCCGCGATCACCGCGGCCATCGGACTCGCACTCACCGGCTGCTCGGGCGCCCCCGCCCAGCAGGAGGACGAAGGTCCGGTCACCTTGAGCGTGTCGGTCTGGAACATGGAGCAGACGCCCGAGTTCCAGGCGCTCTTCGACGCCTTCGAGAAGGCGAACCCCGACATCACGATCGAGCCCGTCGACATCCTCGCCGACGACTACTCGGAGAAGGTCACCACGATGCTCGCCGGCGGTGACAAGACCGACGTGCTCACGATGAAGAACGTCACCGACTACGCGCGCTACGCGAACCGCGGCCAGCTCCTCGACGTGAGCGACGTCGTCGAGTCGCTCGGCGCCGACAACCTCGCCGGCATCGAGCCGTTCGACCTCGACGGCGAGTACTTCTCCGTCCCCTACCGCCAGGACTTCTGGCTGCTCTACTACAACAAGGGCCTCTTCGACGCGGCGGGCGTCGAGTACCCCGACCACATCACGTGGGACGAGTACAAGAGCATTGCCGAGCAGCTCACCGGCGAGACCGGTGGCCAGAAGGTCTTCGGCACCTACCACCACTACTGGCGATCGGTCGTGCAGGCGATCGCCGCAGCACAGACCGGTGGCGACCTGCTGAGCGGCGACTACGGGTTCATGGAAGACCAGTACTCGCTCGCGCTCGACCTGCAGACCGGCGGGAACGCGCTCGACTTCGGAACCGCGAAGACGCAGCAGATCAGCTACCGCACGATGTTCGAGACCGGCCAGGCCGCGATGATGCCGATGGGCACGTGGTACATCTCGGGAATCGCCGCGGCGATCGAGGGCGGAACGTCGACGGTCGATTGGGGCGTCGCGCCGATGCCGCAGATCGATGCCGGTGAGGAGACCGTGACCTTCGGATCGCCGACCGCCTTCGCCGTGAACAAGAACTCGGAGCACCAGGACGCGGCCAAGAAGTTCCTCGAGTTCGCAGCCGGCGAAGAGGGTGCCAAGGCGATCGCCGCGATCGGCGTCGTGCCGGCCTTCTCGTCCGACGACGTAACCGCGGCCTTCACGGCACTGCCCACCGACGACCTGTCGGTCACCACGTTCAGTGAGCCGAAGGACGTCGTGCTCGAGATGCCCGTGAGCGAGTACTCCTCGGACATCAGCACCATCCTCGATGAGGAACACGAACTCATCATGGTCGGCGACGCCTCGATCCCCGACGGCATCGCCACGATGGACGAGCGCGTCACGGGCGACGTCCTCGAGTGATCCCTGCGGGGACCCCGCCTTCCCGGCGGGGTCCCCGCACCAGCTCGCACCTGAACCAACCCCGGAGGAACCGCCATGGCGATCGCCGCAACGCGCGCACCGGTGCGCCCGCAGTCCAGAGCCCGAGCGCGGCGCAACGCGCTCGTGGGCTGGAGCTTCATCCTGCCCAACTTCATCGGGTTCGCGGTGCTGACCCTCATTCCCATGGGCGCCGCCTTCGTCATCGCCTTCATGGAGTGGGACTCGTACTCGCCTCCCGAGTGGGTCGGCTTCGACAACTTCGAGCGGATGCTGGGCAACCAGTCCTTCTGGATCGCGCTCGGCAACACCGCCTACTACGCCGCCGGCCACATCCCCCTCACGATGCTCGCCGCCCTCGGCCTCGCGCTCCTCCTGAACAAGCGGATCCGCGGCCTCGGCTTCTTCCGCACGACGATGTTCTTCCCGTACATCACGTCGCTCGTGGCCGTCGCGGTCGTCTGGAACATGCTCTTCAACCCGACCATGGGCCCGATCAACCAGTTCCTCGAGTGGATCGGCGTGCAGGACCCGCCGGGGTGGACGACCACGTCGGCCTGGTCGATGCCCGCCGTCATCATCACGAGCGTCTGGCGTGACATGGGCTACTACATGGTGCTCTATCTCGCGGGTCTGCAGGCCATTCCGCAGGAGTACTACGAGGCCGCCGACGTCGACGGCGCGAATGCCTGGCAGCGGTTCTGGAACATCACGATCCCGTCGCTGCGGCCGACGACGTTCTTCGTGCTCATCATGGTCACGATCGCGAGCTTCAAGGTGTTCGACCTGATCGTCGTGATGACCGACGGCGGCCCGGGCCGCGCGACCCTCGTGCTCTCGCAACTGATCTATGAAGAGGGCATCACGGAGAATCGCTTCGGATACTCGTCGGCGATCTCGCTCGCGCTCTTCCTCATCGTGCTCGTCTTCACCGTCGTGCAGTTCCGCATCCAGAAGAGGAAGGAGGACTGATGTCCGTCACCAGTACCCTCCCTGAAGTCGACCGGCTCGCCGACGAGCTCGCACCCCCGGCCGCCGGCCGCCGGCTGACCGCGAAGCGCCGCGGGCCGAGGTTGAAGCCCGCGAAGCGCGTCCTCCTCTACGTGCTGCTCGCGGCACTCACGCTGCTCATCTTCGTGCCGTTCTTCTGGATGGTCTCGTCGTCGCTCAAGCACAATAACCAGGTCTTCTCGATTCCGATCCAGTGGATCCCGACCGAGTTCGTCTGGTCGAACTACGTCGACATCTGGACGCGCATCCCGCTGCTGACCTACCTGAAGAACTCGCTGTTCCTCTCGGTCACGATCACGTTCCTGCAGGTGCTGACGGGCAGCTTCGCCGCCTACGGCTTCTCGAAGATGCGCTTCAAGGGCCGTGACGTGCTGTTCGTCATCTACATCGCGACGATCGCCGTGCCGTGGCAGGCCTACATGATTCCGCAGTACATCATGATGCAGAACGCCGGCCTCGTGAACACGCACCTCTCGATCATCCTGCTGCAGGCGTTCGGCGCGTTCGGCGTGTTCCTCATGCGGCAGTACTACATGACGATCCCCGATGAGCTGAGCGAGGCCGCCCGCATCGACGGCCTCAACGAGTACCGGATCTGGTGGCGGATCATCCTGCCCCTCACGAAGCCGGCACTCGCGAGCCTCGCCCTGCTGACGTTCGTGAGCACGTGGAACGACTACATGGGTCCGTTCATCTACTTCACGAGCAATGACCTGTGGACCGTGCAGATCGGGCTGCGGTCGTTCGTCGGCCAGTTCGACGCGGAGTACGCCATGATCATGACCGGATCGGTGATCTCGGTCATCCCGATCGTGATCGTCTTCCTGCTCGGCCAGCGGTTCTTCATCCAGGGCATCGCGACGAGCGGATTGAAGGGCTGACCGTGGGCACCGACGCCGACCAGCGCGCGAGCATCGATCGGCGGCCGAAGTCGGGCATCGCGCGAGTGCTCGCGCCGAGCCGCGAGACGTTCGAGAACGTGTTCGACACGGTCTACCAGGCGCTCGCGATCGCGTTCTCGGTGGCCGTCGCGGGCGTGCCGCTCGTCGCGGCCCTCACCGTCGTCGCCCAGCCGCTCGCGGCGTGGCCGTTCCTGCTGCTGTGCGCCGTGCCGCTCGGGCCGGCGATCACCGCGGCGTTCAGTTGCTTCGAACGCGCAAGGCGCACGGGTGACCTGCGGCCGATGCGCGACTTCTGGATCGCCTACGCCGGCACCGCCAGGCGTGCGCTCGGCGTCTGGGTCGCGACGCTCGTGCTGGGCGCGATCCTCGTGCTCGACGTCATGTTCCTGTGGGGCACGGAGTTCGCCGCGCTCGTCGGTCCGCTTCTCGCCGTGGTCGGCGCACTGCTCGTCGTCACGGCGCTCGGCTCGTTCGCCGGCATCGCGCGGCATCCCGAGTCGCGTGTGCGCGACATCCTGAAGGCCGCGCTGTTCCTCGCCGTCAGGCGCTGGCCGGTCTCGCTCGTGACCCTCGCCATCCTCGGTGCGTGGGCCACGATCATCCTGGCCCAGCCGGTGGTCGGAGTGCTCGGGCTCGGCGGCTTCGCGCTCTACCTGCTCTGGAGCAATTCCGCGGCCGGCTACGCGTCGCTCACGCGCGAGTCCGAGGCCACTCCGACCACCCGATAGCTCAGACCTGCTGCGGCACGACGTCGAAGGCGACGCGGCCGTCGGGGGAGACGCTCGCGTCGAGTGTCTTGTCCGAGAGGGCGACGGCGGCATTCTCGCCGAGGTAGACGCGGGCGCCGGCCTGTTCCACGATGGCGTCGCTCTCCTCGGGGGTGGGGACGATCTCGACGGCGAACTCCGTGCCGGCCGGATCCTCCGCGTTGATGCGGAGTCCGGTGCCGTCGGGGCCGCCGCTGCGATCGACGATCTCCTTGACGACCATGGTGGCGGTGTCGGTCAGTGTGAGCATGCGATTCTCCTCTGCGATCACGAAGTGTCCACCCTTCAGGATCGCCACAGACTCGGCAACCCCTTGAGATCGAGGCGCGGATGCCCCAGACTGGGCGCCCTTGGGGACCCGTCGGGTGGTATCGATACGCGTCCGGCTTCGCCGGGCGCTACTCAACCACCGGGGCCGCTGCGTAGCGTCGCACGAGTTCGTCGAATCCGAAGGTCGTGTTGACGATCAGGATTCCGGCTGCCGCGAAGGCGGGTGTGAAGAATGCCAGGCTCGGCCCGACGAGCGGGATGAGCGTCGCTGCATACGCGACCGCGATGAGCATGAGCCACGCGAGCGCGACATGCGGGCGGGATGCCACCGACCGCCCGGCCACGACGAGGAGTGCGGATGGGCGACCCGAGACGCCCGTCGCGACGGCACACGAGAGCGCCACGGCGAGCACGATCGCGATGACCGCGAGGAGGACCGCGCCGGCGACGACCACCGCCGTGTTCTCCGTGAGGATGACGTTGTAGGCCATGAGGAGGGCGAGGAGCGCGACGAGCCCCCAGTACCACCCCAGCGAGGTCGTCCCCGACGCGAAAGCCCGCCAGAACCGGCGGAACGCAGTCCCGGGGGAGCCGCGCTCCTGGAGGAGGGCCCGCGAGGTCGAGAGCGCGGCGAACAGCGCTGGGCCGAGGGGCAGCATCGAGACGACGCCTACGACGACGGCCAGGTGCGTCGGCTGCCATCCCACCAGTTGCTCGAACAGCACATAGGGAATCGCGCACGCGACCACGCTCACGGAGACCGCGACGACGTAGGCGACGTTCAGCAGTGCCCGCGCAAGGGGCCCGTCGTGCGCGAAGCCCTTCATCATCCCTTGACCGCTCCGATCGACATCCCCTTGATGAAGTATCGCTGGAAGGCGGCGAAGATGATCACCGAGGGGACGATGGCCAGGATCGCGCCGGTGTAGATGAGCTCCCACTGCGAGGTCAGCAGGCCCATCATGCGGCTGAGGGCGACGTTGATCGTTCCCGCCGACGAGGAGTCCAGGAACACGAGCGGAATGAAGAAGTCGTTCCAGAGGCCGAGCGCCTGGATGATGATGAACGCCGAGGTCACGGGCATCAGCATCGGGAAGACGATCGTCCAGAACGTGCGGAGCCGGCCGGCCCCGTCCATGTGGGCGGCTTCCTCGACCTCGGTCGGAACGCCCTTGATGAAGCTGCAATACAGGAGCACGCCGAAGGATGCCGCGCCTCCGAGATGCACGAGGATCACGCTCGTCAGGGTGCTGTACAGGCCGACGTCGTCCATCGCCGATACGAGCGGGATCATCCGCACCTGGAAGGGGATCATGAGCCCCGCGATGAAGAGGATGTAGATGAATCTCGACGTGCGTCCGCCGATGCGCTCGATGCCGTACGCCGCCATCGGCACCAGGGCGATCAGCAGCACGATCGTGCCGACGGTGATGACGAGGGTGTTCCAGAGCGCCTCGCCGTATTGGGTGTCCTGGAACAGCCGTACATAGTTGTCGAACCTGAACGACGTGGGCAATCCCATCGGATCGCGCGTGATCTCCGCGTAGTTGCGGAAGGAGTTGAGCAACGCGTAGACGACGGGGAACGACACCACGATGACGAGCACCGCGAGGACGACCATCGAGACGACTTCGCCACGGCCCAGCCGGACCCGCTCGGCCTTCCGGATGCTGCTGCGCGACGCCGGGCGCTGTGCTTTCGTGGATTGCGTGCTCATGCCTGGATCTCCCGTTTGCGCATGTACCGATTGGCCAGGACCGTGCTCACGATGACGACGATGAAGAGCACGATGGCCGCGGCACTGCCGTAGCCGGCGCGGTACTCGCCGAAGCCGACCTTGTAGATGAAGAAGGCCATCGTCTCGCTCACGAATCCGGGGCCGCCGCTGGTCAGCACCATGACCTGGTCGAAGATCGTCCAGCCGGCGATCACCGCGAGGGTCATGTTTACGGTGACGGCGCCGGCCAGCATCGGCCAGGTGACGAAGCGGAAGACCTTCGCGTTGCTCGCGCCGTCGATCTTCGCCGCCTCCACGAGCTCTTGCGGCACGGACTGCAGGTTCGCGAGGTAGATCAGCGTCGTGTTGCCGCCGAGCGTGAAGCAGACGATGAAGAGGAGCACGCCGACCACGAGATCGCTGTCGCCCAGCCAGTCCTGGGCGAGGTCGCCGAGGCCCAGGTCGCGCAGCAGCGTGTTCACGGAGCCGAAGTTGAAGTTCAGCATGTACTTCCAGATCGTCGCCGCGATGAATCCGCTGACGAGTGCAGGCAGGTAGACGATCGTGCGGAAGAACCCCTGCCCTCGGTTGAGCTTGTCGAGCAGCAGCGCGACCACGAGGGAGATGACGTTGATGATGACGGCCGAACCGAGGCCGAGGAGGAGCGTGTTCCTGACGGCATTCCAGAACCGCCCGCTGCCGAGGATCTCCTCGTAATTGCGCAACCCGATGTAGTCGTACGAGCTGTTGACGCCGTCCCAGTCGGTCAGGCTCAGCTGCAGCGACTGCAGCGAGGGGAGGATGACCATCACGAGGTAGACCACGAGCGCCGGCAGGATGAACATGAACATGCCCCAGCGCTGCCGGCGGAAGCGGCGTGAGACGACGCGTACCGGCGCGACGTCGGCGGCGGGGTGGTCACCACCGGGGCCTTGGGGTTGCGCCAGCGGTTCCAGCGGCCCATCGCCCGTCAGGCGCACGGCCGTGGCGACGGCCGTGGCCTGTCCCTCTCGATCACTCATTCGTCTCTTCGTTCCCGGTAGGGGCCTTCTCGGCCCGTCATACGGTGGCGGATGACCCGGTGATCCGCGTCGACCGGGCAGGTCGGCGGATCACCGGGTCGGTCCGTTCAGCCTGCGGCCGCGATCTTCTCGTACTCGGCCTGAGCCTTCTCGATGGCCTGGTCGATCGTCGTCTGGCCGTCCTGCATCTCGATTCGGGTCTGGCGGAAGAACGTGTTGAAGCTGCTGAAAGTGGCCAGCTTCGGCTCGTTCGAGTACCAGGTGAGGTTCGGGTTCTCGAGCAGCGCGAAGAAGTCCTCGGCGCCGGGGATCGACGTGTTGCGCTTCACCTTGTCGGCTTCGGCGATGTTCGGGGCGATCATGCCCAGCTCCTCGATGAGGTTCGCCGTGTCGACCGAGAAGTAGAACTCCAGGAAGTCGACGGCCGCCTGGTATTCCTTCTCGTCCTCGGCCGCCTGCGAGGAGATGGCGATTCCGCTCGCGGTGTCGCCGTTCACGGCGTTCTTGAGGACGTTGATGTCGCCGTCCTCATCAGGGATGATGAACAGCCCCGCCTCGAAGTCGGGATCGACCTTGTTGACGTCGAGGAGTCGCCCGAGGCCCGCCGACGAGGTCGCCATCACGGCCTGGCCGTTGACGAGGAGCGTCGTCGTCTGCGCGTCTGCCGTGGACTGCCAGCCCTGGAGCACGTAGGTGTCGGTGATGCGCTTGAGCTCTTCGAGCGGTGCCTTGAGGTCTGCGATGGAAGCCTCGCCGGCCTGAACCGCGTTCCAGAAGCCGTCTTCGTCGCTCCACTCGGCGAACACGGGCGCTGCCAGCGGCTTCCAGAGCTGGTCGCTCGGCCACACCTCGCCGGCGGCTGTGGCCAACGGCACGTCACCGTTGCTCTTGATCTCCTCCATGAGGTCGATGAAGTCGTCGTAGGTCTCGGGCACCTCGAGCTTGTGCTTCTTGAAGTAGGCCTTGTCATAGACGATGTTGATGCCGATCTCGCCGTTCAGTGCAGTCGTCGGCACGACGTAGACGTTCCCGTCGCTGCTCTCGCCGTAGACGTTCTCGTCGAGGAGCGAGGTGACCGACTCGGGGATCGGGGCGAGCTTGCCCGCGTTGATGTAGGTGAGGGTGTCGCGCATGTCGATGAGCGCCGGCCAGTTGCCCGTGGCGTCCATGGTCTTCACCGCGGTGGCGTAGTCGCTGCCGGCGGGCAGGGGGTCGAGCTGCACGGTCGCCGTGTCGCTCTGCTCGTTGAAGGCGTCGACGACGCCCTCGACGACGCCGTTCCAGGTCTCGTCACCGGTCGCGTACGTGAACCGGATAGTGGTCTTCTCGGCAGCTTCGGTCTCGGCTCCGCCCGAGGCGCAGCCGGTCAGGGCGAGTGCAGCGATGGCCGTCATCGCGAGGCCGATGCCTGCTTTCCTCCTCGCACCGCGCGCAGTGGGCTGCTCCGCCCCGACGCCTCGCGACGAGGGTCGCACCATTGCGTATGTCATGTCTTCTCCTTTGAGATCACGTCGCCCACTCGGGTCGCGGGCCACTTTACGTCACTGGAGAACGTTTGCCAACACTGTGACGACGCAATGACCGCCGAACCGCTTCCGCAGGTGACACTGACTATCGTCATACAGTGGATATCGGTGTCCGTAACGTTTCGTCGTGGACGAGGGGACGGCGCCGAAGGGGAGGGTGGATGGTGGCAGACGATTCGGGTTCGAAGCCCGTGACGCTGACCGATGTGGCGCGCCTCGCCCGGGTGTCCGTTCCCACGGCATCACGCGTGCTCAACGGCGGCGTGCGCGGGAAGGCGAGTGGCACTCCCGAGCTGCGCCGGCGCGTCGAGGAGGCCGCCCGCGCGCTGGGGTACTCGGTGAGCACCGCGGCCCAGGCGATCAAAGACGGGCGCGCCCGAACGATCGCGCTCATCGTCAGCGACATCGACGACTTCGGCTCGGCCACCGTGATCGCGGGCGTGATGCACGCAGCCGAGGAGCGAGGGCTCTCCGTCGCGGTGCGCACCACGCGCGACGACGCTCGGCGCGAGCTCGACCTGCTCACCAAGCTGCGAGGTGAGCGCCACCGCGCGATCGTGCTCGCCACGAGCCGCACGACCGACGCCGAGCGGGAGGCCGTGCTCGATGAGCACTTGCGCCTGCTCCAGGCGCAGGGCGCGAGCGTCGTGCTCATCGGCGACAGCGACCTGCCGTATCCGGCCGTGACCGTCGACAACCGCGGGGCAGCGGCGCGACTCGCGGTGGGACTCGTCGACGCCGGCCATCGCTCGTTCGCGGTGATCTCCGGTCCGACCGACCAGGTGACCTCGCGCGATCGGGTCGAGGGATTTCTCGAGGGGCTCGCGGAGCGGGGCATCACGGTGCCCGACGATGACGTGATCCACGCGCCGTTCTCGCGCGATGGCGGATTTGAGGCCGTGCAGCGTCTCGGTGATCGCGTCGGCGGATTCGACGTGATCGCCGCCATGAGCGATGCGATGGCGGTGGGCGCGATCGCATCGCTGCGCGACCGCGGCATCGAGGTGCCGAACGGCATCGAGGTGACCGGCTTCGACCACGTGCCGATGCTCGGCGACGTCCTGCCGCGATTCAGCACGGTCGAGATCCCGCTCGAGGCCTTCGGCGAGGCCGCGCTCTCCCTCGCGCTCGATGAGGCCGAGGGCGATGAACGGCCGACGCGCATCGCACTGCCCACCGAGACGATCGTCAAGGGCTCGGTCTACGCCGGCTGATGCCCGTCGGCGTGCGATGGTCGCGAGTCGTTGTAAGCTGCTGGGATAACGATATCCGCAAGGCCTCCGACTCGAGGGCCTCGTGACGAAGGAGTCAGCCATCTCGAACGAACTCATCGACGCCCCTCTGAGGGCGTCGACGCTGTCCTCCGTCGCGCGGCTGGGTTGGGACGAGGACAACGCCGTGTCGCTCATCGGCATCGACGACTCCACTTTCCTCGGTCGCCGCGGAGTCCCGCTCGTCGAGATCTTCAGCGCCGATGAGCAGCGAGCGCGCACGAGCCAGGCCTACGTGCGCTCCGCGATCGGGGCGCGCCTTCGCTACGTCGAGCACTCTGAGCAGGCGACCGACTCCGAGACATCCGTGTGCGTGACCCAACGCGACCCCGAGACCGGACTCGTCGTGCGTTCCTGGATCACGCGCCCGCGAACGGCGCGCGTGATCAGGGTGCGCACGACGATCGAGAACACGTCGAGCGCGACGATCGTGCTGACCGCGGCCTCGACCGCGACCTTCGGCTTCGGTGCGTCGGAAGCCGACCTCGACGAGGTGCTGCTCGCGGTCGCCGAGAGCGAGTGGCTCGCCGAGAATCGCTGGCAGGAGCATTCGCTGAGGGTGTGGCTGCCTCGACTGAACCTCGCCCTGCACGGGCAGGACGGTCGCGGTCACCATGGAATGACCAGTCACGGTGCATGGTCGACCGGCGAGCACCTCGCCGCTGGGATCGTGACGAGCGTGATGACCGGCGAAGCCCTCGGATGGCAGTTCGAGACGAGTGGAGGGTGGCACTGCGACCTCTCGCAGGCGCGAGACGGCGGAACGATCAGCCTCCTCGGCCCGACCGACCACCACCACCAGTTCGCGCACGAACTGCAGCCGGGGGAGACCTTCGAGACCGTCCCCGTCGCGGTCGCGACCTCCGGCCAGGGACGCGACGGCGTCGTCGCCGAGTTCACGCGGTACCGTCGCTGGCTCAGCGCCGGGGCGGTGGATCGCGAGCAGTTGCCAGTGATCTACAACGACTTCATGAACACCCTCATGGGACAGCCGACGACCGAGGCGCTGTTGCCGCTCATCGACGCGGCCGCCGAGGCGGGCGCGGAGGTCTTCTGCATCGACGCGGGGTGGTTCGCCGACCCCGCGATCGGAGACTGGTGGTCGACGGTCGGCGAATGGCGCGAGGCATCCGCTCGCTTCACCGGAGGGCTCGCCGAGGTCATCGACCACATCCACCGCCGCGGCATGAAGAGCGGGCTGTGGCTCGAGCCCGAGGTCGTCGGTATCGAGAGCGCGGCCGCTGAGCTTTTGCCCGACGACGCGTTCTTCACGCGCTTCGGGCGCCGAGTGCGTGAGCACGACCGCTACCATCTCGACCTGCGCCATCCTGCAGCACGGGCCCATCTCGACGAGACTGTCGACCACCTCGTGTCCGCGTTCGGAATCTCGTACCTCAAGCTCGACTACAACATCAACCCGGGCATGGGCACGGACTGGCGCGCGACCGCGCCGGGCGACGGGCTGCTCGGGCACACCCGTGCATTCCGCGCATGGCTCGTCGACGTGCAGGAGCGGCATCCGCACCTCCTGCTCGAGAACTGCAGTTCGGGAGCCATGCGCGCCGACTACTCGCTGCTCTCGGTCTCGCACCTGCAGTCGACGAGCGACCAGCAGGACTTCCGGCTCTACCCGCCGATCGCGGCATCCGCTCCCGCAACGATCCTGCCCGAGCAGTGCGGCAACTGGGCCTACCCGCACGTCGAGATGACCGACGAGGAGACGGCGTTCACGCTCGTCACCGGACTTGCCGGCCGGCTCTACCTGTCGGGATTCCTCGACACGCTGCGCGGTTCGCAATTCGAGCTGGTGCGTGACGCGGTTCGCGTGCACAAGCAGTTGCGCGACGCGCTCGCAGACCTCGAGCCCTTCTGGCCGCTGGGCCTCCCCGGCTGGGACGACGCCGCGATCTGCCTCGGTCTTCGCGGCCCCGACGCGAGCTACCTCATCGTGTGGGACCGCAGCGACGCCGCCGCCACGATCACCGTGCCGGGAGTCGCGGGCCCGGTTCGCGAGGTCTTCCCGCGAAGCCTCGTCGAGTGGAACACCGCCCCCGAGGGCGACGGCCTCCGATTCGAGACGGTGCCCGGACCGACCGCTCGCGTGTTCGAGCTCGGTGCAGGGGCATGAGGTCTGACGTGCCCGTCATCGCCACGAACCCGATCCTCCGCGGGTTCAATCCCGACCCCTCGATCGTGCGGGTCGGCGACGAGTACTTCGTCGCCACGAGCACCTTCGAGTGGTTCCCGGGGGTGCGCCTCCACCGGTCTCGCGACCTCGCGAACTGGGAGGTCGTCGGGCACGCTCTCGACGAGTCGAACGGCTTCGATCTCCGCGGGGTCCCCGACTCGGGCGGCGTGTGGGCGCCGAGTCTCACGTACGTCGACGGCGAGTTCTGGCTCGCGTACTCCGTCATCCGCACGATGGACGGCGACAACAAGGATCTCGACAACTACCTCGTGACGGCTCCGGATGTCTCGGGGCCGTGGAGCGAGCCGATCCATCTCGGTTCCCGGGGCTTCGATTTCTCGTTCTTCCACGACACCGACGGCACGCACTGGATCGTCGGCGTGGCGTGGGACCAGCGCCCCGAGCATCCGAGCTTCAGCGGCATCGTGCTCGAGCAGTACTTCCACGACCGGCAGCGAGTGTCTGGCGAGGCGGTGCAGATCTACAGTCAGCCGTCGCTCGTCGAGGGGCCGAACCTCTATCACTTCGACGACGGCTACCACCTGCTGCTCGCCGAGGGCGGCACGGGCTGGAACCACGGCATCACGGTCGCGCGTTCTCATTCGCTCACGGGTCCGTACGTGCGCGACGCGGCGCCCGCCGTGCTGACGAGTCGCGACGACCCAGGCACGCCCCTGCAGAAGGCCGGCCATGGTGAGCTCGTGGCCCTGCCCGGCGGCGGGTGGGCGCTCGTCCACCTCGCGAGCCGGCCCGCGCTGCGGCTCGGCGAGCGCTACTCGACGCTCGGCCGCGAGACCTGCATCCAGCGAGTCGTCTTCGATGACGAGGGGTGGCTCCGGCTCGAGGGCGGCGGGCACCACGGCCGGGTCGAGGTCTCATTCCCCGAACTCGAGTCGGCACCCGTGGTGAAGCCGCCGGCACGCGACGACTTCGAGGGCGATGCGCTCGACCTCCGCCGATGGTCGACCCTGCGCAGCGCCGCGGATCCCGCCGCCTTCGATCTCGGCAGCAGGCCCGGATGGTTGCGGCTTCGCGGCGGGCACTCGACAGCGAGCGTCTTCGAGCAGGCGATGATCGCGCAGCGCGTCGAGGAGCTCGATGCGACCGTCGAGACCCTCGTCGATGCCGAGCCGACGTCCGTGCGCCAGGCGGCGGGCCTCGTCGCGTGGTACGACCGGTCGGCGTGGATCTGGCTCCAGCTCACCTGGGATGCCGAGAACGGGCGGCATCTTCGGGTCGTCACCCGCGATCGCACAACGACGAGATCGGAGCCCTACGCCGTCGGCCCCGGTCCGGTCGGCCTGCGGATGTCGATCGCCGGCGGCGACCTCCGCTGCTCGGCGACCGCTGCCGACGGTGCGTGGCGTGACCTTCCCGGCGAGTACCCCGCGTACGCACTCTCCGACGACCACGGCGGCGGGCTGCGCTTCACCGGGATGTTCGCGGGCGTGCGCGCTGACGACCTCGATCGACAGGGCTGGTTCGCCGACTTCGACTACGTCGACGCCGGTTTCCGAGGCGCGTGAATGGCGCTCGGCAGCCCCTCCGCCTATCCTCGACCGGGGGTGGTACGACGGATTCGAGCTGAGGAGAGGTGAGCGTGTTGGAGATCGACGAGGAATCGCGCACCGGATCCCTGCGCCCGCGAGGCCGCCATGCCGCGCCATCCGCGAGTCCGACCACCGCCGTGCACCCGGTCCGCGCTCGCGCCGCCGCGCTGATCGGCGCCGTGATCGAGTGGGGTTCCCCGCGAGCTTCCGCCATCGCCGCATGGGTCATGCGGCATCCCCGGAGCGCCTTCGCCGGCGTCGTCGGGGTCGCCGTGGTCGCGGCCCTCGGTGGCACCATCGCCCTGCTGCAGTCGACGAGCCCCGCGCCCCCCGAAGGCAGCGCCTCCTCCGTCGTCGACCAGCCGCGGCCGACGTCGACCCAGGCTCCCACTCCGGCCCCCTTCGGACCGATCCTGCCCACGCCGAAGCCGCCGTCGTCGTCACCGACTCCGACGCCCACTCCCGAGCCCGGCGAGGAGCTCCCGGTGGCGGACGACGGCACCGCGGTGGAGCCGACGCCATCGCCCAACGATGACGTGCATCCCTCCGACAAGGCGCCCGGCGCGATCAATAAGCCCGACAAGGGGAAGGACTGACGCCACACCCGTGGGAGTCCGCCGCGCGACGGACTACCGTGGGAGGATGTCATCCCTCGATTCCACGGCGCAGAGCGAGGCGGCCGACGAGGCCCCCGTCACGCCGACATTCTCAGACCTCGGACTCTCGGAACCGGTGCTGAAGGCCCTGAAAGACATCGGCTACGAGACGCCGTCGGCCATTCAGGCCGCGACCATCCCCGCCCTGCTCGCGGGCCGCGATGTCGTCGGGCTCGCCCAGACCGGCACCGGCAAGACCGCGGCGTTCGCGCTGCCCATCCTCTCTCGCCTCGACGTCTCGCAGAAGACCCCGCAGGCGCTCGTGCTCGCGCCCACGCGAGAGCTGGCGCTCCAGGTCTGCGAGGCGTTCGAGAAGTACGCGGCGCACGTGCGCGGCGTTCACGTGCTGCCCGTCTATGGCGGGCAGGGCTACGGGGTGCAGCTCTCGGCGCTCCGCCGCGGCGTGCACGTCATCGTCGGCACGCCGGGCCGCATCATGGACCATCTCGACAAGGGCACGCTCGACCTCACCGAGCTCAAGTACCTCGTGCTCGACGAGGCCGACGAGATGCTCAAGATGGGCTTCGCCGAAGACGTCGAGACGATCCTCGCCGACACCCCCGACGACAAGCAGGTCGCGCTGTTCTCGGCGACCATGCCCGCGCCGATCCGCCGGATCTCGAAGCAGTACCTGCACGACCCCGAAGAGATCACGGTCAAGAACAAGACGACCACGTCGGTCAACACGACGCAGCGCTACCTGATCGTGTCGTTCCAGCAGAAGATCGACGCCCTCACGCGCATCCTCGAGGTCGAGAACTTCGAGGGCATGATCGTCTTCGTGCGCACGAAGAACGTCACCGAAGAGCTCGCCGAGAAGCTCCGCGCCCGTGGATACTCCGCGGCTGCGATCAACGGCGACGTCGCACAGGTGCAGCGCGAGCGCACGGTCAACCAGTTGAAGGCCGGCAAGCTCGACATCCTGGTGGCCACGGATGTCGCGGCGCGCGGCCTCGACGTCGAGCGCATCAGCCACGTGGTCAACTTCGACATCCCCACCGACACGGAGTCCTACGTGCACCGCATCGGACGCACGGGCCGCGCCGGGCGCAGCGGCGACGCGATCAGCTTCGTCACCCCGCGCGAGCGCTACCTGCTCGGCCAGATCGAGAAGGCCACCCGCCAGCCCCTCACGCAGATGCAGCTGCCGAGCGTCGACGATGTCAACGTCACGCGCCTGGCTCGATTCGACGACCAGATCACCGCCGCCCTCGGCCAGAGCGAGCGCATCGAGCGGTTCCGCGACATCATCGGCCACTACGTCAAGGAGCACGACGTGCCCGAGGTCGACGTGGCCGCCGCGCTCGCCGTCGTCTCCCAGGGCGAGACGCCCCTGCTGCTCTCACCCGAGGCCGACCGCCAGGCACGTCAGGAGCGCGACCGCACCGAGCGTGCCGAGCGCGCCGATCGCCCGGCACGCGGCGACCGGCCCGAGCGAGGTGACCGCGGCGACCGGCGCGGAGCGAGTGACCGGCCCGAGCGCCCCGAGCGACGCGCACGCCCGGGCGACACCCCGATGTCCACCTACCGCATCGCGGTCGGCAAGCGCCACAAGGTCGAACCTCGCCAGATCGTGGGCGCGCTCGCGAACGAGGGCGGGCTGAGCCGTGGCGACTTCGGCGCCATCCAGATCCGGCCCGACTTCTCGCTCGTGGAGCTGCCGGCCGACCTCGGCCCCGAGGTCTTCGAGAAGCTCGAGAGCACGCGAATCTCGGGCCGGCTCATCGAGTTGCGGCCCGACCGCGGCGGCCCCGCCCGGCACGCAGACGACGAGAAGTCCTACCGGAAGCCCCGGCACTAGGGGCAGGCCGGGCGACCGGCCGCGTCAGCCCGTGACGCGGCCCAGGAAGTCGATCGTGGCGGTGAGCGCCTCCTGCGCCTCCTCGGAGTCGAGATGGAACTGGTACTCGTGCGGCAGTGCGGGCTCGTGGTCCGCCGGCCAGAACAGTGCCGTGACATCCACGCCCTGCGCCTCGAGGGCGCTGCGCATCGGCACCGACTGGAGCCAGGTGAGCGCGTCGCCGTTGCCGCCCGAGATGAAGGTCGTCGGGAAGTCCTCGGTCACGAAGTCCACGGTCGACATCAGCGCGCCTGACGGGCTCTGCGACCAGTCCTGCGTGCCCGTGTAGCCCCAGAGCGCGATCTTGAACCCCCACGCGCCGATGCCCGTGAGCTCCGACATCGCGTCGAGGTCGTAGACGCCGCAGTTCAGGATGGTGCCCACGAGCTGGTCGGCGTCGAGCGCGGGGTCGATGCCGACGAGGTCGGCGTAGTCGGGGTTCGTCGACATTGCCGCGATCTGGCTGGCGAGCTGCGAGCCCGCGGAGTCGCCGGCGATCACGATGCGATCGGCGTCGATGCGATACTCCGCCGCGTTCGCGTCGAGGAAGGCGAGGGCGTCGTTCAGCTGGTGCACGGCCGTGGGATAGGTCGCTTCGGGGCCCACCGTGTAGTTGAGACCGACGGTCGTGTAGCCCTCGGCTGCGAGGATCCGCAGGTAGGGGTCGACGTTCGTCGAGTTGCCCGAGATCCAGGCGCCGCCGTGGATCCAGATGACGGTGGGCAAGGGGTCGTCGCCGCCCGCTGGGGAATACACGTCGAAGGTCATGCCGGCATCGTCGGCGTCGTCGCCGAGCGGTACGGCGAGCTGCTCGGTGAGTGCCGTGTCGGGCACGTGCTTCTGCATCTCGGCGGCGGTCGCGCGCCCGCCCTGTTCGAAGACCGCGCGGATCAGGAGCGCTGACGGCCACGACGTGAGCGTGAGGATCCACGTGACGATGAAGCTGATGACGGCGATGCTCGCGATCGTGCCGATGAAGCGGCGCTGTCCCCGCTTGAGCCAGATCTCGTTGCCCCACGATGGCAGCCCCGCGCGTGTTCTCCGTGACGACAACAGCAACCCCCTCGACCTTGTACCGCAACGACGTTCCCCCGCGTCGCTCCGCAACGACATCCTGTCCGAGAACCGGTCGCGCCGTCCGTGTGACGCACCGGGTGCGGCGAGACACGACTGCGGGTTCGCCACCCGGCAGGCCGCCGAGGGCCGGCGCCATCGAATGCCGACACAGGCATTCGACTTCGTCACACCCCGCGTTCACGTCGCGTTCAGGTCGAGATGTTCGGCTAGTCTGCAAGCCAGATGCCCAGTGCTGCGCATCGACAACCGAATCGATGGGACGAATCGTGACCACCCGTACGGCCGAGTACCCCCGGCCGGACCACTTCCTCCTCCACATCAGCGACACCCACCTGCTCGCCGGAGGTGGCCTCCTCTACGATCGCGTCACGAGCGAGCAGCACCTGCAATCGCTCTTCGACGAATTCGAGGCATCCGGTGGCCGGCCCGAGGCGATCGTCTTCACGGGCGACCTGGCCGACAAGGGCGAGCCCGACGCCTACGACCGCATTCGCCGCATCGTCGATCCGGTCGCCGATCGGCTCGGCGCGCAGGTCATCTGGGTGATGGGCAACCACGACGAGCGCAGCGCGTTCCGCCGGGGCCTGCTCGGCGAACGCGGCGGCTCACGCCCCGTCGACCGCGTCGACGACGTCAACGGCTTGCGAGTCATCACGCTCGACTCCACCGTGCCGGGCCATCACCACGGCGAGGTCACGCCGACGCAGCTCGACTGGCTCGCCGAGGAGCTCAGCATCCCGGCGCCGCATGGCACGATCCTCGCGATGCACCACCCGCCCGTGCCGAGCGTGCTCGACCTCGCGGCGAGCGTGGAGCTGCGCGACCAGGCGGGGCTCGCCGAGGTCGTCGAGGGCAGCGACATCCGCTCGATCATCGCCGGTCACCTGCATTACTCCTCGACGGCGACCTTCGCGGGCGTGCCCGTCTCGGTGGCATCGGCGAGCTGCTACACGCAAGACCTCAACGTGCCCGCCGGCGGCACGCGCGGGCGCGACGGTGCCCGGGCGTTCAACCTCGTGCACGTCTACCCGACGACGGTGCTGCACTCGGTCGTGCCGCTCGGCTCGTTCCCGACACTCGACTGGGTCGACGCCGACGAGAGCTCGCGCCGAATCCAGGCTTCAGGCGTCAGGATCGCGGATGCCACGACGCCGGCGCACACGCCCGAGCCGCCGTTCACCATGCCGATCCCGGTGCTCGCCGGCTGACCCCGCCCCGCGGCGGGTCAGGCGGTGAGGTTGGGGTGTGCGGCGGCGGCGTTCGCTGGCGTGAGTGTCGAGGCATCCATCGCCTGCTTCTCCCACGGCGCCGCGAACGGGAAGTACCCCTCGAGGAAGTCGATGACGGCGCTCGTGCGCTCTTCGACGTCGATCTCGGGGAAGCTCCCGTCGTTCAGGCAGAACATGTCTTGATTGCGGCGCTTCAGGAGCTGCTTCATCGCGGGCAGTGCCTGGCGCAGCGTGGTCTCGATGTACTTCACGCGCGCGTCGGTCTGCACGACGGCATGCCCGGCGAGCAGCGCGTAGTAGTGGTAGAGCGAGTTCGTCACCGAGATGTCGGTGGCCGAGCGGAAGCGGCTCGCGGCCGTGCGCCGGAACTCTTCTGGGAACGCCTGCTCGAGCTCGGCCATGACGCTCTTGCGCAGCGGAGCCGCGCAGTGCTCGAGGTGACGCGTGGTGACCTTGCCGAACCGGTCGCGCAAGAGCGCGCGGTTGACGCGCGCGGCGTTCTCGAAGCCGCTGCGCCCGGGGTGCGTGCCGCCGAGTCCGATGCGGGTCGACGCCTCGACGAACTTCGTGATGCCGCCCGGCGAGAAGAACAGCGACGGGCTCACCGGCCGGCCGAAGAACATGTCGTCGTTCGAGTACAGGAAGTGCTCGGCGAGGCCCTCGATGTGGTGAAGCTGGCTCTCGACGGCGTGCGAGTTGTGCGTCGGCAGCACCGAGGTGTCGGCGAACATCTCTTCGCTGCGAACGAGCGTGACCTTCGGGTGCTTCGCGAGCCAGCTCGGTGCGGGCGAGTCGGTCGCGATGAAGATGCGTCGCACCCACGGCGCGAAGAGGTGCACCGAGCGGAGCGCGTACTTCAGCTCGTCGATCTGGCGGTAGCGCGCCTCGGAGTCGTCGCCCTCGCCCACGACGTAGCTCTGCATGCGCTTCGCGCGCTCGCGCACGAACTCGTCGCTCGAGCCGTCGACCCAGGAGAAGACCATGTCGATCTCGAAGTCGACGTCGCTCGCGAGCGGCGCGAACATGTGCTCGAGGGTCGGCCACTCGCGGCCGTGCAGCTGCACGACGTCGTCGGTGGCCTCGGACCGGAGGAGCGTTCGGCGCATGAGCGCGTTCTCGACGGGCGCCTCGATGGTCTCGTCGCCGAAGCGCCAGAACTCGAGCTGCACCGCGGTCTCCTTGCCGTAGCGCAAGCGCCCGGCGGGTTCGACGCGGGGCCGGTGCACGCGCAGCACGGTGGGCTTGCGGTGCGAGGAGAGGCGACCGTCGGCGAGCAGCACCGGGTGCGAGTCGGCCGCCCGTTGCGGCTCGATGGTCGCCGCGTAGAACGGCTCGTTCACGAACGCCTCGGCGAACGCGCGGGCCACCGCCTTGCGCTCGGCGCGATCGACGGCGATCACGAGGCGATCGTCGTTGCCGCGCACGAGGAGGAACGGGATGCCGGCCGCGTCGAGGGCGTCGCCGACGGCACGCAGGTCTTCGACCATCGACTCGTGCGGCGTCATGTGGCCGTTGCGCAGCGCGTACTGGCCCTTGCGGATGACGAGGTCGTCGCGATCGAACCGTGACAGGCGCGGGGCGGATGCCACGAGCACGAGTTCCGACGCATCGCTCAGCCGCATCGGCGGGGCGGGGGAGGGTTCCCTCCTCGCGAACGCATGCCCATCGTGCGGCTGCCGGTCAGGTGTTCGATCGCGGTGGGGTCTCGTCACGGAGCGGTTGCCTCCAGGGGTGGTGGTGTGGGCGCGAGATGCGCAGTGCTCTGATTGTACGGCCGCGAGGCGCTCAGGTGAGGCGGATCGACAGGGTACCCGATCCGGAGCCGCAGTGCGGGCCCTCGGGCGGGGGAGTGTACAGCGTCACTGTGAGTCAGCCAAGGACTAGTCGCCTCCCTGTGCTACCGGCGTAGCCTTGAGGTATGTGGTGGACCGTGATCGTCTTCCTGCTCGTCCTCTGGGCGATCCTGTCGATCGTCGGGTTCGTCTTCGAGGGCCTGTTCTGGCTCGCACTGGTCGGCGCCGTGCTCTTCGTCGGCACGCTCATCATCGGCATCATCCGCCATCGCGGTCGGAGGCCCTCCGTCTAGCCCCGCCTGCGTCCGCGTGCCCAGACCCCGCGTGCGGCGAATCGAGAGGAGTCATCATGACCCCCGAAATCGCCAATGTTCGTCACACGCGTGTTCGTCAGACACGGTCCGCGCCAGACGGATCCAAGGTGTCGCCGACGAGCGACTTCACCGAGCTGGCCCGCCGCATCAAAGATGCCGGGCTCATGCGCCGGCGCTACGGCTACTACTGGACGAAGCTCATCGGGGTTCCCCTCGCGGTGACCGGCGCGCTCGCGTTGTTCGTCTGGATCGGCGACAGCTGGTGGCAGATGCTCACCGCCGTCGGATTCGCTGTGCTGTTCACCCAGATCGCCTTCCTCGGGCACGACGCCGCGCACCGCCAGATCTTCCGCTCGGGGCGATGGAACGACTGGGCGAGCCTGATCATCGGCGACCTCTTCGTGGGCATGAGCTACGGCTGGTGGCAGAACAAGCACACACGCCATCATGCGAACCCGAACCAGATCGACACGGATCCCGACATCGACCTGCCCGTCGTCGCGTTCACGCCCGAGCAGGCGGCGCGGCCGCGGCCGGCGCTGCTGCGCTGGCTCATCGCGCATCAGGGCGCCTTCTTCTTCCCGATCCTGCTCCTCGAGGGCCTGTCCCTGCACGCCTCGAGCGTGCACCGCGTCTTCGCGCGGGAGCACGTCGCCCGGCGCCCGGTCGAGATCGCGTTCCTCGCGATCCGCATCATCGGCTACCTCACGATCGTGTTCCTCGTGCTCTCTCCCGACAAGGCGGCGGTCTTCCTCGCGATCCAGATCGGCCTCTTCGGCTTCTACATGGGAATGTCGTTCGCCCCGAACCACAAGGGCATGCCGCTCGTCCCGAAGGGGACGAAGCTCGACTTCCTGCGACGGCAGGTGCTCATGAGCCGGAACGTCCGCGGCAACCGGGTGATGGACTTCGCCATGGGCGGCCTCAACTACCAGGTCGAGCACCACCTCTTCCCCTCGATGCCGCGCCCGCACCTCCGGCGCGCGGCCCCCATCATCCAGGAGTACTGCCGCGACCACGACGTGCCGTACACGCAGGTGACGCTCCTGGAGTCCTACGCGATCGTGTTCCGATACATCAACCGAGTCGGCCTGGGCGAGCGGGATCCGTTCGAGTGCCCGCTCCTGGCGCAGCGCTCGAGCATCTGAGTCCGTGTGGCGCCGGATGACGCGCACTTACGTCGCGCGTCAGGCCTCGTGGCGGCATCCGCCCGCCGTGCCTAGCGTCGGAGCATGTCGCCCGTCGTCTCTCTCGTCGCCGTCTCAGGCAGTCTGCACTCGCCGTCGAAGACCACCGTGCTCGTCTCCGAGATCCTCGATCAGTTCGCCGCGGCGCTCGGCGACCACGTGGAGGTCGAGACGCATCTCATCGAACTGGGCGAGATCGGGCGGGAGTTCTCGGGTGCGTTGCGCCGCGAGGAGTTGAGCCCCATCGCCGAGGCGGCCGTGCGCCGGATCGAATCCGCGACGCTGCTCATCGTCGCGAGCCCGGTCTACCGGGCCTCGTTCACCGGAATGTTCAAGCACGTCTTCGACTTCGTCGGGCAGTACTCGCTCATCGACACCCCGGTGCTGCTCGCCGCGACCGGTGGCAGCGACCGGCACTCGCTCATCATCGACCATCAGTTCCGGCCCCTGTTCTCGTTCTTCCAGGCCATCACCCTGCCGATCGGCGTGTACGCGAGCGACGCCGACTTCGTCGACTACCGCATCGAGGCGCCGGCGCTCCGCGAGCGGATCGGACAAGCCGTGAGCCGGGGGCTGCCCGTCGTGCGCGCGGCGATCCTGCCCGACACCGTCTCGGAGTACGTCGCCACCTGGTGAGCGGATGCCACCGCCCGACGTGCGAGGGGGCCGGCGCACCGGGCCCACCCAGGCGCCGCTCCGGGGCGCTTCCGCGGCCCGGGCGTGACGGCAGATGACGCGGCGTTGAGGCGTGTGACGGCCGGTTCCCTCGTGTGACAGGCGCCGTCGCGGCATCCGCTGGCCATCCCTAGCGTCGGGAGCAAGGGAGGTCGACATGACACGACTCATCATCGGCGCAATGGTCCGCGCGATCGGCGCCTACCCGAGCGGCTGGCGGTATCCGGGGGCGCACCGCGATCCGCGCGGCGATGCCGCGGTGCTCCGACGGGCTGCCGAGGTCGCCGAGGCGGCGCGCCTCGACTACCTGTTCTTCGGCGACTGGCTCGCGACGGGCCACGACCTCGAGTTCCGCGACCCCTACCTGGTCGCGCGCATCGACCCGATCAGCGCCATCACCTACCTCGCCGGCGTGACGCAGCGCATCGGTCTCATCGCCACCGCGAACACCACGTATGCCGACCCGTACTCGCTCGCCCGGTCGACCGCCTCGGCCGACCTCCTGAGCGGTGGCCGCGCGGGCCTCAACCTCGTCACCGGTGCCGAACCTAGGGCAGCGGGCAACCACGGCCGCGACTTCCACGTGGCGAATGAGACCCGCTACGACCGGGCCGTCGAGTTCGAGCTCGTGCTGCGCCGGCTCTGGGACTCGTTCGATGACGACGCGATCGTCGCGGATGCCGCGAGCGGCGTCTACCTCGATCCCTCACGCCTGCACGCCACCGACTTCCACGGCGCGCATCTCAGCGTGACCGGGCCGCTCAACGTCGCCCGCCCGGTACAGGGTCACCTGCCGATCGTGCACGCCGGCACTTCGCCGCGTTCCCGGCTCTTCGCCGCGCAGAGCGCCGACCTCGCGCTCGTCGCCGTGTCGGGAATGGCGCAGGCCGCGGTGATCCGCGAGGAGCTGCGTGCGCTCGCGTTCGAGTCGGGCCGCGACGATCGCACCCTGAAGGTCATCGCGCCGGTGTTGCCGATCGTCGGCGAGACCCGCGAGCACGCGCAGTCGATCGCCGACGAGCTCAGCGAGCTCGTGCAGATCGCCGAGGACTGGCCCGACGGGCCGCCCGAGGCGTTCCCGACGAATCGTTCGCTCGCGCAGCTCTCGACGCTCGTCGGCGTCGACCTCACGGGGCTCTCGCCCGATCGCGCGGTGACGCCGTCGCTGATCGCGGGCTTCAGCGCCGCGGGGCAGGAGCTCGTCGAGATCGTCGGAGAGCGCACGGGTCGCAGACCCCTGGGGGAGCGCCCGCCGACGCTGCGCCACCTCGTGGTCGCGGCATCCGTCAACGCCTCGATGATCGTCGGCACGGCTGAGGAGATCGCCGCGGAGTTCGAGGCGTGGGGCGACGCCGGTGCCGTCGACGGGTTCAACGTGCTGTCAGCCGTGCAACCCGCGCAGTTCGAGGCGTTCGCCCTCGGAGTCGTGCCCGAGTTGCAGCGGCGGGGTGTGTTCCCGACCGAATACGAGGGCGAGACGCTCCGCGATCACCTCGGTCTCGAGCGCCCGGAGAGCGTGCACGTGACGCCCGGTGACCTCGTATTTCCGAGCGTTTCGCGCCGTGACGGCGTCAGTCGTTGATCGATTGAGACCGCGCGGCGGCATCCGTAGCTTCAATCGGACCGCCCTCACCAAGGGCGCTTCTGCTCCATTCCCGACCGAAGGAATCCCAGCTCATGCCAACGCAACGACCACGCCGTATCGCCGCCGCCGGCCTCGCGGCACTCGCCATCACCGCCCTGCTCGCCTCCTGCGCAGCGCAATCCGGGAGCGCGGATGCCGCCGCGACCGGTGAGCCCGTGACGGGCGGCACCCTCACCTACCTCGAGCACCAGCCGCACACCACGCTCTACCCCCCGCAGGCCGGCTTCTACCCGAACGGCGGCATCGTGAACAACATCACGGCGCGCCTCACCTGGCAGGACCCCGAGTCGCTCGAGATCGAGCCGTGGGTCGCCACCGAGTGGACCGTGAACGCGGATGCCACGGAGTACACCTTCGAGCTCCGCGACGACGTGACGTTCTCCGACGGCACGCCGCTCGACGCGGCCGCCGTTGCGAAGAACTTCGACACGTACGGCCTCGGCAACACCGAGCTCGGCCTCACGATCTCGGAGGCGATCAACAACTACGCCTCGAGCGAGGTCGTCGACGCCGACACCGTGACGTTCCGGTTCTCGGCGCCGGCGCCCGGATTCCTGCAGGCGACGTCGACCATCAACTCGGGCCTGCTCTCGCCGGAGACCCTCGACCGCACACTCGAGGAGTTCGGTGCAGGCTCGTCGACCGAGATCGTCGGCTCGGGGCCGTTCGTCGTCGCCGAGGAGGAGATCGGCACCTCGCTCCGACTCGAGGCGCGCGAGGACTACGACTGGGCACCGCCGTCGTTCGAGCACCAGGGCCGCGCCTACCTCGATGCGATCGACATCGTCGTGACGCCCGAGGACAGCGTGCGCATCGGCTCGCTCCTCGCCGGCCAGGCCGATGCGATCCGCTACGTGCAGGCCTTCGACGAGGCGCAGGTGTCGGGCGCCGGTTTCGAGATCGTCGCGGCTCCCACCCGTGGCGTGAACAACTCGCTCGGGCTGCGCTTCACGAACCCGCTCCTGAGCGACATCCGGGTGCGGCAGGCGCTCGTGCACGGTGTCGACGCCCAGGAGATCGTCGACACGATCTTCACGGAGAACTACCCCGTCGCGACGTCGGAGCTCGCCTCGACGGCGAAGGGGTACACCGACGAGTCGGACGCCCTCGCCTTCGACCCCGAGCACTCAGAGGAACTGCTCGACGAGGCCGGCTGGACTGCCGGCGCCGACGGCATCCGCGAGAAGGACGGGCAGCGACTCTCGCTCACCGTGTACGAGGCGAAGCCGCAGCCGCTCTCGAAGCAGACCCTCGAGCTCGTGAGCCAGCAGCTCGCGAAGATCGGCGTCGAGCTCGAGGTGAAGTCGGCGGATGCCGGCAGCTACGCGACCGACATCCTCGACCCGCTTGCAACCCCCCTCTACCACTCGATGGTCGGACGCGCCGACAACGACGTGATCAAGAGCCAGTACCACACGAAGAACCGCAACACGCTGCTCTCGAACGACGCCGAGCTCGACCGGCTGCTCGAGGCCGTGGCCTCCGAGCCCGACCCCGCGAAGCGTGACGAGGCATCCGCCGCCGTGCAGGACTACCTGACCGAGCAGGCCTACGTGATCCCGCTCTTCGAGGAGCCGCAGGTCTATGGAGCGGCGCAGTACGTGCACGGCTTCACGACCGAGGCCGTCGCCCGTCCGCAGTTCTACGACACCTGGCTCGACAAGCAGTAGCCGGCACCCCGGTGCAGCGGATGCCGGGACACGACCCCGCGCATCCGCTGCACCACCTCCCACCCCACCGACCCCACCCTCGTCGGAAGGAGCACACCATGGCCTACCTCGCCCATCGCACCGCGCAGGCGCTCATCGTGCTCGCGATCGCGTTCACGGCGACCTTCGTGCTGCTGCAGGCGCTGCCCGGCGACGCGATCCTCATCAAGTTCGAGAGCCCCGAGCTGGGCCTCTCGCCCGAGCAGATCGCCGACATCCGCGCGAGCTACGGCGCCGACGTGCCCCCGCTGCAGCAGTTCCTGCACACGGTGGCGGGATTCGTGCAGGGCGACTTCGGGTACTCGGTGCAATACGGCACGCCCGTGCACGAGCTCATCGGTTCGGCCCTGCCCGACACGCTCGCGCTCGCGGGGCTCGGGTTCGTCACCGCAGTGCTGCTCGCCGTCGCCCTCGCGTTCCTCTCCACACTGGCGCCGTTCGGCTGGCTCCGCCAGGCGCTGCGGTCGTTGCCCGGCCTGCTCGTCTCGGTGCCCGTGTTCTGGCTCGGCATTGTGCTCATCCAGGTCTTCTCGTTCCAGTTGCGACTCGTGCCGGTCATCGGCGCCGACCCGGTGCAGGCGCTCATCCTGCCCGTCCTCACCCTCGCCATCCCCATCTCGGCTCCGCTCGCGCAGATCCTCGCCCGATCGATCGACGAGGTGCAGCTCGCACCCTTCGTCGCCGTCGTGCGCGCCAAGGGCGCCGGGCCGGCCCGCGTGCTCTGGCGGGATGTCGCCCGCAACGCGCTGCTGCCCGCCGTCACGATCGCCGGCGTGCTCGTCGGCGAGCTCATCGGCGGGGCCGTCGTCACCGAGACGGTGTTCGGCCGCGCCGGCATCGGCCGCCTCACCGAGCAGGCCGTCGCCAACCAGGACGTGCCCGTGCTTCAGGCGATCGTCATCCTCGCCGCGCTCGTCTTCGTCGTCGTGAACCTCGCGGTCGACCTCGTGTATCCCGTCCTCGATCCGAGGCTGAAGCGGAAGGCGGTGGCGGCATGAGCGCAGACATCCGAACCGGTCTCCTGCTGGCATGGCTCGTCGTCGCGATCGTGATCGCATGGGCGATCGTGCCCTGGCTCTTCACCGGACAGGACCCGATCAGCGGCGTGCCGGCGGAGAAGCTCCAGGGGCCGAGCCTCGCACACCTCTTCGGCACCGACGCGATCGGCCGCGACCTCTTCACGCGCGTGGTCCACGGCGCGGTGCACTCCCTCTCGGGCGCGTTCGTCGCGGTGACGGTGGGGCTCGTCGCGGGCACGCTGCTCGGCGTTCTGGCGGGGTCGCTCGGCGGCGTCGTCGACGCGGCGATCATGCGACTCGTCGACGTGCTGCTCGCGATCCCGGGCCTGCTGCTCGCGCTCTCGATCATCATCCTTCTCGGCTTCGGCACCGTGAACGCCGCGATCGCCGTCGGGGTCGGCTCGATCGCCGCGTTCGCCCGGGTGTCGCGCTCCGAGGTCGTGCGCGTGCGGCAGAGCGACTACGTCGAGGCGGCCTTCGGCTCGGGAGCGCGCCTGCACTCGGTGCTCGCGCGCCACGTGCTGCCGAACTCGCTCACCGCCGTGGTAGGACTCGCCGCCCTGCAGTTCGGCACCGCGATCCTCGCAATCTCGACCCTCGGCTTCCTCGGCTACGGCGCTCCGCCGCCGATGCCCGAGTGGGGCCTGCTCATCGCCGAGGGCCGCAACTACGTGGCGACCTCATGGTGGCTCACCGTGCTGCCCGGACTCGTCGTCGTGGTGGTCGTGCTCTCAGCCAACCGCATCAGCCAGTCCCTCGGGAGGTCCAGATGAACGCGCTCCTCGAACTCGAGCACCTCGACATCGCGTACCGCACGCCGGCGGGCGTGCGGCGCGTCGTGCACGACGTCTCGTTCGCCGTGCAGCCCGGCGAGGTCGTCGCCCTCGTCGGCGAATCGGGCTCGGGCAAGACCACGACCTCGAGCGCTGTGCTCGGGCTGTTGCCGTCGGGCGGTCGCATCGAGTCGGGTGCGGTGCGACTCTCGGGCATCGACCTCGCGGGCTGGAACGATCGTCGACTCGAGAGCGTGCGCGGTGCCCGCATCGGCTACATCCCGCAGGACCCGGTGTCCTCGCTCAATCCCGTGCGCCCCATCGGCGCGCAGCTCGCCGATGTCTTCCGCATCCACCGCCGCGGCGATCGTCGCGCCGTGCGCGGGCGCGTCCTCGAACTCCTCGAACGGGTCGGCCTCGATGATCCGGCCCTGCGGGCCAAGCAGTACCCGCACGAGCTCTCGGGCGGCATGCGCCAGCGCGTGCTCATCGCGAACGCCATCGCACTGGGGCCCGAGCTGGTGATCGCCGACGAACCGACGAGCGCTCTCGACGTGACGGTGCAGCGGCGGATCCTCGACCTCATCGACGAGCTGCGTCGCGAGCACGGCACTGCCGTGCTGCTCGTCACACACGACCTCGCGGTCGCCGCCGAGCGCGCCGAGCGCGTCGTCGTCATGCAGCACGGCCGCATCGTCGAGCAGGGCACCACCGAGGCAGTGCTCGACGCGCCGGCCGAGGAGTACACCAGACGATTGCTGGCGGATGCCCCTGGGCTTGCCGAGCACGAGTTCCGCCACCCCCGGCCGCCCCTGTACCTTCGCGACGCCGACGTCGCCGCCGCCGAGAACCCGTTCGCGCTCGTGGCATCCGGCCTCACCAAGACCTACGGGCTCGGCCGCGGGCGGGAGCCGTTTCGCGCCGTCGACGACGTCTCGTTCCGCGTGCTGCGGGGCACGACCCACGCGATCGTCGGCGAGTCCGGCTCGGGCAAGACGACGACCGCGCGCATCGTGTCGCGGTTCGTGGCGCCCGACGCAGGTTCGGTCGAGGTCGGCGGCAGCGAGGTCACCTCGCTCACGGGCGCCGCGAAGCGCGAGTTCCGGCGCCGCGTGCAGCTCGTGTACCAGAACCCCTTCGCGTCGCTCGATCCGCGCCAGACGGTCGCCGAGATCGTCGCCGAGCCCCTGCGCAACTTCGGCGTCGGCGACCGGCGATCGCGTGCCGCGGCGGCGGCTCGCCTCATCGATCGCGTCGCCCTCCCCGCGCACCTCGCGACGCATCGCCCGGCCGAGCTCTCGGGCGGCCAGCGCCAGCGCGTCGCCATCGCCCGCGCGCTCGCGCTCGAACCCGAGCTCGTCGTGCTCGACGAGGCGGTCTCCGCCCTCGACGTCACGGTGCAGGCGCGCATCCTCGAGCTCCTCGAACAGCTGCAGGGTGCACTCGGCCTCAGCTATCTCTTCATCTCGCACGACCTCGCCGTCGTGCAGCGCATCAGCCACTCGGTGTCGGTCATGCGCCACGGCCGCATCGTCGAGAGCGGGCCGACCGAGCAGGTCTTCCGCGCACCACAGCACGAGTACACCCGGGAACTGCTCGCGGCCGTTCCCCGACGGCCAGCGCCCACACGAGAGGTATTCGCATGACTCGCATCGGTTTCTTCACCCGGCTCCTCGACGAGGCATCCGCCGCCGAGCGGTACCGCATCGCGACGGAGCAGATCGTCGCGGCCGAGCGCCACGGCTTCGACTCGGCATGGGTCGCCCAGCACCACTTCCACGCGGCGGAGGGCGGGCTGCCGTCGCCGTTCGTGTTCCTCGCGCACGCGGCCGCGTCGACCAGTCGCATCCGGCTCGGCACGGGCGTCGTGACACTGCCGCTCGAGGACCCGGTACGGGTCGCCGAGGACGCCGCGGTGCTCGACCTGCTCTCAGGAGGGCGCGTCGAGCTCGGCATCGGCTCGGGCTCGACGCCCTCGTCGTTCCGGGCCTTCGGCGAACGCTCCGAGGATCGGGCTCGCGTGTTCGCCGAGAAGCTCGATGCTCTCGTCGCCGCACTCGCCGGCGGTGAGCTGGGCGACCCCGCGAATCACCTCCAGCCGCCCGGCCGGGATCTGCTCGGGCGAGTCTGGCAGGCGACGTTCTCGGCATTCGGCGGCACACGCGCGGGCCGGGCCGGGCACGGTCTCATGCTCTCCCGCACGCAGCCGAGGCCCGCGGATGCCCCGCGCCGCACGCTCTCCGAGCTCCAGTTGCCCGTGATCGACGCCTACCGCGAAGCGTTGCCCGGCGGGGTGCCGCCGCGGATCCTCGCGTCCCGCACGCTCTTCGTCGCGGACTCCCGCGACGAGGCGCGGCGCTTCGCGGAGCGCGGACTCCGCCGCGCCGCCGCCGGATTCGCACGAGCCGGGCAACCGCCGCTCGGCGACACCCTCGACGAGCTCATCGCGAGCTACGACACCCACGTCGGCACGCCCGTGGAGGTCATCGAATCGCTCGCTCGCGACTCGGCCGCCGCCGAGGCGACGGAGGTCGCGTTCCAGGTGCACTCGGTCGATCCGCCGCACGAGCTCGTGCTGCGCTCCATCGAGCTCATCGCGACCGAGGTCGCTCCGGCGCTCGGCTGGGGCGCCGGGCTCGGCGACCGAAATGCCGCACTCGCGGCATCCGGCCGCCCCTGATCTCGCAGTAGCAAGCCCCCGAAACCCGTACGCATTCGCCCACTCAGAGAGAAGGAAGCACTCATGACCGACATCATCGACCGGCTCGCCGGCGTGCGGCCGGGCGGGAGCGTCGACGCACTGCGCCGGCACCGCCCCGCGACCCGCGACAACGCCGAGGCGAGCTACCACGCCCTCTTCACCGTGATCGACGAGACCCACGCGAGCCTCGCTGAGCGCGCGGCCGTCGCCCAGTTCGTCGCCGCCCTGCACGCCGACGACGTGGCGACCGCGCACTATGCGGCGCTCACTCGCGAGGCGACGGGCGACCGGCTCGACGACGTGATCGACCGGCTCGCGGGCGCCGCGCGCACGACTGGCCCGTACGGCGATTACCCGGCCGACGGCCCCCTCACCCGCGAGAGCGTGCCAGGGCCGCGGTTCGCGGTCGACGACGAGGTGCGCGCCACACTCGGCGGCCGCCTCGGCGCGGCCCTCGAGCATGCCCACCTGCTCGTGTTCCGCCCGCGCGAGTCCTCGGTCGCCGCGCTCGCCCGGCTCGCCGACGCGGGCTGGTCGACCGACGGCATCGTCACCCTTTCCCAGCTCGTGTCGTTCCTCGCGTTCCAGCTGCGCGTCGCGGCCGGGCTCCGCTTGCTCACCACGGAGGACGCAGCATGACCGCACACACCATCGACGAGGCGACGGATGCCGCGACCGGCACGCCCGCCCGCACCATCGAGCACCCCGGCGCATCCGTGCCCCGCGCTTTCACCCAGGCGGAGCTCGGCTGGCTGCCGTGGCTCGAGCCCGCCGACGAGGCGACGCTCACCGAGCGCCAGTACGCGGGGCTCGTCGACCGATCGCGGGTGAAGAGCGACTACTTCCGGCTGCTCGCACGCGACCCCGACATTCTGAGGGCGCGCACGCTCACCGACAAAGACATCTTCTACAACGCGAGCGACGGGCTGCCGCGCGCCGAACGCGAGCTCGCAGCGGCCGCGACGAGCCGGTTCAACGGCTGCATCTTCTGCGCCTCGGTGCACGCGCGGTTCGCGACGCATCACTCGAAGCGGCACGACGACGTGCAGCGGTTGCTCGACGAGGGGGTCGATGCGGCGCAGGACGCCGCGTGGCGCGCCGTGATCGATGCGGCCGTCGCGCTCGCCGCCACCCCGCCGAGGCTCGAGCCGGCGCACCTCGACGCCTTGCGCCGTGCGGGGTTCGGCGAGCAGGCGGTCTCCGACGTCATCCACTCGGCGGCGTTCTTCAATTGGGCGAATCGGCTCATGCTCTCGCTCGGCGAACCGGAGGAGGCTCCGCCGCTTCCGTGACCGAATGTTTCGCGGCGTGACACCGTGCGGCGTCTCACGGTTGAGGGGTTGCCGCGGCATCCGTAGCCTCGTGCCACACGAGTTGCGAGGAGTGCGCACCATGATCGGCATCGAGGAGCCAACGACGGCGACGCTGTCGGAGCCTCGACGAGTGCTGACGGATGCCGCGGCCACGTCAACGCCCGCGTCGCCTGCGCCTGCCCCGCCCGCATCGCCCGGACCGCTCGCCGTGCTCGCCGACGCGGGGCTCGAGGTGCCGGTGCTCGGCGGCGGATTCGTGCGCCATGTCAACCTCGACGTCGCCGCGTCGGCGCCCGCACTCGTGGCCGTCACCGCGCACGTCGCACGAGTGCTGCCCTACTACTCGAGCGTGCACCGCGGCGCGGGCTACCCGTCGCAGCTCTCGACGTCGCTCGTCGAGGAGGCCCGCGGCACGGTCGCGCGCCACGTCGGTGCCCGCGACGACGACCTCGTCGTCTTCACGCGAAACACGACCGACGCGCTCAACCTGCTCGCGAACGCCGTGCCGGGCGACACCGTCGTGCTCGACCTCGAGCACCACGCGAACCTGCTGCCGTGGCGTGCCGATGCGCGGCGGGTGGTCGTCGCCCGCCGCACGATCGCCGAGACGCTCGACGCGCTCGACGCCGAGCTCGCCCGATGTCCGGCCGCGCTGCTCACGGTCACCGGCGCCTCGAACGTCACCGGCGAGGTGCTGCCGATCGCGAGGCTCGCCGAGCTCGCCCACGCGCGAGGCGCGCGACTCGCGATCGACGCCGCCCAGCTGCTGCCGCACCGCAGGGTCGACATCGCGGCATCCGGCGTCGACTACCTCGCCTTCTCGGGACACAAGGCGTACGCGCCGTTCGGAACCGGTGCGCTCGTCGGCCGCGCCGACTGGCTCGACGCGGCACCCGCCTACCTCGCGGGCGGGGGAGCGGTCGCCGCCGTCCGCGTCGACGGCGCCGACTGGAAGCGCGGGGCCGACCGCCACGAGGCGGGCACGCCGAACGTGATCGGCATCGCGGCGCTCGCTCGCGCACTCACCGAGCTCGAACGGCTCGGCGAAGCGGCGCGCGCGCGTCACGAGCGGGCCCTCACCGAGCGCCTGCACGCGGGGCTCGCCGCGCAACGCGGCATCCGGGTCATCCGCGGCTTCGACGACGCCGACGACCGGCTCGGCATCGCGACCATCGAGCTCGAGCGCGGCTCGGTGGGGCGGCTCGCCGCGGCGCTCGCCGCCGAGCACGGCATCTCGGTGCGCGCGGGCCGGTTCTGCGCCCACCCCTTCTTCGACCGGGTGGCGACACGGGCCAATGGGCTCCGCGCGAGCCTCGGCGCGGGCACCTCCGCCGACGACGTCGACCGCTTCCTCGCCGCGCTCGCCACGCTCATCGCCGACGGACCGGCGCACGCCTACGAGCGCTCGACGGCCGGCTGGTGCCCCGTCGACGACGATCGGCCTCGCCCGGCGTTCGACTGAGGCGCGGTCGGTTCCGCGCGTCTCGCTGAGACCGTCGCGCATTCGGGGGCATTCCCACGGCGTCATCCATGCGCCACACTGAGCGCATGGACTCAGTGTTGACCTCCATCGGATTGCCCGTCGCCCTCGGCATCATCATGTTCGGCCTGGGCCTCTCGCTCACGCCCGGCGACTTCTCGCGCATCGCGAAGCATCCGAAGGCCGTGGTCGTCGCCCTCCTATGCCAGATCGTCGCACTGCCGGCCCTCTGTCTCGCGCTCGTGCTGCTCTTCCGGTTGCCGCCGGTGCTCGCTGTGGGCATGATGCTGCTCGCGGCGTCGCCCGGCGGCACCACTGCGAACCTCTACAGTCACCTGTTCCGCGGCGACGTCGCCCTGAACATCTCACTCACCGCGATCAACTCCGTGCTCGCCGTCGTCACGCTGCCCCTCATCACGAACCTCGCGATCGGCTATTTCCTGCCCGGGAACGACGAGCTCGGCCTGCAGCTCGCGAAGACCGTGGAGGTGTTCGTGATCGTGCTCATCCCGGTGGCGCTCGGCATGCTCGTGCGGTGGTGGCGGTCGGGCTTCGCCGACCGCATGGACAAGCCCGTGCGCATCGCGTCCGTCGTCATCCTCGTGATCGTCATCGCCGGGGCGATCGTCGCGAACCGCGAGCTGCTCTTGGAGAACGCGGGCCGCCTCGCCGGCATCACGATCACCTTCTGCCTGCTGAGCCTCACCGTCGGCTACCTCGTGCCGCGGCTGCTGCGCGTCAACCGCACGCAAGCGGTCGCGAGCTCGTTCGAGATCGGCATCCACAACGCGACGCTTGCGATCGTGATCGCCCAGACGGTGATCGGAAGCGTCGAGATGAGCCTGCCCGCCGCGGTGTACGGCGTGCTCATGTTCTTCATCGCGCTCGCGTTCGGCTTCCTCATCCGCGAGAGAGGGAGGGCCGAGACGGATGCCGCGGCGATCGCCGTGCCCACGATGCGGGGGGCCGCGCAACCACCGGGGGGATGAATCACGCGGCAGCGGAGCATCCGCCGCCGGCAACCAGGACGGGAGATGGCAACCGAGGACGACCTGGAACGTCGCCGAGACGAGTTGCGGCGGATCGTCTACGGCGCGCCAGGCGAGCCGCCCGCTGCGGTCGCGGCCGAGCTCGCCGCCGTGGAGCGGGAGCTCGCGGCACGCCAGTGCTTGTCGATTGATGCGGTCGAGGCAGTCGACCGGGTCGACGCGGTCGACGACGCGGAGAAACCTGCAGCTTCACCCCAGCCACCCCGTCGGCTGTCGCGGGGATGGTCGTTCCTCGTCGCGGCGGCAGCCATCCTGCTCGTCGCCGTCGGGCTGGCGGTGCTCGCCCCGGTGCGGGAGGCGCTCTCCCCGCCGCGCGGCCTCGAGGTGTTCGACCGGCCGCCGACCGCTGAAGAGCGTGACCGCGCTCGCGAGGTGGTCGTCGGCGCTCACCTGGAGGCGAGGGGAGCAGTGGTGCTCCGCTCGCTCGGCCACGTCGTCGGCTACGAGTTCTGGGCCATGCTCGACGGCGACCAGGTGTGCCTGCTCTCGCGGCGGGAGTTCTTCTTCGACTGGTTCGCGACGTGCACCTCGCGCGAGCGGTTCGACACGTACGGGCTCACGAGGTGGATCTCGGTCGACGACATCCGCCACGGGGCGAGGCCGTCCCGGGCGCTGCCCGACGACATCGTCGTCGCGAGCTGGGGCCCGCGATCCTCGGAGGTCGAGTGGCGCGTCGCCCCCGGTTCGTAGACTGGAAGCAGCGCACGAGGGGAGATGCATGCAGCCGCTGGTCGAGAGCGACATCCGCTCAGCACTCGGCAATGCGAACGAAGCCGAGCTCGCCCAGTTGACGCTGCCCGTGCACTTCTTCGTCGCCGAGTGGGCGCACCTCGACGCGTTCGGCTGGCGCGACCCGAGGATCGCAGCCCGCGGCTACCTCGTGACGGAGCTCGACGGTGCGCCCGCCGGTGTCGTGCTGCGTGCCGCCGAGCGGAGCGGCTCGCATCATCGGGCCGCCATCTGCAACCTCTGCCACACGCAGCAGCCCGGCGACCAGGTGGTGCTCTTCTCGGCGCGACGGGCGGGTACCGCCGGCGCGCGCGGCGACAGCGTCGGCACGTACATCTGCAGCGACCTTGCCTGCCAGGAGACCGTGCGACTCGGCCGGCCCGCCGCCCCGTCCGAGGTGCAGCCGAGCGCGATCGAGCTCGAACGCATCGAGGGGCTCGCGAGACGCACGCGAGCGTTCGTCGCCGACGTGCTCGCGGTGCGCTGAGCGGTCAGTGCCGAGCGCCGGATGTCGCACTCCGCACTCCGGGGCGGCCGGCGCTCAGGCCTCAGCGCGAGGCATCCGAAACCAACGGCTCGAGCGTCGGCCGCTTGGCCGTGCGCCCGTCACCGGAGGAGCGACCAGTCAGTCGACGCCCGATCCACGGCAGAACGAACTCGCGGTAGTAGGCCGCGGTGTTGCGGCTTCGGGGCCCCGGCGGCGCCGCGGCGACTTCGGCGACCCCCCACTCCGGCGGCACCGGAAGGTCGAGCGCGGTGAGCACATTGCTCGCGACCCTGGCGTGCCCGAGCGAATTGAGGTGCAGCTTGTCGGCCGACCAGTAGCGGATGTCGCGAAGGACCAGGTCGGAGAAGTTGTCGACGAAGGTGACGCCGTCGAGCTCGGCGAGGTCGTGCAGCGCTGCCGTGAGGCGCACGCCGCGGGCATCGAAGACGCGTCCGAGCGGAAGGTGCTCGGTGGGATTCGCCCCGCTCAGCATGAGCACGTGGATGCCCTCGCCCCGGATGCGATGCACCGCCTGCCGGAATCGGTCGGCCACGGCCACCTCGGGCATCCGCGGCCGGAGCATGTCGTTGCCGCCGCCGTTGAAGCTGATCACCTCGGGGCGCAACGCGATCGCCGCCTCGAGCTGCTCCTCGATGATCGGGCCGAGCTTGCGGCCGCGGATCGCGAGGTTGGCGTAGCCGATCGGCTCGCGTGCTGCAGCGGCGAGCCCCAGTGCGACGAAGTCGGCCCACCCCCGCACGCCGCCGTCGGGCAGCTCGTCGCCGACGCCCTCGGTGAAACTGTCGCCGATCGCGGCATAGGAGTGGAACATGCGTCAACGCTAGCGTGACGGATGCCGCGGCATCCGTGCGCCTCCCGAACGTCCTGCGCCGCCCGCGCCGGCGACGGCACGATCGCGCAGCTCAGCGCTGCGTCTGCTGGTGCTCGAGCTCGCAGTCGGCGCCCGGGTAGAGGAGCGTCTCGTGGCCGTCGTCGAAGCGCACGAAATAGGGCGGGCCGCCGTCTTCGCCGCGCACTTCGAGGATCTCGCCGTGGCGGTCGGCTTGGCCGACCAGCTTGCCATGGATGACGAGGCGTTCGCCGACGACTGCATGCATCGCATTCCCCTCCCGCTCATTCCAGCGTACGCCCGGGCCTCGTGGCGCGGAAGGGTCGAGCAGGCGGGCGGATGCCGCGGGTCGCGGATGCCGCGGGAGCGGGTGCCCTCGCGTCAGCCGACGGCGAGGAGGGCCGCCCACAGGTCGGCGCGCGCGTGGAATCCCGAGAGGTCGCGGCCGAGGAGTCGCTCGGCGAGCGCGATGCGGCTGCGCACGGTGTGGCGGTGCACGCCGAGCCGGCGCGCGGTGGCGTCGAACTGGCCGCCATGCTCGAGCCACGCACGGGTCGTCGCGACGAGGTCGGTGCCGTTCGCGGCGTCGTGCTCGGCGAGTGGAGCGAGGGTCGCGAGTGCGACCGCTCGGGCGTCGGTGCGGGCGAGGAAGGCGAGTACGCCCTGTCGGCTGATCTCGTCGAACGCGACCACCCCGGATCCCGACTCGCGGGCGCGCTCGAGCGCGCGCATCGCCTGCTCGTGCGCGCGCGCGATGCCGTCGGCTGCAACCGGGTCGGACACGCCGACGGGCAGCTCGAACTCGGCGGCGAGCTCGTCGGCGATCGCGGCGTCGCCGGCCTCGAGCACGAGCACGACGCGGTCTTCGTCGCGTCCGAAGAAGAGCCGCCCGCGGCGCTCGTCGACGCGCAGCTCGAGCAGCTCGATGAGGCGATCGACGTGCTCGGCTGGGGCATCCGTCACCGCGATGCGCAGTGGAGCAGCGGGCAGCGGGCCCCACATCTCGGCGGCGACGCGCTCGGCGAGCGCCGTGTCACCCGCGAGGATGCCGCGCAGGAGCCCCGATCGCAAGTGACCTCGGGCCCGGTCGAGGTCGCGGTTCTGCTCGAGCGCGAGCCCGGCGAGTGCGATGACCGACGTGACGACCTCGCGTCCGGCCTGGTCGAGCTCGGCGGAATCCCCGATCGCGAGGACGCCGCGGAGCGCGCCGCCGCCGCCGAGCGTCTGCAGCGTCATCCGGTGCTGATCGCCCGTGGACTCGCCGGCGACGAGGGTGCGGCTCGCACGCTGGCCGCGGCGCAGCATCGACCGGGCCTCGCCCACGACCTCGCCGAGCGCAGGCTGGCCGAGCGCGCCCGATGGCGCCTCGCGATCGAGGGCGCCGGTCGCGTCGATGAGCCCGACCCACGCGCCGATGCGGTTCGAGAGTTCGGCGAGCGTGGCCGAGAGGCCATCGGGCCGCAGTGCCGCGAGCGAGATGGCGCGCTGTGCTGCGAGAGCCCAGGTGTGCCGTGCGTAGGCGTCTTCGGCGAGCAGGTCGGCGACGGTGCGCACGATCGCGATGAAGGGGGTGGGATACGGCACCTCGAAGAGCGGCAGCCCTTGTGCGTCGCAGGCCGCCACGAGGGCCTCGGGCGTGCCGGCCCGGATGACCTCGGTGCCGAAGCCGAGGGCGGCGATGCCCTTCTTGCGCAGCCGCTCGACGTAGGCGTCGGCGAACGTCGCGCCGGCGTCGGCCTCGAACTGGGTGCCGGTCGTGAGGAGCACGTGGCCGGCGTCGAGAAAGGGGGTCGGATCGGCGAGGTCGGAGCTGTGCGCCCACGTCACAGGAGCGGCGAGTGCGCCGGCCGCCAGCCGGTCAGCCGGCGTGAGCAGTGTGAGCGCGAGCTCGGGGCGGTCGAGCAGGGTCTGCACGGTCGGCTGCACTCGTGCTCCTTCCCGTCGTCGCCGTTGTACGCGGTGTCCAACTACCTGCACCAGAGTGTACACGCGGGCGCTGCGGCATCCGTCAGCACCGACCTAGCATGAGCGGCATCCGTCACCGTCGTCATCATGCATCGGAGCAGCCCATGACTCTCGTCGACAGCCCCGCCATCACCACCGGCGGTCCCGCCCTCGCGCAGGAGCGCCGGCTCGTCACGGCCATTCCCGGCCCGCGCTCGCGAGAGCTCATGGCGCGCAAGGCTGCGGCCGTCGCCGCCGGGGTCGGCACCACGATTCCCATCTCCGTGGTCGCCGCGGGCGGCGGCGTCATCGTCGACGCCGACGGGAACTCGCTCATCGACCTCGGCTCGGGCATCGCCGTCACGGGAGTGGGCAATGCGAACCCCCGGGTCGTCGAGGCGGTCACCGCGCAGCTCAACGCGTTCACGCACACGTGCTTCACGGTGGCGCCCTACGACTCGTACGTCGCCGTAGCCGAGAAGCTCAACCAACTCACGCCGGGCGACCACGTGAAGCGCTCGGCGCTCTTCAACTCGGGCGCGGAGGCCGTCGAGAACGCCGTGAAGATCGCCCGGCACTTCACGAAGAAGCAGGCCGTCGTGGCCTTCGACCACGCCTACCACGGCCGCACGAACCTCACGATGGGGCTGACGGCGAAGAACATTCCGTACAAGAGCGGGTTCGGGCCGTTCGCCTCCGAGGTGTACCGCGCGCCGCTCTCGTACCCCTTCCGCGATGGCGGCCTCGATGGTCGGGAGGCGGCGGCCCGCGCGATCACGCACATCGAGAAGCAGGTCGGCGCTGAGAACCTCGCGGCGATCATCATCGAGCCGATCCAGGGCGAGGGCGGCTTCATCGTGCCCGCCGCCGGCTTCCTCCCGGCGCTCGCCGAATGGTGCCGCGCCAACGACGTGGTCTTCATCGCCGACGAGGTGCAGACCGGCTTCGGCCGCACCGGCGCCTGGTTCGCGAGCGAGCACGACGGCATCGTGCCCGACCTCGTCGTCACGGCGAAGGGCATCGCCGGCGGCCTGCCCCTCTCGGCCGTCACTGGCCGGTCCGAGATGATGGACTCCGCGATGGCGGGCGGCCTCGGCGGCACCTACGGCGGCAACCCGCTGGCGTGCGTCGCCGCGCTCGCCGCAATCGAGTCATACGAGGAAGACGGCCTCATCGAGCGCGCCCGGGAGATCGGGGCGGTGCTCCTCGGCCGCCTGAACGCGCTCCGCACGGCCGATGCCCGCATCGGCGACGTGCGCGGCCGCGGAGCGATGGTCGCGATCGAGCTCGTCGACCCAGCCACCGGGGCACCCGACGCGGCCCTCACCTCGGCGGTCGCGAAGCACGCCCACGCGAACGGGGTGCTCGTACTCACGTGCGGCACGTACGGAAACGTGATCCGCTTCCTGCCGCCGCTCACGATCTCCGACGAACTGCTCATCGACGGCCTCGGCGTCGTCGCGGAAGGGCTGAAAAGCGCATGACCGCCCTCGGTGCGACGCCATCGCGGCCCGCTGTACGCCTCTCGGTGGCGCACCGACGAGGCGAAGTCCAGACTGGAAGAGCGGATGCCGGGCCGCGCGCCACACCCTTCAACCGAACGGCTCGCTTCACACGGAACGGAACGCACTGATGACCGACACCATGCAGGAGACCACGATCCTCGACCGGGTCGCCGACGGACTCTTCATCGGCGGCGAATGGGTCGCCGCCGAGGGCGGGAAGACCCTCGCGGTCGTCGACCCGGCGACCGGCCAGACGATCAAGGAGATCGCGGATGCCTCCGTCGCCGACGGCATTCGCGCGCTCGACGCCGCCGTGGCCGCCCAAGACGCGTGGGCCGCGACGGCGCCGCGCGAACGCGGCGAGTTGCTGCGCCGCGCCTTCGACCTGCTCCAGGAGCGCAAGGAGGACTTCGCGCTCCTCATGACCCTCGAGATGGGCAAGCCGCTCGCCGAGGCCCGTGGCGAGGTCGTCTACGGCGGCGAGTTCCTCCGCTGGTTCAGCGAGGAGGCCGTGCGCATCACGGGCCGCTACGGCCTGAATCCCGAGGGCACCGGCCGGATGATCGTCTCGCAGCGCCCCGTGGGCCCGTCGTTCTTCATCACGCCGTGGAACTTCCCGCTCGCCATGGCGACGCGCAAGATCGCACCCGCGCTCGCCGCGGGTTGCACGGTCGTCATCAAGCCGCCGGCCCTCACCCCGCTCACGACGATCGCCTTCGTGCAGCTGCTCGAGGAGGTCGGCCTGCCCGCCGGCGTCGTGAACGTCATCGCGACGAGCACGTCGTCGAAGGTGTCGGGCCCGATCATCGCCGACCCTCGGCTGCGCAAGCTCTCGTTCACGGGCTCCACCGAGGTCGGGCGCACGCTGTTGCAGCAGGCGGCGCAGGGCATCCTGCGCACGTCGATGGAGCTCGGCGGCAACGCCCCGTTCGTCATCTTCGAAGACGCCGACCTCGATAAGGCCGTCGACGGCGCGATGATCGCGAAGTTCCGCAACATCGGCCAGGCGTGCACCGCGGCGAACCGCTTCATCGTTCACGAGTCGGTCGCCGACGAGTTCGCGAAGCGAGTGGCCGAGCGCGTGCAGGCGATGAAGGTCGGACGCGGCACCGAAGACGGCGTGAACATCGGCCCCCTCATCGACGACAAGGCCGTCGACTCGACCGACGCGCTCGTGCAGGACGCCGTCTCGCGCGGCGCCACCGTGCTCACCGGCGGCAACCGCATCGACGGCGACGGCTCGTTCTACGCGCCGACCGTGATTGCCGGCGTCGCTGCAGGCAGCCGCATGCTGAAGGAGGAGATCTTCGGGCCCGTGCTCGGCATCTCGACCTTCGCCGACGAAGACGAAGCGGTGCGCCTTGCCAACGCCACCGAGTACGGCCTCGTGTCCTACGTGTTCACGCAAGACCTCGCTCGCGGCCACCGCCTGATCGAGCGCCTCGCCACCGGGATGATGGGCCTGAACACGGGCCTCGTCTCGAACGCGGCCGCGCCCTTCGGCGGCGTCAAGCAATCGGGCATCGGCCGCGAGGGCGGTTTCGAGGGCATCCACGAGTTCCTCGACACGAAGTACACGCTCATCCCGGTGAGCTGACCCCGATGGCCGCTGCCCACCGCTCTTCCGGTTTCCTCATGTGAGCCTCGCCTCACATGAGGCAGAACTCACATGAGGAAACTCACAAAGGCTCTCGGCGAGGACCGCGTTCCGCCAGGCCGGCGGCACCGCCCGCCCGCGGCCGGGCCGCGGCGTCGCAATAGACTGTCCGGGTGCCACTGAACCCTGAGTTGCAGGGGCGGGTCTTCCCGCCCACCGAGCCCTATCTCGTCGGCCGCGAGAAGGTGCGTGAGTTCTCGCGCGCCGTCTTCGCGACGAACCCGGTCAACTTCAACGTCGAGGTGGCCCGCGCCGCCGGCTACGACGACATCGTCGCACCGCCCACGTTCGCCGTCGTCGTGCAGGAGCTCTCGCTCGCCCAACTGCTCGCCGACCCCGATGCGGGCATCGACTTCTCCCGCGTCGTGCACGGAGACCAGCGCTTCACCTCGACGCGGCCCATCGTTGCAGGCGACGAGCTCACCGCGACCCTCACGGTCACGAGCGTGAAGTCGCTCGGGCCGCACTCGATGGTCACGGCCCAGTCCGAGATCACGGATGCCGCGGGCGAGCACGTCGTCACGAGCATCTCCACCCTCGTCGTGCGAGGAGACGAATGATGACCATCACCACCGTCCCCGACTTCCCGTCGCTCGCTGTCGGCGACATCGTCGCGGAGCGCTCCTTCCCGCTCACCCGCGACTCGCTCGTGCGCTACGCGGGCGCCTCGGGCGACTTCAATCCCATCCACTACCGCGACGACATCGCTCACGCCGTCGGCCTGCCGGGCGTGCTCGCCCACGGCATGCTCACGATGGGCCTCGCGGTGCAGGCGGTCGTCGACTGGTCGGGCGATCCTGGTCGCATCGTCGACTACCAGGTGCGGTTCACCCGCCCGGTCGTGGTCGACCCCGAGAGCGGTGCGGTCGTGGCGGTCATCGCCAAGGTGGGCCAGCTCGACGACGACGCTCGAGCCGCGCGCATCGACCTCACGGTGAAGGTCGGCGACGAGACGGTGCTCGGCAAGGCGCAAGCGCGCGTCATCCTCGGCTGACATGGCGAGCGACGCCCGATTCGCCGAGCTCACGACCTTGCACGTCGGTGGGCCGATCGAGCGCCTCGTCACCGGCACCACGCAGCGCGATCTGGTCGACCTCGCCCGCGAGGCGTGGTCCTCGGGCGCGCCGTGGCTCGCGCTCGGCGGCGGCTCGAACCTGCTCGTCGGCGACCACGGGTTCGCGGGCACCGTTGTGCGCGTGGCCACGCGCGGCATCGAGGTGCTGCCCGGCGGCGGCGACGAGGCATCCGTGCTCCTGCGGGTGCAAGCCGGTGAGTCGTGGGACGATCTCGTCGCCTTCACAGTCGAGCGCGGGTACTCGGGCATCGAGGCGCTCTCGGGAATCCCCGGCTCGGTCGGTGCCGCTCCCGTGCAGAACATCGGCGCCTACGGGCAGGAGCTCGAGTCGACGCTCGTGGCGATCGAGTTCCTCGACGAGTTCGCCGACGTGCCGCGCCGCATGACCGCCGCCGAGCTCGAGCTCGGCTACCGCACGTCGGTGCTGAAGCGCGGGCTGCCCGGCATCGTCGTCTCGGTCGAGCTGCGCCTGCACGACACGTCGGCTGAGCGGGCGGTGCTCGGCGAAGCCCTCGGCCAGCCCATCGCCTACGGGCAGCTCGCCGACGCGCTGCACGTGCAGCTCGGCGACCGGGTGCCGATCGCGAGCGTGCGCGAGAGCGTGCTCGCGCTGCGCGCGGCGAAGGGCATGGTGCTCGACGACGCAGACCTCGACTCGGTGAGCGCCGGATCGTTCTTCACGAATCCCATCGTCTCCGAACGCGTTTCGCGCACCCTGCCCGGCGCGGCGCCGCGCTGGTACCTCGAACCCGAGGAGCCCGATGAGGTGGTCCCGCTCGCGGGCGGCGGCCCGGCCGAGTCGCCGCTCGACGCGTTCCTCGCGCACACGGCCTCGTTCGAGTCATCCGACCCGGTGACGGATGCCGCAGACGGCGAGCCGCTCGTGAAGCTCTCGGCCGCGTGGCTCATCGAGCAATCGGGCATCCACCGCGGCTTCACGCTGCCGGGTTCGCGCGCGGCGATCTCGTCGAAGCACACGCTGGCCCTCACCAATCGCGGCGGTGCGACCGCCGAGGAGATCGTGCAGCTCGCCCGCTTCGTGCAGCACCGTGTGCAGGCCGAGTTCGGCATCGTGCTGCACCCCGAGCCCGTGCTCGTCGGGATCGAGCTCTAGCAGCATCCGCGAACCCGACCTCTGCCGCGAGCGAGGCCGCTCGATAGGCTGGAATGCGTGATCAACGAGGATTGGCTGCCGCACCGGCGCGCCATCGACGGCGAGCTCGCCGGCTACCTCGTGCCCGCGGCGGGTGAGCCGGGGCGATTCGCACCGGTGACGATCATCGGCACGATCATCGAGCCCGAGACGGGGCCGCTTCCCGAGGCGGAGGCGAGAGCGCTCGTCGAGGCGCGGGGGCTCGAGGAGCTCCACGGGCGCTGGTGGGCGGAGCTTCCGGCGCCGCTCCTGCCCGGAGTGCTCGATGCCTCCAATCCCGTCGCCGGCTGGGAGTGGCGCCTCGTCGTGATCGTCGAGGCGGATGAAGAGCGGTGCGTCATCCGGCCGCAGGACCCGGCCCGTGAGGAGCTCGAGTCGAGTGCGGTGCTGCCCGTGCCCGTCGGTGAGTTGCTGCGCCCAGAGTGAGTTGCTGCGCCCAGAGCGCCCGGCTCAGCGGCGAGCGCGCTCGCCGCGGCGGATCAGGGCGACGAGCCCGAACACCATGACGAGCACGCCGAGCGCGAGCAGCGCGTAGAGCCCCGCTGCGAGCGGGCTGAGGTTGGCGAACGCCGAGCCGACGGCATCGCGGCGGGCGGGCTCGGCGATGACCCAGAGCGTCGTCGCCGCGAGGGCGCCGTAGAGAAGGCTCCAGACGAGTGCGCCCCAGCGCACCGTCGGTCGGGCGATCGCGGTCGACCGATCGGATGCGTCGGCGCCCGTCGAGCCGGCCCCGTCACCCGTGAGCGTCTCCGTGAACGATTCCTGGCCGAAGACCGAGGTCGCCGCCGTCGCCGACGTGTTCGGATCCTCCGAGCCCGTTCGCGCGTTCGTCTCGCTCATCGCCCTGCCTCCTCGTGGATGGTCACGTAGATCGTGCCCGATTGCTGTTGACGCACGGTGAGGGTCGCGTCGCTCGACGCACCGGGGTCGCCGCCGAGCGTGAAGATCCGCCCTTCACCGCCGAGCGCGGGCTCGGATCTCGCGGCCCCGGTGTTCGAGTAGCTCACCACCTGCACTCGGCCCGCATCGCGCGCGTCGAGAGTGACCCGGGTTCCGTCGAGGATCGTGAGATGCACGTCGCCGACGCCTTGCGTGAGCTCGATCTCGGGAGTGCCCGGAGCCGCCTCGAGCTCCGCGAAAGCGGTGAGGTGCGCGTCGCCGATGGGTTGCACGAAGGTGCCCGACCTCACCAACGGAATTCCGAACGACGGCGGAATGATCGTCACGGCGGATGCCACGCTCGCACCGAGCATCACGACGGTGGTCACGGTCGTGGCGAACGCGAGGAACCCGCTCCGACGGCGGCTCACGGCCGCCACGAACATGCCGAGTGCGAGCGTGAGGGTCGCCACGGCGAGCGACACCGCGACGATGTGACCACTGAGATCGGCGGAGCCGACTGCCCAGATCGCCCCGACGGACCCCGCGATGACGGCGAGGCCGAGCACGGTGAACACATAGGCGGCACTCGCTCGCGGCCGCTCCGCACGTCGCACCCGGCGAGCCTCGTCGGCCTGCGCGGCGAGCGCGAGCGCCTTCGCCTTGTTCTCGGCGGCGGCCTGGGCGCGGGCGGCACGATCGGCGTCCTGCTGGGTGCGCTTCCACTCCTCGTGCGACGTGCGCCAGGCCTCGTGCTGGGCGCGCCACTCCGCGAGGGCTGCGGCGTCGGCGCCCTCGGCCGGCACAGGGGGCTCGGGCGTCGTACCGGCGGCACCGGCGGCAACTGATGGGACGACGGATGCCGCGGCAGGCCCTGCAGCCACGGGAGGCGCGGCGTACACCGCGGTCGTCGCCGTCGCGGCATCCGTCGCCGTGGGAGCCGTCCCCGGAGCGGCGGCGGCACTCGCGGAAGCCATTCGCGGCGCTGCACCGCCGCCCGGGGAGGTAGAGGAGGCAGTGGAGGTGGAGGAGGCAGGGGAAACGGGCGAGGTCTGTGCGGCCCGGCGAATGAGCCAGGCGACGAGCGCGATGGCGCCCGCGATGACGGCGAGCACCCAGAGCACGCGGAACGGGGTGAGCACGTCGACACCGCCGAACCAGATCGACGGCCACTCGGGCCACCAGCGCCAGCCGAGCCACCCGTCCTGCACGATCGGAAGCATCCCGATCACGCCCATCACGGCGATGCCGACGATCGCCGGGTCGACGGTGCCGCGCAGCAGTCGCTCGAGGTGGATCTCGCCCTCGGCATCGGGCAGCAGCAGCCACGCGATCGCGTAGAGCAGCACGAGCGGGGCGCCGAACAGAGCGATCACCACGACGATGCCGCGCACGATGAGCGGGTCGATGCCGAGGCGGGCGCCGATGCCGGCGCAGACGCCGCCGAGCCACCCGGCGCGGCGCGGCAGGCCGAGTCGGTGAAGCCAGGCGTAGAACCCGGTGCCCGGCGCGGGTGTCGCCGCGCCGGGAGCACCGGAGGATGGAGCCGACCCGCCCGCCCCGTTGCCAGGCGGTCCGGCCGCCGCGGAGTCCCCGTTCACGTCGTCCGGCGCTGGGCCTGCCTCGGGGGCGGTGTGGTTCGTCTCCATGCCTCGATGCTGGCAGTGCTGACGGATGCCGCGCCATGGGGTGGATCCCTGATTCGACCCTGACTCGGGCGGCCCCGCCCGGGGTCATCGCGCGCGCGTCTGCTTGGATGGCTGGCATGGAGTCGCCGCCCCTGCCCCGCATGACGCGGCCGCGGTCGTGCGTGGCCACCGGCGTCGCGGCCGGCCTGGCCGAGCACCTCGGCTGGCCCGTCGGCGTCGTGCGCGCGGCATTCGTGGTGCTCTCG
>NZ_SDPN01000040.1 GCF_004134825.1 Agromyces albus
TCGCCGACACCGACGCAGGCGGCGCCGGGCGGGCTGAGGCCCGCGCCACCGGCATGGCCGTGCGCCGCGCCGTGCTCGGCGACGCGCACGTCGATGCCGCGACCGCCGCCATCACCCCCGAGACGGCCGCCTTCCAGGACTTCATCACGAGGTACGCGTGGGGCGAGATCTGGGCGCGCGAGCAGCTGAGCCGCCGGGAGCGGTCGATCGCCACCCTCGCGTCGCTCGTCACGGGCGGTCACGAGGCCGAGATCCGGATGCATGTGCGCGCGGCACTGCGCAACGGGCTCACCACGGCCGAGATCGCCGAGGTGATGCTGCACACGGCGCTCTACGCGGGCCTGCCGGCGGCCAACACCGCCCTCGGCATCGCGCGCGAGGTATTCGCCGAACTCGACGCGAGCACCGACACCGAAGATCACGAGGAGAACCACGGTGGATAAGACCTTCTCGAGCGCGGCCGAGGCCGTCGCCGACATCCCCGACGGCGCCTCGCTCGCCGTCGGCGGCTTCGGGCTGTCGGGCGTGCCGATCGTGCTGATCCGGGCACTGCTCGCACGCGGCACGAGCGGCCTCGAGGTCGTGTCGAACAACTGCGGCGTCGACGGATGGGGGCTCGGCGAGCTGCTCGCCGCCGGTCGCATCCGCCGGGTGATCGCGAGCTACATCGGCGAGAACAAGGAGTTCGCCCGCCAGTACCTGAGCGGCGAGGTCGAGGTCGAGCTCACGCCACAGGGCACGCTCGCCGAGCGGCTGCGCGCGGGTGGCGTCGGAATTCCGGCGTTCTACACGGCGACGGGCGCCGGCACCGCGGTCTCCGACGGCGGCATGCCGATCCGGTACGCGCCCGACGGCACCGTCGCCGAGGCATCCGTCCCCAAGGAGCTGCGCCCGTTCGACGCCTTCGGCCGCACCCGGGAGTACGTGCTCGAGCAGGCGATCCACACCGACTACGGCCTCGTGCGCGCCGCTGTCGGCGACCGGCACGGCAACCTCCGCTTCGAGAAGTCGGCCCGCAACTTCAACCCGCTCGCGGGCATGGCCGGCCGCCTCACGATCGCCGAGGTCGACGAGCTCGTCGAGCCCGGGGTGCTCGATCCCGACGACATCCACCTGCCCGGCATCTACGTCGACCGCGTGATCGAGCTCACCCGGGAGCAGGCGACCGAGCTGCCGATCGAGAAGGTCACCGTGCGGCCCCGGCCCGCGGCATCCGGAGAGGACGCCTGATGCCCCGCACTCGCGACGAGATGGCCGCCCGCGCTGCGGCCGAGCTCGAAGACGGCACGTACGTGAACCTCGGCATCGGCCTGCCCACGCTCATCCCGAATCACCTGCCCGACGGCGTGCACGTGGTGCTGCACTCCGAGAACGGCATCCTCGGCGTCGGACCCTATCCATGGGAGGGCGAAGAGGACCCGAAGCTCATCAACGCCGGCAAGGAGACCGTCACCGTGCTGCCCGGCGCGAGCTACTTCGACTCGGCCGCGAGCTTCGGCATGATCCGCGGTGGTCGCGTCGCCACGGCCGTGCTCGGGGCCATGCAGGTATCGGCCGGCGGCGACATCGCCAATTGGGCCGTGCCCGGCAAGATGGTGAAGGGCATGGGCGGCGCCATGGATCTCGTGAACGGCGCCGCACGGGTGATCGTGGTCATGGAGCACGTCGCGAAAGACGGCTCGGCCAAGCTCGTCGAGCAGTGCACCCTGCCCCTCACCGGCCGCGCGTGCATCGACCGCATCATCACCGACCTCGCGGTCATCGACGTGACCGACGCCGGGCTCGTGCTGCGCGAACTCGCCCCCGGGGTCACGATCGCCGAGGTGACGGATGCCACGGGCGCCCCGCTCGCGATCGACCCGGCGCTTGAGGGGGTCGGCGCATGAACGAGCTGCGCGAGGTCGTCATCTGCTCCCCGCTGCGCACGCCGGTGGGGCGGATGGGCGGCGCGCTCGCCCCGGTGTCGGCGCTCGAACTCGCGACGACGGTGCTGCGCGCGCTCGTCGAACGCAGCGGCGTCGATCCTGCGCGCGTCGACGGGGTCATCGGCGCACAGGGCTATCCGACCATGGAGGCGCCCGCGATCGGACGAGTCGCCGCGCTCGACGCCGGGTTCCCGGTGACGACCACCGGCTACCAGCTCGATCGCCGCTGCGGCTCGGGACTCCAGGCCGTGCTGAACGCGGCGATGGAGGTGCAAACGGGCGTGAGCGACGTCGTCGTCGCGCTCGGCGTCGAGTCGATGTCGAACGCCCCGCTCTACACGGTCGACGGGCGTCGCGGCATCCCGAACGGCGGCCTGCTCCTGCGCGATGCCCTCGCCCGCGGGCGCGAGACGGTCGGCGGCCGCGACTACCCGACTCCCGAGGGCAACGTCGGAACCGCCGAGACGCTGCGTGCCGAGTACGGCATCACGCGAGAGGCGCAGGACGCGCTCGCCCTACGCTCGCACCAGCGCGCGGTCGCTGCGCAGGAGTCGGTGGCATTCGACACCGAGCTCGTGCCGGTCGAAGTTCCCGGCCGCCGCGGCAGCACCATCGTCGACCGCGACGAGCACCCGCGTGCCGACACCTCACTCGACGCGCTCGCCGGTCTCCGTCCGGTGCTCCTGCGATCGGATGCCGCTGCCACCGTCACCGCCGGCAACTCGAGCGGGCAGAACGACGCGGCCGCGGCGTGCATCGTCACGACCCCCGAGTCTGCGGCTGTGCTCGGCCTCGTGCCGATGCTGCGGCTGCGCTCGTGGGCGGTCGCCGGGGTCGACCCGCGGCGCTTCGGCATCGCGCCGGTTCCCGCGGCGAACCTCGCGCTCGAGCGCGCCGGCATCCGCTTCGCCGACCTCGACGTGGTCGAGCTCAACGAGGCGTTCGCCGTGCAGGTGCTGGCATGCCTCGCCGACTGGGGCGTCGACGCCGAGGACCCTCGGCTCAACCCGCGTGGCAGCGGAATCTCGATCGGCCACCCGATCGGCGCGACCGGCATCCGGATGCTCGCGACGCTCGCGCACGAGCTGCCGGCACTCGACGGCTCACTGGCGCTCGAGACGATGTGCATCGGCGGCGGGCAGGCCCTCGCGGCGGTGTTCGAGCGCGTCTGAGCCCGCACTTCACTCGGGGAAGGCCAGCGCGCGCAGCAGCTCCATGACGCGTTCCCGGCTCTCGTCGCCGAGCGCGCTGTGGAGCTGCTGCTCGACGGCGTGCGCGGAGATGCGGGCCCGGGCGAACATGTCGCGTCCGTCGTCGGTGATGACGACGACGTTGGCGCGCCGATCCGACGGATCGGGCTCGCGCCGCACGAGGCCGCGCGCCTGCAGGCCGTCGACCAGGGCGACGACCTGGCTCGGATCGAGCCGAAGGAACTCGGCCAGTTCGCGCTGGGTGGGGCGGGCGTCGCTCGCGGCGAGCGCCAGCACCGCATACGACCGCGCCTTCAGGCCGTGCTCGGCGAGACTCGCGTTTCCGGCCGCGATCGCCAGTGCGCTCGCACGCGCCAGCAGGAAGATGGGATCGTCGGCGAGCGCCGAGTCCGCCAGGCGCGGATCGGGTAGTGCGGAGTCGGGCGCCGAGGGTGGCATGAGGATGATGCTATCAGAGCGTGAAGATCGCAATCATTGACATTCTCAACGATCTTCGGTGTAATGGAGACTGACACGAAGGAGTTCCCGTATGTCGCTGAACGGCAAAGTCGCCATCGTCACAGGGTCGGGTCGCGGGCTCGGCCTCGCGTACGCCGCCGAGCTCGCCCGTCAGGGCGCATCCGTCGTCGTGAACGACGTCGATGAGCAGACGGCGGCCTCGGCCGTCGCATCGATCGAGGCCGAAGGCGGCAAAGCGGTCGCCGTCGTCGCCGCGGTCGGATCCACCGAGACCGCCAAGGCGCTCGTCGCCGCCGCCGTCGAGCACTTCGGTCGCCTCGACATCCTCGTCACGAACGCCGGCGTGCTGCGCGACACCGTGCTGTGGAAGATGAGCGACGACGACTTCGACACCGTGATCGGCGTGCACCTGCGGGGCACGTTCACGTGCGTGCGCGAGGCGGCGATCCGCCTCCGCGAACAGGGCGAGGGCGGTCGCATCATCTGCATCGGCTCGCCCACCGGCCAGCGCGGCAATTTCGGCCAGACGAACTACGCCGCCGCCAAGGCGGGCATCGTGGGCATGGTGCGCACGTGGGCGCTCGAGTTGAAGCGCGCGGGCATCACGGCGAACGCGGTGATCCCCGTCGCCGCCACGGCCATGACGGCCACCGTCCCGTACTTCGCCGCAGCGGTCGAGGCCGACGCGAAGGGCGAGCCGATGCCGGCCTTCTTCCGCCACGACCTCGGGTTCGGCACGTCCGACGACGTCGCGGGGCTCATCGCCTACCTGGCGTCGGATGCCGCGGCCGGCGTGACCGGGCAGGCGCTCGGCGTCGGCGGCGACCGCCTCCAGCTCTGGTCGCACCCCGAGCCCGTCGTCACGGCGTACCGCGAGGGCGGCTGGACCTACGACGCGCTCGCAGCCGACTTCGACACGGAGTTCGGCGGCGAGCTCCAGTCGGTCGGCGAGAGCTTCCCGGCGCTCCCCGACGACCTGCAGCGACCCGCCGCGAGCGCCTGAGCCGAGGCATCCGCCCCATGACCCGTTACGAGCCCGCCATCGACGTCGATTCGCTCGACGCCATCGATATGCACGTGCACATCGAGGTCGACGATCACGGGCACTCGTCGCTCCCGCCCGAGCTCGTGGAGGCGGCGAGCAGGTACTTCAGCACCGACGGCCCCCGGCCCGACCTCGACAGCGTCGCCGCGTACTACCGCGAGCGCCACATGGCCGCCGTGATCTTCACCGTCGACGCCGGCACGCGCCTGGGGCATCCGTCGATCTCCTCGGTGGAGATCGCCGAGGGCGCCGCGCGCAACAACGACGTGCTCATCCCGTTCGGGTCGGTCGATCCGCTCCGGGGAGCCGCGGCGGTCGACGATGCCCGGCGTCTCGTCGAAGACAGCGGGGTTCGCGGCTTCAAGTTCCACCCCACCGTGCAGGGCTTCGACCCGAGCGACGAGACGTATTACCCGCTCTACGCCGCGATCGAGCGGCTCGGCGTGCCTGCGCTCTTCCACACGGGCCAGACCGGCATCGGTGCGGGCATGCCAGGGGGGTACGGCTTCCGGCTCGGCCTCTCGAATCCGATCCTCCTCGACCCGGTCGCCGCCGACTTCCCCGAGCTGCAGATCATCATGGCCCACCCCTCGGTGCCCTGGCAGGACGAGGCGCTGGCGGTCGCGACGCACAAGCACAACACGTGGATCGACCTGTCGGGCTGGAGCCCGAAGTACTTCCCGGCCGAGCTCGTGCGTTACGCGAATTCGGTCCTCAAGAGCCGGGTGCTCTTCGGATCCGACTTCCCGCTCCTGCTGCCCGACCGCTGGATCCGGGATGCCGAGCAGACGGCCCTCAAACCCGAGGTCATGCCCGGCATCATGAAGCACAATGCCGCGCGCCTGCTGGGGCTCGCGAGCTCGGACTCATCGTGAATCCCCGCGATCCCTCCGACCCCTACGGCTTCGCAGAGCACCTGAGCCCTGCCGCCCGCCGGGCGCTCGCGCACCTGCAGACGGTGCTCGATCGAGACATCCGCCCCCTCCTCGCCGACGCGTGGGAGACGGCGACGATGCCCGGCGCGGTGCTCGAGGCGCTCGTGCCGCTGAACCTCATGGAACCCGATGAGGTGTCCGCCGAGGAGGCCGGGTCGAGCCTCTTCGCGGGCTTCCGGAACTTCGTGCTCGCCAAGACGGATGCCTCGGTCGCGACCCTCTACAACGCCCAGTCCGGGCTCTTCCGCACGACGATCACGCAGGGCGGCTCGCCCGAACAGACCGCAGCGCTCGACCCCCTGATCCGGTCGTTCGAACTGAAGGGCGCCTTCGCCCTCACCGAGCCCGAGCACGGCAGCGACATCGCCGGCGGGCTGGAGACCACCGCAACCCGAGTGGGCGACGAGTGGGTGCTCGACGGGCGCAAGCGCTGGATCGGCGGGGCCCAGACCGCCGATGTGCTCGCCGTGTTCGCCCGCAGCACCGATGACGCTCACGTGCGGGCCTTCCTCGTCGACCGCACAGCTGCAGGAGTCACGCTCGAGACGATTCGCGGCAAGGTCTCCCTTCGGCCGATGCAGAACTCGGTCATTACCCTCGACGGGGTGCGTGTGCCCGAGGCATCCCGCCTCCAGCGCATCGACTCGTGGCGCGACGTCGCCGGGCTCCTGCGCGCCATGCGATCCGATGTGGCATGGATCGCCACCGGCATCCAGGCCGGCGCCCTCGAGGCGGCCTGCGCCTACGTGCGACAGCGGGAACAGTTCGGCCGGCCGATCGGCGGATTCCAACTGGTCCAGGAGAAGCTCGCCCGCATGCTCGGCAACGTCACCGCCTCGCTCGCGATGGTCGTGCAGTTGTCGAGGCGCGAAGACGCCGGCGACCTCGCCGACGAGGACTCGGCATTGGCGAAGATGTGGACCTCGCTTCGCGCCCGCGAGACCGTGGCCCTCGCTCGCGAGGTCGTGGGCGGCAACGGGATCCTGCTCGAGCACGATGTCGCGCGGTTCTTCGCCGACGCCGAAGCCGTCTACTCCTACGAGGGCACCCACGAGATCAACGCGCTCATCGTCGGGCGATCACTCACCGGCATCTCCGCATTCGCCTGACCACCCGATAACGTCCATCCACACAAGGAGCAACATGACCACCACCGCCACCTACGCCGATATCCCGGGCCTCGTGGGCACCGACCTCGGCTTCACCGACTGGCTCGAGATCACGCAGGAGAGCGTCAACACGTTCGCCGACGCGACGGGCGATCACCAGTGGATCCACGTCGACCCCGAGCGCGCGAAGGACGGACCGTTCGGCGGGCCGATCGCGCACGGGTTCCTCACCCTGTCGCTCGCCGTGAAGTTCTGGACCGACCTGCTCGACGTCGAGGGCGTCAGCACGAAGGTCAACTACGGCCTCGACAAGGTTCGCTTCATCTCACCGGTCAAGGTGGGCTTGCGCGTGCGCATGAACGCCGTCATCGCCGAGGTGACCGAGGTCGCCGGCGGCTACCAGCTCACGGTCGACCAGACGATCGAGATCGACGGCGGCACCAAGCCCGCCGTCGTCGCGCGCGCGCTGTACCGCTTCTACGCCTGAGCCGCGGCCGGCACTCGCACGACCCCGCACGACCCCGCACGACCCCCCGCACACCCGAACGCTCAACGAAGAGACGACGATGCACAATCACGGACTCGGCGCCTGGATGGCCAAGCGGCGCCTCAAATCGCCCGACAAGACCGCTCTCGTCTTCGACGGCTCCGACGTGACCTATCGCCAGTTGGCCGATGGGGCCGACGGGGTGTCGGCGCTGCTGTGGCAGCGAGGCATCCGCAAGGGGGACCGCGTCGCGTACCTGGGTGAGAACAGCCCGGGGTTCCTCGAGGTGCTCTTCGGAGCGGCGCAGCTCGGCGCCGTCTTCGTGCCGATCAACACGCGCCTGGCGGCGCCCGAGATCCTCCACGTGCTGACCGACTCCGCGGCGCGCCTACTCATCCATGATCCGGAATTCTCGGGACGCGTCGCTCCCGTCGTCACCGGCGCGAAGGTCGCGCACGTGATCCCGACCGGCGAGGGCGACGCCGACGCGCCCGGACTCGCACAGCTGCTCCGGCTCACCCGTGCAGGGCACACCGATGCCGAGGTCTTCCTCGACGACCCCGCCGCGATCCTCTACACCTCGGGCACCACCGGCAAGGCGAAGGGCGCCGTGTTGACGCACGAGAACCTCACGTGGGTGGCGATCAACAGCCTCGTCGACTACGACGTCGTCTCGACCGATGTCGCTCTCATGATCTCGCCCCTCTTCCACGCTGCGTCGCTCGGCATGGGAGCCCTTCCCGTGATCCTCAAGGGCGCCACGATCGTGCTCGAGAAGAGCTTCGATCCGGCGCGCGCCCTCGAGCTCATCGAGCGGCATGGCGTGACCATGCTGAGCGGGGTTCCGACCACCTACCAGTTGCTGGCCGACCACCCGAATTGGAAGAGCACCGACCTGAGCACGCTCGCGAAGCTCACCTGCGGAGGGTCCGCGGTGCCCACGCGCATCCTCAATGCATACGAGGAGCGCGGGCTGTCGTTCTCGCAGGGCTACGGCATGACCGAGACCTCGCCGGGCGCGACGTCGCTGCCCCCGTCGATGACGCGCGCCAAGCAGGGGAGTGTGGGCCTGCCGCACTTCTTCACCGACGTCCGCATCGCCGACGAGCATGGAGCGATGGTGCCGCGCGGCACGGTGGGGGAGATCGAGATCGCGGGCCCGAACGTATTCCCGGGCTACCTGAACCTCCCTGAGGCGAACGCCGCAGCCTTCACGCCCGACGGCTGGTTCCGCTCGGGCGACATGGGATACCTCGACGCCGACGGCTACCTGTACATCTCCGACCGGCTGAAGGACATGATCATCTCGGGCGGTGAGAACATCTACCCCGCCGAGATCGAGAACCTCGTCAACGACATCGACGGCGTCACCGGGGTGGCCGTGATCGGAGTTCCCGACGAGCAGTGGGGCGAAGTGCCGTGGGCCGTGCTCACCGTGCAGCCCGGGGCATCCGTCACCGCCGAAACCGTTCAGGCACACCTCGACGGGAAGATCGCCCGCTACAAGGTGCCCAAGAACGTCGTCATCGTCGACGAGCTGCCGCGGACGGCATCAGGGAAGGTGCGAAAGGCTGATCTGCGGGCGCGCTTCGGGGGCTGACGTCGGCGAGCGCCGCGAACTGTGCGGCGGCGGCCTCCTCGAGGGCGCGCCGACAGGTCCAATAGACCTCGAACGAGCGGTCGGCCGGCCAATCGTCGTTCATGAAGTCGCGAGGAAGGCGGGGGTCGGCCCGCAGGAGCTCGAGCCAGTCCGCGACGAGCATCGTCTGCGCGGACAGTGCGCTGCCCGCCTCCGCCGAGGTGGCAGGATCGCTCCACGTCTCGATGAACGAGAGGTGCTCGTCGCGGATCCGGTCGATGTCCCACGCCGCCCGCACGTTGTCGGCCATCGCGAACCCGGGCAGCTCTCGCGCGTGGAACGCGGTGACGGCTCCCGGCGGGAGGTCGGCCTGCAGCGGCTCGAGCGCAGACTGCAGGTCCACTTCACCGGGCGCGAGCCACAGTCCGTCGCGCAGCGGCGCGAAACCCTCCCAGGTGAGTGCCGACCTCAGTCGGTGCCGCAACGTGCGCTGGTTCTCGGGCACTGAGAACGTCACGAGGGTCCATCCGCTGCCGTGGGGCTCGAACGGACGCGGGCCGCGAACGCGCTCGGTGGCCTCGTGCAGCACCGCGCTGCCCTCGCTCGTGAGGGTGAAGAGGATCTCGCGTCCGCGGCGCTCGCGGGAGAGGAGTCCTCGGCGCACCATCCGATCGAGGGTCGCCCTCGTCGCCGGTGCCGCCACGCCGGCGCCCTCGAGCACCTCGATCAGCACACCCGCCCGGATGGGCAGCGCGTCCTGCTCGACGACGTGCTCGCCGAAGAAGGCCAGGAGCAACTGCTTCGGCTGACGGCTTCGCATGCTCTTCCTCTCGAGACCGGTCGCTCTCGGTCAGGCGGCCGGCCGCACAGCCTGCCCGCGCTTGGCACGCTGCACCTGCTCGTACACGTGCGTGCGCAACTCGGTGAAGCGGGGCAGTGCGCGCGTGGTGATCTGGTCTCGCTCGGGAGCGAGGTCGATCGTGAGGTCCTCCTGCACCCAGGTCGGCGACTTCGAGAGCACGATGACGCGCTCGCCAAGATACACCGACTCATCGATGTCGTGAGTGACGAAGAGGATCGACATCCCGCGCTCGAGGTGAAGGCGCCGCACGAGGTCTTCGAGGTCGGCGCGGGTCTGCGCATCGACCGCGGCGAACGGTTCGTCCATGATGAGCACCTCGGGCTGGTACGCCACCGCCCGGGCGATCGCCACGCGCTGCTGCATGCCGCCCGAGAGCTGCCACGGATAGCTCTTGGCGGCCTGCTCGAGTCCGACCGCCTCGAGAGCGTCGTCGATGAGCTGGTCTCGTTCGACGCGAGAGAGCTTCTTGTGCTTGAGCGGCAGCTCGACGTTGCCTCGAACGGTGAGCCACGGATAGAGGCTCCTGCCGTACTCCTGGAACACGAGCGCCATGTTGGGCGGCGGCCCGGTGACCCGCTTGCCGTCGAGCTCGACGGTGCCGCCGGTCGAGCGCAGCAGCCCGGCGATGCACTTGAGCAGGGTCGTCTTGCCGCACCCCGAGGGGCCGACGATGCAGACGAGCTCTCCGGCGCTCATCGAGAAGCTGATGTCTCCGATGGCCTCGACGTTGCCCGTGGAGGACTCGTAGACCTTCTTCAGGTGCTCCACCTGGAGCAGCGTTTCACGCACGTTCGACCTCCTTGATTCCGTGGTACCAGCGCAGTACGCGCTTCTCGACGATGCTGAAGACGGCGGCGAGCAACACCCCGATGAGTCCGAGCAGCACGATGCCGCTCCACATCTCGGCGATGAGGTAGTTGCGCTGGAAATAGGTGATCCGATAGCCGAGGCCTGAGGATGACGCGAACATCTCCGAGATCACCATGAGGATCAGGGCGACCGAGAGCGTCTGGCGCACTCCGGCCATGATCCGGGGGCTCGCTGCCGGCAGCACGAGGTAGCGCAGCCGCTCGGCGCGAGTGATCGCGAACGAGCGGGCGGTCTCGGTCATGACGCTGTCGGTCGAGCGCACGCCCTCGATCGTGTTGAGCAGCACGGGCCACACCGCGCCGGCGACGATCACCACGACCTTCATCGTGTCGGTGATGCCGAGGAGGAGCATCGCCACGGGGATCAGCACCGGCGGCGGGATCGCCCGGAAGAACTCCAGGAGCGGCTCGAGGAGTTCGCGCAGCCATCGCACGAGGCCGATGAGCGTCCCTGCCGTGATGCCGATGACGATCGAGAGGATGATGCCCAAGGCGAGGCGGCCGAGGCTCGGGAGCACGTCGGTCACGAACGCCGGACCGATCCAGGTGTCGACGAACGCCTGGGCGATGATCACGGGGCTCGGGAAGAATGTCGCCGGGGCAGCGGTGGACCATGCGGCCCAGATCACCAACAGCAGGAAGGGGAAGCCGATGGCGAAGAGAGTGCTCTCGCCGAGGCGCTTCCACGCGTGCGAACGCTGGCGCGGCAGCCTGATGGTGCTCGTGTAGAGGGTCACAGCACGATCTCCCCTCGCACGGATTGATGCCACGACAGGGATCTCCGTTCGATGAGGCGGAAGCCGAGGTTGACGGCCAGGCCGAGCAGGCCGGTGACGATCACGAGGGCGTACACCCCGACCCAGTCGGATGCAGACTGGGAGTGCACGATCATCCGCCCGAGCCCCGGGTTGCTGATGACCATCTCCGCGGTGACGGCGAGGATGAGGGCGACGGATGCCGCGAGCCGCAGCCCCGTCATGAGGTACGGCAGCGCCGTGGGCAGGATGAGGTACCGCACTCGCTCGGAACGCGACAGCGCGAAGCTGCGGGCGGTGTCGCGCGCGACGGCATCGACGTCGGCGACGCCGTAGAGCACCTGCACGAACATCTGCCAGAAGGATGCGAAGACGATGATCACGAGCGCCGCCTGAAGCTGGATCCCGTAGATGAGGATGGCGAGCGGGATCAGTGCGACTGACGGGATCGGACGCAGGAACTCCACGGTCGTGTGGGTGGCGCGCCGGAGGAAGGGGACGAGTCCGATGATCGTGCCCAGCGCGGTCGCCGCGACGCTCGCGATCATCAGGCCGAGGAACCACGCGAGCATCGTCCGTCCGACGTTGCGCCAGAACTCGAGGTCGCGGAACTCCTCACCCAGGCGAGCCAGGGTGTCCGTCGCGTACGGCAGGTATTGGGGGCTGATGATGCCGAGCGCTGGGATGAGCTGCCAGGCGAGCAGGAATCCGACGATGCCGGCCGTTCCGAGCGCGAGCTTGCGCGTCGTGCGAACGGCACGGGTCGAGGAGGGAGCCATGATGCCTTCCGGTCGGGTCGGGGCGGGTCGGGGCGGGGCGGGGCGGAGGAGTGGGCGCTGCCGGATGCCTCGACGTCCGAGGCATCCGGCATCATCGCCTATTGCTGCTGGATGAGCCGGTCGAGGTCGGGCTCGGCATCGAGAACACCGAACTCCACAGCGAGCCCGGCGAGCTGCTCGAGAGCGTCGACGTTCACTTCGGCCGTGAACTCGGGCAGGGTGATGCCGGCCGCGGCCTCCTCAGGGATGCCCATGTTCTCGACGATCGCAGCGCGGACCGCGTCCTCGTTGGCGGCCGCCCAGTCGAGCGCCTCCGTCATGGCCGCGGCGTAATCGGCCACGAGGTCGGGATCCGAATCGATGAGCTCCTGCGTGGTGATGTTCACGAGCAGCGGCAAGCCGGGGATCGTGGCCTGGTATGGGTGCACGACGAGGTTCCCGCCGGCGCCGGTGATCTGCGACATGAACGGGTCGGGCACCCAGGCGGCGTCGATGTTCTTGGCATCGAGCTGTGCCTGTGCGTCGGGGAATGCGACCTCGATGAACTCGATCGTCGAGGGGTCTCCGCCGTCGTCCTCGACGGCCTTCATGATGGTCACGTCACCGGCGGCTCCCAGGCTGTTGACCGAGACGCGCTTGCCGGCGAGGTCGCTCGGCCGCGTGATGCCCGAGTCGGCCAGCGAGACCACCGCGTTGACGTCATCACCCTCGGCGAGCGAGCTCGCGTAGTTGCTGATGACGGTCACACCGAGGTCTTGGATGTCGGCGCGGAAGGGACCGAAGGGCTGTCCGATGGCGAACTGGATGTCGCCGCTGAGCAGCGCGGGGATGGCTTGTGCGCCACCCTGTGCCGGGACGATCTCGACGTCGAGGCCGTGCTCCTCGAAGATCCCGGCGTCGATCGCGCCCCACAGTGCGCCGGTCTCGGCGATGGGAAGCGCGGCGACGCGGACCTTCGTGAGTTCGCCCGCACCTTCGGCGTCGGTGGGCGCGGCCGTCGGGCTGGCGGAATCGGTGCAGGCGGAGAGCGCGAGGATCGCGGCTGCGGCCATGGTGATGGCGGCGAGACTCTTCTTCATTGACAAGCCTTTCTGGACACTGTGGGCGGGGTGTCGCCAAGGCGATGCAGAGAGGGGAGAGCTGGTCGGCACCCCTACGAGGGGTCCGGTCGGCACCGCGCTGTGTTGACAGTGCCATCGTCGAACAGGGTCATCCGAATGTCAAGCTTTTCGTGACGCCCGTCATGAATCAGTTGAATAACAAGTCTCCACCGTGCTCGGCACCGAATGGATGATGCATCCGCTCGACCGGATCACGGACGCACCGATTGCCGCACGCTCGACCCAGGAGCAAGATGGGCCTGGAGTACGAGGGGAGCACTCCATGCCCGACGACGAGTATTCTGACGTGCTGAGCGTGGCCGAGAGGCACACGCACGACTGGCTGGCTTCGATCGCCGAGCGCCCGATCGACGCCCACGCGGGTGTGGAAGAGGTCAAGGACGCACTCGGCCGCGAACTCGCCGACGAGGGTCAGGATGCCGCGGCCGTCATCGACCATCTCGCCACGGCCATCGAACCCGGCCTCATCGCGATGGCCTCGCCCCGGTTCTACGGATTCGTGATCGGCGGCACCTATCCCGCCGCTCTGGCAGCGGACTGGCTCGTCTCGGCGTGGGATCAGAACACGGGATCGCGCACCCCCACGCCCGGTGCAGCCGCCGTGGAGGAGCTCGCGGCCGCATGGTTGGTGGACCTGCTCGGCCTTCCCGAGGGATCCGGCGTGGGGTTCGTCACCGGAGCGACGATGGCCAACCTCTCCTGCCTGCTTGCGGCGCGCGGGAGCGTGCTGCGAGCGGCCGGGTGGGACGTCGAACAGGACGGACTGCAGGGCGCCCCGCGCGTCCGGTTCCTCGCCGGCGACGCCGTGCACAGTTCCATGGTCGTCGCCGGCCGGATGGCAGGCTTCGGACTGCCGCGCACCGTCGGTGCGGATGCGCAGGGCCGCATCGACGTCGACGGGCTCGCCGCCGCGCTGGGCGAAGACGACGGTCCGGCGATCGTCGCCCTGCAGGCGGGCGACGTGCACTCGGGCGCGTTCGACGACTTCACCGCAGCGATCGCCGTCGCGCACGCAGCGGGGGCGTGGGTGCACATCGACGGTGCCTTCGGTCTCTGGGCCGGAGCGAGCCCTTCGCTCCGGCACCTGGTCGCGGGCTACGAGGCCGCCGATTCATGGGCGACCGACGCGCACAAGACCCTCAACGTGCCCTACGACAGCGGGATCGCGATCGTCGCCGATGAAGCGGCGATGGCCGCGGCGCTCGCCATCCACGCGGCCTACCTGCCCGAGGTGGGCACTGTGGCCGAACCCTACGATCACACGCCCGAGCTCTCGAGACGCGCACGGGGCATCCCGGTCTGGGCGACGCTCCGCGCGTTGGGTCGCCGCGGCGTCGCCGATCTCGTCGACGGGCTCGTCGCGTCGGCGAGGGGACTCGCCGACGGCTTCGCCGCGACGCCGGGACTCGAGGTGCTGAACGACGTCGTGTTCACCCAGGTCTGCGTCGCCACCGAAGACGACGCGCTCACTCTCGCCCTCGCAGACCGCGTTCGCGCGGACGGCGTGGCATGGGCCTCGCCGTCACGATGGCACGATCGCGCCATCGTGCGCTTCTCGGTGAGCAATCGGGGCACGGATGCCACGGCCGTCGACCAGACGATCGGAGCCGTCAGAAGCGCCCTTGCCGAAGTCCGCGACGCGGCCGTTCCCGCCCCGACCGAGTAGCAGGAGGTCGTGGCTCGAGGCTCGATCAGGACGTGGTGAGCGCCGCCGCGAGGGTCGCTTTGTCCATTCGCGAGTAGCCGCGGATGCCCCTCACCTTCGCCTGCTCGCGGAGCTCCCGATAGGTCGGGCCGGTCGACGCGTCGGCAGCGACCTCGTCACGCGCAGGAGCGCCACCCTCCGCGCGGGCGCTGAGCCGACGCACGGTGATCTGCTCGGCCTGCGCGGCGCGGCGCTTCGTTGCGGTGCGCACATCGCGTTCGATCGACTTGCTGGCCGACTTCGCAGCCCTCTTCAGCTCAACTCTGAGGTCGTCCGCCTTGCGGCGAGTCTTCCTGTCGAGCTTCTTGACGGCTTGTCTGGCGTCGGAAACTGCGCTCTTCGCTTCGGCCAACGCCTTCTCTGCGGCCTTGATCGCCTTCTTGTTCGGCATCGTCGTACCTCCCAGTAGCTCGACGGACGACAGGTTCACCATATCCCCCGGCCGCCTCTCGCGCAGTTCGGCGACCATTCATCTCGTGCTCGATTGACATCGCATACGTCGCCATGGAAACTCCCATCATGAGCAGCACGACCAATCGACCGGATGACCGCGCGCTCGCGCGCGCCTGACATGACGCGCTGGCCGTACGAGCTGGTCGCCACCGATCGTGTGCACGTCGACGGGATCGTCGAGCGGCTCGGCCCCTCCGATCGAGCTCGACTCGACGTCGCCGGACTTCCCGAACGGGAACGGTTCCTGGTAGGCCGGTCGGCGATCCTCACGGCGGTCTCTCGCCTCGTCGGCGAACCCCTCGATGCCCTCACGGTCGACGCGGTCTGCACGGAGTGCGGCGGACACCACGGTGCGCCGGTCGTGTTCGGAGCGCCGACCCCGGTGCACGTCAGCCTCGCGCATGGATCGGACCGCGCGTTCGCGGTGGCCGCATATCACCCGATCGGAGTCGATGCCGAGCCGCGGAACACCTCCGCGGCGCGTCTCACCGCGATCCGTGACGTGACCGGCGTGCGGGGACTCGATCCGCTCGGGCGATGGACGGCCATAGAGGCGATCCTCAAAGCCGACGGGCGAGGCCTTCGCGTCGATCCGAGGCAGGTGCTGGTCGGCCACCGACGTGGGCGGGTCGGCGATCGCGGCATCCGCTACCGGTTGCGACGACATCGCATTCTTCACGGCCACGCCGTCGTCGTCGCGTGGCCGGATCAGGAGGGCGGCGCAGGCGGCAACGCCGGCGGCAACTCCGGCAGGGCCGCGTCGAGGAGCCACGCGTCGAACAATGCATCCAGCGAGGCATCCGCGAACCCGGCGGCGAACCGGCGGAAATCGTCGATCGATGCCGCCCCGTAGCGCATCGCCTCCGTCCACGCGCGGAGCAGCGCGAAGAACCGCTCGTCACCGAGCGTGAGCCTGATCGCGTGGACCAGGCAGGCTCCACGCTTGTACACGCGGTCGTCGAACATCAGGTCGGGGCCGGGATCGCCGAGCACGAGGTCGCGGGGAAGGCTCGCCAGCAACGCGTGGGCGCGCCGAGCCAAGGAGTCTGCTGACTCACGGCGTGACGCCTCGGCCCAGAGCCACTCCGCGTAGCAGGCGAAGCCCTCATTCAGCCAGATGTCGCCCCAGCCGGCCAATCCGACGCTGTTCCCGAACCATTGGTGGGCGAGCTCGTGCGCGATGAGGCGTTCGGAGCCGCCGCGCCCATCGGCGTGGTTCGCGCCGAACGTGGCCATGCCCTGCGACTCCAGCGGGATCTCCAGTGGGTCCTCGGTGACGACGATCGTGTACGAAGTGAACGGATAGGGCCCGAACCGTGCTTGGAATGCCTCCAGCATCCGGCCCACCGGTGCGAAGTCGTGCAGCACCCTGCGTGTGAGCGCCGGCGGGTACGCGATGATCCAGTCGACACCGGCCGTCCGCCGGGGCTCCAAGGTGTAGCGACCGATCTGCACCGTGGCGAGGTAGGTCGAGGTGGGCTCCTGCTGTTCGAAGGTCCACGTGCCGCGGCCGGCCGACACCGTGTGGTCGCGGAGCTGCCCGGTCGCGAGTACCGTGTACGGCTGCTCCGTCGTGACGCGGATGCGGTACGGGGCCTTGTCGTCGGGCCGGTCGTTGCACGGGAACCACGTCGGCGCACCCGACGGTTGCGACGCGACCAGCACGCCGTCGGTGAGCTCCTCCCACCCGATCGTGCCCCAGCGAGAGCGACGGGGGCTCGGCGACCCGTCGTAGTCGACCGTGACGGTGAATTCGCCACCCTCGGGGATCGGGGCGCTCGGCCGCACAGTCAGGTGGGTGGTCGATTGGGAGAAACGCACCTTTCGGTCTCCGTCGAGTCGCACCCGCTTCGCCCGGAGGTGCACGAGATCGAGGTGGATCGCACGCAGATCTTTCAGGGCGCGTCCCCGGATCACCGCGCTGGCGTCGAGTCGGTTGGTGGCGACGCGGTAGCGCAGGTCGAGGTCGTAGTAGAGCGTCGCGAAGTCGTGGGAACCGGATCGCGGGAGATACGCGTGCGGCCCCGAGATCGTTGCTGGCTGCGTCATCAGGCGGGCTCGCGACGGTAGTCGCCGACGACGACCGCGCGCCACGGACCGATCGGATTGCCGCTCCATCGGCCGGCCGCCGGCACGGTCTCTCCGCGCATCACGAGCGAGGCCGGGCCGACCGTCGCATTCGCGCCGATCTCGGCGGCGGGCAGGATGACGCTGTGCGGGCCGAGCGTGCCGCCTTGTTCGATGATGACCGCATCCATGCTCATGATTCGATCATGGAAGAGGTGGGTCTGCACGACGCAGCCCCGATTCACGGTGGATGCGTCCCCGAGGGTCACGAGATCCGCTTCGGGGAGCCAGTAGCTGTCGATCCACACACCGGCTCCGATCTTCGCGCCGAGGCTGCGAAGCCACCACACGAGCGCGGGTGTTCCCGCGGCCGCGGACGCGAACCACGGGGCCGCGACCATCTCGGTGAACGTGTCGGACACCTCGCTTCGCCACACGAATGACGACCAGAGCGGGTGCTCGCCTGAACGGATGCGGCCGAGCAGAGCCCACTTGGCGATGGTGCTGATGCCCGCCGCGACGGCGCCGGCTGCGAGCAGGACCAAGCCGCTCAGCAGGATCGTCACGACGACTCCCCACGCCGCCATTATCGTGGCGAGGGCCATGAGCACCGCGAGCCCGATGCCGCACGTCACGATGACCGGAACGACCCGCAGCAGCTCCCAGATCGCGCGCGCCCATCGGAGCCCGTAGGTCGGATCGAACGTGCGTCCGCGCTCAGCGTCCTGCGGTTGACGCCTGAGCTTCACCGGAGGGGACCCGAGCCACGACGAGCCGGCCTTCGCCTTCCGGGGCGCCACGGAGAGTACCGCGACGAGGCCGTCTTTCGGCACCCGATTCCCACCGCCGGCCATGCCCGAGTTGCCGAGGAAGGCGCGCGCGCCGATCTCGACCCGCGCGATCCGCACGTACCCGCCGCCGAGTTCGTAGGCGGCGACCAGGGTGTCGTCGGCCAGGAACGCGCCGTCGGAGACCTTGGTCATCCCGGGCAGCAGCAGCACCGTGGATGCCTCCACATCGCGGCCGATGTCGGCGCCGAGCAGTCGCAACCACACCGGCGTGAACAGGCTCGAGTACAGCGGGAACAGGATCGTGCGCGCGAGGTCGAGAAGTCGCTCGATCGACCAGGCCTGCCATCCGATCCGGCTGCGCACCGGGAAGACGCCCTCGTTCAGACCGATGCCGAGGAGCCGCACGAGCGCCACCACCGCGGCCGTCAGCACGACACCCGAGACGAGGGTGGCGGGCACGAGCGCCACGGCGCTCATCACGGCGACCTCGCCGAGGGACGCGGAGCCTCGAATCGCCAGGGCGATGACGGCGGCTCCGGCAACGAACGCGACGATCGGCACAAGCGATACGACGAGCGAGGAGGCCGCGTAGGCGAACAGCCAGCCGGTGCGGAGCGGCGGCCGCTCCTCGGGCCACCAGGTGCGCGACCTCCCCACCCGAACTGCCGGTGAGCCCGCCCAGTCCTGACCCGCCGGAACTCGACCGAACACCGCCGATCCCGGCGCCACGGTGGCCCGCTTCCCGATCCTCGCCCCGGGCATCAACGAGCTCCGAGCTCCGATCGAGCTGCCAGCACCGATGCGGATCTCGCCGATGCGCACGAGGTCGCCATCGATCCAGTAGCCCGCGAGGTCGACCTCCGGCTCGATCGACGCCCCGGCGCCGACCCGCAGGAATCCGGTGACCGGCGGGAGCGCATGCAGGTCGACGCCCGGGGCGATCTTCGCGCCGAGGGCGCGCGCGTAGTAACTGATCCATGGAGCACCGGCCAGGCTTGCCGCGCCCACCTGATGGGCGACCTGCTCCGCGAGCCAGAGTCGAAGATGCACGCCCCCACCCCGTGGGTAATCACCCGGGCGGAGTCCGGCGAGCACGAGTCGAGCGATGATCACGGCGACCGCCATGCGCCCCCATGGCGTGACGAACACGGCCAGGCCGACGATGAGCCACGGCACCGACACCTCCGGGAGCACGTCGAACCCGCCGAGCGGCCGCAGGATGGCGCTCGCCGTGAGCAGGTACAGCACCCAGCGGATGCCGTTGAGCACGAACAACGGTGCACCGAGGATCGTCTGGAGCACCTGCATCCGCGCCGGCGTCTTCGGAACGACGTGCGTCGACGCCGCAGCGCCGCTCTCCGTGCTCTCCGCGAGCGCCGCTGCCATCGACCCGAATCTCGGGTGGGCGTAGACGTCCGCGACGGTGAGGTCGGGGTGTCGCCTCCTCACGAGGGAGACGAGCTGCGCCGCGGCGAGCGAGCCGCCTCCGAGATCGAAGAAGTTGTCGTCGGCCGCCTCCACGGGCAGGCCCAGCACACTGCGCCAGTCGTTCGCGAGGTGCCTCGAGACCGGATCCAGCTCCGCTTCAGACGCGGCGTCCTCATCCTCGACCCGATCCTCGACCGGCCAGGGAAGCGCGGCACGGTCGACCTTGCCCGAAGTGCGCACCGGCAGCTCGTCGATCACCGCCAGCAGCGGAATGAGCGCAGCGGGCAGCTCCTCGCGAAGCCGGGCGACGGCAGCTCGCCGATCGAACCCGGCATCGGCTGCCACCGCGAGGTAGCCGACCAGCACATCGTTTCCGGCGGCGCTGCGGCGCACCGCGGCCGCAGCCCCGGACACTCCTGGCAGGTCCTGCAGCGCCGCCTCGATCTCGCCGAGTTCGATGCGGCGGCCGCCGACCTTGACCTGGTCATCGGCGCGTCCCTGGTAGAACAGCCCGTCGCGATCGAAGCGGACCAGGTCACCGCTGCGATACGCGCGCTCCCACCCGAGCGTCGGCATCGGTGCGAACTTCTCAGCGTCTTTCGCCGGGTCGAGGTAACGCGCGAGTCCGACTCCGCCGATGATCAGTTCCCCGACCTCGCCGTCGGCCACCGGGACGCCGTCGGCGTCGACGACCGCAAGGTCCCAGCCGTCGAGCGGGCCGCCGATCCGGACCGGGTCGCCCTGGGTCAGGAGGGCAGCGCTCGAGACGACGGTCGCCTCGGTCGGGCCGTACGTGTTCCAGACCTCCCGTCCCTCGACCGCGAGCCGGTTCACGAGCTCCGGCGGGCAGGCCTCACCGCCGAAGATCAGCAGGCGAACGTTGTCGAGCGCCTCCGCCGGCCAGAGGGAGGCGAGCGTCGGCACGGTCGAGACGACCGTGATGCGTCGCGACGACAGCCACGGACCCAGGTCCATGCCGCTTCGCACGAGCGACCTCGGTGCCGGCACCAGGCACGCACCATGACGCCACGCCAGCCACATCTCCTCGCAGGACGCATCGAAGGCGACCGAGAGTCCCGCGAGCACGCGATCGGAGGTCGTGATCGGCTCGTCGCGCAGGAACAGCCCGGCCTCGGCATCCACGAACGCCGCCGCCGATCCGTGAGTGACCGCCACCCCCTTCGGAATGCCCGTCGACCCCGACGTGAAGATGATCCACGCGTCGTCGGATGGCTCGGGCGGCGCCACGGCCGGGGTTGCTGCAGTGCTCGGGTGCGGTGCAGCATCGTCGAAGACGACCGTCGCCGGGACATCCGCGCCCCACGGGGCGTACCCGGCGTCCGTGAGCACGCCGCGGACGAGCGCTTCCGAGAACACGAGCGCGGCACGCTCGTCGGGATCATCGACGTCGACGGGCACATACGCGGCGCCCGCCGCGATCACGCCCAGGATCGAGAGATAGAGCTCCCGTGATCCCGAAGGCATGCGAACGCCGACCCGATCTCCCCGCCGTACACCCGCCGCGTGCAATCGAGCTGCGATGACGTTCACCTGCGCCATGAGCTCGCGATAGCTGATCGCACCACGGTCATCCTCGATCGCCGACGCATCCGGCGCAGTGGCCGTGGTCTCGCGAAGGATGTCGAGGAGGGTTCGCGGGCTCGTCGCCACGGCCGAACGGCTCATCAGGCCCGGGGAATCAGTCACGGAGGCTCCTTGCTGCCCGGAGGCAGGTTGCATGAGAAGGATGCCTCACCCTACGTTCCCACGGTTACCCATCGATGAACTCGACGATGCGCAGGCGATGGTGATCGGCACGTGGGACATGCCCTCGCGACACTATCCGGCGGTCTCCACCGCCCAGAGCTCGCGCACGGCCCGAGGCAGCGACTCGAACACGCCGACCTGTCGATCCGCCCAGTCCCAGACGATGAAGCCGGCGCCCGTATGCCAGACGTAGCCGACGACCGTCAGACTGTCACGCAGTTGCACATCCCACCGCCCATCGCCGGTTTCGACGACGTCCAGTGATTCAATGGGGCTCATCTCGCACCTCCGATCTGTTCCGGGCACGCTAATCGGCGGAGATGACGGTCACGTGTCGGGCAGGAGAATGATCCGGGCAGGTCTCGGCTGCTCCGATTGCGGCAGGCCCGCTGCAGTCCGGCGGGTGGGCAGCACACCGAGTTCCGCTCCGATCACGTCGGCCATCGCGCGTGCGAACGTGGCGGTCACGTGGTGGCTGTCGCGATACACGAGCACGTTCCCCGATACCGGCGGACACGCGCTTGCGTCGCAGAACCAACCGGAGAGGTCGATGAGGCGTGCCCCGGCCGCCGCCGTCGCAGCGAGCTCCGCCTCGCCGATCTTCCCGGCCAATGCGTCCGTCCGCTGCGGCGCGCACGGGGAGAGGTCGTCACGGTGCACCGACAGGCACGTCGCGGGGTTGAATCCGAGGTCGGGTGTCTCGGCGATCACGACCACGAGGGTCTCCTCCGGCAGCAGTCGGATGGTGCGCTCGAGCCCCTCCCGCCACCGCTCGGCGACTTCACCGTCGGGCACCGCGAACTCGTTCCCCGCGTAGTTCGCGAGCACCACGACGTCGGGCGGGTCGGCGCGCAGCCGCTCGAGCACGGCGGTGCGCCAGCGATCGCACTCGGGGTAGTCCTCGGATCCTCGGAACGTGGCCGGGATGTCCACCGACGGGCACGAGCTCTTCGAGTGGTTCGACAGCCGGATCAGCCCGCGCACGGCGAGCTCCTCGAACGCCGGCACCCAGTGCGCGGTGTGCGAGTCGCCGAACGTCGCCACTCGCGGCCCGAGGGATCCGGCGGAGCATCCCGACGGATCGGTGCTCAGCCGTCCGAGCTCGCAGCCGGTCTCGTAGATCGAGGGGAGGTCGTGCTCGGCCGCGGCAAGGGACGGCATGAGGTCGACCGGCACGGGACCGGTCGCCGCCGGTGACGGGGCCAACTCCGGCACCTCGCTCCGAGCGGTCGGCGGGTCGGGTGGGCCGACGGCGCGCGCCGGTCCGACCTGCGCGGCCGTCAGGCAGACGACGGCCAGTGCAGCGGATGCCGCGAGACCTGCGGCGATGGCACGAGCAGGCCGGCGGGCGATGCGCCCACGAGGTCGCCGAAACGGCACCTCGACCATGCGGTACATGACCCACGCCAGCGGGACGCTCGCCGCTGCGAGCAACAGCCGCACCGGCACCGGCACGTCGCCGCCCGTGACCAGCGTGGACTGGGGGAGCGCCTGCATCGGCCAGTGCACGAGGTACAGGGAGTACGAGATCGCGCCCACGAAGACGAAGGGACGCGAGCCGAGCACGGCTCGGGGCGATGCTGCGTGGTTGGCGTCTCCGCCCGCGATCGCCAGGACGGCCCCCGCGACGGGGATCGCCGCCCAGATGCCCGGGTATCCCAAGTTCCCGTTGAAGGCGAGGGCCGCCGCCATGATGCTCGCGATGCCCACCCACCCCGCCGCGGCGCCGAGGCCGCCGTCGAGCCAGGCGGGTCGGCGCCGAAGGAGCGCCGCGAGCAGGCCGCCCGCGGCGAACTCCCACGCCCGCGCCGGGAGCCCGAAGAAGGCCCAGGAGGGTGCGGCCTGCGACTGGGCGAGGCACACGGCGAGAGAGCTCACGATCACGAGGACGGCGACGAACGCGACGACGAATGAGGCTGTCTCGGCATCCGTTCGCCCAGGGGACGTACGTCGTCGGTGGCGTCGTCCGGCCCGGCGGAGCAGCAGGAACCCCAGGGCGAGGAGCGCCGGCCACACCAGGTAGAACTGCTCCTCGACGCCGAGCGACCAGTAGTGCTGGAACACGCTCGGCTCGTCTTCGGCGAGGTAGTCGGCACCCTCGACGGCGAAGCGGACGTTCGGGACGAAGAGCACCGCCGCGATCGCGTCGCCGAGCAGGCGCGGCTGCTCGAGCGGCGGCGTGATGACGATCCCGGCGGCGACGGTGGCGGCGGCCACGACGAGCGCCGCGGGGAGGATTCGTCGGGCGCGTCGTGCGAAGAAGTCTGCGAAGTCGATCCCCCGCCGTTCGGCGAGCGCAGTCAGGAGATGACCGGTGATCAGGAAGCCGGAGATCACGAAGAACACGTCGACGCCGATGTAGCCGCCGGGGAGCACAGCGACCCCCGTGTGGTACACCAGCACGAGCAGCACGGCGATCGCGCGCAGTCCCTGCAGGTCGGGTCGGAAGGCCCGGCCGGTCGACCGCTCGGCGCGCACGTGTACCCCCTCGACGTCTCGCAGCGTTCTCCACGCTAAGCCGCCGGCTGTGGCCCGCAAGCGGATCCACCAGGGATCGCAGGCCGACGCAACGAAGTTCAACGAGCGTTCACCGCCCCGTCGCCGGGCGATTGCTTACGTGTTCGTTCCTTCGCCCGGGATGATCTCGGTGAGCAGCTGGTCGATGTGAGAGCGGATCTCGTCGCGGACTTGGCGCACTCCATCGAGGTCGAGGTCAGCCGGGTCCTCGAGGGTCCAGTCGAGGTATCGCTTGCCCGGGTAGATCGGGCACGCATCGCCACAGCCCATCGTGATCACGGCGTCAGCGGCGCGCACGACGTCGTCGGTGAGTGGCTTGGGGAACTCCTCGCTCAGGTCGATGCCTTGCTCGCGCATGACCTCGATGACCGTGGGGAGGATGCCGCTGCTCGGTTCCGAGCCGGCCGAGCGAACGTGCACTCGGTCGCCGCCGACCTGCCTGAGGAGCGCGGCCGCCATTTGCGAGCGTCCGGAGTTCTGCACGCACACGAACAGCACCTCGGGCACGTCTTTGGTGATGAGCCCTTTGGACTGTCCCAGTGCCGTGAGCCGCTCGTGCGCGAACCGGTAGGCGAGGCTCGGCAGGTGCGTGGTGACCTTCGCGGTGCGGGCCAGGGCGGTGTACGACTCGTACACGACTCGTTCGACGGTTTCCTCGTTGACGATGCCGGCGTAGTGGGCGGCGAGGCGTTCGCTGCTTCGGTGCAGCACCGCGTGCGGGTCGAGCAGCGGCGGCTGGCCGGGCTGCGCGCTCATGTGCCCGCCCTGTGGACGCAGACGAAAAGGACGGTCGGCTTGTCAGTCATAGATGGCCTCGTTTCACTCGACATCAAAAGAATAGAGGACCATCTATGCATTTCAACGAGGGCGAGCGGAAGTTCACACCCCGTTCAACTCAGGAACCGTCGCGCAGCGACTGCAGGGTCTCCTGTTCGAACTGGATGTCGTCGAAGGTCACCTTGCAGCCCTCGCCGGTCGGCGCCTGCACGCCGAAGCCGGTGCGCACCGGGCCTGCGGCGCCAAAGGCGAAGGACCGCACGAACTCCCAGCGCTCGCCGTCGTTCGAGGCGTGGAACACGCCGAGGAACTCCCAAGATGTCGATCCAAGTCAGGTAGCCGCTTCGCTGAAGGTAGCTGGGCACTCGGCTTGCAGGCGGTCCAGGAGCGCTCTACGGCTCGAAGCGGTAGCCCATGCCAGGCTCGGTGAGGAAATGCCGCGGCTCAGAGGGGACCGGCTCGAGTTTGCGGCGCAGCTGTGCGACGTAGAGGCGCAGGTATCCGGCGTCGTTCGCATGGTACGGACCCCACACTTCGCCGAGCAGCATCTGCCGCGTGAGCAGTTTGCCCGGGTTCTTCAGGAACAGCTCGAGGAGGCGCCACTCCGTGGGCGTCAGGCGAACGGATGCCGCCGCGCCCGCGTCGCCAGGGCCGCGGACCGTCTTGGCCGCCAGGTCCACGGTGAGCTCGCCGATCGACATCGACGCGGCATCCGCCTCGTCACCGGATACCGCCCGAGCCCGCGCCCTGAGGCGCGCCAGCAACTCATCCATCGCGAACGGCTTCGTGACGTAGTCGTCGGCGCCCGCGTCGAGTGCGTCGACCTTCTCTGCCGAGTCGGTGCGGCCCGAGAGCACGAGGATCGGCACCTTCGACCACGCCCGCACCGCGCGGATCACGTCGACCCCCTCGACCCGAGGCATGCCGAGGTCGAGCAGGATGAGGTCGGGGTGCGCATTCGCGGCGAGGTCGATCGCCTCGGCGCCGTCATGTGCGGCGATCACCTCGTAGCCCCGCGCCGTGAGCGTGATACGGAGGGCGCGCTGCAATTGCTCGTCGTCGTCGGCGACGAGGATCCTCATGGTGCCTCCTCCTCGGCCGTGGGCAGCGTGACGACCATCGTGAGTCCGCCGCCGGGCGTGTCGTCCACTTCCAGTGTGCCGTCCATCCCTTCGACGAAGCCCTTCGAGAGGGCGAGGCCCAATCCGAGGCCGGTGTCATTGTCGGTGTCGCCGAGACGCTGGAAAGGCGTGAACACCTCGTCCCGGCGCTCGGCCGGGATGCCAGGTCCGCGGTCGACGACGCGCAGCTCGGTGCGGCCCTGGAACGAACTCGCGGCAAGTCTGACACGCTCGCCGGGCGGGCTGTGCCGCACCGCGTTGGCGAGCAGATTCACCACGACGCGCTGGAGGAGCACGGCATCGGCGAGCACGGGCTGAAGGTCCTCGGCGAGATCGAGTTCCACGGCTCCGGGACCAAGCCCGAGTTCGTCGAGTGCCGGGAAGACGACGTCGGCGACATCGGTCGGTGCGAGCTTCACCACGAGGGCGCCAGCCTGCACGCGACTCACGTCGAGCAGGTTGGTGACGAGCTCTGCGAGCGAGTCGAGGCTTTCGGCGGCGGTTTCGAGGAGTTCCTGGCGCTCGGCGGCGGGCAGCTTCAGCTCGGACGAACGCAGCGCGCTGATCGCGGCCGATGCCGAGGTGAGCGGGCGACGCAGGTCGTGACCGACCGCGGCGAGCAACGCAGAGCGCACGCGGTCGGTCTCGGCGAGTTCGCCGGCTTCCGACGCAGCCCTGGCGAGGGCGCCGTGCTCGATCGCCTGGTCGATCTGCGTGGCGATGACCTGCAGCAGGCGACGCTCGGATGCCGCGAGATCCTGCCCGTGCAGCTCGAGCACGCCGCGCGTGCCGATCGGCACGTTCGTGACGCGGGCGTCGCGCGTGGGCTCGCCATCGGCCAGCTGCGGCTCGCCGTCGATGAGGAGACGCACGCCGGTGAGCCCGAACGCCTCGCGCGTGCGGGTGACCATCGCCTGCAGTGCGTCCTCGCCGCGCAGCACGCTGCCCGCGAGCGTTGCGAGCAGCTGCGACTCCGCCACTGCCCGCCGTGCCTCGCGCGAGCGCCGCGCGGCCTGGTCGACGACGTAGCTCACGAGCAGCACGTTCGCGACGTAGAGGACGAGCGCGAGGAACTGCCGCGGGTCCTCGATCGTGAGGGTGAACCGCGGCTCGACGAACAGGACGTTGAGGGTCAGCCCGGAGAGGACTGCGGCGAACAGGCCCGGCCACAGGCCGCCGATGAGCGCGACGACGATGACGAGCAGCTGGTAGGCCAGCACGTCGCTGGTGATCGACGACTCCGTGTGGAGGCTCACGAGGAGCCAGCTCAACAGCGGCCCGGCGATGAGCGCGACGGCGAATCCGGCGATGAGCCGCTTGCGGCTGAGCGCGCCGCCGAGCCGCGGCAGCGAGAAGCCCGAGCCCGCGGCGGCGTGCGTCACGATGTGCACGTCGATGTCGCCCGACTCGCGGATGACGGTCGCGCCGATGCCGGGCCCCGTGAACGCCGCGGCGAGCCGCGACCTTCGGCTCACGCCGATGACCAGCTGCGTGGCATCCGCCGCCCTCGCGAAGTCGACGAGCGCACGCGGCACGTCTTCGCCGACGACCTGGTGGAACGTGCCGCCGAGCTGCTCGACGAGGGTGCGCTGCCGGTCGAGGGTGCCCGGATGCCGCGCCCGCATGCCGTCGGGATTGGTCACGTGCACGGCGATCAGCTCGCCGCCCGACGATCGCGACGCGATGCGCGCACCGCGCCGCAGCAGGGTCTCGCCCTCGGGGCCGTCCGTGAGGGCGACGACCACCCGCTCGCGTGCCTCCCACTTGCGGTCGATGCCGTGCTCGGCGCGGTAGGCCTTGAGCGCCGAGTCGACCTCGTCGGCGAGCCAGAGCAGGGCGAGCTCGCGGAGCGCGGTGAGGTTGCCGAGTCGGAAGTAGTTCGAGAGCGCTGCGTCGATGCGCTCGGCCGGGTAGACGAGTCCGCTCGAGAGCCGGTCGCGCAGGGCCTGGGGCGCGAGGTCGATGACCTCGATCTGGTCGGCCGCACGCAGCGCGGCGTCGGGGATCGTCTCGCGTTGCGGCACCCCGGTGATCTGCAGCACGACGTCGCCCAGTGACTCGATGTGCTGGGTATTCACCGTCGAGATCACATCGATGCCGGCGTCGAGCAGCTCGTTCACATCCTGCCAGCGCTTCACGTTGCGCGACCCCGGCGCGTTCGTGTGCGCGAGCTCGTCGACGAGGGCGATCTCGGGCTTGCGGGCGAGCACGGCGTCGAGGTCCATCTCGGTGAGCGTCATGCCGCGATGCGCGACGGAGTGACGTGGCACCACCTCGAGACCGTCGGCCATCGAGGCGATGGCCTTCCGGCCGTGCGTCTCGACGAACGCGAGGACCACATCATGGCCTTCGTCGGCGAGGCGCTTGCCCTCCTCGAGCATCGTGTAGGTTTTGCCGACGCCGGGAGCAGCGCCGAGCAGCACCCGAAGCCGCCCCCTCCGCATACGACTAACCTTCCAGCTCGGCGAGGGCGAGGTTCAGCTGCAGCACGTTGACGGTCGGTTCGCCCAGATACCCGAGGTCCCGTGCCTGAATCCTAGACTCCACCAGTTCGCGCACCGCGGCTTCGGCAAGGCCGCGTTCGGCCGCGACGCGCGGCACCTGCAGCAGGGCGTACTCCGGGCTGATGTGAGGGTCGAGACCGGAGGCCGACGCGGTCAGGGCGTCCGCCGGGACGTCATCGGGTGAGACGCCGTTGGACTCGGCGACCTGCGCCTTCCGCTCCTCGATCGCCGCGATGAGGTCGGCGTTCTCAGGCCCATAGTTGCTGCCGCTGGAGGCACCGGCGTCGTAGCCGTCGCCCGCGGCGGAGGGGCGGGACTGGAACCACTCGGGGAGCGGCTCCCAGTCGGCATCCGTGAAGGACTGGCCGATGAGCGCGGAGCCCACGATGTCGTCGCCCGAGCGGATGACGGAGCCGTTCGCCTGCGCAGGCAGCGCGAGCTGCCCGATGCCGGTGACCACGATCGTGTAGGCCACGCCGAGGACGAGCGTGAAGATGAGCATCGTGCGGAGTGCCACCCAGTGGGTGCGCATCGTGGTGCGAGTCGTAACCATGACGTGTTTCCTTTCCCGAGCTCAGAACCCTGGGATGATGCTGACGACGAGGTCGATCAGCTTGATGCCGATGAAGGGCGCGATGATGCCGCCGAGCCCGTAGACGAGCAGGTTGCGGCTCAGCACTGCGGATGCTCCGAGCGGCCGGTACTTCACCCCGCGGAGCGCGAGCGGGATCAGGATCACGATGATGATCGCGTTGAAGATGATCGCCGAGAGGATCGCTGAGGCGGGGGAGTGGAGCTGCATGACGTTCAGCACCGCGAGCCCCGGGAAGACGCCTGCGAACATCGCCGGGATGATCGCGAAGTACTTCGCGATGTCGTTGGCGATCGAGAACGTCGTGAGCGCGCCGCGCGTGATGAGCAGCTGCTTGCCGATGCGTACGATCTCGATGAGCTTCGTCGGGTCGGAATCGAGGTCGACCATGTTGCCGGCCTCCTTCGCCGCCGACGTGCCCGTGTTCATGGCCACCCCGACGTCGGCCTGCGCGAGCGCGGGTGCGTCGTTCGTGCCGTCGCCGGTCATCGCGACGAGGTTGCCGCCGGCCTGTTCCTTTCGGATCAGCGCGATCTTGTCCTCGGGGGTCGCCTCGGCGAGGTAGTCGTCGACACCGGCCTCGGCGGCGATCGCCCTCGCGGTGAGCGGGTTGTCGCCCGTGATCATGACGGTGCGGATGCCCATGGCGCGAAGTTCGGTGAAGCGCTCGGTGAGCCCGTCCTTGACGATGTCCTTGAGATGCACCACGCCGAGGATGCGAGCCACGCCGTCGGTCGACTTCTCTGCGACGACGAGGGGCGTACCGCCGCCGACCGAGATCGCGTCGACTCGCCGGGCGAGTTCGTCCTGTGTGCTCGAGGGAATGGGGGCGGATGCCTCGACCCAGGCGATGACCGCCGAGCCGGCGCCCTTGCGGATGGTCGACCCGTCGGGCAGGTCGAGTCCCGACATCCTGGTCTGCGCCGTGAACGGCACCACCTCGCCGGCCGGGGCGGCATCGAAGCCGATACCGTGCTGGGCGGCGAGGTCCACGATCGACGAACCCTCGGGCGTCGGATCGGCGAGCGACGAGAGCGCCGCGGCCTGTACGAGCACCGCGGCATCCACGCCCGGCATCGCGACGAACTCGCTCGCACGCCGATTGCCGTACGTGATCGTGCCCGTCTTGTCGAGGAGCAGCGTCGTGACATCGCCCGCGGCTTCGACCGCACGGCCAGACATCGCGAGCACGTTCCGCTGCACGAGCCGGTCCATGCCGGCGATGCCGATCGCCGAGAGCAACGCGCCGATCGTGGTCGGGATGAGGCAGACGAGGAGGGCGACGAGCACCGGGATGGAAGCCGGCGCCGCCGCGTACGACGCGATCGGGTTGAGGGTGAGCACGACGACGACGAAGACGATCGAGAGGCTCGCCAGCAGGATGTTCAGCGCGATCTCGTTCGGGGTCTTCTGACGGGCGGCGCCTTCGACGAGCGCGATCATGCGGTCGACGAAGGTCTCACCGGGCTTCGAGGTGATGCGCACGACGATGCGGTCGGAGAGCACCCGGGTTCCGCCCGTCACGGCGGAGCGGTCCCCGCCCGACTCGCGAACGACGGGCGCCGACTCGCCGGTGATGGCCGACTCGTCGACCGAGGCGATGCCCCAGACGATGTCGCCGTCGCCCGGGATCAGGTCGCCTGCGGTGACCACGACGATGTCGCCGAGCCGGAGATCGGCGGACGAGACATCCGTCACGGTCGAGTGCTCGGCTGAGGCATCCGCCGCTTCGCTGTAATCGCGCACGACGTGTGCGACCGTCGAGGTACGGGTCTGGCGCAGCGTTTCGGCCTGGGCCTTGCCGCGGCCCTCCGCCACCGACTCCGCGAGGTTCGCGAAGACCACAGTGAGCCAGAGCCACACGGCGATGCCCCACGTGAACGAGACCGGAACGACCGTGCCGCCCGACGAGCCAGGGCCGCCGAGAAACGGTTCGGCGATCGCGAGCACGGTCGTGAGTGCGGCTCCGATCTCGACGATGAACATGACCGGGTTGCGCCACATCCGGCGGGGGTCGAGCTTTCGGAACGCGCCGGGAAGCGCGTGGAGGAGCTGCGAGGGGCCGAAGGCGCCCATCGGACGCTTCGACGGCGCACCCATCGGCCGTGTGGCGTTGCCGGTCGTCGAGGGGATCTCAGTGATGGTGGACATGGATCAGCTCAGCCCTTCCGCCAGGGGACCCAGCGCGAGAACGGGGAAGTAGGTGAGGGCGGTCACGATGACCGTCACCCCGATGAGGAGGCCGACGAACTGCGGCCGGTGGGTCGGCAGGGTGCCCGCGGTGGCAGGCGTCTTGTCCTGCGCGGCGAGACTGCCGGCGATCGCGAGCACGAGCACGATCGGAACGAACCGGCCGAGGAGCATCGCGACACCGAGCGCCGTGTTGAGCCACGGCGTGTTCGCCGTGAGTCCGGCGAAGGCGGAGCCGTTGTTGTTCGACGCCGACGTGAAGGCGTAGAGCACCTCCGACATGCCGTGGATGCCGGGATTCCAGATCGAGATGGACTCGACATCCTCGCGAACGCCGGGGATCGCGAAGCTCAGGGCGGTTCCCGCGAGCACGAGCGTCGGCGTCACGAGGATGTAGAGGCTCGCGAGCTTGATCTCGCGAGGCCCGATCTTCTTGCCGAGGTACTCGGGTGTGCGGCCGACGAGGAGACCGGCGATGAACACGGCGATCACGGCGAGCACGAGCATGCCGTAGAGGCCGGATCCGACACCGCCAGGGGCGACCTCGCCGAGCATCATGTTGAGCATCGGCATCATGCCGCCCAGCGCGGTGAACGAATCGTGCATCGAGTTGACGGCGCCGGTCGAGGTGAGTGTGGATGCGGATCCGAACAGGGCTGAGCCGAAGATGCCGAAGCGCTGCTCCTTGCCCTCCATCGCTCCGCCGGCGAGCTCGGGAGCGGTACCGGCACCGTTCGCCTCGAAGATCGACAGCGCGACGAGCGACCCGACGAAGATCGTCGCCATGACCGCGAGGATCGCGTAGCCCTGCTTGTCACTGCCGACCATGCGACCGAACGTGCGCGGCAACGCGAAGGGGATCGCGAGCAGGAGCACGATCTCGAAGAGGCTCGTCCAGGCTGTCGGGTTCTCGAACGGATGCGCCGAGTTCGCGTTGAAGAAACCGCCGCCGTTCGTGCCGAGCTCCTTGATGGCCTCCTGCGACGCGACGGGCCCGCCCGGCAGGCTCTGGGTGGTTCCCGCGAGCGTCGTGATCTCGGTGAAGCCGTTGAAGTTCTGCACGACGCCGCCCACGATCAGCACGACCGAGCTGACGAGTGCGAGCGGAAGCAGCAGACGGAACGAGCCGCGGAACAGGTCGACCCAGAAGTTGCCGATCGTGCCCGAGCGGCGGCGTGCGAACCCCCGCACGAGGGCGACGGCGACGGCGATGCCCACCGCGGCGGAGACGAAGTTCTGCACCGCGAGGCCTGCCAGTTGCACGGTGTATCCCATCGTGACCTCCGGCGAGTACGACTGCCAGTTCGTGTTCGACACGAACGATGCCGCGGTGTTGAACGAGAGCCCCTCCGGGATCGCCGGGAGCCCCAGCGAGTACGGGAGCACCGCCTGCGCACGCTGGAGCGCGTAGACCAGCAGCGCGCCGATCAGCGAGAACGCGAGCACGGCTCGCGTGTAGGCCCGCCACGACTGCTCCGATCGCGGGTCGACCCCGACGATCCGGTAGAGCCCGCGCTCGATCCTCCAGTCGCTGTCCGACGTGTAGAGGTGCGCCATGTAGTCGCCGAGGGGGCGATAGATGAGGGCGAGGGCGAGCGCGAGGGTGACCGCCTGCGCGACGGCGAAGAACTCGTCCATCAGAACCGCTCAGGTCTGAGGAGGGCGTACACGAGGTACACCACTGCGGCGACACCCAGCGCGGCAGCGAGGAGCTCGAAGATGATCACAGCTTCTCGACCCCCCTGGCGATGAGGCCGACGAGTACGAACACGGCGATGATGCCGAGAAGGTAGACGACGTCGAGCACGAAGACTCCAAGGTTCGAAGGCCGTCGGCCGCTAACGCGACGGGCGGGCAGCCTTTCGCTGCACCTGCGATGCAACACCCGAGCGGATGCCGCGGTGCCGATCCTCACGGAGCGCTAACGCGGCTCCTTGCGATCCACATGAGGTCCTCACGGCCGCTCGAGAAGCAGTGCGGCCGCAATCGGTTCGCGACGGAGCGGCCGGGCTACCCGCCGACATGGATCACAGGTCGCTCGGACGGATCCTGCTCGGCCTCGCGGATGATCTCGCGCACGACCGGCGGGGTGTCGCCGCGTCCGAGGAGGATGTAGCGCACCATGTGGAGGAGGGGGTTCCCCTCGGACCATTCGAAGTAGGCGTGAGGCCGCACACCGGTCGCATCGCGCATCGCGATCAGGATCGCGGCGATCGCGTTGGGCGTCGCGGGACTGTCTGCTCGCAGCACTCGATGTCCGTCGACCTCGACTCCGCGTACCTGCAGCACCTCCCGAAAGTCGGACGGGTCGACGACGTGGATCTCGAGGAACAGCACGTCGGCTCTGCCGGGCACGGGATTGAGTCGACGTTGCACCGATTCCTTCTCGGCGTATTCGGCGGCGTCCCCGGCTCCCGGCCGGTTCGCGATCACGCTGAGCCGGCCGTCGTACACGAGTGAGCCCTCGATGAAGCTGCGGGCGGCCTCGTCGAACTCGATCCGGTCGGCCCGGATCTCGGTGGTGCGTGTCACTCTCGAGATGATCGACACCGCGACGATGCCGAGGATGAACAGAGCCGAGATCGCGATTCCGTCGGGTTTCTCGATCACGTTGGCCCCGAGTGCATAGCCGAGGACGACCGTCAAGACGGCGAACCCGATGATGGCGGCGGTCTGGCGGCGGCGGATCGCGGAGATCAGCACCGCGACCGACGCCGACACCATCATCGCCAGGATGCCCGTGGCATACGCCCCCGCCTGCGCGTCGACGTCCGCCTGAAACGCGATCGTGATGATCACGCTGATCCCGGTGTACACGAGCACGACGGGGCGAACCGCTCGGCTCCATTCGGGCGCCATCCCGTACGTCGGGAGGTACCGCGGCACGATGTTGATGAGTCCGGCCATCGCCGATGCGCCCGCGAACCACAGGATCAGGATGCTGCTGATGTCGTAGACGGTGCCGAACGCGTCGCCGAAGAAGCCGTGAGCGAGGTAGGCGAGCGCCCGGCCATTCGCCTCCCCGCCCGGCTCGAACGCCTCAGCGGGGATGAGCAGCGTCGTGACGATGCTGCTCGTGATCAGGAAGGCGCTCATGATGACGGCCGCGGCGGTCAACAGCTTCCTGGTGTTCCGGATGCGGGAGGCGAGCCGCTCCTGCTGGGTCTCGCCCGTCGCAGCGACGAGGGGCATCATGCTCACGCCGGTCTCGAAACCCGACAGGCCGAGCACGAGCAGGGGGAACGCGATCAGGGCCGGGAGCAGGACGCCCGAGAAGCCTCCGCCGCCGGCAGTGATGGCGCCGAGCCAGTCGGCGACCGGCACGGGATCGGTGATCACGTCGATCAGCCCCGCGACGATGACGATCGCGTTCAGCCCGAGGAAGACCGCCACGAGCGGGATGGCGACGTTGACCGCCTCGGTGAACCCCATCAGGAACACGCCGCCCAGCACCAGCAGGAACACGATCGTGATCGCCACGGCCTGCCCGTCCAACGCAGCAGGCACGAGCGGATTCTCGATGAGGTGCACCGTGGCATCCGCCGACGACAGCGTGATGGTGATGATCCATGATGTCGCGACGAAGCCGAGCAGGATGAGCACGAAGATCTTGCCCTGCCAGAACGGAAGCAACCGTTCGAGCATCGCCACAGAGCCTTGCCCATGAGGGCTCTCCTTGGCGACGCGCCGGTACATCGGCAACATGCCGAACAAGGTCAGGGCAACGATCAGCAGCGTGGCGATCGGCGACACCGCCCCGGCCGCGAGCACGGCGATGGAGGGAAGGTACGACAAGGTGGAGAAGTAGTCGACGCCCGTCAGGCACATCACCTTCCACCACGAATGCTGCGCGACGGTCGACTCCTCGCTCTCGGGACCGACCGGCTGAACCCGGTGCCGGAGGAGCCATTGGGAGAGCGGAGTCCTCGAGCTGTGGGCTGAGGGACCGGGCACACTGGCCGGGAACTGGAACTCGGCCCAATTGCGCACGTGCAGACTCCTCCTGCGAACCATCTCGGCGGAACGCCAGGTCATCGCACCTGCGATGCAACACCCGAGCGAACGCCGCGGCGCCGATCCTCACGAATCCCTAACGCCCACCCGCCCGATCCCAACGGCGTCCTCACGGTCCATCGGGGCCGGAGGTCCGCCCCGTGGTGTATCCGCATCCGAGGTATGGGCATCCCGGATCGTCTCAGTTGGTTTCCGTTCGTTTTCGGGCCATTAATGGCACATTCATGGCACAGATTCGGCCCGGGATCGGGTAGGTGATCAACTCCAGGTGAGCAATTCCGGTGACCAGGTCAGGCCGGATGCTTCGCCGCGGAGCACTGGGTCGAAGAAGCTCTGTATGAGCTCGCGCGCGAGCTCGACCGTCCGGTAGTGGTCGCGGGCGGGAGCCTTCGTGTCGGGAGGCAGCGCCGGTCCGGCGTGCTCGACTCCTGCCTCGAACCCACCGCGCGGAAGCCCTGCACCCGGCCCGTGATGAAGATGAAGTTGAGCGGGAGCATAGATGCATCGCCCCGCTCGGGTGCGAGGCACCACAGCGGGCCGGGGCGATCGACGAGCTCGACCCGGCTGACGCCGAGAACATGGCGTCGCCGCGTTCAGAAAGGGTATGGTCCCACCATGGAGCAGCGCGTGCCCGAATCTGCCAAAGGCGCGGCAACGACCCCCTGGCACTGGGACCGACGGGCCGATGTCCTCATCACCATCGTCGGACTCGTCGTGATCTGTATCTGCACGATGCCCCTCTACGTGCTCAGTGGGCTGGCCATGACGGGCCTCCACCACGAGTTCCCGACCTGGGTACTGCCGATCACCTTCGTCGTCACGCCGCTTTTCATCTTTGGGCTCACCTTCGCCGCGTCCCTGATCCGCCTGGCGATCAACCGGCGCGCTTGGTGGATCCCGCCGGTCGGCTTGGTCTCCACCATCGTGCTCCTGTTGGTGGCGGGCCTCGCGCTCAGAACGATCGTGGCCGCTCGATAGGGCGCGTCGGCAGATGGTCTTCTGATCCTCACTCGGCCTCGGCAAACCGAATGTGGCGGTCAATGAACACCCGGTGAGTGCAGCCGTAGAGGGGTCGGCGCTCTCTTCCCTCAGTTGTACTTGCTGTCGCCGTCGATTCGGCCGACCCGACCTGCGCATCGACGACCTCAGGCACTTGATGGCACATTAATGGCACAGCCTCACCGGCGCCCCGGCGAGATCTCCCGCTGAAACCAGAAAACCCCCGGTTACCCGGGGGTTTTGATGGTGGCTCCGACCGGCATCGATCCGGTGACCTTTCGATTTTCAGTCGAACGCTCTACCAACTGAGCTACAGAGCCTCGGGGCATCCGCTCGATTCGCATCGTGGTGTGCCTCGATTTAAGGAGAAAGCCCCTTCTCTCGTAAGGGAAAGGGCTTGTCGCCTGAGCGACCCTGACGGGACTTGAACCCGCGACCTCCGCCGTGACAGGGCGGCACGCTAACCAACTGCGCTACAGGGCCTCGATTTGGTGTTCGTTTCAACACCGGCTTTTCAATTGTATGTCGTACGTGACCCCAACGGGATTCGAACCCGTGCTGCCGCCGTGAAAGGGCGGTGTCCTAGGCCACTAAACGATGGGGCCGGGTGGTCTTGCCAGGGGCACGACCGCCGACAGCCAAGCATACGGGTCGTCGCGCGAGACGTCAAAACGAGGGCTGCGGATGCCGCGGGGCCCGAGGTGCGGCATCGGCCACACGCCCCCGAAATGCCCGGATCCGGCGCGAGTGGCCCTTATCGTGAGGGCTGCCACTGCCCACAGGAGAGCGAGGAGCGCGGGGCCCGACGGCCCGCGTGGACGGGGAACCATGGACCGCACCACACACCGCACATCGACCGCCCGGGCCCGAACGACCCGAGCCGCTCGACCGCGCCGCCGCACGCCGAACCGGCTCTTCGCCGTGCTCGCCATTGTCGCAGCGGCGCTCGCCGGGCCGGTGGCCGCTGCACCGCAGAGCGCCATGGCCGCCGACTACCCGAGCTGGGCCGAGGTCGAGGCCGCGAAGGCGAGCACCGCCGCGGGCGCCGCCGCCGTGCAGCAGATCATCGCGCTCATCGCGCAGCTCGAAGCCAACGTCGAGACGACGCGCGCCGAGGCCGAACGCCGCACCGACGAGTTGTTCGTGGCGCAGCAGAAGTACGACGACGCCGTGATGCGCGCAGATCAGATCCAGGCGCAGGCCGACGCATCCGCCGCAGAGGCCCAGGCCGCCGAGCAGAACGCCGGCCAGGTCGCCGCGCAGCTCTACCGCTCCGGCGGCGGCGACGTGGGCCTCAACCTGTTCCTCGATGCGGGCGATTCCGCGGCCACCGAGGCGCTGCTCGCGAAGCTCGGCAACATGACCAAGATGGTCGAGCGCACGTCGGGCATCTACGACCGCGCGCAGGAGCAGCACAACATCGCGAAGTCGCTCAGCGACCAGGCCGCGGTGGCGCGAGCCGAGCGCGAGAAGCTCCGCATCGCCGCTGAGGCCGCGCTCGTCGCCGCGCAAGAGGCACAGGCAGCCGCAGAGGCGGCGCTCGCCGAGTCCCAGGCGAAGAAGATCGAGCTCGAGCAACAGCTGAAGTTCCTGAAGGATGCCGAGGCCAAGACGACCGCCGCCTACCAGGAGGGCGAGCGGATCCGGAAGGCCGAGGAGGAGCGACGTCGGCAGGAGGCCCTGAAGAACGGCTCGCCCGGCACCGTCGCGAGCTCGGGCTGGGCGCGGCCGGCCCGGGGCGGGCTCACGGGCACCTTCGGCCCGCGCTCGCCGATCTGCTCCGGCGGATGCTCGGGCAGCTTCCACTACGCGATCGACCTCGGCACCGGATGCTCGGCCCCGATCTACGCGGCCAACAGCGGAGTCGTCACCTTCGCCGGCTACTCGGGAACCTACGGCAACTACGTCAAGATCGACCACGGGGGCGGCATCTCGACCGCGTACGCGCACATTCGTCCGGGTGGCACGTTCGTCGGCTACGGGCAATGGGTCGAGGCCGGGCAGAACATCGCATCGAGCGGCACGACCGGCGCTTCCACAGGATGCCACCTGCATTTCGAAGTCTGGAATGGCGGAGGGCGCATCAACCCGCAGCCGTTCATGGCCGATCGGGGGATCTACTTTGGCTGAGCACCGCACTCGTCCCGTGTCGCGCGTGAAGCCCGCCACCGTGTTCTCCACGGTCGCGGTCGGCGCCGTCACGGCTTCCGTCGGCTTGGCCGGCGGCCCCGCCTTCGCCGAGCCCGACTATCCGTCGTGGAGCGACATCGAACAGGCCAAGCAGAACGAGGCGACGAAGCAGGCCGAGATCGGCCGCGTCACCGAATTGCTCGCCGGCTTGCAGCGTGCTGCGGATGCCGCGGTGCAGGCCTCGCAGATGGCCGACGAGGCCTACCGCATCACGATCGACCAGCGCGACCGGGCTGCCGAACGTGAGCGCACCCTCGGCCGGCAGGCCGACGAGGCCGACGCCGTCGCCCAGATCTCAAAGATGCGCGCCGGACTCCTGGCCGCCCACCTCGCGAAGACCGCGGGCAACGACCTCACTGCAGAGCTGATGTTCTCGAACGACGACGCCACAGGGCTGCTGCAGCAGCTCGGCATGGCGTCGAAGCTCGGAGAGCAGTCGCAAGCTGTCTACGACCAGGCCGTGGCCGATCGCAACACGGCCGACGCGTTGCGCGCGCAAGCGGCGCAAGCGGCGACCGAGCGCGTGCGGCTCGCCACGCTCGCCGAGGCGAAGGCGGCCGAAGCGCGCACGGCGGCGAATGGCGCACTGACGGCTGTCGCCGTGCAGGAGCAGCGCTCGGCCGAGCTCTACGCGCAGCTCGCCACGCTCAAGGACACCACGGCCGAGCTCGAGCGCGAGCGCGTCGAGGGCGCCGCACGCGAAGCCGCCGCGGCTGCGCTGCAGCAACAACAGGCGGCCGCGAGCGGCGGGGGAGGCGGCTCGCCC
>NZ_SDPN01000041.1 GCF_004134825.1 Agromyces albus
CTCGGGTGCCGCAGCGACAGGAGCGCCGCCGCGCCCGCCCGCCGACGACCCCGCGCCGGCCGTCGCCTCATCGTCGCGCACCGCGGCATCCGTCGCCAGCAGGGCGTCGTAGTCAGCGTACTCGTCGCAGGCCGCGGTAAGCGCGCGGCTCGTGCCGCCGGCGACGCCGATGCCGACGACGTAACGGCCGAGGCGCTTGGCCTTCTGCGCGAGCGCGACGTAGTCGGAGTCGCCCGCGACGATGACGATGTGCGAGAGGTCGTCGATGCGGAACATGTCTTCCACCGCGTCGACGGAGAGGCGGATGTCGGCGCCGTTCTTCGTCGCCGACAGCGGGAACAACTGCACGAGGTCGACGGCGCGGTTGATGAGCTGCCCGCGGTAGCTCGCGTTCACGGGGGTCGACCAGTCGGCGTAGGCCCGTGCGATCGCGATGGTGCCGAACGTGGCGGCGAAGTCGAGCACCGCGTCGATGTCGACGGTGGCTTCGTTGAGCTTCGTCACCGTCGGTGTGGCGGTGATGGTCTTGCCGCGAGAAGTGTCTTTGCGATAGGCGCTGTCGCCGTGCAGCTGGTCGTAGCGTGAGATGACGATGTTGTCGAAGTCGAAGTAGAGCGCGACCCGAGGTTCAGCCGTGACGGCCATATGGACCTTTCGTCGTTGGGGTGGTTCCTCTCGATGGTAGGCCCGCCAGTTGCCGACCATAGCCAGGATCGGTTCATGTGTGCGGATTTCGGCACATTGCGTCGAAGTGGGGAAAAACGCACACCACGCAACGCTGAACGGTTCAACCAGCGTCAGCGTGCGGACTGCACTGCTAGCTCAGAAGGCCGCCGCGGCGACCGCGTTGTGCAGCTCGTCGGTGTCGATCCCGAGGCGGCCCGGCGACGCGATGTTCGTGAGCAGCACGAAACAGACCCCGGTCGACGGCATGATCCAGAACTCGGTGCCGGCCCAGCCGCCGTGCCCGAACGTGTCGCGCGCGAGCAGACCCGGTGCCGAGTGGCGGAGGTTCCACGTGAAGCCCCAGTCCTGTCCGCGGCTCGCCACATACGGCTCGAGCTTCGGCAGTCCCGTCGTCAGTGGACGCAGCATCGCGTCGTACGTGACGGATGCCACGAGGGATCCGTCGTTCCGCAGCAGCGCGGTGCCGATGGCGAGGAGGTCGACGGCGCGTCCGAGGAGTCCGGCACCCGGATGCCGCAGCGAAGCGAAGCGCTCGTAGTCGACGCCCTGGTCGGCGGCGTCGCTGACCTCGTGCTGGCTCGCGTCGGCGTCGAACGTGAGCCCAGCGGCATCCGCTCGCTCGGCCGTCGCCGCGATCGCGCGCTCGAACGCCACCCCGCCCGCGTGCTCGATGAGCGCGGCGATGCCCTCGAACGCGAGTGTCGAGTAGCGCGACACGGTGCCCGCCGCGAATTCGCGCCCCGGCGCGAGCAGCAGCTCTCGCAGGCCGGGGGCGTCCAACGGCGGCTCGACGATGCCCGACGTGTGGCTCACGAGGTGGCGCAACTGCACGACGTCGTCGCGGTCGGCGCCGAAGCCCGAGACCGCTCGGTCGAGCGGCGTCTCGGGCGTGAGGCGGCCCTGCTCGATGAGGTGCAGCGCGGCGAGTCCCACGATCGGCTTCGTGATCGAGAACAACGGATAGTGGTCGTCGACGGATGCCGCGCGCCCCCGCTCGGTGCCGAACGCGTCGAGTGCCACCACTCCGTCGGCCGTCGCGATGCCGAGCACCGCCGTGGGGAGCGGGCCGTGCTCGACGTGGCGGCGAGCCCAGTCGAAGGCATGGTCGAAGCGGGTCATCGGGGTCCTCTCGTTGTCTGTGGGTTGCGCCCGCGCCTCTCTGCGTCGCGCCTGGCGAAACCCCAGCGCTCAGCTGCGGAGCACGACGTTGAGCGGCTCCTCGCCGCGCAGCATCCGCTCGATCTGGGTTCGCAGCAGCCTCGCCATGCGGGGCATCATCGCAGTCGACGCGCCGCCCACGTGCGGCGAGATGAGCACGTTCGGCAAGGCGAAGAGCGGATGCCCGTCGGGAAGCGGCTCGGGGTCGGTGACGTCGAGCGCGAAGCGGAGTCGTCGGCGCGAGGCGTGGTCGAGGATCGCCGCGGTGTCGGCGACGCGTCCGCGGGCGATGTTCACGAGCAGGGCTCCGTCGGGCATCGCCGAGAGGAATTCGTCGTCGACGAGGCCGGTCGTGGCATCCGTGAGCGGAACTCCGACGATGACGATGTCGGCGGTCGGCAGTAGGGCCGGCAGCTCGTCGAAGCCGTGGATGGCGCCCGCTGCGTCGGTGCGCGCCCGGCTCGCGACGCGCACGATCTCGACCTCGAACGGTGCGAGCCGCGCCTCGATCGCACGGCCCACGCCGCCGTAGCCGAGCAGCAGCACCCGCCGGTCGGCGAGGCTCTCGCGCTGCTCGGGCGCCCAGCGCCCCTCGGACGCCGCCCGCACGAACTCGGGGATGCCGCGTTGCGATGCGAGCACGAGCGCGAGGGTGAGCTCGGCCGTCGACGTCTCGTGCACGCTCGCGGCGTTCGCGAAGACGTGCCCGGGCGGGAGCGAGTCCACCACGTGGTCGTAGCCGATGGACTGAGACTGCACGAGCCGCGTGGTGACGCCGGAGAGGGCGCCGAGGAGCCCAGCGGTTCCCATGTACGGCGGCACGACGAGGTCGATGTGGGATGCGGCCGGCGCGGACTCCATGTCCCACACGACGACCTCGACGCCGTCGGGCGGCGTGCCGAGCGCGTTGCGAAGTGTGTTGCCGGGCACGGAGACGAGCAGCGGGGCATCTGTCATGCGTCAATCCTTCCAGAGCGGATGCGGCATGCGCGGCTTCGCGTCGTCATGTCTCGAGCGGGCGTCAGCGCGGTTCGTAGCGGCGCGGGGTGAACGCCGTCGCGACGAGCGCACGCAGCGATTCGAGGTCGCTGCCCGCGAAGCCCTGCGCGCGCGCCTGCACGAGCACGTTGCCGATCGCCGTCGCCTCGACCGGGCCGGCGAGCACGGCGATCTCCGCGCGGTCGGCCGTGCGCTGGCAGAGCAACTCGTTGAGCGCGCCGCCGCCGACGATGTGGATCGTCTCGACATCGACGCCCGACAGGATCGACGCGGTGCGCACCGCGTCGGCGAACGCTTGCGCGAGCGACTCGATGATCGACCGCGCGAACTCGGCCGGCGAACCCGGAATGGGCTCGTCGTGCTCGCGGCACCACTCGGCGATGCGCCCTGGCAGGTCGCCCGGGGCGAGGAAGCGCGGGTCGTTCGCGTCGAAGACGGCAACGGGCGCGGTGACGGATGCCGCGGCCGCGAGCAGCGCGGCGAGATCGACGGTCTCGCCGCCGCGTTCCCACTCGCGCACCGACTCGCTCAGCAGCCACAGCCCCATGACGTTGTGCAGGAAGCGCACCCGCCCGTCGACGCCGCCCTCGTTCGTGAAGTTCGCGGCGCGCGCGGCATCCGACGTCACCGGGTGCTCGAGCTCGACGCCGACGAGTCCCCACGTGCCGCACGAGATGTAGGCGGCCGACTCGGGCTGCATGGGCACGGCCACGACGGCCGAGGCCGTATCGTGCGAGCCGACCGCGACAACGGAGAGCGGATGCCTCGAGCCCGGGCCGAGCTCGGCCGCGACCTCTGGCCGCAGCGACCCGATCGTCTCGCCCGGCTCGATGAGCGACGGGAACACGGATGCCGGCAACCCCAGTCGCTCGATGAGCTCGTCGTCCCACTCACGGGACTCGATGCCGAGGAGCCCTGTCGTCGACGCGTTCGTGCGCTCGGCGACGCGGCGCCCCGTGAGCTGGAACCCGATGAGGTCGGGCACGAGCAGGAGCGTGTCGGCGAGGTCGAGCCAACCCGGACGGACACCGTCGCTTGCGTCGTGTTGCTCGGCGGCGAGCTGGTACAGCGTGTTGAACGGCAGGAACTGCAAGCCGTTGCGGCGGTACAGCTCGTCGAACGGCGCGATCGCGTGCACGGCCTCGACGCCTGCGGCTGTGCGCTCGTCGCGGTAATGGAACGGCTCGCCGAGCATGCGCTCGCCGCGGAGGAGGGCGTAGTCGACGGCCCACGAGTCGACGCCGATCGACGCGACATCCGGCGCCTCGCGGAGCGCCTGGGTGAGGCCCGCAGTGACATTGCGGTAAAGGCCGGTGAGATCCCAGTGCAGGCCAGACGCGAGCTGAACGGGGTCGTTCGAGAAGCGCGCCACCTGGCGGATCTCGAGCGCGCCCGCGCCGCGGCCGTCGACGCGTCCGAGGATGACGCGGCCGCTCGTCGCGCCGAGGTCGACCGCCGCGACGGTGCCCGCGCTCACGCCTGCCACCCCTCACGCGCGCGCTGGAGTGACGGTGTTCCGCCGGAGTGCGCGAATCCAGCCACTCCACCGGAACAACGCCCTCCACTGACGAGGGTGGCGGCGAAGGAGTCGCCGCTCATCGCAGGAAGGCGGCGGCGACGCCCGCGTCGACCGGGATGTGCAGGCCCGTCGTGTGGGAGAGCTCCGGCCCGGTGAGCACGATGACGGCGTTGGCGACGTTCTCGGGCAGCACCTCGCGCTTGAGGATCGTGCGCTGGGCGTAGAACTTGCCGAGGTCCTCCTCCTCGATGCCGTACGTCTTGGCGCGGTTCGCTCCCCAGCCCGAAGCGAAGATGCCCGAGCCGCGCACGACGCCGTCGGGGTTGATGCCGTTCACCTTGATGCCGTACTCGCCGAGCTCGACAGCCAGCAACCGCACCTGGTGCGCCTGGTCGGCCTTCGTCGCCGAGTAGGCGATGTTGTTCGGCCCAGCGAACAGCGAGTTCTTCGAGGAGATGTAGACGATGTCGCCACCGAGGCCCTGGTCGATGAGCACGCGGGCAGCGGCCTTCGAGACGAGGAACGAGCCCTTCGCCATGACGTCGTGCTGCAGGTCCCAGTCGGCTTCAGTGGTCTCGAGGAGCGGCTTCGAGAGCGAGAGTCCCGCGTTGTTCACCACGAGGTCGATGCCACCGAAGGCGAGCACCGCGTCGTCGATGGCGCGTTGCACCGCGGCGGCATCCGTCACGTTCGCCTGCAGGCCGATCGCGACATCGGAGTTTCCGATCTCGGATGCCGCGGCCTGCGCCTTCTCGAGGTCGAGGTCGGCGATCACCACGCACGCGCCCTCCGCGGCGAGCCGGGTCGCGATGGCCTTGCCGATGCCGGATGCCGCGCCCGTCACGAGCGCGACGCGCGTGGCGTGCGGCTTCGGCTTCGGCATCCGCTGCAGCTTCGCCTCTTCGAGGGCCCAGTACTCGATGCGGAACTTCTCCTCGTCGGAGATGGGGGAGTAGGTGGAGAGCGCCTCGGCGCCGCGCATCACGTTGATCGCGTTGACGTAGAACTCACCGGCCACGCGCGCGGTCTGCTTGTTCGCGCCGTAGCTGAACATGCCGACGCCGGGGATGAGCACGATGAGCGGGTCGGCGCCGCGGATGGCGGGAGACTCCGGCGTCGAGTGGGCGTCGTAATAGGCCTGGTAGTCGGCGCGATACGCCTCGTGCAGCTCCTTCAGGCGAGCGATCGACTCGTCGATCGACGCGTCGGCCGGCAGGTCGAGCACCATCGGCTTCACCTTGGTGCGCAGGAAGTGGTCGGGGCAGCTCGTGCCGAGCGCGGCGAGCCGCGGATGCTCGGCACGGGCGAGGAAGTCGAGCACTTCTGGGGCATCCGTGAAGTGGCCGACCATCGGGCGGTCGTGCGACGCGAGTCCGCGGATCGTCGCGGCGAGGGCGGCCGCCTTCGCGCGTCGCTCGGCGGGCTCGAGCGGCTCGTAACCGTCCAAGGTGGAACCGAACGGCTCGGCCTTCCCGTGCTCGGCGATGTATGCCGCCGCGGTGTCGATGATCCACAGCGAGTTGCGCTCGCTCTCCTCAGACGTGTCGCCCCACGCCGTGATGCCGTGGCCGCCGAGGATGCAGCCGATCGCCTGCGGATTCTGCGCCTTGATCTCGGCGATGTCGAGTCCGAGCTGGAAGCCGGGGCGTCGCCACGGCACCCACACGACCTTGTCGCCGAAGATCGTCGACGTGAGCTCCTCGCCGTCGGCGGAGGTCGCGATCGCGATGCCCGAATCGGGATGCAGGTGATCGACGTGCGCCGCGTCGACGAGGCCGTGCATGGCCGTGTCGATCGACGGCGCAGCGCCGCCCTTGCCGTGCAGCGTGTAGTCGAACGCGGCGACCATCTCGTCTTCGCGGTCGACGCCGGGGTAAACATCGGCGAGGGCGCGCAGTCGGTCGAGGCGCAGCACCGCAAGCCCCGATTCGGTGAGCGTTCCGAGGTCGCCACCCGAACCCTTGACCCACATGAGCTCGACGGGCTCGCCCGTGACCGGGTCGGTCTCGGTGCCCTTCGCAGACGTGTTGCCGCCGGCGTAGTTCGTGTTCTTCGGGTCGGCGCCGAGGCGGTTCGACCGCGCGATGAGGTCGGCAGCTGCCTGGTTCGTCATGAGGGAGATCCTTCGGTGATTCGAATGTCGGTCAGGGTGGCGATCCAGCGCACCACGCGATCGAGCGAGTCGGATGCCGCGGCGGCATCCGGCCGGTTCAAGTGCCCGTGCTCGGTGCCGGGCTCGATGTGGAGCTCGATCGGCACCTCGGCGGCGGCGAGGGTCGCGGCGAAGACCTCGCCCGAGACGCGGAGCTCGTCGGCCTCGCCGTTGATCATGAGGGTGGGCGGGAAGCCGCGCACGTCGTCGGGCGTCGCGAGTCCGGGGACGGCCGGGAGCGGTGCGGACTCGACGGGTCCGCCGAGGTAGGTCTCGTACATCGCGCGCACGCTCGCCGGCTTGAAGCGGTCGGCGCCCGGGTTCGCGTCGAGGAGGGCACGGAGCGAGGCATCCGGCGCCGGTTGCACGGCGAGCAGCGTGGGATAGGCGAGGAACACCCCGGCGGGCAGGCCCGGCTCTCCCGGTGATCGAGTAGGCAGCGACGAAGGAGCAGCCGTATCGAGATCACGTACGTCAGACAAGGGTCTCGATACGCGTCCGGCTTCGCCGGGCGCTACTCGACCACCGGCGGCGAGCAGGCGCAGCACCGCCCCCGCCGCGAGGTTCGCCCCCGCGCTCGCCCCGCCGATCGCGAGCCGGTCGGTGTCGATGCCGAGCTCGTCGACGTGCTCGAGCGTCCAGCGCCAGGCGGCGAGCACGTCGTCGGACGGCACGGGGTAGCGGCATCCGTCACCCGCGAGCCGGTAGTCGACCGAGACGACGGTCACGCCGCGCTCGGCGAGGGCGCCCGCGACCCAGTGCGCCTCGGGCATGTCCAGATCGCCCCCGGCGAAACCGCCGCCGTGGGCCCATACAAGCCCGGGCGTCGGGCGCGTCGCGGCGTCCGCGGGATACACCCGCACGAGCCCATCGATGGCGCCATGCGGTTCGTTCAGCTGCGACATCCGCTCACTCCTTCATCGAGAGGTCGCCCATTGCGGGTGCGACCTGTCATCTGCGACGTTTCGATGGCCACCTCAGGCGCCCCAGCCTGCCTGGGTGCCGCCGACGCGGTCGGCCGCGATCTGCTGCTGGTAGCCGGATGCCGCGTACGCAGCCATCGGGTCGGCGGGAAGTCCGCGCGACTCGCGCCACTCGGCGAGCGCCGGGCGCACGTCGGTGTAGAACGCGTCCATGAACACGGCGTTCGCGGCGAGCACGTCGCCCGAGAGCTGGGCTTCGCGCAGCGCGTCGTGGTCGAGGACCAGCGCGCGGGCGGTCATCTCCTGCACGTTCAGCACGGAGCGGATCTGGCCGGGGATCTTGTCCTCGATGTTGTGGCACTGGTCGAGCATGAACGCGACCTCGGGGCTGTTGAAGCCGCCGCCGCGCACGACCTCGACGATGATGCGGAACAACTGGAACGGATCGGCGGCGCCCACGATGAGGTCATCGTCGGCGTAGAAGCGCGAGTTGAAGTCGAACGAGCCGAGCTTGCCGAGGCGCAGCAGCTGCATGACGATGAACTCGATGTTCGTGCCGGGCGCGTGGTGGCCCGTGTCGAGGCACACCTTGGCCTTGTCGCCGAGGGCGGCGACCTGGGCGTAGGAGGTTCCCCAGTCGGGAACGTCGGTGTGGTAGAACGCCGGCTCGAAGAACTTGTACTCGAGCACGAGGCGCTGCTCGTCGCCGAGGCGCGCGTAGATCTCCTGCAGCGACTCCTGCAGGCGGTCCTGACGGCCGCGCATGTCGGCTTGGCCCGGATAGTTCGAGCCCTCGGCGAGCCAGATCTTCAGGTCGCGCGAGCCCGTCGCGTGCATGATGTCGATGCACTCGAGGTGGTGGTCGATCGCCTTGCGGCGCACGCCGGCGTCTTCATGGGTGAGCGCGCCGAACTTGTAGGCGTCGTCCTGGAAGGTGTTCGAGTTGATCGTGCCGAGGCCGACGCCGAGGTCTTCGGCGTGCTTCCGCAGCACGCCGTAGTCGTCGACCTTGTCCCACGGGATGTGCAGGGCCACGGTCGGCGCGAGCGCCGTGTACTTGTGAACCTGCGCGGCATCCGCGATCTTCTCGAAGGGATCGCGCGGGGTGCCGGGCGTGCCGAACACCTTGAAGCGGGTGCCCGAATTGCCGAACGCCCACGACGGGAGTTCGATGGCCTGCTGCTCGAGCTGGGCGAGCTGGTCGGTGGAGAGGGTGCTCACGAGTCGCTGCTTTCTGTGTCGGTGCCGGCTGCGGCCGGTTCGGAGTCGTCGGGGTCGTCGAGGTCGTCGAGGTCGGAAGTGGAGTCGGATGCCGCGCCGGCGGCGAGTGCGGCGAGCTGGTCTTCGAGGTGGAACACCTCGGTGAGCCGCGGCGCGCCCTGGTCGGGGCGCCCGTCGAGCGCGACGAAGAAGTGGGCCATCTCGGCCTCCCAGGCCACGGTGCGCGGATCGCCCGCGAGTGCCGCCTGCGCGGCCGCGTCGTCGTCGACCTCGTAGTAGCCGATCAGCAGGCCGTCGTCGCGGAGGAAGAGCGAGTAGTTGCGTCGACCGGATGCCTCGATCGCGCGCAGCATCTCGGGCCATACGGCCGCGTGACGCTCGCGATACTCGGCCAATCGGTCGGCCTTCACCTGCAGTTGGAAGCACACCCGCTCGGTCGTGCCTGTGCTCATCGTCGAGCTCTCCATTTCCTCGTGAATCGTTTCAAAGATACGACACGGTCTCGAACTTCGCAACCCGGGCGCACGGCCTACGTTTCGCCCGACGTGCCCTTCGCCGCCGTCGATCGACGCACCACCAATTGGGGGAGGAACACTGTCTGGCGCGGGATGAGCGAGGGGTCGGATGTCTCCTCGAGCAGGATCCGCAGCGCCGTTCGGCCGATCATCCCGCTCGGCTGGCGCATCGACGAGAGGGGCACGGCTGCCGCGGAGGCGAACGCGATGTCGTCGAACCCGATGAGCGCGATGTCTTCGGGCACGAGCATCCGTCCGTCGACGATGAGGGCCTGCAGCAACCCCAGCGCGAGGAGGTCGTTGGCCGCGAAGATGGCGTCGGGCCACTCGCGCCGCGGACGGGAGATGATGCGCGCGCCGGCCGCCGCTCCCTCGGCGACGGTCAGCGCCGCAGTGGCGACCACCTCGATGTCGACGGGTTCGGTGCTGTTCTCCGCCGCGACACGTGCTCCGGCGAGGCGATCGGTGACCTGGCGGATCTCGAACGGTCCGCCGGCGAACGCGATCCGGCGCCGGCCCGTCTCGATCAGGTGCTCGACCGCCATCCTTCCGCCGACGACGCTGTCGACCGAGACCGAACTGAAGCGGCCGTCGCCGCTGAAGCGGTCGACGAGCACGGCCGGGATGCCGCGGCTGCGCAGCCGCTCGAGCCGCGGGTTGATGTCGCTGTAGGGGGAGATCAGGACGCCGCGCACCTGTTGCTCCTCGAAGAGGTCGAGGTAGAGGCGCTCGCGGGCGACGTCCTCGTCGGTGTTCCCGTAGAGCACTGCGATGCCGTGACTCGACGCCTCGTCTTCAGCGCCGCGCACGACGTCGCCGAAGAACGGGTTCTGCCCGTCGAGCACGACGAAGCCCACTGTGCTGCTCGTGCCGGCGCGGAGTTTGCGAGCGGCATCGTTGCGGACGTAGCCGAGATCTTCGATCGCACGGTGCACGCGCTGCATCGATTCCGCCGACACCTCGCCAGGGCGGTTCAGCACGTTGGAGACGGTGCCGACCGAGACGCCTGCGTGCTGGGCGACATCGCGAATGCTCGCCGCTGCCATCCGTGCTCCTTCGTCGTCGAGTGATCGGGATCATTTGCGGAGGCCGACTTGACCGCCGCTCGTGGCCTACATAGAGTATGCCTGAATCGAACCTGAATCGATTCACTTCAGATTCACCTCAAGGAGGAGGACGTGCCCGTGCATGAAGACGCATCGCCCTCGGCGCCACCTGCGCTCGAGCTGTCGAGGGTCGTGAAGTCGTTCGGCGCCGTCGTCGCATTGCGGTCGGGAACGATCACCCTCGAGGAGGGTTCGATCCACGCGCTCATCGGCGAGAACGGCGCGGGCAAGTCCACGCTCGTGAAGATCATCGCCGGCCTCTACCGCCGCGACGCAGGAACCTTCCGCTTGCGCGGCGAAGAGGTGGACTTCCACACCACCGCGCAGTCGAAGGCCGCCGGCATCGCCGTGATCTACCAGGAGCCGACGCTCTTCCCCGACCTCTCCGTCACCGAGAACATCTTCATGGGACGCCAGCCCACGAACCGCTTCGGCCGCATCGAACGCAAGGCCATGCGTGCAGAGGCACAGGCGATCTTCGCCCGGCTCGGCGTCTCGATCGACCCCGACCGGGTGACCGAGGGTCTCTCGATCGCCGACCAGCAGATCATCGAGATCGCGAAGGCGATCTCGCTCGACGCGCGTGTGCTCATCATGGACGAGCCGACGGCCGCCCTGAGCGGCGTCGAGGTCGAACGGCTCTTCGCGGTCGCCCGCAGCCTGCGCGACGAGGGTCGCGCGCTCATGTTCATCTCGCACCGCTTCGACGAGGTCTTCGCGCTCTGCGACACGGTCACCGTGATGCGCGACGGCAGCTACATCGCGACCACGCCCATGAGCGAGACGAGCGTCGCTGAGCTCGTGCGGCAGATGGTCGGTCGGGATGTCGCAGAGCTCTTCCCGAAGCTCCCGGCGGAGATCGGCGGCGACCTCCTCGTCGTCGACGGCCTGACGCGCACCGGTGTCTTCCACGACATCAGCTTCACCGTGCGCGCCGGCGAGATCGTCGGCCTCGCGGGCCTCGTGGGCGCAGGGCGCTCCGAGGTCGTGCGCGCGATCTTCGGCGTCGACCCCTATGAGAGCGGATCCGTGCACGTCGACGGCCGGCCGTTGCCCAAGGGCAACCCGCGGGTCGCGATGGCCCGCGGCCTGGCGCTCGTTCCCGAGGACCGCCGCAAGCAGGGCCTCGTGCTCGACGAGAGCGTGTCGCGCAACATCACGCTCGCGATCCGCTCCTCGCTCGCCAAGGCCGGCCTCCTGTGGGGCGGCCCCGAGAATGCAGCCGCCGCGGTGTGGTCGAGCCGGCTCGAGGTGAAGACGGCCTCGCTCGACGCCGAGACGGGCACCCTGAGCGGCGGCAACCAGCAGAAGGTCGTGCTCGGCAAATGGCTCGCGACGAACCCGAAGGTGCTCATCGTCGACGAGCCGACCCGCGGCATCGACGTCGGCACGAAGGCCGAGGTGCACCGGCTCCTCTCCGAGCTCGCCCAGCAGGGACTCGCGATCCTCATGATCTCGTCCGAGCTGCCTGAAGTGCTCGGCATGGCCGATCGCGTGCTCGTCATGCGCGAGGGATACCTCACCGGTGAGTTCCCCCGGTCCGAAGCAACTCCCGAAGCGGTCATGTTCGCCGCGACCGCAGAGAAGGAGGGCGCGCTGTGACCGCGACCATGCCGCGCACCGGCAATTCCGTGACCCGGGCAGCCGGGCGGACGTTCAAGGCGCGCGAGACTGGAATCCTCCTGGCGCTCATCGCGATCATCGCGGTGGCGACGATCCGCAACCCGGCGTTCCTCTTCTCCAACGACGGCTTCCGAGACCTGCTCCTGACGCCGTCGCTGCTGCTGCTCGTCGCGGTCGGACAGGCGATCGTGATCATCACGCGCAACGTCGACCTCTCGGTCGGCTCGGTCCTCGGACTCACCGCGTACCTCACGGGTCGACTGTTCATCGACCTCCCGGGAATCCCGCCGATCCTCGTGTTCGTCATCGGCGTCGGGTTCGGTGCCTTCCTCGGCCTCATCAACGGCGCGCTCGTCGCCTTCGCCAAGGTGCCCGCCCTGGTGATCACCCTCGGCACGCTGTACATCTATCGCGGCGTAAACGTGGCATGGGCGGGCGGCGACCGCATCAACGCCTCCGACCTGCCGGCCGACTTCCGCGGAATCGGCACCGGCCAGCTGCTCGGCATCCCGTTCCTCACGATCATCGCCGCGGTCGTGCTCATCGTCGCGGCCTGGTACCTCCGCAATCTCCGGAGCGGTCGCGAGCTCTACGCGATCGGATCCGACCCCGCTGCGGCCCACCTCTACGGGTTGCGCGTCACCCGCAACGTGCTCGGCGCGTTCCTCGTGAGCGGCGCCCTCTCGGGCCTCGCCGGCGTGCTGTACGCCGCACGCTACGGCACCGTCAGCTCGGGCGCCGGCACGGGGCTCGAGCTCCAGGCGATCGGCGCGGCCGTCATCGGCGGCGTCGCGATCTCGGGCGGCGTCGGCACGGTCTGGGGTGCCGCCATCGGCGCGTATCTCCTGCTCACCATCAACCGGGCGCTGCCCATCGTCGGGATCGAGGACTTCTGGCAGCGCGCCGTCGTGGGCGCCCTCATCATCGGCGCGATCGTGCTCGACCGCGTGCTCGCCCTCCGACAATCTCGCAAGCTCCTCGAAGCCAGGGAGGTCGAGCGATGACCACCACCGCTCCCGAGACCCAGACCGTGCGAACCTACAAGGCGCACGCCCACCCGGCCTGGCGACGCGTGCTCGTCACGCGTGAGGCGGCCGTCATCGCGCTCCTCGTCATCGTCATCGCGACGGCGATCGCGAGCGTGCCGAACTTCGACAGCCCGCTCACGGTGACCTACCTGTTGCGGGACCTCGCGCCGATCCTCCTCATCGCCCTGCCGATGACGCTCATCATCATCACCGAGGAGATCGACCTCTCGGTGGCGAGCATCGTCGGACTCACGAGCGTTATGACCGGCATCCTCACGCAGGCAGGCTGGCCGTTCGCCATCGCGGCGATCACGGCGATCCTCGTCGGCACCGTCGCGGGCTTCATCAACGGGTTCCTCGTGACCGTGGTCGGCCTGCCGTCGCTCGCCGTGACGATCGGCACGCTCGCGCTCTTCCGCGGCATCGCTGTGGGCCTGCTCGGAACCACCGCGATCACGGAGTTCCCCGAGTACTGGACCGACCTCGCGAAGGACAACATCCCCGGCACTCCGATTCCCGGCATCATGGTGCCGTTCGCCGTGCTGGCGATCGCCTTCGCCCTGGTCCTGCATTTCACCCCGTTCGGGCGATCCCTCTACGCGATCGGCCTCAACAAGGAGGCCGCCGCGTTCTCGGGAATCGACGTCGGCCGCACGAAGTTCCTGCTGTTCATGGTGAGCGGCACCGTCTCGGGCTTCGCCGGCGTCTACTTCACCCTGCTCTACAGCAACGCCCGAGGCGACAACGCGACGGGCATGGAGCTCTCGGTCATCGCGGCCGTGCTGCTCGGCGGCGTCTCGATCTTCGGTGGGCGCGGTGCGCTCCACGGCGTCATCGCGGGTGTGCTGCTCATCGGCACGCTCGGAAGCGCCCTGCGCCTCGCCGGGGTGACCTCCGACATCATCAACGTCATCACCGGCGTGCTCCTCGTGCTCTCGGTGGTGTCCGCAAGCTTCCTCGCCTGGCTCCGCTCGAGGCGGATCTCGGCGATCGGGAGGAAGAAGGGTCGCAGTTCGACCGCACCAGAGCCGATCTGAGCTCAGCACCTGCTCATCACACAGGCCGGAATCCGGCACCATGAAAGGAAACAACGATGTTCAATCATGACCGAACTCGTCGCCACGCGGGCGCGACGTTCACAGCACTGGCACTCGGCGCAGCGCTCGTCCTGACGGGGTGTGCAGCCGGCGGCAATGGCGGCGGCGACGACGCAGGCGACGGCGGCGACGCCAACCTCGCCATCACCTTCCTCCCGAAGAACCTCGGCAACCCGTACTTCGACACGTCGAACGCGGGCGGCGAAGAGGCCATCGAGGAGTTCGGCGGCACCTTCGCCGAGGTCGGCCCCTCCGAGGCCAGCCCGACGTCGCAGGTCACGTTCATCCAGACGGCAGCGCAGCAGGGCGTCGGCGGGCTCGTCGTCTCGGCGAACGACCCCGAGGCCATCTGCGACGCCCTCAACGAGGCACGCGACGCCGGAGTGAAGGTCGTCACGTTCGACTCCGACACGAACGCCGAGTGCCGCGACCTGTTCATCAACCAGGCGACCGCAGAGGGCATCGCCAAGTCGCAGATCGACCTCATCTCCGAGCAGATCGGTGACGAGGGCCAGATCGCGATCCTCTCGGCATCCGCCAACGCGACGAACCAGAACGCGTGGATCGAGCTCATGGAGGAGGAGCTCGCGGCGAACCACCCGAACATCGAGCTCGTCGAGACCGTCTACGGCGACGACGACGACCAGACCTCGTTCGACAAGACCGCCGCACTGCTGCAGACCTACCCCGACCTCAAGGGCATCATCTCGCCCACGACCGTCGGCATCGCGGCTGCAGCTCGCTACCTCTCGACCTCGGAGTACAAGGGACAGGTCGCCCTGACCGGCCTCGGCACGCCGAACCAGATGCGCGAGTACGTCGAGGACGGCACCGTCACGGCGTTCGCCCTCTGGAACCCGGCAGACCTCGGCTACCTCGCCGCGTACGCCACCAAGGCGCTCATCGAGGGCGAGATCACGGGTGAGGAAGGCGACTCGTTCGAGGCCGGCAAGCTCGGCGAGTACGAGGTCGGCGCGGACGGCGTCGTGCTGCTCGGCGACCCGTTCGTCTTCAACGCCGACAACATCGGGGACTTCGACTTCTAGTCATCCCCGCAGGTGGCCCGGTCGGCGGAACGTTCGCCGGCCGGGCCGCCGGCATGCCGGGGCATCCGTGGGTCGAGGGATCCGGATGGCTCCGGCGCCCCGATGCCGCCGGCTCCAGCCCGCAGGAGTCAGGCGTGCCGACCCGCTGAGCTCGCCCGGATGACGAGCTCGGGCTCGAAGACGCGATGGATCGGATCGATCGGCTCCCCGGCCACCACATCGAAGAGCACGTCGACGACCGTCGACCCGAACTCCTCATGGCTGCCCCGCACCGAGGTGAGCGGAATCAGCGAGGACTCACCGAACTCGATGTCGTCATAGCCGACGAGCGCGATGTCTTCAGGGATGCGCACGCCTCCGTCGATGAGGGCCTGCATCATGCCGAGCGCCAGCAGGTCGTTGACCGCGAAGATGCCCTCGGGCCTCAGCTCGGCAGGCCTGCTGAGCACCGCCTCGGCGGCGCGCCGACCGCCGCGGAGGGTGCGGTCGGTCTCGTTGATGACCTCGAGCGTGGCATTGCCCGCCGTGCTGACCTCATCGCTCGCGCCCGTGAGGCGATCTCCGACCTGGCGGATCCCCAGCGGTCCGCCGACGAACGCGAGGCGGCGTCGGCCGAGCTCCAGCAGGTGCCGCGCGGCCTGGCGGCCGCCCGAGACGTCGTCGAGCGAGACCGACGGCTGCTCGGGGGAGATCGCGGCCTGGGCGACGAGCACCGAGGGCGTGCCGCGCTGGCGGCTGCGGGCGAGACGATCCTCGATCGGTTCGTGCGAGGCGACGAGGAGCCCCAGCACCTGATGCTGCTCGAACAGCGCGAGGTACGCGTCTTCACGCTCGCGGCTCCGATGCGAGTTCGCGATGAACACAGAGACGCCGCGTTCCGACGCCCGGAGCTCGACGCTCTCGGCGATCTCGGCGAAGAACGGGTTCGAGACATCCGGAGCGATGTACGCGATCGCCGAACTCCGGCCGAGCCGGAGTTGACGGCCGGCGTTGTTGGGCACGAAGCCGAGCGTCTCGATCGCGGCGCGAATGCGTGCCGCCTTCTCTTCCGAGACCTTGTCGGGGTGGTTGAGATAGTGCGAGACGGTTCCGACGGCGACGCCGGCGAGTCCCGCGACCTCGCGGATGCCGACCCTCGTCATGACGCCTCCTCTGCGGGGCTCCGAAGAGCGCCTGGACACGACTGTACCCGAGCGGTCTGCGTGCGCCGGCTCGCTTCGAGACGTTTCAATTCGGGCCTAGCGGTTCGGGCAGTTCCACGCCCAGTTCCACGAGTTCGTCGGTGACGACGCGGATCGCGTTGAGCGCCTTCGGGAAGCCGCAGTACTGCACGACGTGGATGACGGTCTCGAGCACCTCGGTCGGCGAGCATCCGGCACGGATGGCGCCGCGGGTGTGCCCGCGCAATTGCGGTTCGAGGCCACCGATCGTCACGAGCGACGCGAGCGAGAGCAGCTCCCGTTGCGCGAGCGTGAGGCCCGGCCGGGAGTAGATGTCGCCGAAGTTGAACTCGATGCCGAGTCGCGCGAGGTCTTGTGCGCGACCCTGCTGCATGGCGACGAGGCCGTGTGAGGCCCCCTCGCCGTAGACGGCGTCGAACCAGTGTCTGCCCTTGTCGAGGCGCTCGGTCATGACTGCTCCTAGATCGAATGTCCGCCGTCGAGCGGCAGGATGACGCCGGTGATGTTGACGGCCGCCGGCGAGGCGAGGAAGACGATCGCCTCTGCGAGGTGCTCCGGCTCGCCGAGGAGGCGCGTCGGAATCTGGTCGAGCAACGCCGCTCGGCGCTCCGCCGAGTCCTGGTCGCGTCCGGGCGTCGCTTGCGCGCCCGGTGCGAGCGCATTCACCGTGACGCCCCGATCGGCGACCTCGATTGCGAGTGCCTTCGTGAGCCCGACGACCCCGGCCTTCGCCGTCGCGTACGCCGAGGCATTTCGCACGAGTCGTCCGCCCGAGACCGCCGCGATCGAGGCGATGTTGATGATGCGGCCGTCACGCCGATCGAGCATGCCCGGAAGCACCCAGCGTGTGACGTTGAACACCGTGTCGAGGTTGCGCGACAGTTGGGTGCGCCACGTCTCGGCGTCGAGCTCGGCGAACGGCACCACGGCACCACCGCCCGCGCCGTTCACGAGGATGTCGACTCCGCGCTCTCGCTGCACGGCGGTCAGCGCTTCGCCTACGGCGTCGAAATCGGTGAGGTCGACGGCCACCGCCTCGGCGCGGGAGCGGCCGAGCTCCGCCGCGAGCGCCTCGGCTCGGTCGCGAGCGAGGTCGACGATGACGACATCCGCCCCCTCGGCGACGAGTCGGCGACAGATCACCTGGCCGAGAGCGCCGGCCGCGCCCGTGACGAGTGCTCGCTTGCCCTGCAATCGCCTCATGTCAGTCCTCACGTCGGTGAACAACTTGTAACGTTTCAAGAACAGAACACTAGCGCAGCTCGGCACGACACGCATCTCTTGAGTACATCTTCCGTCGACGTTGTGACGTTTCACGCATCCCGGCAAGCGCGCGCGCCTGAACCCTCGGTTCCGACTCCACATTCGCCCGTGTGGGCCGACATTGCTGGGCATCGGTTGCGGAATCAGCCTTGACACCCGCGGTGCCCAAAGTTAGCATCGCGGTTGAAACGTCTCAAACGGGGCGTCGCACTTCAAGGAGGAATTGTGACCACAGCACAATGGCGGCGCCTCGGACGCCGCTCTCTGTTCGTCGCCGCGGCCACCGCGTCGGCGCTCGTGCTCGCCGCGTGCAGCGGTGGGGGAGCGCCCGCCGGCGAAGGCGCCGACCCGCAGAAGCTCGAGTACCTGGTCAATGCCGAGAACGGCAACATCCCACCCGTGCTCGAGTCGATGGCGTCGGGCGTCTGCGAGGCCGAGAACGAGGCACTGCCGCTCGAGATCAACTCGATCCCGCAAGCCGACCTCGACGGCCAGATCCAGCTGCTCGTCGGCCAGGACGCCCTGCCGGCGATGTTCGCCGCGGGTGGCACCCCCGCAGAGGGCGCCAAGCTCTGGAACGCCGGCAAGCTCGTCGACTTCGACGAATCGCTCGAGGAGCTCGGCGTGCTCGACCAGATCGAGCCCGGGGCGATCTCGACGATCAAGGCCCTCTACGGCGGTGCCTTCAGCTTCCTGCCGTTCCAGTACAACATCGAGGGCATCTTCTACAACAAGCAGATGTTCGCCGACCACGGCTTCGAGGAGCCGAAGACCTGGGACGAGCTCCTGGAGGTCGCCGAGGCCCTGAAGGCCGATGGGGTGCTTCCGTTCACGGCATCCGGTGAGCAGGGCTGGCCGATCACTCGACTCCTGAGCGGGTACATCTTCCGTTCGCTCGGCCCCGACGCACTCCGCAAGGTCGCCGACGGCGAGGCCAAGCTCACCGACCCGGAGTACGTCGAAGCGGCCGCGGCGATCGCGGACCTCGGAGCGAAGGGCTACCTGAACGAGAACATCGCATCGCTCGACTACGACGGCGCGCAGAACGAGTTCCTCGAGGGCAACGCCGCGATGTTCTACATGGGAACGTGGGCGCTCACCGCGATCAACGACCCCGAGGGCAACAAGATCGGCGCCGACAACGTCGGCTTCATGCCGTTCCCGGCCGTCGATGGCGGAGCCGGTGACATCGGCCAGTACCCGTCGAACGTCGGCCTCCCGTCGACGTTCGGTTCGGCGACGTACGGCCCGAAGGTCCAGTCGTGGGTCAAGTGCATCACCGAGAACTTCGGTGAGATGTCGCTCGTGGAGCAGAACACGATCTCGGGCTTCAAGGTCCCCGACGAGGTGTGGGCCGAACAGCCGCAGCTCACGCAAGACGTGCACGAGCGGATCTCGGGAAGCACCGAGAGCGTGCTCTGGTTCGAGGCACTGTTCAACGCGAAGGCCGGTCAGGACTCGTCGAAGAACGTCTCGCTGCTCGTGACCGGGCAGATGAGTCCTGAAGAGTTCATGGGCCTCCTGCAGACCGACCTCGACGCGGGCTGACAAGAGAAGCGTCACCGTCGAACGGGTGGTGGATGGGCGTGAGCCCACTCACCACCCGTGACACCACCAGCGAGATGATGTCACCACGTCGCTCGCGCAGAAAGGCACCATGAAATCCGTACTCGGTGACCGCCGCGCCATCGCGATCCTCCTGGGTCCGGCGCTTCTGGTCTACACGCTCGTCATGCTCGTCCCGGTCGTGTGGTCGTTCGGCTATACCTTCGTCAAGGGCAATCCGCTCGAGGGGTTCCGCTTCTCGGGCATCGACAACTTCGCGCGATTGTTCGTCGATCCCGACATCCGCGATGCCCTCTTCTTCACCATCAAGTACGCCGTCGTGATGACGGCCGGCCAGGTGATCATCGGCTACGGGCTGGCGCTGCTCTACATCTTCGTGCTGAGGCGCTCGTCGGTGCTCATCCGCACGCTCGTCTTCTTCCCCGTCGTGGTTCCGACGGTCGCGATCGCGCTGCTCTTCCAGAAGCTGTTCCAGTCCGCCCCGCGAGACGGCGTCGTGAACGAGCTCCTCGTCAACGTCGGGCTCGGCAGCGTCGACTGGCTCGGGCAAGCCGACACCGCGTTCCTCGTCATCGTCGTCATGGACATCTGGCGATCCGTCGGGTTCTACGCCGTGCTGCTCTTCGCCGGGCTCATCGACATCCCCGAGGACATCATCGAGTCGGCGCGCATCGACGGGGCGCGGCATTGGAGCCTGTTCCGCCACATCATCGTGCCGCTGTCGCTGCCGATCCTGTTCTCGTCGATCATCTTCAGCATCAACGGCACCATCAAGGTGTTCGACTCGGTGCTCGCGCTGACCGGCGGCCAGCCGGGCAACAGCACCACGCCGCTGACGCTCTACATGTATCGCACTGCGTTCGCCTTCAGCGACTACGGCTATGGCAGCACGATCGCGCTCCTGCTGACGATCATGTGCCTGCTGGTCACGATCGTCATCTTCCGATCCGCCCGCCGCGACATCACGAACTGAGGACCCGGACATGACCGCTCTCCTGACCGACTCCACCGTGGCCCAGCCGACGGTCGTGGCACCGCCGCCTCTCCGTCGCAGCCGCGGACCGCTGCACTACGTCAAGCGCGCCCCCGTCGCGCTCGTCGTCGTGCTCCTGCTCGTCATCGAGATCTACCCGCTGTTCTGGATGTTCATGAACTCGCTGAAGTCGAGCCAGGAGTTCATCTCGTCGCCGTCGTGGTGGCTGCCGGCCGAGTGGCACTGGGAGAACTACGCCGTCGCGTGGGAGGCCGGCAACCTCGCCACGACCGTGCGCAACAGCATGCTGGCCACCGTGCCGTCACTCCTGCTCATCGTGCTGCTCGGCGTCGCGGCTGGCTTCGCGCTCGAGGTGATGGTCTGGAAGGGGCGGAACGCCGTGCTGCTCACGGTGCTCGCGGGAATCATGGTTCCCGGCCAGATGATCCTGCTGCCGCTCTTCACGATCTACTACAACATCCACCTCACGGGCACGCTCTGGCCGCTCATCATCACCTACGTCGGTCATGGGCTGCCGCTCACGATCTTCATGATGGCGACCTACTTCCGTGCGATTCCACGGGAGATCTTCGAGGCGTCGACGATCGACGGCGCGAGCATCATCCGCTCGTTCTTCTCGATCGGCTTCCCCATGGTGCGCAACGCCGTCGTCACCGTCGCACTCGTGCAGTTCTTCCTGATCTGGAACGACTTGCTCTTCGCGATCACCTTCGCGAACCGCAAGGAGCTCAACACGGTGCAGGCCGGCCTGCTGAGCTTCAGCGGCGAGTACGGCCAGCTCGACTACGGGCCGCTGTTCGCGGCGATCTGCATCACGATGGGCGGCATCCTCGCGCTCTACCTCTTCCTCAACCAGCGAATCATGCAGGGACTCGCGGCGGGTGCCGTGAAGGGCTGATCGAGCACGTTCGAACGCGAGGGGCCGGTCGGCGAGCGGCCCCTCGGCATCCGTCTCCGCCTCAGTCGACGAGGCTCACCCGAAGTGCGATCGCCTGGCCCTCGGGCAGCTGCACCTCGCCCCGAGCGTGCGCCGAGTTGCGCTGCACGTCGTCGATCGTGAAGACCTGCGGATGCCGCGTCACGGTCATGTTCCACGTGTCGATCACGTCGACGGCGTAGCGGTCGCCGAGCTCCACGCGCTCGCCGAGCACGCCTTGGGGGAGTGAGAACGCCCAGCTCGCCGGGGCGTCGCGACCGAGGTACTGCAGGTAGAGGCGGCGGGGGATGCCGACGGTCGACGTCGTGTCATCCCACTTGTCGATCGGGTCGAGCCCGGTGCCGTCGACCTCCTCGAGGATGCGCCGGAGGAACCCGAGCCGGGCCGGGCTCTCACCGCGGAACCTGCCGCCGACGACGATGTGCAGCGTGCCCTCGGCCGTGAGGAAGCTCTCGCCGTGCGTCGCGTACGTGCCGCCGACCGTCGCGAGCCAGAAGCGATGCACGAGCTCCTGGGCGCTGAGATTGCCCCAGCGTTCGACGGTGTCGCCCTCGTACTTGATCTCGTCGAGCACGATCGGCTTCCGGTACGCGTCGCGGTAGAGCACCGCCCGCCCCGGCTCGGCGACGGCCCAGCCGTTCTGGATCGAGGCGTGGGTGACCCATGGCTTGTTGTAGTCGTACAGCTGGATCCAGTTGTGGATGGAGCGGAGGCGCTCGTGCGGATCGATGCGCACGAGCTGCCGGAACACGTCGTCCCAGCGCTCGTCGGGCCGTTCGAGCTGGTCGTACTCGTTGGCGAGCGACCACCAGACGTTCCGGTACGCCGACAGCCGCGCGATCACGTAGTCGAGGTATCGTGCGTCCTCTTCGGCGCTGAGCCCGTCGAGGCCGTACTCGCCGCGGTCGTAGGGGTGGAAGAGGATGACGTCGGCCTGGATGCCGCGCTCGAGCAGGTCGGCGACGGCGCGATCGATCGCGCGGAAGAACTCGAGGTCGGGCCGGTCGACGTCCCAGCCGCCGTCGGCAGTGCGGGCGAACGGGAAGGTCGGAGGCACGTACTCGACGTGCCCGCCTCCTTGCGGGAACACGAGGAAGCGGAGCTTCGTGAACCCCGCCTCGGCGATCGCGTCGAGCGTGCTCTCGTACAGGTCGGTCGCCTGGTGCACCCAGTTGTAGACCGTCGCCCCCACTGGCCGGTACGGGGTGCCGTCGGCGTGCGCGAAGTGGAACGTGCCGGCGACGCCGACCGGGCCGTGGTTCCCGGGACCTGGCGCGGTGACGGTGAACCAGCCACGCTGTCCGTCGAGCACCTCGCTCGAGCTTCGGGTGCGATACGTCCAGTCGCCCGTGTCGGGTGGCGAGAAGCGCACGAGGTAGTGGCCGTCTCCGTCGAAGAAGCCCGGCACCGACATGCGCTCGCCGTCGCGGTCGAAGTCCACCGAGAAGCCCGGACCACCGTGCCCGGCAGACGGCATCGGGCCGGCGAACCGGCCCTCCCAGACGCCCCAGCGTTCGACGGCGACGGGGCCGTGACTCACGCGATGTCCCGTGCGGGAACGAGGCCGGTGATCTCGGCGTAGTCCCCGTCGTCGAGCTCGAGCCCGGCGGCGTCGATCCAGCCGTCGACCTGCTCGGGTCGGCGCGCGCCGACGATTGCGCCGGTCACGCCGGGGAATCCGAGGGTCCAGGCTGCGGCGGCGGATGCCGGGGAGACGCCGTGACGCGCGGCGACGTCGGCGATCGCGCGCCCGATGGCCAGGTTGCGGTCGAGGCGCTCGCCGAAGTCAGGGCTCGACTTGCGCCAGTCGTCGTCGGGAAGCCCAGCGACGCGCTCGGCGGTGAACGCGCCGGTCAGGAGTCCCGACCCCATGGGGCTGTAGACGATGACGCCGGTGCCCTGATCGACGCACCAGTCGAGCAGCCCGTCGTGGGCGATGTCGGGTCGGATCGCCGAGAACGGCGGCTGCAGGCTGTCGACGTGGGCGATCGCCTCCGCTCGCTCGAGTTCGGCGAGGCCGTGGTTCGAGAGGCCGATCGATCGCACCTTGCCCTCGTCGCGAAGCGCGGCGAAGACCGACCAGTACTCCTCGAGGGGCGTGCCGTCTTCAGCCGGCCAGTGCATCTGGTACAGGTCGATGCGGTCGACCCCGAGTCGCCGGAGCGATCCCTCGACGCCGGCACGAAGTGCCTCGGGTGATCCGCGCCGGGCGGCGCGGGCGCGGCGGTCGGCGTCGTCCCAGACGAGACCGCCCTTCGTGAAGACGAACGGTCGGTCGCCCTCGGGCATGTCGCGCAACGCGCGCGCGACGACCTCCTCCGAATGCCCGAGGCCGTAGACGGCCGCGGTGTCGATCCAGTTGACGCCGAGCTCGATCGCGCGATGGATCGTCGCGATCGACACCTCGTCGTCTTGAGGGCCCCATGCGAACGCCCAGTCGCCGCCGCCGATCGCCCAGGAGCCGAGGCCCACGGTCGTGATGTGCATTCCGGTCGTGCCCAGTGGCCTGGTCGCCAAGGTCATGATTTTCCCTTCCTCATTCGGATCGACTTCCCCGATACTCGTGCCTCCACAGATGCCGCGCCTCGAACCCGAGCTCGCGACGGGCCTTCTCGCTCGAGACGAGGGACTCGTGCTCCCCGAGGGGACGGCGCAGCTCGACGCCCGGGCACCACGTCGCCGCAAGCTCGCGAGAGGGGATCTCGAGCCCGCTGTCGGGTGCCGCGGCGACGTAGGTCTCGAGCCCGGGCCGGGCGTGCGTGAGCGCGAGCGCGACGAGCTCGGCGCCATCGCGCACGTCGAGATAGGAGCCGAGCAGGTCGCGCCGGTACGACGGATCGCCTGCGAGGGCGAACGAGTCGTACTCGTCTTCGCCGACGACGTTCGTGAATCGCAGCGCGGTGATCGAGGTCGACTCCTGCCAGCGCACGAGCTGGGCGAACATCGCCTCTTCGAGCACCTTGGCAAGGCCGTACGTGTTGTTGGCGGCGGTGAAGCCCTCGTCGACCGGGAGGTACGGCGGCGGCTCGTCGAAGGGGAAGCCCATCGCCGTGATGCTCGATGCCGCGACGATCGTGCGGACGCCGGCACGCAGCGCGGCGAACATGACGTTGAAGCTGACCGTGAGGTTGTTGTGGAACGTCGTCGCGTCGGGAACGAGCCCGTTCACCGGGATCGCCGCGAGGTGCACGAGGGCGTCGACGCCGTCGTGTCGCGCCGTCACCCCGAGCATCGCGTCGAGCGTCTGCCCGTAGTCGAGGAGATCGACGAGAGTGAAGCCGGATCCGGCCGGGCCACTGCGGTCGAAGCCGACCACCTCGTGCCCGTCGCGGGTCAGCCGCTCCACCACGGCGCGGCCGAGCTTCCCGTTGCTCCCGGTGATTGCGATCCGCATCAGTCGTCCGATCCCGTGGCCGGTGGTTGAGGAGCGCCGGGCGCAGCCCGACGCGCATCGAAACCACCAGTCTGCCGATCGCCCGCCACCTCCGCCACGAGCGCAACCACCTCATGCCCCGCCGCATCGACCTCATCGCGATGAAGGTGCCCGGTAGCTCGACCGGGCGCCTCCTGCTCGAGGAAGAAGCCCGAGAACGTGCCGTCGACGGCGAGGATGTCGTGGCTCGTGCCCGCGGGCACGAGCACGATGTCGCCCGCGCCCACCTCGCGCGCATCGCCCTCGAGGAGCATCCGCGCGCGGCCTCCGGCCACGAACCAGACCTCGTCGCCCTCGTGATGGTGCCGATCGAAGCGGTCGCCGACGCGGAACGCGAATCGGCCCGCGCCGGCGATCGAGCACCCCTCAGGTCGGGTCTCAGGGCTGAGCCAGCGACCCGGTGCGTAGATCGGCATCGATTCTCCCTCGCGGCGACCGGCGCCTGCATGCCGGCCGTGTCGATGCTACTGCATCTTGAAACGTCTCAACAAGTTTTGCCCCAGCAGTGGTGCATTCATGTAGCATCCGTTTGAAACGTGTCAGGATCGAGTGACGAGGTACTCCAATGATGGCTACTCCGGCACCGCCGACGATCGAGCATCATCGCTCGCCCATCGGCATCGGGGAACCGACTCCGCGATTGTCGTGGAAGGTGTCGGGCGAGCCGGGCTGGCGCCAGGCCGCTGCCGAGATCGAGATCGTGCGCCGCGACGGCGTGCGCCGTTGGGTCATCGAGACCGATGAGCAGGTGCTCGTCGACTGGCCCGACGAGCCGCTCCGCTCGCGAGAGCACGCGATCGTGCGGGTGCGCTTGCGCGATGACGGCGCGAACTGGAGCGCCTGGAGTGACCCGAGCGATCTCGAGGCGGGCCTGCTCGAGCCCGACGACTGGGTCGCGGTGCCTGTCGGCGGCGCCTGGCCCGAAGACCCCGACTCCGACGACCGACGGGCCGCGCTCGTGCGCCGCGAGTTCGAGGTCGGCGACGGCCTCGTCTCCGCTCGGCTGTACGCGACCGCGCACGGGCTCTACGAGGCCGAGATCAACGGGCGAAGGGTCGGCGATGACGCGCTCTCGCCCGGCTGGACTGTGTATCCGCGCCGACTCCGGTACTACACCTACGACGTGACCGACCTGCTCGCCCCGGCCCAGCGCAACGCGATCGGCGCGTGGCTCGGCGACGGCTGGTACCGGGGGCGACTCGGATGGCGCGGCGGCTTCCGGAACATCTTCGGGTTCGACCAGTCGTTCATTGCGCAGCTCGAGCTCACGTACGCCGACGGTCGTCGTGAGGTCATCGCGACGGATGCCGCGTGGCGCGCGAGCGTCGGGCCGATCCTGCGAGCCGGCAACTACGACGGCGAGGAGTACGACGCCCGGCACGAGCAGCCCGGCTGGTCGTCTCCCGGGTTCGACGACGCCGCGTGGTCCGCAGTGGCGACACGGAAGCGAGACCGAGCCACGCTCGTCGCGCCGCAGGGCCCGCCCGTGCGCTGCACCGAGGTGATCTCCCCGGTGGCGGTGCTCACGTCGCCGACCGGGCGGCGGATCATCGACTTCGGCCAGAACCTCGTGGGCCGGGTGCGCATCCGCGTCTCGGGCGAGGCCGGCGATCGCGTGACGATCCGCACCGCTGAGGTGTTGCAGCACGGCGAGCTCTACACCCGCCCACTGCGCGAGGCGAAGTCGACCGACCACTACGTGCTCGCCGGCCGACCGGTCGAGGAGTGGGAGCCGCGGTTCACCTTCCACGGGTTCCGGTACGCCGAGGTCGAGGGCTGGCCTGGCGATCTCGACGCCGCTGCAGCGCGCGGTGATCTCGTGGCCGTGGTCTACCACACCGACCTCGAGCGCACGGGATGGTTCGCGAGCTCCGATCCCGAGCTCGACCGGTTGCACGAGAACGTCGTCTGGAGCATGCGCGGCAACTTCGTCGACATCCCCTCCGATTGCCCGCAGCGCGATGAGCGGGTCGGCTGGACCGGCGACCTGCAGGTGTTCGCCCCGACGGCGTCGTTCCTCTACGACGTGAGCGGCATGCTCGCCGGCTGGCTGACGGATGTCGCGGTCGAGCAGCTCCCCGACGGCACGATCCCGTGGTACGTGCCGGTCATCCCCGCGCACCACATGTGGACGCCGATCCGCCCGGGTGCGGCCTGGGGAGACGTGGCGACGTTCACGCCGTGGACGCTCTTCGAGCGGTTCGGCGATGTGGGGATCCTTCGCGCGCAGTACGACAGCGCACGACGATGGGTCGACCTGCAGGCGCGACTGGCCGGACCCGACCGGCTGTGGAACCACGGCTTCCAGCTCGGCGACTGGCTCGACCCCGACGCTCCTCCGCAGGACCCGGCCGACGGCAAGACCGACCGCTACCTCGTGGCGACGGCCTATTTCGCGGCATCCGCTCGGTTCGTCGCCCGGATGGCGCACGTGCTCGGTCATGCCGGCGACGCGAGGGCGTACGCCCGGTTGGCCGACGAGGTTCGCACGGCGTTCGTCTCGGCCTACGTCGGCGACGACGGCATCATGACGAGCGATGCCCAGACGGCGTACGCGCTCGCGCTGGCGTTCGACCTCCTGCCCGAATCGCTGCGAGAGCCCGCGGGGGAGCGGCTCGCCGAGCTCGTCGCCGAGTCGGGCAATCGCATCTCGACCGGCTTCGTCGGCACCCCGCTCGTGGCCGACGCGCTCTCGATCACCGGGCACACCGATGTCGCCTACGACCTGCTCATGGAGCGGAGTTGTCCGTCGTGGCTCTATGCCGTGGCGCACGGCGCGACGACGATCTGGGAGCGCTGGGACAGCATGCTTCCCGACGGCACGGTGCACTCGGGCACGATGACCTCGTTCAACCACTACGCACTCGGCGCGGTCGCCGACTGGATGCACCGCACCGTCGCCGGCATCGCCCCTGACGCGCCGGGCTACCGGCGCATCCGGTTCGCTCCGCGCCCCGGCGGCGGACTCACGTGGGCCAAGGCGGAGCACGAGACGCCGTACGGTCGAGCCGCGATCTCCTGGCGGATCGAGGCCGATCGCCTCGAGGTCGAAGTGACCGTGCCGCTGGGCACGACGGCCGTGCTCGACCTCGCCGGCGAGACGGAGCGAGAGCTCGGGCCCGGCATGCACCGGCACGTCGCGGAATTCGCCGCCGTGTCGGTGCCCTGAGAAGTCGCGCCGGGCACATCGGGGCAGTACTCTCGACGGCAGCGACTGAATCGTTTCGGCGAGGCCGAACGCGATCGGCATCGGTGGGAGATGGCCCGGCGAAGGAGGCGGAGTGGTAGTCAGCGTGCGGGATGTCGCTGCTGCGGCATCCGTCTCCGTGGGCACGGTCTCGAATGTGCTGAACCGGCCCGAGAAGGTCTCGCCCGACACCGTCGAGCGCGTGCGTGCTGCGATCGCGGAGCTCGGCTTCGTGCGCAACGACGCCGCTCGCCAGTTGCGGGCCGGGCGCAGCAGCTCGATCGGCCTCATCGTGCTCGACGTGCGCAACCCGTTCTTCACGGATGTCGCCCGGGGCGCCGAGGATCGCGCGGCTGAAGACGGCATGACGCTCCTGCTCGGCAACAGCGACGAGAACCCCGATCGCGAGGGCGCCTACCTCGACCTCTTCGAGCAGCAGCGCGTGCACGGCGTGCTCATCTCACCGCTCACCGACGACCTGCCGCGGCTCGAGCGGTTGCGGAAGCGCGGCACCCCGGTCGTGCTGGTCGACCGCGAATCCGCCGACCGCAGCTACTCGTCGGTCGCGGTCGACGACGTCGTCGGCGGCGAGCTCGCGGTGCGCCACCTCGCCGACATCGGGCGACGTCGTGTCGCGTTCGTCGGCGGCCCGTCGAGCATCCGGCAGGTGGTCGACCGGCTCGAAGGTGCGCGTCGTGCCGTCGAGGCGACCCCCGGGATGACGCTCGAGGTCATCGAGACCGAGTCGCTCACCGTGCTGCAGGGGCGCGCGGCGGGGGAGCAGATCCGCGAGCGGCCCGTCTCCGAGCGTCCCGACGCGATCTTCGCGGCGAACGACCTGCTCGCCATGGGCGTGCTCCAGGCGCTCAAGATGCTCGGCACCGTGGAGGTGCCGGGCGACATCGCGCTCATCGGCTACGACGACATCGACTTCGCCTCGGCTGCGGTCGTGCCGCTCTCGTCGATTCGGCAGCCGGCCTCGCTCATCGGCTACACGGCCGTCGACCTCCTGCTGAAGGAGGCGGCCGCAGGCAGCGAGTTCACCCCGGAGCAGGTGACGTTCCAGCCCGAGCTCGTGGTTCGCGAGTCGACGCGCGCCTGAGGACTGTCGCCGAGACGGTAACGTGACCGATGAACCGGTGAACCGGTTATCACGGATGATTCGCTGAAGGGGCCCGATATGACCGACCGCCTGACCGGAAAGACCGCACTCGTCACGGGCGCCGCCTCGGGAATCGGGCGGCAGGTCGCGCTGCGATTCCTGGGCGAGGGCGCGCGTGTCGTGTTCGCCGATCGCGATGAGGCGGCGCTCGCCACGGTCGTGGCCGGGCTCGGCGACGCGGGCGACGGAGCCGGGGCCGCCCGGGCCGTCGTCATGGACATCTCCGACGAGGCATCCGTCGAGGCGGCGATGGCATTGCTCGCCGCCGACGGCTGGAGCCCGAACGTCGTCGTCGCGAACGCCGGCGTGCAGCTGTTCGGCCACGATGCCAAAGCCGGCGACCTCGACCTCGAGGTCTGGCGCCGCACGATCGATATCAACCTCACGGGAACCTTCCTCACCGTGAAGCACGCGGTGCGGGCCATGCTCGCGCGCGGCGACGGCGGCGACGGTGGCGGCAACACCGGCGGCGGCTCGATCATCCTCACCGGCAGCCCCACCGGGGTGCGCGGCGAGGGCGACGTCTTCACCGCGTACAGCACCTCGAAGGCCGGCATCCACGGGCTCGGCCGCACCGTCGCGTCGGCGTACGCGCGCGACGGCATCCGCGTCAACACCGTCATCCCCGCGTACACCGAGACGCCGCTCGTCTCCACGCTCACCGGCGATGACGAAGCGCGCACGGCGATCGTCAGTCGCATCCCGATGGGCCGCGCGGGCTCCGCGGCCGATGTCGAGGGCATCATGGTCTACCTCGCGAGCGACGAGAGCGCGTTCGCGACAGGCGCCGCGTTCGCGGTCGACGGCGGGATGTCGAGCCTGTGACCCGCGAGAGCTGGGCCGCACGCGAGAGGGCCTGGGGTGACCACGAACCCGAGCCCGTGGCGTTCACCGTCGGCCCGTGGCGGTTCGAACTCCGCGGCGACGAACTCGCCGACCTGACCTTCGACGGCTCACCCGTCGTGCGCAGTGTGCGCGCCGTCGCGCGTGATCGGGACTGGGCCACCGTGCCGGCGACTGTCGAGGCGGTGGACGAGCGTGGCGACGGCCTCGATCTCAAGGTCGCGCTGCGTGGCTTGGGAGCCGATATCGCGGCTGCGATCGAGGTTCGCGCCGACGACGCCCGTTTCGCGGTGCGGCTCGTGGCGAGGTCTCGCGTCGAGTTCCTGAGCAACCGGTTCGGCCTCATCGTGCTCCATCCGCCCGTCGTGGCGGGCGCGGAGCTGACGATCGGCACGGCGAGCGGCGGCATCCGTGACACCGCTTTTCCCGTGGAGGTCTCGCCGCACCAGCCGGCCATGGACATCCGCTCGCTCGCGTGGACTCACGACGGCGTCGCGACGACGGCGACCTTCGCGGGCGACGTGTTCGAGATGGAGGACCAGCGCAACTGGACCGACGCCTCGTACAAGACGTACAGCACGCCCCTCGCGCGCCCGTTCCCCGTCGCGATCCCGGCGGGCGCTGTGATCGAGCAGTCCGTCGAGTTCGAGTCCACGCGGGTCGAACCGCGCCGGGTGACGGATGCCGCGGCAGGCGCCGATCGCGTCATCGAGTTCGACGAGACCGATCACCACGTCCCCGCCCTGACCCTCGGCGCCTCGACCGTGCCCGACGCCGCGTTCTCGGCCGACGGCGTTCCCGCCGGCGTTACTGGGCTCCTCGTCGAACTCGACACGCGGTCTTCGTCGTGGCGCGCCGCGCTCGATCGCGCTGCCGTGGAGGCGGGCGGGCTGCCGCTCGACGTGCGCATCACGGCCGACGACCCGGCCGCCGTGCATGAAGCGGTCGCCGCTGCTGCGGCATCCGGTGCCGTCTCCCGCATCGGCGTCTTCGGCGGCCGCGGGCACGTCACCGAGCCCGAGCTGTGGGAAGCGCTCACGGATGCCGCGCGCACGAGCCTGCCCGAAGCCGAGCTCATCGGTGGCGCTCGATCGCACTTCACCGAGCTCAATCGACAGCACCACGAGCTGCCGGCAGATCTTCAGGGCATCACGTTCGCGATGACGCCGCAGATGCACGCGACCGAGCGCGCCCAGCTCGTCGAGTCGATCGCGATGCAGGCGACCGTCGTGCGGGATGCGGTGCGGATCGCCGACGGGCGACCGGTGCATGTGGGGCCGATGACGTTGCGATCTCGCTTCAACGCGGTGGCGACGAGCGGAGGTGGAGCACGGATCGCGACGGCGGCGCTCGCCGAGGGGTATGGCGCCGAGCTCGTCGAGGGGGCGACCGATCCTCGCCAGGCGTCGGTCGCGCTCGAGGCCTGGACGGTCGCGAGCTTCGCGGCGATCTGCAAGGGCGCCGTCGCCGGCGCGGGCGCAGGAACTGCCACCGGCACCGGCTCGGTCGCGAGCGTCGACTACTTCGAGACGGTCGGGCCACGAGGCATCCGCGATGCCGCCGGCCCGTTCCCAGTGGCCCGCGCGATCGAGGAGATCGCCTCGATCGCCGGCACGAGGTTGCTCACGCCGCGGGGCGAGACGCCCGACGGCATCTGGATCGTCGGCGGGGCGAGGCCCGACGGCTCATGGCGCGTGCTCGTGGCGAGCCTCGCCGACGAGCCCGTTGCGCTCCTCATCCCGCACGGCGGACGCGAACGCCATCTCATCGTGGCGCCCTACGAGGTCGCGGTGCTCGACTCGCAGGGATGACGCCGGGGTCGACGCGTCGATCGATTCTGAACAGCTCTGCTAGGGCGCGCCGAGCAGGGGGACGCAACGGGGACAATGAACGCGTGACTGAATCGCTGCGTCCGCCGAAGGAGTCCGTCGAGCCTGGATCCGTTGGCTGGTTTGTCGTGAAGAACGCGGCCTGGGGAGCGCTCCTCGGTGCCGGAATCTCCATCGCCTGGATGGTGATCATCCAGGATTTCTTCTTTGCTATTCACGTCGCACTGATTGGCGCGGCTCTCACCGCGATCTACGGTGCAGTCAGTTCCGTGCCAGCCTTCTTCGTGGGCAGAGGCGCCGCACAACTTCGGTTGCTGGTGGTCGGTGCCGTGTTCGCCGGCACCGCTATGGCAATCCAAGTCGCCCTAGTCATGCTCTTTGCCGCGCCTGGCTATCTCTGGCACGCTGCCGTGTACGCCTCGCTAGGTGCTATTGCTGCTGCCCTCACGTACCGCGCCGCTCTCCGTCAACAGAGGCGTGCGGGACCCGCTGCCGTCGCGAGCTGACGCTCAACCAGTCAGAAGCGACCGATCCTGAACGCGGGTCGAAAAGTGGTCGCGACGCGGCCGAATCGGCGGTCAAGTCTCAAGATCGTGCGGCGACTGTCGCGAACCTGATCGACTCAGCCGGTTCCCGCGGCGTCGCTCTCCTGCGCGGCCGCGAGTCGCGCTGACGCCGTCGCCATGTGCGCCGCCATCGCCGAGGCGGCGGAGTCACCGTCGCGCGCGGCGAGGGCGCGATAGACCGCTTCGTGCTCTTCAAGCGCGGTGCGGGCTTTGGCTTCGTCTTGCACGGCGCGATCGACCCAGACGCGCAGGAGCGAGCGCACGATCTGCAGCAGGTCGAGGAGCACTGAGTTGTCGGCGCTCGTCGCGAGTTCGTGGTGGAAAGCGAGATCGGCCTTCACGAAGGACTTCAGGTCGTCGTCGACCGAGGCGCGCATGCGGTCGAGGTGCCGCGCGAGGGCGGCGAGCTGCTCGTCGGTGAGCCGGTCGGCGGCGAGGCGGGCGACGTAGATCTCGAGGCCCGAGCGCAGCTCTAGCAGCTCGGTCGTGCTGCGCTGGCCGATGAGCACGCCCCAGCTGAGGCTCTGGGGGAGGAGCTCGCTCACCGTGCCGCGGAGGTAGGTGCCCGATCCGGGTCGCACGTCGACGATGCCGAGGATCTCGAGCGCCGCGAGCGCCTCTCGCACGGCTGAGCGACCCACTTCGAGGCGCGCCGCGAGCTGGCGTTCGGGCGGCAACCTGGTGCCCGGTGGGATCGAGCCGCTCGTGAAGAGATCGAGGAGCTGCGTGGCGACCACCGAGACCGCGGAGCCCGACGGGAGCGCGCCGAGGGCGGCGGCGATCTCGGCCGAGCTGTCGTCGCGGAATGCGGGCATACGCCTAAACCTACCAACCGCAGAGGCAGTCGAATGAGGACTCACGGCTTGCAATTGGTCAACCGGTTTGCCAATATGGTGACCCGGGCCCGACGTAGCAAGGGGCGATCGTCGGGCCCGGGCCAGAGTCGGACAGACAGGAGTCAGTGTGGACACCACCACAGCGCAACCAGCCGTCGTCAGTGACGTCGAACGATCCGCGATCCGAAAGGTCGCGGTGCGCCTCGTTCCCTTCGTGGCGCTGATGTTCTTCATCAACTACCTCGATCGCACCGCGATCGGATTCGCCGCCCCCAACGGCATGAACGAGGATCTCGCCCTCTCGGCGGCGCAATTCGGCTTCGCCTCGGGGGTCTTCTTCATCGGCTACATCCTGCTCGAGGTGCCCTCGAACCTCGCCCTGCACCGCTTCGGGGCCCGCAAGTGGCTCGCGCGCATCATGGTGAGCTGGGGCATCGTCGCCGCCCTGTTCACGTGGGTCGGCAACTTCGAGCAGCTCGCCGTGCTGCGGTTCCTGCTCGGCGTCGCCGAGGCGGGCTTCTTCCCCGGTGCGATCCTCTTCCTGAGCCTCTGGGTGCCGGCCGCGCACCGCGGCAAGATCCTCGCGCTCTTCTACCTGGCGCAGCCGCTCACGACCGTGATCGGCGCACCCCTCGCGGGCGTGCTCATCCAGCAGCACGGCGTGTTCCTCGGTCTCGAGGGCTGGCGGTTCATGTTCCTCGGCGTCGCGATTCCCGCGATCGTCGTGGGCGTCGTCGCATGGTTCTACCTGAAAGACCGGCCGGCCGACGCGAAGTGGCTGACCCCGGCGGAGCAGACCTGGCTCACCGGTGCGCTCGCCTCCGAGAAGGCCGCAACCGAGAAGTCGCAGCACCACGTCTCGATCAAGCACGCCTTCAAGAGCGGCCGGGTGTGGATGCTCTCACTCATCTACTTCGGATTCATCTACGGCCTCTACGCGCTCGCGTTCTTCCTCCCGACGATCATCGAGGGCTTCCAGGCGCAGTCGGGCGTTGAGTTCGACGTGCTCCAGAAGGGGCTGATCACCGCGATCCCGTACGTTCCCGCCGCGATCGCCCTGTGGCTGTGGTCGCGAGACGCCGCCCGCCGAGGCCTCCGCACGTGGCACATCGCCGGGCCTGCGATCGCCGGCGCCGTCAGCATCCCGCTCGCGCTGTTCGCCGGGTCGCCGGCCGCCACCATCGCGGTCATCTCGATCACGGCGATGGCGATCTTCGCCGCACTCCCGAACTTCTGGACCCTGCCGACGCAGTTCCTCACGGGGGCCGCCGCTGCAGCCGGAGTCGCACTCATCAACACCGTCGGCAACCTCGCGGGATTCAGCGCCCCGTACATCACGGGCGTGGTGCACGACTGGACCGGCGGGTACGAGGTGCCGATGGTCCTCGTCGGCGGATTCATGCTCGTGTCGGCCCTGCTCATGGTCGGGCTCGCCCGCAGCGGCCGGGTGAAGGTGGCACGCGGTCATGGGCCGGATGCCGCGGCATCCGTCATCGCATCGGATGCCGCAGCACCCGACGACGAGGTCACGGGGGTGCGCCGATGACTCGCCTGCACAACCGGCCCGAGGACTTCGCCGACGAGATGATCGAGGGCTTCGTCGCCGCGAACCGCCGCTACGTGCGCCAGGTGCCCGGGGGCGTCGTGCGGTCGACCCGATCGCCCGAGGGCCAGGTCGCGGTCGTGATCGGCGGCGGCTCCGGGCACTACCCGGCCTTCGGCGGACTCGTCGGCCAGGGGCTCGCGCACGGTGCCGCGATGGGCAACCTCTTCGCGTCGCCGGCGACGGGGCAAGTGCGGTCGGTCGCGACCGCGGCCCAGAACGGCGGCGGCGTGCTGCTCACCTACGGCAACTACGCCGGCGACGTGCTGAACTTCGACGCCGCGCAAGAGGAGCTGCGGTCGGCGGGCATCCCGTGCGAGACGGTGACCGTGACCGACGACATCTCGAGCGCGCCTGCCGTCGAGAAGCACCGTCGACGTGGCATCGCCGGCGACCTCACGGTGTTCAAGGCCGCCGCCGCTGCGGCCGAGGCCGGCTACGAGCTCGACGAGGTCGTGCGGGTGGCGCGCCATGCGAACGAGCGCACTCGCTCGTTCGGCGTCGCGTTCACGGGCTGCACCCTTCCGGGCGCGGATGCCCCGTTGTTCACGGTGCCCGAGGGGCGCATGGCCGTCGGCCTCGGCATCCACGGCGAGCCGGGCATCGACGAGACCGACGTGCCGACGGCCGACGGACTCGCCGAACTGCTCGTCGGCAGCCTCCTCGCCGAGCTCCCCGACGGCGTCGACGGAGCGCGGGGTGCGCGCGTCGTGCCGATCCTCAACGGGCTCGGCGCGCTCAAGTACGAGGAGATGTTCGTCGTCTACCGCCGCATCGCCGGGCTCCTCGAAGAGGCTGGCCTCGAGATCGTCGACCCGCACGTCGGCGAGTACTGCACGAGCTTCGACATGGCGGGCACCTCCCTCACCCTCTTCTGGCTCGACGACGAGCTCGAGCGGCTCTGGAACGCCCCGGTCGACACCCCCGCCTATCGCAAGGGCTCGGTCGTCGCGGCAGAGCTCGACGAGATCACCGAGGCGACGGATGCCGCGGCCGACGCGATTCCCGAGGGATCCGCTGAGTCGCGCCGGGCGGCCGCGACCGCCGTCGAGGCCATCGCGGCGATCGCCACCGTCGTCGACGCGAACGTCGACGAGCTCGGACACCTCGACGCCATCGCGGGCGACGGCGACCACGGCATCGGGATGCAGCGCGGCGCGCACGCGGCACTCGCGGCGGCGCGCGACACC
>NZ_SDPN01000042.1 GCF_004134825.1 Agromyces albus
CGAGCCGCGCGGCCGCGCCCGGCAGGCCCGCGAACCGGCCCGAGAGCAACGCCTCGACGAGACGCTGCCGGCCGATGCGCACCCACTCGTCGGCGTCGCCGTCGGCGAGACGGCCGAGCGCGAGGGCGATCGCGCCCTGTTCGAGCACGCTCGTGCGGCCGGCGGGGTGCGCCGGCCCCGGCAGCGCGATGAGATGACCCCAGCGGATGCCGCGGGCCTCGACCGGCACGATGAGCAACTCGTCGGCCGGCGCCGGCAGTCCTCGGCGGCGCCGCTCTTCGTCGTGCCGATGCGCGAGCCGGGACCGCGCCTCCCAGTTGGTGAAGAGCTCCTCCTCGGCGGGTGACGGGGCGTCGGCGGCGACCACCTCGTGCGCGAGATTCTCGAGCACGACCGCGGTGCCCAGGGTCTGCGCGAGCTGCTGCACGATGAAATCGGCGGGCGAGCCGCGCAGGCTGAGTGCGGTGAACCGGGCCCGCACCTCGTCGCGCGCGCGGAGCGCGGTCGTCTGCTCGGAGATGATGCGGCTGTGCACCGCCTCGGTGAGGGCGACGAACTTCACCTCGCGGTGCAGCGCGATGAGGGCTAGTCCGTGGGCGCGAGCGGCGGCCTCGACGACCGCCGGCACGTAGCGGTAGTGCACGCCGAGCTCGAGCACGAGGCCCGACAGCCCGGCCTCGACGAGCCCGGCGATGAACGCCTCGAGCTCGGCGGGCTCGGTCGGCCAGCCCGAACCGGTCGAGAGCAGCAACTCGCCGCCATCGAGGAGGCGGGCGACCCCGGCGCTGTCGGAGACGTGAACCCAGCGCACATGGGCATCGAGCGCGTCGTCGCCACCCGAGACCACCTCGGGAACCCCGTTCGCCACCGCATCGAGCGCGATGATCTCGCGCACCGTGGGCAGGGCGTCGTCGACCACGAGCGCGGTCGGACGATCCGTATGGATCACGTCATCTTCGCGACGTTCTGGCATCGGCTCGACCCTTCCGCCCATGGAACACTGGGAGCACCAGCCTAGTCGAGCGGTCGGGCATTCTGTCCGGAGCCGATACACGGCGGTGAGACATCCGTCACCCACGCCGCTCTTCACGCCTCACGCAAGCCCCACACACGCCACCGAAGGAGCTCCATGAGCCTCATCCACCACTTCATCAACGGCCAGGAGTCGGCCGACGCCGAGCGCACCGGGCCCGTCTTCAACCCGGCCACCGGGCAGCAGCAGCACGACGTGGCGTTCGCCTCGGTCGCCGAGGTCGAAGCCGCCATCGCGGCGGCGAAGGCGGCGCTGCCGGGCTGGCGCGCGACGGGCCTCATCAGGCGCGCCGACGTCTTCTTCCGCCTGCGCCAGTTGCTGAAGGAGCGCACCCCCGAGCTCGCCGCAATCCTCACGAGCGAGCACGGCAAGGTGCTCTCGGATGCCGCGGGCGAGATCTCGCGCGGCATCGAGAACGTCGAGTTCGCCGCGGGACTCGTGCACCTCCTGAAGGGCGAGCACTCCGAGCAGGTCGCTCGCGGAGTCGACGTGCACTCGGTGAAGCAGCCGGTGGGCGTCGTCGGCGCGATCACGCCGTTCAACTTCCCGGTCATGGTGCCGCTCTGGATGGTGACCTCCGCGATCGCGTGCGGCAACACCGTCGTGCTGAAGCCGTCGGAGAAGGACCCGAGCGCCTCGCTCTTCCTCGCGAAGCTCTTCCAGGAGGCCGGACTCCCCGACGGCGTGCTCAACGTCGTGCACGGCGACAAGGTCGCGGTCGACACGATCCTCGACTCCCCCGACGTTCGCGCCGTGAGCTTCGTCGGCTCGACGCCCATCGCGAAGTCGATCTACGAGCGGGCTGCTGGCAACGGCAAGCGAGTGCAGGCGCTCGGCGGGGCGAAGAACCACATGGTCGTGATGCCCGACGCCGACCTCGAGGGCGCAGCGGATGCCGCGGTGTCGGCCGCGTACGGCTCGGCCGGCGAGCGGTGCATGGCCGTGTCGGTGCTCGTCGCGGTGGGCGACGTCGCCGACGACCTCGTCGAAGCGGTGCGCTCGCGCATGGGCGCGCTGCGTATCGGCGACGGCACGGATGCCGCGAGCGAGATGGGTCCGCTCATCACGCGCGAGCACCGCGACAAGGTCGCCTCCTACGTGACGGGCGCCGCAGCAGAGGGCGCCACGGTTGTCGTCGACGGCACGACGCAGGAGTTCGACGGCGACGGATTCTTCGTGGGCGTCAGCCTCGTCGACCACGTGAAGCCCGGCATGAAGGTGTACGACGACGAGATCTTCGGCCCGGTGCTCTCGGTCGTGCGCGTCGAGACCTACGAAGACGCGGTCGAGCTCATCAACGCGAACCGCTTCGCGAACGGCGTCGCGATCTTCACGCGCGACGGCGGCACCGCCCGTCGGTTCGAGTTCGACATCGAGGTCGGCATGGTCGGCGTGAACGTGCCGATCCCCGTGCCGATCGGCGCCTACTCGTTCGGCGGCTGGAAGAGCTCGCTCTTCGGCGACTCGCACATCTACGGCCCCGAGTCGGTGCACTTCTACACCCGCTCGAAGGTCGTCACCTCGCGCTGGCCCGAGCCGAGCGAGTCGCAGATCAACCTCGGGTTCCCGAGCAACCACTGACCTTTCCCGGCGGTCGAGTAGCGCCGCGCGCAGCGCGACGCGTATGGAGACCTTCTCGAAGGTGGTTTCGATACGCGTCCGGCTTCGCCGGGCGCTACTCAACCACCGGACTGCAACCGAAAGGACCTCGAACATGACCGACACCCTCATCGCCGCGGCGACGTTCGTCGACCGGCACGGCTCGCGGCATCCGCTGCCTGACGCCTCGGCCGAGGCGCAGGTGCGCGCCGACGACCGCGCGCACGTGTTCCACTCGTGGAGCGCGCAAGCCCTCATCGACCCGCTGCCGATCGCCGCGGGCGAGGGCTCGACGTTCTGGGACTACGAGGGCAACGCCTTCCTCGACTTCTCGAGCCAGCTCGTGAACCTCAACCTCGGACACCAGCACCCCGACCTCGTCGCGGCGATCCAGCAGCAGGCGGGCCGGCTCGCGACGATCCAGCCGTCGATGGCGAACGACGTGCGGGGTGAACTGGCCCGCCGCATCGCCGAGGTCGCGCCGGGCGACCTCGACAGGGTGTTCTTCACGAACGGCGGCGCCGACGCCAACGAGTACGCCGTACGGATGGCGCGCGCCGTGACGGGCCGCCGCAAGGTGCTGTCGATGTACCGCAGCTACCACGGCGGCACCGCCACGGCGATCTCGCTCACGGGCGACCCGCGCCGCTGGCCGAACGAGCCGTCGGACGGCAGCGTCGCGCACTTCCTCGGGCCGTATCCGTATCGCTCCTCGTTCCACGCCTCGAGTGAGGCCGAGGAGACCGAGCGGGCCCTCGCCCACCTCGAGCAGGTCATCACCCTCGAGGGCGCCGGCACGATCGCGGCGATCATCCTCGAGACGATCGTGGGCACGAACGGCGTGCTCGTGCCGCCGCCGGGCTACCTCGCGGGCGTGCGCGAGCTCTGCGACCGGTTCGGCATCGTCTACATCGCCGACGAGGTCATGGTCGGCTTCGGCCGGGTCGGCGAGTGGTTCGCGGTGAACGCCTTCGGCGTCGTGCCCGACCTCATCACCTTCGCCAAGGGCGTGAACTCGGGCTACGTGCCGCTCGGCGGCGTGGTCATCTCGCAGCGAATCGCGTCGCACTTCGACACGGTGGCTTTCGCCGGCGGCCTCACCTATTCGGGGCATCCGCTCGCGTGCGCCGCGGGAGTCGCGACGTTCGAGGTGTTCGAGCGTGACGGCATCCTCGACCGCGTTCGAGACCTCGGGTCGCGAGTCGTCGAGCCCCGCTTGCGCGAGATCGCAGCGGCGCATCCGTCGGTCGGCGAGGTGCGCGGACGCGGGCTGTTCTGGGCGATCGAGCTCGTGCGCGACCGTGCGACCCGCGAGCCGTTCGTGCCGTTCAATGCGTCGGGAACGGATGCCGCGCCGATGGCCGCGGTCGCCGCGGCGTGCAAGCAGGCCGGGCTGTGGCCGTTCGTGCACTTCAACCGCCTGCACGTCGCGCCGCCGCTCATCATCGCTGAAGACGAGCTCGTGCGGGGCCTCGACATCATCGACGACGCGCTCGGCATCGCCGACGGATACGTCGCCGGCTGAGGCGCCCCGGTGGTCGAGTAACGCCGCCGCAGGCGACGCGTATCGAGACCACCCAGTGCCTGCAAGGTGGTTTCGATACGGCTGCTTCGCTGCCTACTCAACCACCGGGGCCGCGTCGGCTAGCCTGAATCCATGGACTCACGGGCGACGCCCGGCGGCATGCCCCGGCGAACTTTCCTCGCCGCCTCCCTCTCGGGCATCGCGACCGTCGTCCTCGCCAGCTGCACGGGGCCGCAGCCGACGCCGACGCCTTCGCCCACCGCCACGCCCACGCCGACCCCGACGCCCTCGCCCACGCCGACGAACGGCGTGCCGCTGCCCACGGCCATGCATCGCTCGCGCTGGGGCGCCGATCCCTTCGCCCGCGGCGCCTTCAGCTTCGACGCGGCCGGCGTCGACCCGCGCTTGCGGGCCACGCTCTCCCAGCCCGTCGCGTCTCGGGTCTTCTTCGCCGGCGAGGCCTGCGACACGGATGCCCCGGGCACCGTGCGCGGGGCCAGAAGCTCCGGGCTGCGCGCCGCCGCCGACCTCGCGCGCCTCGCCGAACCCGGCGAGCGCGTGGTCGTCGTGGGCGCGGGCATCGCGGGGCTCACGGCGGCTCGCGAGCTCATCGACGCGGGCTTCGAGGTCGTCGTGCTCGAGGCGCGAGATCGCGTTGGCGGCCGCGTGCGCTCCGTCGACGACGACGCCTTCGACCGTTCGGTCGAGCTCGGCGCCGCCTTCGTGGGCGATCACGCGCAGCTCCTCGAGGGCCTGGCCGAGGCATCCGTCGACACCCGCCTGTTCCAGCCGAGGATCGAGGCGCGCACCGCAAGCGGCGTGCCGGTCGCGATCCCCTCCACCGGACCCGACGCGATCGCCCGGGCGCACTCGTGGGCGGGGACCCAGCCGGGCCATGTCTCGCTCGCCGCCGCGCTCGTGGGCTCTGGCGCGGTGCCGCTGCCCGTGACCTCCGACGCCGCCGGTGTGAGCCCGGCCGACTGGCTCGCGCACACCATCGTGACCGGGGTGGAGCCGTCGACCGGCGCGACGTCGAGCCGAGTGTCGGCCCGCAGCCTCGACCCGTCGCGGCTCGACGACCCCGTGCGCATCGTCACGGGCCGGTTCGCCGACTACGTCGATGCGCTCGCGAGCACGGTTGACGTCGCCGTGCAGAGCGCCGTCACACGCATCGCCTACAGCGACGAGCGCGTCAGCCTGCGCCTCGACTCTGGCGAGTCGCTCACCGCCGACCGTGCAATCGTCACCGTGCCGCTCGGCGTGCTGAAGACCGACACCCTGCAGTTCAGCCCGGCACTGCCGCTGTTGCACCAGCGCGCGATCTCGCTGCTCGGCATGGGCCTCGTCGACACCGTCTGGCTGCGCTTCGATTCGGCGTTCTGGCGGTCGGAACCCGACGTCGGGTCGGTGCCGCCGATCGAGCTGCTCACCGTGGTCGGTGAGCCCGTCGCCGTCTCGGCGTGGGTCGACGCCGGCGCCGAGTCGGGCGAACCGATCCTGTTCGGCCTCATCGCGGCGACGCAGGCGACTCGGCTCGAGGAGCTCGAAGACGACGAGTTTCGTGAGGCGATCCTCGCCGACCTCGTGCCCTACGCCACAGTCTCCGATGGAGCGCCACGAACCCAGCAGTGAGCCCCACGAAGATGAGGAGCACGAAGGCGCAGTAGAGCGCGACGCCGACCGCACCGTCGACTTGCGCCTCGTCGAGGAAGAAATACGGGTACCACCCCACGTCCGCGCCGCGGATGAGTGTGTAGACGAGCCAGAGCGTCGGGTACACGAGCACCCAGCCCACCGTCGTCCACGGCACTCGCGGGTTCACGGCGATAACGCCGTCGACGATCCACGCCACGATCGCGAGGGCGGGCACGATGAAGTGCAGGAGGGTGTCCGACCACGGCACGTCGACTCGGTAGTCACGCGACGACGCCTGCATGACGATGAGCCCGAAGACGATGCCCGAGACCAGCAGGTACACCGTCACCATCGTGCGCAGCACCCCGAGCCACGCGGGATCCCGCGGCGTGAACAGCGCGAACGCCGCCCCGATGGCAAGCGTCACGACCGCGATCATCGCCGACTGGATGGTGAAATAGCTGAAGAAGTTGGCGGTCGCGAAGAACCGGAAGCCCAGCACGTACTGGAAGTTGCCGATGAGCGCCACGATCTCGAGCGCCGCGACGAGGAGCCGGAACACGCCGAGCGCCTGCCTCGCCTGCCTGGCACCCATCGCCCGCGCTCCCGGAGCGTCGACTCCGGGGATGCGAGCGGGCATGCCTCCACGGTACGCCCTGCGCCTCTGCCGCACCTCGGAAGCGCAGCGGGGCGTCAGACCATGGCAGGGCGAAGGGACGCGCGTCAGGTTCCGAACCAGCGAGCGCGCCGTGCCGCGCCGAACTCCGCCTTCTCAGCGACGTATGCCGCTGAGGGGCCGAGGAGCGGCGCGGTCGGGCCACCTTCGGCGTGGAAGTCGACGTCGACGCGGCCGACCTCGCCATCGCCGAACTCCACGTAACAGAGCCCGGTGCCTCCCGGCGCCAGCTCACCGGCGCCGCGGATGCTGCGCGCGATGCCGTCTGCGACGACGTGCGCGGCGCTCTCGGCGAAGGTGCCGGCCTTCGGGATGCCGGTCTCGGCGCAGTCGCCGATGGCGTACACCCCCGGGTACCGGGTCTGCATCGTGCGCGGGTCAACCGCGACCCAGCCGTTCTCCGTGAGGCCGGCCTCGACGAGCACGTCGGGAGCCTTGTGCACCGGAACACCGACGAACAGGTCGTAGGGCTCGTCGTGGTCCTTGAAGTGCGCGAGCTTCGCGCCGGGGTCGATCCCGTAGACCCGGTGACGCTTCGTGTACGCGATCCCGCGCTCGGCCATCGCCTGTTCGAGGGCGGCCGAGGTCGACGGTGACACCGGAATCGGCGCTGGCTGCGGGCTGACCACGTGGAGGTCGGTGGCGTCCCGGATGCCGCGACTGACGAGTCGGTCGTGCAGCAGCAGGATCGCCTCGTACGGCGCCGGCGGGCACTTGAACGGAATGGAGAGGACGGCGAGCATCACCCTGCCCCCGCGGAACGCCTCCAGCTCATCGCGCAGCCGCTCGGCGCCGGCGACGGTGTAGTACTCGAAGCCCCCGTCGGCGAAGCCCGGGGTCGCGTCGATGTCGTAGTCGGCACCGAGCGCCACGACGATCACGTCGGGGTCGTACACGGTCGCGTCGGTGACGACACGACGCGCCGCGGGGTCGATCGCGAGCACCCGTTCCCGACGGAACTCCACGCCCGCCCTCCGGATCGAGCCGTAGGGAATACGCACCTGTTCCCGCGTCTGGTGCCCGAAGAGGATCTCGAGCTTGGAGAATCCGAACACGAAGGCGTCGCTGTGGTCGATGAGGGTGACGTCGCCGTCGCCGGCGAGGCGCTCCGAGAGGAGGCTCGCCAACTCCAGCCCGCCGAAACCGGCTCCGAGGATCATGACGTTCGTCGTCATGCACCCATGATGTGCCCCGGTCGGGCGCGCGTCTACCCGCTCAGTCGAGCGGCCGCAGAATGCGGTCGAGGAAGCGCCGGGTGCGCTCGTGCTTCGGCTTCGTGAAGATCTGCTCGGGCGCGCCGCGTTCGACCACCACGCCGCCGTCCATGAAGAGCACCTCATCGGCGGCCTGCCGCGCGAAGCTCAGCTCGTGGGTGACGACCACCATCGTCCAGCCCTCGTCGGCGAGCTCCTTGATGACCGAGAGCACCTCGCCGACCAGCTCGGGGTCGAGGGAGCTCGTCGGCTCGTCGAACAACAGCAGGTCGGGCTTCAGCGCGAGGGCGCGCACGATGCCGACGCGCTGCTGCTGTCCACCCGACAGCTCGAACGGGTACGCGTCGCGCTTCTCGGCGAGTCCCACGCGATCGAGCAGGGCGGATGCCTCGGCGATCGCCCGCGCCTTCGGCACGCGTTGCACGCGCACCGGACCCTCGATCACGTTCTCGATGACCGTCATGTGCGGGAACAGGTTGTGCTGCTGGAAGACCATCGCCGACCGGTCGCGCAGCGCGAAGCGCTGGGCCTTCGAGATCGGGCGTGCGAAGTCGAGCGCAGGCCCGCCCGCGAAATCGATGGTTCCGGCATCCGGAGTCTCGAGCCCGTTCAGCGAGCGCAGCACCGTCGTCTTGCCCGAACCGCTCGGCCCTATGAGCACGACGACCTCGCCGCGCCGCACCTCGAGGTCGATCGAGCTCAGCACCTCATTGTCGCCGAACGACTTGCGGATGCCTCGTGCCGCGAGCAGCACGCTGTCGTCGGGTCGCGCGACGGGCGCGAGCGGGTCGCCGCCATTGGGCGATCGGTCACGTTGCGACATAGCGGTCCAACTTCTTCTCGAGCATGCCCTGTCCGCCCGCGAGCACAATGCAGATGACCCAGTAGATGAGCGCGGCCTCGAGGTAGACCAGCATGAACTTGGTGCTGAACGAGGCGATCTCCTCCGCCACCCGGAACAGCTCGGTCACGAGGATGAGCGAGGCGAGCGACGAGTCCTTCACGAGTGAGATGAAGGTGTTCGAGAGCGGCGGCACCGAGACCCTCGCCGCCTGCGGCAGGATCAGGCGGCGAAGGGTCGTGCCGTGGGACATCCCGATCGTGTACCCGGCCTCCCACTGCCCCTTCGGCACGGAGAGGATCGCGGCGCGGATGACCTCGGCGGCATATCCGCCGACGTTCAGCGAGAACGCGATAATCGCGCTCGGCCACGGGTCGATCACGAGCCCGATCGAGGGCATCCCGTAGAAGATCACGAACAGCTGCACGAGCAGCGGCGTGCCGCGGATCACCGAGATGTAGAACCGTGCGATGCCAGAGAGCAGCCGGTTCTTCGAGAGCCGCAGCAGCGCCACGCCGAGCGCGAGCACGAGGCCGATCGCGAACGAGGCGAGGGAAAGCAGCACCGTGCCGCTCACCGCGCCCCACACGAGCGGCCCGAAGGACAAGAAGAGCAGCTCCCAATCCGAGCTCATCGCCTCACTCCCATCGGGGTCATGTGTGCGACGTTACTGCGAGACGTCGGCGCCGAAGTACTTCTCCCCGAGCTCGGCGAGCACGCCCTCCTCGCGGAGTTCTGCGAGCGCCTCGTCGATCGCGGCGACGAGGTCGGCCTTGTCCTTCGTGAATGCGAAGGCGCTGAGCGACGGGTCATCCGTCTCGGCGGCGATCTCGAGGCCGCGCTCGCCGTTCGTCTGCACGTCGTCGAGATAGGTGAGCTTATCGTTGATGGTCGCGTCGACGCGTCCTTGCTCGAGCAGCGTCACGGCCTGCGCCCAGCCCTCGACGGCCTCGACGTTCGCGCCGTTCTCCTGGGCCAGGGTGTACCAGTTGCTCGTGAGCGACTGCGCGGTGGTCTTGCCGGCGAGGTCGGCGAAGCTCGAGATCGACGTGTCGCCCTCCTTCACGACGATGACGCCGGGCGACACCGTGTACGGCTCGCTGAAGAGGTACTGCTCCTCGCGCTCGGGGTTGATCGACACCTGGTTCGCGATCACGTCGAAGCGGCCGGCGTCGAGGCCGGCGAAGATCGCATCCCACTGGGTCTCCTGGAACTCGACCTCGAGACCGAGCTTCTCGGCCACAGCCTCGGCGACCTCGACGTCGTAGCCGACGAGGTCTCCGCTGCCGTCTTCGTGGAAGCTGAACGGGCGGTACGTGCCCTCGGTCGCGACCGTGAGCGTGCCCTCAGTCGCGAGGCCGTACTCGTTTCCGCCGGCCGGCTCGGTCGACTCGGGCGCGGCGCTCGAGCAGGCGGCGAGGGCGATGACGGCGGCGGATGCGGCGGCGAGGCCGAGCAGGGTGCGGGCGCGAGGCATGGGTGGTGCTCCATTCGTACGATGGGGGAAGTGAGCTGGGGGCGCTCGGTCGGCGCCCCGATGCAACGAGTCCATCACGCGGCGGCCTCAGGGTGAAACCCGATGACCCTGCGTTGCATTCCCCTCATGCGTGCCGAAGCGAGTCGTTCCGCCTGATGCAGGTCATCGCTATGCTGGCGACTGCGCAGGAGCCCCCTCCCGTGTCGCGGTCCCCCGCCATCCCGAAGGACTCACATGATCACGCTGTCCTGGCTCTTCGTCATCGCCGTCGCCGCCGGCATCTTCGCCCTGATCGACGGCATCACCCGCGCCCGCGGCCGCGGCTCATCGCTGCTCTCGATCCTCGAGATCATCGCCGCGGTGCTCTTCCTGTTGTCGCTGTTCTTCCCGGGCATCCCGTTCGGCTCGCTCGTGCTCGCGATCATCACGACCGTGCTGCTCGTGATCCAGCTCGTGCTGCGCGGCGGTCGCCGTCGCGGCGGCCTCGCGGTCACCGTCATCGCGCTCGTGCTGTTCATCCTGTGGATCGTGCTGTCGCAGCGCTGGATCGTGATTCCCGGCGTGAGCTGAGCCGTCGCGCGTTCGCGGGCGGCCGCTGCGCGAAGCCACCTCAGAACGCGCTGAGGCCGGTGAGCTCGCGGCCGAGGATCAGCTGGTGGATCTCGTCGGTGCCCTCGTACGTGCGCACCGATTCGAGGTTCGCCGCGTGCCGCATGACCGGCCACGCGTTCGTGATGCCGTCGCCGGCGAGGATGCTCCGGGCCTCGTGCGCGATCGTGAGGGCCTCACGCACGCTGTTGAGCTTGCCGACGCTGATCTGGGCGGGCGTGAGCGCGCCGCGCTCCTTCAGCCGGCCGAGGTGCAGCGCGAGGAGGATGCCCTTCTCGACCTCGACGAACATGTCGGCGAGCTTCGCCTGGATGAGCTGGTTCGCGCCGATCGGCTTGCCGAAGACCTCACGGCTCGTCGCTCGCGACAGCGCGGCCTCGAGACACGAGCGGGCGGCGCCCATCGCGCCCCACACGATGCCGTAGCGGGCTTCGTTCAGGCAGCTGAACGGCCCCGAGAGTCCAGATGCCCCGGGCAGCAGCGCCTCATCGCTCACGCGCACACCGTCGAGGGCGATGTCGCACTGCACCGAGGCGCGCATGGAGAGCTTGCCGTCGATCGGCGTCGCAATGAATCCCGGGGTCGACGTGGGCACGAGGAACCCGCGCACCGCACCGCCGCCCGCGTCGGTCTCGTCGACCTTCGCCCACACCACGGCGACATCCGCCTCGCTCGCGAGCCCGATCCATCGCTTCGCGCCGTCGATCACCCAGCTGTCGCCGTCACGGCGCGCGGTCGTCGTCATGCCAGCGGGGTCGCTGCCGCCGTGCGGTTCGGTGAGGGCGAAGCATCCGACGAGCTCACCGGCGGCCATGCCGGGCAGCCACCGCTGCTTCTGCGCCTCCGAGCCGTACTTGTGGATCGCGCTCATCGCGAGCGACCCCTGCACCGACACGAACGTGCGCCAGCCGCTGTCGGCGGCCTCGAGCTCGAGGCACACGAGGCCGTACGACACCGCGCCCGCGCCGGCGCATCCGTAGCCCGTCAGGTGCATGCCCAGCAGTCCGAGCCCGCCGAGCTCGCGCACGAACTCACGGCGGAAGTGCGCTGCCTCGAAGTCGCCTTCGATGACGGGCAGGATGCGCTCCTGCGCGAAGCGCCGCGCGCGCAGCTGCCACTCGCGCTCATCGTCGCCGATGAGGGCGTTCAGGTCGAACACGGCGTCGATCCGCGGGGCGATCGTGGTCATCGGGGTCCTTTCGGTCAGCTGGGCAGCCAGTCGGCGCCGGCGTGCTCGTCGAGCGCGGGCGGTGGAGTGCGGTATTGGGCGGCCGCGGCGGCGAGGCCGATCGGATTCGCGACGGTGCGACTCGTTCCGCCGCCGGCATCGGCGATCTCCGCGACCGATTCGAGTCCGAGCGCTTCGGCGTAGGCGAGCGCCTCGCCCACGTCGTTCACGAGACCGGCCGGCACGCCCACCGCCGTGAGGGCGGCCACCCAGTGCGCAGCGGATGCCGCGGCGAGCCGCGTCTCGATGCGCGCACGCAGCTCGTCGCGATGCTCCACGCGAGCCGCGTTGCTCGCGAAGCGCTCATCGGTTGCCAGCGTGCCGCCGCCGAGCACGCCCGCGAGCGCCGCGAACTGCTTGTCGTTGCCCACCGCGATCACGAGATCGCGGTCGGCGGCCCGGTAGAGCGCGTACGGCGCGATGCTCGGGTGCTGGTTGCCGAGCCGAGTCGGGGCGACGCCCGTGGCGAGCGTGCCCGCGGCCTGGTTCGTGAGCGCCGAGAGCAGGCTCTGCAGCAGGTTCACCTCGACGAGCTGGCCGAGCCCCGTACGGTCGCGTTCGCGGAGTGCCAGCAGGATGCCGGCGAGCGCGTTCTGCCCCGCGATCACGTCGACGAGCGCGACGCCGGCCTTCGCGGGGTCGCCGTCGGGGTCGCCCGTGATGCTCATGAGCCCGCCGACGGCCTGCACGAGCAGGTCGTAGCCGGCGAGCGCCGCGCCCTCCCCCGTGCCGAATCCGGTGATCGAGCAGTACACGACGCCGGGGTTCGCAGCGCGCACAGCGGCGTAGGCGAGCCCGAAGCGCTCCATCACGCCCGGGCGGAAGTTCTCGACGACCACGTCGGCGGATGCCGCGAGCCGGCGCGCCTCGGCGAGCCCTGCGGCATCCGCGAGGTCGAGCACGACCGACCGCTTGTTGCGGTTCACGCTGCCGAAGTACGTGGACCGGCCGCGCGCATCGACGGGCGGGCGCCAGTGCCGGGTGTCGTCACCCGACGGCGACTCGATCTTCACGACGTCGGCGCCGAAGTCGGCGAGCATCATGGTGGCGTAGGGCCCCGCGAGCACGCGCGAGAAGTCGGCGACGCGGATGCCGCTCAGGATGCCCCGACCCATTCGGCCCTCCTCGGCTCGCCCCACACGCCACGATACTCAGCCGCACGGATGCCTCCGATGTACACGCCGTCCATCGGATGCCGCGGATCCGCCGTCATGTCGATTCCTGCGCGCTGCACCGCGGCATAGGCTTGCACACAGGTGTGCACCGCCGTCGCCGACCGGTTGGCGAGCCCCGTGCACCAGCGACAGAGGAGCCCCATGAGCAATTACGCCGTGGTCAATCCGGCAACCGGAGAGACGGTCACGACCTATCCCACGATCACCGATGCCGAGCTCGACGCGGCCATCGCCTCGGCCGACGAGACGCAACGCACCTGGTCGCGCACGACCACCGTCGAGGAGCGCGCCGCGCTCATCCGCCGCGTCGGCGAACTCCACGTGGAGCGCCGCCAGGAGCTCGCCGAGATCATCGTTCGCGAGATGGGCAAGCCCATCGAGCAGGCCCTCGGCGAGGCCGACTTCGCCGGCGACATCTACACGTACTACGCCGACCACGCAGCCGACTTCCTGAAGGACGAGACCGTCGACCTGCTCGCCGGCGACGGCTCGGCGATCATCCGGCGCAGCGCGCTGGGCGTGCTCCTCGGCATCATGCCGTGGAACTTCCCGTACTACCAGGTCGCCCGGTTCGCCGGACCGAACCTCATCATCGGCAACACCATCCTGCTCAAGCACGCCGAGCAGTGCCCCGAGTCGGCCGCGGCGATCGAGCAGATCATGCGTGACGCGGGCTTCCCGGCCGGCGCCTACGTCAACATCTACGCGTCGCACGACCAGATCGAGACTGTCATCGCCGACCCGCGCGTGCAGGGCGTCTCGCTCACCGGCTCCGAGCGCGCAGGCGCCGCGGTCGCCGAGATCGCCGGTCGGCACCTGAAGAAGGTCGTGCTCGAGCTCGGCGGCTCCGACCCGTTCATCCTGCTGTCCACCGACGACCTCGACGAGACCGTGCAGAACGCCGTCGACGCGCGCCTCGACAACAACGGCCAGTCCTGCAACGCGGCCAAGCGCTTCATCGTCGCCGACGAGCTCTACGAGCCGTTCCTCGAGAAGTTCACGGCGAAGCTCGCCGAGGTCGAGACGGGCGACCCGACCTCGACCGAGACGGCGCTCGGGCCGCTCTCGTCGCTCAAGGCGGCCGAGAACCTCGACGAGCAGGTCAAGCGCGCGGTCGAGCACGGCGCCACGCTCGTGCACGGCGGCACGCGTGAGGGCGCGTTCTTCCAGACGACGGTGCTGACGGATGTCACTCCCGAGAACCCTGCTTCGAAGGAGGAGTTCTTCGGGCCGGTCGCCCAGGTGTACAGCGCGAAGGACGAGGCCGACGCCGTGCGCCTCGCGAACGACATCCCGTTCGGCCTCGGCTCCTACGTCTACACGACCGACCAGGACCAGGCGCTGCGGGTCGCCGACGGGATCGAGGCCGGCATGGTGTTCGTGAACGTCGTGCTCGCCGACGGTGCCGAGCTGCCCTTCGGCGGTGTCAAGCGCTCGGGCACCGGTCGCGAGATGGGTCGCCTGGGCGCCGACGAGTTCGTCAACAAGAAGCTGATCCGCATCGGCTGACGCACCACTGAACGATCGCAGAAGACCGACGCGCCCCGCGGCTCAGCCGCGGGGCGCGTCGTCGTGCTGGAGGTGCTCAGGACTCGGTGTAGGGCACGCGCTCCCAGCTCAGCACGCCCTCGCCGGGCCCGGAGTTCGGCTGCACGGCGACTCGCAGCCACTCGTTGGACGTTGCCGCGCCTTCCACCGTCACTCGGCGAAGGTTCTCCACGCTGTCCTGCCCGTAGATCTCGAGCCAAGGCGAGCCGGTCGCCAAGGGCGAGTCATCGTTGTAGATGTGGCTGTCCCCGTTGAACAGGTAGACCTCGCCGCCGAACTCCCGGGAACCCTTGGCGAGCGCGTCGACGATCGGCCGGAAGCCGCTCACGAGCTCCGGATTCTCAGCGGCCCCGATCCCAAGCAGGTACGGGTCGAACATGTCGGCTTGGGTCATCACGACGACCGCCCGTGCATTGGTCGCCTTCGCGTCGGCGAAGGTGCGCTCCAGTTGCTCCACGTCGGCCGCGGTTCGGGATGCGACCTCCTCCAGCTGGGCGACGGTGGGCTCGGTCAGGCCGAGGCCCGACCAGGGCATCAGCGAGTTGTTCGAGCCCTGCACGTTCAGCACGGAGAAGGCCACGCGCTGCACGCCGAACGTCACGTTCTCCGGCAGGTCCGAATCAGGCACGGCGACCGGCATGTTCGCCCCGAGGGTCTTGCCAGGGTTCGAGAAGAACAGGGAACGCAGCGCGTCGAGGCGTTCCAGCGGATCGTAGGAACCGTTGTTGACCCGGTGGCAGTCGACCCACTCGTTGTCGCCGGGGGTGTAGACCAGCGGGGCCTCGAAGCGATCGAACTGGGCCTTGATCGCGGCGAAGTACTCGTCGGTGCACTGGGCCGATCCCGCCTTGATGTCACCCAGGTGCGAGACGAAGCGGAGCTCCTCCTGCTCGTTCAGCTCGGACACCATCGCGGGGAACCGGGCGACCTGATCGGAGCCGTAGGGCACGTCCCCGATCACGGCGAAGCTGAACGACTCGTCGTGCGGAGCATCCGACGATCCGGGGGTGGCCTGGGCGGGCAGGGTGGTCGACACGATGAGGGCCAGCGCGGCGGCGACCCCCAGGAGTGGCACGGTTCTGGACAGCGACATGGAAGCTCCATTACGGGTGATGGGTGGGGTGACCGCCACGGTAGGCACGGCAGACGAAGGCGCTGCGAAGCGCGAGTGGCGTCCCGGTGAACAAACCCCGCTCAGGTCACTCGAGGCATCTTGACCGGCCGGTCAGTCAGTTCTACCGTTGTAGTAACCCCCGAATGGGAGCCACCACTCGAAGGAGGCTGGTTGCTATGAAGAAGTGGACCCGATGGGAAGACTGGGTAGCCGTCGTCGCCGGTCTTGCCGTGGCTCTGTCGACGTTGATCGTCGCCCCGATGGGCGCATCCGTCGCGATGATGGTGACGCTCGGCGTGCTGCTTGTCATCTCGGGCGTCGTGAACCTCGCTATGCCGGGGCTCGTCGCGATGGAGTACGTGCAGGGCGTCCTCGGTCTGCTGCTCATCGTCTCGCCGTGGATCGGCGGATACGCAGACATGAACGCCGGTGCTGCATGGGTGTCGTGGATCGGCGGTGCGGTCGTCGTCATCGTCGCCGCGCTCGCAATCCGGCCCAGCATGCGCGCCCACCACGACGCCATCACGCACTGACCGCTGACCACTGACCGCACGCGGGGACGGCAGCCGACTGCCGTCCCCGCCTGACCTTGGAGTCGATCGTGAAGGAGACTCCTGAGGCTCGCGTGCGAATACTCGATGCGGCCGAGCGGCTCTTCGCCGAACGCGGCTTCGATGCCACACCCACGTCGAGCATCGCGAAGCAGGCGGCGGTGCCCAAAGGACTGCTGTTCTACTACTTCCCGACGAAATCCGATCTGCTCTGCACGCTCGTGGGCGAGCGTCTCGACCTCGGGCCCATTGACGCGACGGTGCTCATCGAGCCGGGCGATCCTGTGCGCGCGCTCCTGAATCTCGAGCGGAAGCTCTCCGAGATCCAGGCGGACTCGCCCGTGCTGCGGGTCATCATCTGGCGCGAGCAACGCACCCACCCCGAGGTGAGGGCGAAGCTCCGCGAGCACCGCGTGCAGGTGCAGGCCGTCGTCGAGCGCGTGCTGCGCGGGAGCGTGCTCAGGCCGATCGCCGCGGGCACGCTCCGCACCGCCGCCGTGGCGTGGGTGGCCATCCTGACCCTGCGTCCGCCGGCCGATCATGCGGGCATCGCCACCGACGACGCGGCACCCGATCTCCGGGCGCTCGCCGAGTTGATCTGCGCCGGGATGGGCGCCACCGGGCTGGCCTGATCCTCGGTGCTGCTTCAAACACGGGCCGGCAGCACAGCTTCGGGGCCGTACGACTCCTGAAAACAAGGACACCGCCCGCGTCAAATGGGTGTCCTTGTTTTCAGGAGTTTCCGCTGTCTCAGCGCTGCTTTGCGGCGTCGATCTCGTCGCGCCGCAACTCGACGATGAGATCGACGAGGGCATCGGGCAATGGGTGCTCCGCCGTGAACCGGATCGTGCCCTTCGACCACGAGTAGCCTTCGAGCTCACCTTCCACGGCCGACACGACGGTCGGACTGAACGGATAGAGGCCGATATGGTCCTTCGCCGACATCACGCTGAGCAGCGGCGAATCGCGGTAGCGCAGGGCCGGCATGCCGTAGCTCATGCCCTCGGTCGCGTCGGGCACGAGTTCGACGGCTCGCGCCCTGATCCGCTCGACGAGCTCGCGTTCGGCGCCTTCGAGCCTCGCGATGTAGTCCTGCATCTCCCCCATGGCGTCATCGTACGCTCGGCGCCCACTCCCGGCATCCGGCAGCATCGAGGCCTCGAAGCCGCCCCGCGATCGCGTTACGCTCGAGAGCATGATCCGCCGCAGCATCGTCGTGCACGGCAACGTGCAGGGCGTGGGATTCCGCTACTCGGCACGGCGCGAAGCCGAGCGACTCGGCGTGGCGGGGTGGGTCCGCAATCGCCCCGACGGCGCGGTCGAGGCCGAGATCGAGGGCGACGAGGCATCCGTCACCGAGCTCATCGACTGGTTCACGGCCGGCCCGGCCGGCGCGATCGTCAGCGGCACGGATGTCGCCGAGCGCGAGCCGCTCGGCGAGCACGCGTTCCGCATCATCGGCTGGCCCGTCGCGGGCTGACCGGAACGACGAAGGGCCCGCCGGCGAACCGGCGAGCCCTTCGGTGCGTGGTCTCGATCTGCGTCGCGCTTCGCGCGGCGCTACTCGACCACCGGAATCAGATGGCGTTGACGTCGAGCGGGATGCCCGGGCCGAACGTGGTCGACACGGCGCCCTTCTGGATGTAACGGCCCTTGGAGCTCGACGGCTTGAGACGCACGACCTCTTCGAGGGCGGTGTTCAGGTTGTCGTTGAGCTGCTCCTCGGTGAACGAGGCCTTGCCCACGACGAAGTGCACGTTGGAGTGCTTGTCGACGCGGAACTCGATCTTTCCGCCCTTGATGTCGGAGACGGCCTTCGCGACGTCGGGCGTCACGGTGCCGGTCTTCGGGTTGGGCATGAGGCCACGAGGGCCGAGCACCTTGCCGAGTCGGCCGACCTGGCCCATGAGCTCGGGGGTCGAGACCGCCGAGTCGAACGAGGTGTAGCCGCCGGCGACCTTCTCGATGAGCTCGGCGCCGCCGACCTCGTCGGCGCCCGCCGCGATCGCAGCCTCGGCCGCGGGGCCGGTCGCGAACACGATGACGCGGGCGGTCTTGCCGGTGCCGTGCGGGAGGATGACGGTGCCGCGCACCATCTGGTCTGCCTTGCGCGGGTCGACGCCGAGCTTCAGCGCGACCTCGACGGTCGAGTCGAACTTCGCCGAACCGGTCTGCTTCACGAGCGTGACGGCCTCGTTCGGGGCGTAGAACTTGCCCGCCTCGAGCTTCTCGGCCGCGGCCCGGTAGGCCTTGGACTTCTGTGCCATGTTGTTTCTCCTTGAGAGAGTGTGGTCATCTGCGCCTGGCTGGCGCTGCCACGGATTACTGAGTTCTGGTGAACGGATGCCGCGTGGCATCCGACTGGTGGCTTCGATACGCGTCGGGCTTCGCCCGGCGCCACTGGGCCACTGGAGGCCTATTCGACCGTGATGCCCATCGAACGAGCGGTGCCCGCGATGATCTTCGACGCTGCGTCGAGGTCGTTCGCGTTGAGGTCGACCATCTTCGCCTCGGCGATCTCGCGCACCTGGGCCTGGGTGAGCTGGCCCACCTTGTTGGTGTGCGGGACACCCGAGCCCTTGGCGACGCCGGCAGCCTTCTTGATGAGCTCCGCAGCGGGCGGGGTCTTCAGGATGAACGTGAACGAGCGGTCGTCGTAGACGGTGATCTCAACGGGGATGACGTTGCCGCGCTGGGCTTCGGTCGCCGCGTTGTAGGCCTTGCAGAACTCCATGATGTTCACGCCGTGCTGACCCAGGGCCGGGCCGATGGGCGGGGCCGGGTTCGCGGCGCCGGCCTTGATCTGAAGCTTGATCAGACCGGTTGCCTTCTTCTTCGGTGCCATTGTTTCCTTCTTTCTGTTCGAACGCCCCGGTTGCCGGGGCACTCTCCCGCAGGCCCGGCGGTTCCGGGATGCGGTGATCTTCTGTGCTGAATCAACAGTGCCTGACGCAGCACAACCCTCCGATGATACCGGAGGGTGGCTGCGCGCTGTCTGGAAAGGGTTAGAGCTTGGTGACCTGGTCGAAGCTCAGCTCGACCGGGGTCTCGCGCTCGAAGAGCGAGACGAGCACGATGAGCTTGCCGCTCTCGGGCTTGATCTCGCTGATCGTGCCGGGCAGGCCCGCGAACGAGCCGTCCTTGATCGTGATGGTCTCGCCGATCTCGAAGTCGACCTCGGCGGGGATCGCGCGGGTAGCACCGGCGCCGCCGGTGGCCTTCGCGCCCTTGACGGGAGCGACCTCCTTGATCTCGACGAGGCTCTTCAGCATGCCGAAGGCCTCTTCGAAGCGGAGGGGGGTCGGGTTGTGCGCGTTGCCGACGAAGCCGGTGACGCCGGGAGTGTGGCGGATGACCGACCAGCTCTCCTCGTTGAGGTCCATGCGCACGAGCACGTAGCCGGGAATGCGCACGCGGGTGACCATCTTGCGCTGGCCGTTCTTGATCTCGACGACATCTTCCATGGGCACTTCGACCTGGTAGATGTAGTCGGCCATGGCCATCGACTCGCGTCGCTGCTCGATGTTCGCCTTCACGCGGCGCTCGAAGCCGGCGTAGGAGTGGATGACGTACCACTTGCCCGGGAGGAACCGGAGCTCGGCGCGGAACTCCGCGTAGGGGTCGACCGCTTCCTCGTCTTCCTCGATGACGGCCGCTTCGGCCGCTACGGCCTCGTCGACGGAGTCGATCTCGAGGGCGTCGTCGATGACGGCGTCGGCCTCGGGATCGGTCGATTCGGCCATCGCGTCGAGCACGGCGTCGAGGTCGATGTCGTTGCCCTCGTCGTCGACGATGTGGACGGCGCGGTGCTCTGCAGCCTCGACCGACTCCTCGTCGTGCTCGAGCGTGTTGCCCTCTTGGGCCTCGTCGTCTTCGGCCGACTGCTCAGCAGCCGTGGCCCAGTCGACGTCGTCGCGCTCAGTCTTTGCCACTTCTCTCAATCCTTTTCTTCCGTCCGCCTGCGGCGCATCGGATCCTTCGAGCCGAGCGGCCGATCAGGCTCCCGACGTTCCGAAGACGTACAGCACCAGCCATCCGAACAGCTGGTCGAGCCCCCAGACGATCGCCATCATGATGATGACGAACACCAGCACCACTGCGGTGAAGCTGAGGAGCTCCTTGCGGGTGGGGGTGACGACCTTCTTCAGTTCGGCGATGACCTGTCGAATGAACAGGGCCAACCTGGAGAAGGGGTTCCGACGCGCTGCGCGATCGCGCTTCGCGTTGGCAACGACGTCCTCACTGGGTTCGTCGATTACTTTCCGGGCCACCTCGTACACCTTTCGTGGGCCGGCGTTCGCTGCCGGCTCGCAGGGCGGACAGGACTCGAACCTGCAACCTGCGGTTTTGGAGACCGCTGCTCTACCAATTGAGCCACCGCCCTATGGAACCACCGTTTGACCGAGGGTTACCACCGGTGTCTGGACAGCGCAAGCTTCACGACGATATCTAGGGAATCCATGCCGAAAATAGGCGCAGAAAAGCTTGGCTGACTTCAACAACCTCAGCAAGTGTATGCGACCTCGAAGGCAGAGTAAAGCTGAGTGGATGCCGCCACGCGGGCTCCCGGCATCCGTGTGTCGCAGCGGGCATAGATTGGGCATATGCCCATGGACCGCGCCTCACGCCAGGTGCCAGAGCCGCGCAGCAGCGCCGAGGTCACGGGCGAACACTCGCAGTTCCGGCTCGACCTCGAGCGCATCAGGTTCTCGCCGTATTTCTCGCGGCTGTCGGCCGTCACCCAGGTGATCGCACAACCGGGCGCGGGCCCGCTCATCCACAACCGGCTCACCCATTCCATCAAGGTCACCGCGGTCGCACGGGCGATCGCCGTGAAGCTGACGGATGCCGCGTCGCCGACCCGTGCGTTCGCGCTCGAACACAGCTGCGACGCCGTGGTGGTGCAGGCCGCGGCGAGCGCCCACGACCTCGGGCATCCGCCGTTCGGCCATCTCGGCGAGCGCGTGCTCGACCGACTCGCGCGCGAAAGCCTCGGGCTCGCCGACGGGTTCGAGGGCAACGCGCAGACCTACCGGATCGTCACGGCGCTCGACGTCAGCGAGGCCGCACCTCGCGGGCTCAACCTCACCGCGGCGGTGCGCACGGCGGTCGCGAAGTACCCGTGGACTCGCTACGTCGACGACGCAGCCGTGGGCGACGGCCCCCTGCCGCGCGGACTGCGTCGCACGGAGAACGGCGTCGAGGTGCTGAAGTTCTCGGCCTACGGCATCGACGCCGGCGACCTGCGTCAGGCGCGTCGCGGTCACCCGCCGACGCAGCAGTCGATCGAGTGCTCGATCATGGACATCGCCGACGACATCGCGTACTCGATCCACGACGTCGATGACTTCTACCGCGCCGGCCTGCTCAGCGAGGGCGCCGTCGCACGCGAGTTCCGGGGCTGGCTCAGGTCGGGCGCGCAGTTGCGCGACCTCGACGACGAGGCGCTCGCAGCGCGCAGTTCCCCGCCCGGCAGCGCCCTCGAGGGGCTCCGGCGAAAGCTCCGCCGCAGCGATCCGTGGATCAGCGACGACGACGCATTCGCCGACGCGGTCGGGGTCGTCGCCGAAGACCTCGTCGATGGCCTCCTCGCGATCTCCTTCGACGGCTCCATCGCGTCGGAGCGTGCACTCTCGTCGTTCACGAACCGCTGGATCAGCCACCTGCAGTCCTCGGTCGTGCCGGCGCCGCAGGATGAGGTCCGCACCGGGCTCGTCACCCTCGACCGGCCAGCGTGGCACGAGGTGGAGATCCTGAAGTTCGTGCACCGGCACTTCATCCTCGACCGCTCCGACATCGTCCTGTACCAGCGCGGACTCAGCCGCGTGCTCACTCGCGCCGTGAAGGGCCTCACCGCGTGGGTGCACGACGAGCACGACCGCGACCGCGTGCCGCAACGCCTGAAGGAGCTCGTCGAGATCGCGACCGCGGGCTATGCGCAACTCCGTGAGGAGCGCCCCGACGGCATCCCCCTCCCCCAGGCCGCCGAGCTGCAGTCGCTGGGCGTGGGTCGCGGCGTGATCGACTACGTCGCCTCCCTCTCCGACGACCAGGCGCTCGCGGTCTCCGAGGCCATCGACGGGCGCCCCGACCGGCTCTGGGACATCGGACAGAACCTCTGAGCGGGCGGGCGGGAACCGACGAACTGGATGCCCCACGCGGCATCCGCTCGCCGTAGGCTGGTCGTCGTGACCGAACACGCGCGCCTCTCCGCCCGAATCGCCGCCATCGCCGAGTCCGCGACCCTCAAGGTCGATGCGAAGGCGAAGGCCCTCCAGGCAGAGGGGCGGCCGGTCATCTCGTACGCGGCCGGCGAACCCGACTTCGCGACGCCCGAGTACATCGTCGAGGCGGCGCTCGCGGCCACGCGCGACCCCAAGAACTATCGATACACGCCAGCAGCCGGGCTGCCCGACCTGCGCGAGGCGGTCGCCGCGAAGACGCTGCGCGACTCCGGCCTCGAGGTCGGCGCGGGCCAGGTGGTCGTCACGAACGGCGGCAAGCAGGCCGTCTACCAGGCCTTCCAGGTGCTGCTCGACGACGGCGACGAAGTGCTCGTGCCGACGCCGTACTGGACCACCTACCCCGAGGCGATCAAGCTCGCAGGCGGCCGCCAGGTCGACGTGTTCGCGGGCGCCGACCAGGGCTACCTCGTCACCGTCGAGCAGCTCGAGGCCGCCCGCACCGAGCGCACGAAGGTGCTGCTCTTCGTCTCGCCGTCGAACCCGACGGGCGCCGTCTACGCGCCCGAGCAGGTGAAGGCGATCGGCGAGTGGGCGCTCGAGCACGGCATCTGGGTCGTCTCCGACGAGATCTACCAGAACCTGACCTACGCCGACGAGCCCGACGGGGCACCGCCGCGCGCGGTGTCGATCGTCGAGGCGGTGCCGGGCCTCGCCGACCAGACGATCCTCGTCAACGGCGTCGCGAAGACCTATGCGATGACCGGCTGGCGCCTCGGCTGGATGGTCGGCCCCGCCGACGTCATCAAGGGCGCAGCCAACCTGCAGTCGCACTTGTCGTCGAACGTGTCGAACATCTCGCAGCGCGCCGCGATCGCAGCGCTGACCGGGCCGCAAGATGCCGTCGAGGAGATGCGCCGCGCGTTCGACCGGCGTCGCCGCACGATCGTCGCCGAGCTCTCGAAGATCGACGGCGTCAGCGTGCCGGTTCCGCAGGGAGCGTTCTACGTCTACCCCGATGTGTCGGGGCTCCTTGGTCGCTCGTGGGGCGGCGCGACGCCCACCACCTCGCTCGAGCTCGCCGACCTCATGCTCGAGCAGGCGGATGTCGCGGCGGTGCCCGGTGAGGCGTTCGGGCCGAGCGGCTACCTTCGCTTCAGCTACGCGCTCGGCGACGCGCCGCTGCTCGAGGGCATCCAGCGCCTGCAGCGCCTCTTCGCCTGACGCCGGCGGCACCCGACACGGAACGGCCGCGACCGTCCCTTCGGGAGGTTGCGGCCGTTCGATGTCGGAGGTTCGGCCGACGGTTACTTCTTGAAGGCGTCCTTGACGTTCTTGGCAGCGTCTTTGACGTCTTCGCCGGCGTCCTTGATTTCAGCCTTCGACTGCTGGGCCTTGCCTTCGGCGATCTTCTGCTCGTCGTCGGTCATCTTGCCCATGGCTTCCTTAGCCTTGCCGCCGACCTTCTCAGCGGCGTTCTCCATGCGGTTGCCCGGGTCGCTCATGGCGTACTCCTTTCGGGACGCAGCAGTCTGCTGCACCATCAAGTGAACGCCGGGGAGCGCACGAGCGGGAGGGGCTTGCCCACTCGGTCGTGACTTGCTAAGGCTGCGGAGCGCCCTGCTTGCCGCCTCCACGCACCGACCGCACGGGAAGCAGGCTGCGCTGCGCCTCGTCGACGAGCTCGGCCGCGATCGCGTCGAGGAGCGGCGATCTCAGGTTCCACTGCTGCCAGTACAGGGCCACGTCGATCGGATCGCCACCGACGCGCACGAGGTCGCCGGCGGCGAGCTCCGCCTCGGACTGGAAGCCCGGCAGCATCCCCCAGCCGAGTCCGAGCTTCACCGCGGTGGCGAAGTCGTTCGACGCCGGCACGAAGTGGCGCGGCGGCGTCTCTGGGTCGACGCCCATCGCACGGAGGTGGTCGCGCTGCAGGTCGTCGCGGCGATCGAAGTCGACGAGCGGCGCTGTCGCGAGGGCTGGCGGTGTCGCACCATCGGGGAGCCACCTCGCCATGAAGGCGGGCGTCGCCACGGCCTCGTAGCGCATGACGCCGAGCGGGCGCACGAGGCATCCGGCCACCGGCACCGATTGCGAGGTGACCGCGCCCATGACGGCGCCCGACTCGAGCAGCCCCGCCGTGAAGTCCTGGTCGTCGCGATGCAGGTCGAAGACCACCGGATGCCGCGCCATCGCCCGCGCGAGCGCCGGGAGGAACCACGTGCCGAGCGAGTCCGCGTTCACGGCGAGCGCGATCGTGACGGGGCCTGTGGACTCGGCGGTGAGCCCGAAGTCCGCGAGCGTGTCGTGCTCGAGCAGGGCGAGCTGGCGAGCGAGCCGCACGACCGCGGCTCCCGCGTCGGTGGCACGCACCGGCTTGGCACGCACGACGAGCACTCGGCCGAGCTGCTGCTCGAGTGCCTTGATGCGCTGCGAGACCGCCGACGGGGTGAGTCGCAACCGGCGAGCGGCCGCGTCGAAGGTGCCCTCGTCGATGACGACGGCGAGGGTGCGAGCCAGGTCGAGCGGAATCTCCATCTGTAGCAATGCTAATGCCACTGAAGAATCATGAGCTGGATTGATTTGCGGATGCCGCCTAGCTTCGAGGTCGTGCATCTCTCCTCCGCCCTCGCCGGGCTCGGGCTCGGCCTCTCGCTCATCATCGCCATCGGCGCCCAGAACCTGTTCGTGCTGCGCCAGGGAATCCGCCGCGAGCACGTGTTCGCGGTCGCCGCGATCTGCGCACTGAGCGACCTCACGCTCGTCGTCGTGGGCGTCTCGGGCGTCGGCGCGGTGCTCACGGCGGTGCCGTGGCTCGTCGACGTGATCCGGTGGGCGGGTGCGGCCTTCCTCGTCGGGTACGGGGTGCTCGCCGCGCGGCGCGCCCTGCGTCCGAGCGGCGAGGCGCTCGTCGCCGAGGCGACGTCGGTCGACACAGCGGTCGAGCCGGTGACGGATGTCGCGAGCGAGTCGGACCGGGACAGCCGCCCGCTCGCGGCATCCGTGACCGTCGCGACCGCACCGCCCACCGTGGTCGCAACGTCGGCCGTGCCGCGCACGACGCTTCGGGCCGCGGTGCTCACGTGCCTCGCGCTCACGTGGCTGAACCCGCACGTGTACCTCGACACGGTGTTCCTGCTCGGGTCGGTCGCGAACACGCACGACGACGGTCGCTGGGCCTTCGCGGCCGGGGCCGGCTTCGCGAGCATCGTCTGGTTCTTCGGCCTCGCCTACGGTGCGCGACTGCTCGGCGGCGTGCTCGGCTCGCCGCGGGCGTGGCGAGTGCTCGACGGCCTGATCGCCGTGGTCATGGTCGCGCTCGGCGTGATGCTCGTGCTCCCGCACTGAGCGCGTCATTTTGCGACGGATCGGGCGCGCGAAGCGCTCGCGATGACGGAAATCGACGCGCTCGAAGTCGCCGAGGCACGCGGTTTCGGCGAGAAGTGTCGATTCGTCCTTCCTCCGTTCGTCGTGAGTGCATACCGTGTGAACTGGAGGACACCATGGAATTCCTGATGCTCGTCATGTCGAACCCCGCCGATGGGGAGCCGTTCGTGCCCGAAGACGACAACATCGGCGACTGGGTCGATGAGGTCGAGAGCCGCGGCGTGCACATTCGCGGCGAGCGACTGCGACCGCCCGCCGACGCGACGACCGTGCGTCGCCGAGCCGGGGAGGTGCTCGTGACCGATGGGCCCTTCGCCGAGTCGAAGGAGTGGATCGCCGGCTACGACATCATCGAGTGCGAGAGCCTCGACGAGGCGATCGAGATCGCGTCGAAGCATCCGATGGCCCGGTTCGGCCACATCGAGTTGCGACCCGCGTGGCCGTTCGACGCGCACGAGTCGCCGCGGGAACGCTACGAGCGCGAGCTGCTCGAGGAGACGACGGCGGCCGGATGACGCCAGCCGCGACATCCGTCGGCGACGCCGTCACCCGCGCCTACCACGAGGAGTGGGCGCGGGTGACGGCGACCCTCATTCGCCAGACGGGCGACTGGACCCTCGCCGAGGAGTGCGCGGCCGACGCGTTCGCGCGCGCCGTCGAGCGATGGCCCGACGAGGGCGTGCCACGGAATCCCGGCGCGTGGCTCACGACGGTCGCGAAGAATCTCGCGATCGACCGGTTGCGGCGACGGGCGAACGAAGCGACGAAGGCGCGGGAGGCGGCCGAGATGGACGAGGTGGAGCGGGGCGGGAGCGTCGGGCGACGCGCCGGCGCGCGATTGCCGGCCATGCCGGACTCGCCCGGCGTCCCGGGGTTCGACGACGCCGACGAGCCGGCCGACGGGGTCGACGATCGGTTGCGACTCGTGTTCACGTGCTGCCACCCGGCCCTCGCGCTCGACGCTCGCGTCGCGCTCACGCTCCGAACGCTCGGCGGGCTCACGACCGAGGAGATCGCGCGGGCGTTCCTCGTGCCGGAGGCGACGATGGCGCAGCGGCTCGTGCGCGCCAAGCGCCGCATCCGCAACGCGGGCATCCCGTACCGGGTGCCCGATTCCGCGGCGCTGCCCGAGCGGCTCGGCGGCGTGCTCGCCGTGCTCTACCTCGTGTTCAACGCGGGGTATTCGGCGCCCGGCGGCGACGCGGCGCGAGGCCGGGCGCTCGCCGACGAGGCGATCCGGCTCGCGCGACTCGTCGTACAGCTGCTTCCCGATGAGGGCGAGGCGAGCGCGCTGCTCGCCCTCCTTCTCCTGCAGGACTCCCGGCGCGACGCGCGCGTCGACGACGCCGGCGAGCTCGTGCTCCTCGAAGACCAGGACCGTACCCGCTGGGATCGATCCGAGATCGCGGAGGGTCTCGCAGTGCTCGACGGCGGCGCACGCGGCGGCGGCGACTCCGCGCGCGGGCCGTACCGGCTCCAGGCCGAGATCGCGGCGTGCCACGCCACGGCGCAGTCTCCTGCCGCCACCGACTTCGAGCGCATCGCCTCGTGCTACGACGAGCTCGCGGCGCTCACCGCCTCACCCGTCGTGGAGCTCAACCGGGCGCTCGCGCACGGCTTCGCGGGGCGCGCGCAAGCAGGGCTCGACGAGCTCGACCGGCTCGAGGCATCCGGCGCCCTCGATCGCTATCACCTGCTGCCCGCAGCGCAAGCCGAGCTGCTCGTGCGGCTCGGGCGAACGGATGCCGCGGCCGCGCGCCTGCACGAATCGCTCGCGCTCGCCCCGACCGAGGCCGAGCAGCGGCAGTTGCGGCGCCGGCTCGCCGAGGTCGCCGCGCTCTGACGGCGGCATCCACCGATCGGTGGAGGGTGGAATCAGCCGTGCGGCGACTGTCGCGCACCGGCCCGAGCGGGCAGGCTCGGAGCATGGACATGACAGCCTCTGGCAGCACGGATGCCGCGGTGCGGATCCGCGGGCTCCGGAAGACCTACGGCGGGCTCGCCGCCGTCGACGGCATCGACCTCGACATCGCCCACGGCGAGACCTTCGCCCTGCTCGGACCGAACGGCGCGGGCAAGTCGACGACGATCGAGATCCTCGAGGGCTACCGCCTCCGCACCTCGGGCGAGGTGAGCGTGCTCGGCGTCGATCCCGCCCACGCCGGACTCGACTGGAAGTCGCGACTCGGCATCGTGCTGCAATCGGCGACCGAGAGCGGCGTCTACACCGTGCGCGAGCAGCTCGCGCACTTCGCGAGGTTCTACCCCTCGCCGCGCAACGTCGACGAGGTCATCGCGGCCGTCGGCCTCGAGGCGAAGGCGGGCACTCGCGTCGGCAAGCTCTCGGGCGGCCAGCGCCGCCGGGTCGACGTCGCGCTCGGCATCATCGGCCGACCCGAACTGCTCTTCCTCGACGAGCCGACGACGGGCTTCGACCCCGAGGCGAGGCGTGAGTTCTGGAAGCTCATCCGAGGTCTCAAGGCCGAGGGCACGACGATCGTGCTCACGACCCACTACCTCGACGAGGCCGCCCAGCTCGGCGATCGCGCGGGCGTGATCCTCGGCGGACGACTCGTCGACGTCGGCAAGGTGGGCGAGCTCGGCGGGGCCGACGCACGCGTGCCGATCGTGCGCTGGCGGGACCGCTCGGGGGTGACGCGTGAGGAGCGCACCGAGGCACCGGCCGAGCTCGTGGCATCCGTCGCCCGTGAACTCGGCGGCGAGCCCGAGGGGCTCGAGGTCATCAGGCCGAGCCTCGAGGACATCTACCTGCAACTGGTGCGCGCGGCAGGGGCCGAGGCGCACGACGCCGAGGAGGTGCTCGCATGAGCGCGACGACCGGCACGACAGGCACCGCTGGCACGACCCGATCGAACCGGCCGCCCAGCGTCGCGGCCATCGGCATCGCGCGAATCGGCTACGAGACGAAGGGCTACTTCCGGTCACCGGATGCGGTGTTCTTCACGTTCCTCTTCCCGCTCATCATGCTCGGCATCTTCACGGCGGCGTTCAGCGCGGCCGGCGAGATCCAGCCGGGGCCCGATGCCGAGGGCCTCTCGATCGGCGCGTATTACCTGCCGGGCATGCTCGCGGCGGGCATGCTGCTCTCGGGCGTGCAGAACCTCGCGGTCGACATCGCGACGGAGAAGGGCGACGGCACGCTCAAGCGGCTCGGCGGCACCCCGCTCTCGCCAGTGTCGTACTTCCTCGGCAAGATCGGCCAGGTGTTCGTGACGGGCGTGCTGCAAGCGGCGCTTCTGCTTCTGGTCGCCGCCACCGTGTTCGGCATCGCCCTGCCGACGGCCCCCGAGGCGTGGCTCACGTTCGCCTGGGTCTTCGTGCTCGGCGTGGCGACCTCGGCGCTGCTCGGCATCGCGCTCTCGGCGCTGCCGCGCTCGGGCAAGAGCGCGACCGCGGTCGTCATCCCCATCGTGCTCGTGCTGCAGTTCATCTCGGGCGTCTACCTGCAGTTCTCGCAGCTGCCCGAGTGGATGCAGAACCTCGCGAGCGCCTTCCCGCTCAAGTGGATGGCGCAGGGCATGCGGGCGGCGTTCCTGCCCGACGACTTCGCCGTGCTCGAGCAGCACGGCACGTGGGACCTCGGCTGGGTGGCGTTCTGGCTCATCGCGTGGCTCGTCGTGGGGCTCGTCGTGAGCCGGCTGACGTTCCGCTGGATCCGGCGCGACGCCTGAGCCGCGTGCGAGAGTTGCAACATGCTCAAGGTTCGGTGGTGGGATGCCGCGGCGTTCGTCGCCGTGGCCGTCACGGTGCTCTTCGGCCTCGTCGGCCCGTCCGTCACCAGGAACGACGTGGGCGTCTGGGGCGTCGATGCGGCGTTCCTCGTGCTGTACTTCGCCTACGCGCGCCGGTACGCCACCGGGGCTCCCATGCGGCATCACCTCGCGATCTCGATCGGCTTCGCCGTGATCATCGCGGTGGGCACGGCGTTCGAGCCCTCCTTCGCCATCATGCAGGCCTTCGTCTACCCATTCGTGTGGTCGACGGCGCCCGACCTGCGGAGCGCACTCGCGGCGAACCTGTTCATCGCGGTGGCGATCGTCATCGGCTACGTGGCGCGGCTCGGCGTTGCCGGGATCCTCACGGGGGTCGGCGTCGCTGTGCTCTCGGTGGGGTTCAGCATCGCCCTCGGACTCTGGATCACGAGGATCGCCGAGTACGGCGAGGAGCGTGGGCGCCTGCTCGATGAGCTCCGGGCCGCACAGGGACAGCTCGCCGTGATGCACCGTGATTCGGGAGTCCTCGAGGAGCGGGGCCGGCTCGCCCGCGAGATCCACGACACGATCGCGCAGAGCCTGACCGGGCTCGTGATGGTCGCGCAGCGGGCGGGCAACCGGCTCGAGCCGGTCGAGGGCGAGGCGGCGGCATCCGCTCGCGGCGACGTGGAGCTCATCGAGCAGATGGCCCGCGAGGCGCTCACGGAGGCGCGCGGACTCGTCGCCTCGCTCACGCCGGTGGAGTCCGAGGCCGGGCTCGCCGACGCGCTGCGCCGGCTGGCGACGAGCTTCGAACGCGAGACGGGTGTGCGGGTCTCGGTGGCGGCCGATGCCGACGCGCTCGACCGAGAGCTCGAGGTCGTGCTGCTGCGGTGCGCGCAAGAGGGGCTCGCGAACGTGCGCAAGCACGCGCACGCCGAGCACGCGACGATCGAGATCGCGGCGGGGCCCGCCGAGGTGGTGCTCGTCGTGCGCGATGACGGCGTCGGACCCGCAGGAGCGGTGCCCGGAGAGCGCGGATTCGGGCTCTCCGGCATGCGCGATCGCGTCGCGCTCGTCGGCGGCGAGTTCGCATTCGGGCCAGGCGAGACGGGCGGCACGGTCTTGCGAGTGGTCGTGCCCCGAACGGATGCCGCCGCGCCGATCGTGACATCGCCGACACCACCGCTGCCGGCGCCGGCGCCGTCACCCACGCCGACACCGGCCTCCGAGGAGAACCCCGCATGACCGAACCCATCCGCGTCGTCGTCGCCGACGACCACCCCATCGTGCGCGCCGGCATCGTGGGACTGCTCGAGACCGCCGCGGGCATCGAGGTGGTCGGCGAGGCCGCCGACGGCGCCGAGGCGGTCGCCCTCGCCGAGGCCGAGCGCCCCGACCTCGTGCTCATGGACCTGCGCATGCCCGGCGTCGACGGTGCGAGTGCCACGGCGAGCATCGTCGCGGCCGGCACCGGTACCCGAGTGCTCGTGCTCACGACGTACGAGACCGACGACCACATCCTCGCCGCGATCGAGGCGGGCGCGAGTGGCTACCTCCTGAAGGCGGCGCCGCAAGCGGAGATCCTCGAGGGCATCCGTGCAGTTGCCGCGGGTGAGACGGTGCTCGCCCCGTCGATCGCCGCGAAGCTCGTCTCGCGAGTGCGGGCGGCTGCGGCATCCGTCGACCTGCCCGCCCTCTCGCCACGTGAGCTCGAGGTGCTACGCCTCGTCGCCGCGGGCCGCTCGAACCCCGAGATCGCCCGCGAGCTCTACATCGGCGAGGCGACCGTGAAGACGCACCTGCTGCACGCGTTCGAGAAGCTCGAGGTGAACGACCGCACCCGCGCCGTGACGCGGGCGATGGAGCTCGGGCTGCTCTGACCGCACCGCGCGGCGATCCGGGAGATCGAGCTGGACTGCTCTGGCCGCACCCGAACTCCCGCTCGCCGGGACGTCAGGTGATCGGCAACCCGGGGGCTGAGGAGTGCCGTGCGGGGGACTCCTGAAAACAAGGACGCCATTCCGCGTCAAGCGGCGTCCTTGCTTTCAGGAGTCGCCTTGTATAGGAACCCGTGGTGAGGTTCAGCCGAGCGGCGGGCGGCGAGCTGACCTGGACGCCGGAATTCCGGCCGCGCGTCATGATTCGGGCTGGTGAGCGTCTCTCAGTTGAGGCGTGCAGGAGGATCCCCCCGATCGAGTACCTGCGCCGCCTCGCTGCGGTCATGTGACAGCTCCGCGGCGGAGCCGGGAGGATCCCCCCGATCAGTACCGGCGCCGCTCTGACGGGTCACGTGATACCCCCGCGGCGGTCCCCGGATGGGCCCCCTCATCCGGGGATCCCCCTGCGGACAGTTCCGGGAACTGGGGAGAATCTCGGCTGTTCGCCAAAACTTCGGCGAATGCGCAACCCCGTCGACGTCGACTGGCGAGCCGCTTACGCTGGCGTCGTGGCCATCACGAGCCTCAGAGTCGCCGTACGACGCACGCGCATCCTGCCGCACTGGCTTCGCCGGGCGGATGCCGCGGTGGGCCGTGCGATCAACCGCCGGCACGCACATCCCGCGATCGACCGGTTCTGGGGCCAGGTCTCAGGATTCGCCGACAAGGGCGTGTTGTGGTGGACCCTCGCCGGGGTGCTCGCCGTGACGAGACGACGGCGGCCCGCGGCCCGCGGCCTGCTCTCGCTGCTCGTGGCGAGCGCGCTCACGAACCTCATCGCCAAGAAGGTGTTCGGCGGCGACCGGCCCCTGCTCGCCGACGTGCCGATCGGGCGGCACCTGCCGAAGCCGCCCATCACGCCGTCGTTCCCGTCGGGGCACTCCGCGAGCGGTGCGGCCTTCGCAACCGGCGTCGCCCTCGAGAGCCCGCGGATCGGTGCGGTCATCGCGCCCGTCGCGATCGGCGTCGGCTACTCGCGGCTGCACACCGGCGCGCACTGGATGTCCGACGTGGTCGGCGGTCTCGCGCTTGGAGCAGCCGTCGCGGGTGCCGGCGCACTTCTCGTGACGCCGAAGCCCGGAGTGGTCCCCGGCCCGCCGCGGACGGGAGCGGATCGGCCGTTGCCGGCCGCGCCCGACGGCGAGGGCGTGTTCGTCATCGTGAACCGCTCATCGGGCACGAGCGTCATGCGCTTCGACCCCACCGCGGTGCTCGCCGAACGACTCCCGCGCGCCGAACTGCACGAGCTGCACGAGGAGACCGCCGCCGAGGCCGTGCACCGCGCCCTCGCGCGCCCCGATCCCCCGCGCATCCTCGGCGTGTGCGGCGGCGACGGGTCGGTCGCGGCCGTCGCCCATGAGGCGCGCACGGCCGGGCTGCCGCTGTTCGTGGTGCCGGGCGGCACGTTCAACCACTTCGCGCGCACGGCGGGTGCGGCATCCGTCGACCTCGCCGTCGACGCCCTGCAGCGAGGTGAGGGCGTGCGAGCGGATGTCGCGGAGCTCTCCTTCGGCCACGAACCGCCCATCACGGTGCTGAACACGGCCTCGGTGGGCGTCTATCCCGACTTCGTCGCCGAGCGCGAACGCCTCGAGGTGCACCTCGGACGGTGGCCGGCGGCGCTCATCTCTGCGATTCGGGTGCTCACGAGGTCTGAGCCCGTGACGATCGTCATGAACGGACGCCGTGCCCGCGTCTGGACGCTCTTCGTCGGCGTGGGTGCCAACGACCCCGGCACGCCGGCTCCCCTCCAGCGCCGGCGGCTCGACGGCGGCGTGCTCGACGTGCGCATGCTGCACGCGGGCTCGCGCGCTCGGGCCGCCGCCTCGCTCGCCTTCGGCCGGCGCACGAGCGCGCTGCTGCGACAGCTGCGACTGCTGCCCGAGCGCATCGAGTCGTTGCGGACCGAATCGATCGAGGTCATCGTGCGCCCCCGTCACGGGCAGCCGCCCGGATTCGCGCACGACGGCGAGATCTCGCTCGAGGCCGCCGAGGAGGCATCCGCCGAGCTCGCCGTGCCGGGCTACCGCACGACGCTGCGGATCGTGCCCGCGGCCCTCGACGTCTATCGCCCGTCGTCCTCCGGTGGTTGAGTAGCGCCGGGCGAAGCCCGACGCGTATCGAAACCACCCTTGGGTAGCCTCGATACGGTCGCTTCGCGTCCTACTCGACCACCGGAACGCCGCTCACAGCAACCGCCGCGCGCTCGCCCACGCCGTCAACTCGTGCCGCGACGACAGCTGCAGCTTCCGGAGCACGGCCGACACGTGCGACTCCACGGTCTTCGTCGAGATGAAGAGCTCGGCGGCGACCTCCTTGTAGGAGTAGCCGCGGGCGATGAGGCGCATGACCTCCTGCTCCCGCGCGGAGAGCCGGTCGAGCTCGTCGCTCGCCGATGCCGTCTCGCCGACCGCGGCGCCGAACGCGTCGAGCACGAAGCCGGCGAGCTTCGGCGAGAACACCGCGTCACCTCCGGCGACCGCGTGCACGGCGCGGCTGACGTCGCCGCCCGACGAGCCCTTCGTGATGTAGCCGCGAGCACCGGCACGGATGACGCCGACGACGTCTTCGGCCTTGTCGGAGACGCTCAACGCGAGGAAGCGGGTGCCGGGCACGGCCGGCGCAGCGCGACGGATCACCTCGGAGCCGCCCGACGCGCCGGCTAGTAAGCCGACCCCGGGCAGGTGCACGTCGAGGAGCACCACGTCGGGTGCGGCATCCGTCACCGCCAAAACCGCGGACTCGACGTCGTGCGCCTCGCCCACGACGAGGATCGCCGGATCGAGGTCTGCCTTCAGGCCCGAGCGGAAGATCGAGTGGTCGTCGACGATGACGACCCGCACGCGCGTCTCGGCCGGGTCATCCGGGTCATCCACGTGCCGCCTCCACTCGTTCGTCGGGGAACCGCAACCGTACCTCGGTGCCGACTCCGCCGGCGCCGCCGCGCACGCTCGCGGAGCCGCCGGCGCGGCGCATCCGGCCGATGATCGACTCGCGCACCCCGAGCCGGTCGCCCGGCACCTCGGCGAGCGCGAAGCCCGCCCCTCGGTCGCGCACGAACACCTCCACCGCCTCGGGCGTCGACTCGACGTACACCGACACCTCGCCGCCGGCGTGCCTGGCCGCGTTGAGCATCGCCTCGCGCGCGGCCGCCGCGAGGTCGCCGCTCGCGCCCTCGCGGGACTCCCCCACGACGACGACGTCGACGGTCACGGGATAGTCGATCTCGAGCGCCGCGGCGAAGTCACGCAGGTCGGTGCCGAGGTCGCTCTCGCGTGAGGTGTCTCCGGCGTAGAGCCAATCGCGCAGCTCCCGCTCCTGCGCCCGCGCGATGCGGGCGACCTCGCTCGTGGCGCCCGCGCGGTTCTGGATGAGCGCGAGCGTCTGCAGCACCGAGTCGTGCAGGTGCGCGGCGATCTCGCTGCGCTGCTCCTGGCGGATGCGTCGCGTGCGCTCCTCGGTGAGGTCGCGCCACTGCGCGATGAGGGTCGGCGCGTACACGAGCCCGATGCCGAGCACGGCGAGCAACGCCGCTCCGAACGTGGGCACGCGCCCCCAGCCCGACCCCGGGCTGAAGACGAGCTGGAGCGCCGTGACGCCGAGCAGCACCGTCGCCGCGAGGCGGATCGCGAGCTCGGTGCGTGGGCCGCGATCCGGGTCGGGCCGATCCACGAACGTGGCCCAGGCACCGGCCGCCACGGCGAGCGCGATGCCCGCGATCGCCGGGCCGAACCACCACGTCGGCGTCACGGCGTCGGCGAAACGCCACTCGGTGTCGGCGACCCACACGCTCACGAGGCAGAGAGCGGATGCCGCGACGAGCAGCCACGCGACCGGCGCGCGCCGCACGGGGCGTGCCCGCTCCGCGTCGGCGGCCGGCGCCCACGGCGTGAGCGCCCAGAGCCAGCAGTAGAGGAGCAGCCCGGCGCC
>NZ_SDPN01000043.1 GCF_004134825.1 Agromyces albus
CAGCCCGCCGCACCCGCACCGGCCGCCGAGCCCGCTGCACCTGCAGCACCGGCACCGGCCGCCCAGCCCGCTGCACCGGCGGCATCGCCCGCACCTCAGCCCGTTGCTCCCGCTGCACCCCAGGCCCCTGCTGCAGTTGCACCGCAGCCGACGGTCACGGGATCGCACGCCGGCCCCGCAGGCTACGTCACGCCGATCGTCCGCAAGCTGGCGAACGAGCAGGGCGTCGACCTCGCGAGCGTCACCGGCACGGGAGTCGGAGGTCGCATCCGCAAGCAAGACGTGATCTCGGCACAGACCGCTCCGGCGGCTGCCGCTGCGCCGGCACGTCCGGCGCTCGAGACGTCGCCGCTGCGCGGCACCACCGTGCCGATGACGCGCCTGCGCAAGGTCGTCGCCGAGCGCGCCGTGGTGTCCATGCAGTCGACCGCACAGCTCACGTCGGTCGTCGAGGTCGACGTCACGCGGGTTGCGCGACTGCGCGACAAGGTGAAGGGCCGATTCCAGGAGGCGACCGGCAACAAGCTCTCGTTCCTGCCGTTCTTCGCGCTCGCCGCCGCCGAGGCGCTCCGCGCCTACCCGATCATCAACTCCACCGTCGACGGCGACACGATCGTCTACCCGGCCCAGGAGAACATGAGCATCGCGGTCGACACCGAGCGCGGGCTGCTCACCCCGGTCATCCGTGACGCGGGCGAGCAGAACATCGCCGGACTCGCGGCGCAGATCGCCGATCTCGCCGAGCGCACGCGCAACAACCAGTTGAAGCCCGACGAGCTCTCGGGCGGCACGTTCACGCTGACGAACACCGGCTCACGCGGTGCGCTGTTCGACACGCCGGTCGTGTTCCTGCCCCAGTCGGCCATTCTCGGAACCGGCATCGTCGTCAAGCGCCCGGTGATCATCAGCGAAGACGGCTCCGACGCGATCGCCGTGCGATCGATGGTCTACCTGGCGCTCTCGTACGACCACCGCATCATCGACGGCGCCGACGCAGCCCGATTCCTCACGGCGGTCAAGGCTCGCCTCGAGGAGGGCGCATTCGAGGCCGACCTCGGCATCTAGTCGAAGATCTCGCGCAAGCGCCAACCGGCCTCGCTCCTCATCACGAGGATCGAGGCCGGTTCGCGTTCGGCGGACGTGAAGGGCACAGAGACGAGCAGCGCTGATCCCATCTCTGTGGTCAGCGTGATGCGGTCGAGGTCGTAGTCGAGTGGCGGCACTCCGTCTCCTTCTCGGGCGGCGACCATCGCCGCGCGATCATCGGTCTCGATGGCCGAACCTGGCTGCACGACCGCGTCGAGGCACGAGAGATCGAGCGTGGCGAAGCAGCTCGAACGCAGTTCGAGCAGTTCGGCGGTCGCAGAGATCGCATCGTCGGCGAGCACGGCAGCGCCCCCCTCCGAGTCACCGCGTGCGGCAGTCGTGGGACTCGGAGGTGCGGTCGAGGAGACCTCGGCGCCGGCAGCAGCTGGTGACGTCGACTCGGGAGGCAGGGTCGCGAGAGCCGGGCCGCCCGACCGTGCACCGCCGGCGGTCGCCGGAGGCACGAGGGTGAGCATCAGCACGAGCGCTCCCGCGCTCATCAGGCCACCGAAGAGCAGCGTTCGCCCTCGCCCGGCGAGCAGCGTGCGAAGTCGGTCGATCGTCGATGCCGCGCGATCGACGTCTGCCGCCGCTGCGATCTGGGTCGCCGTCTGGTCGGGAAGCTGGGCGAGCGAGAACAGCATGCGCAGGCCGGCTCCCACTCGTCGCCGGGGAACCACCGCCTCGGGCTCCTGCTGCGACTCGTCGGGCGCCGGGAGCATCGGCGCGCCGATTCGCGCCGGAAGGCCGACCGGTCTCGGCCTCGTCGTAATGCCCGAGATGGGCTCGGGCGATGCCGCCGCGAAGAGCAGGCGTTCGAGCTCGGGCTCGCACGTCAGGAAGGGGCGTGCGTCGAGCCGCCCGCGGAGGAGATCGATCGCCGCAGAGAGCGCGCCCGAGGGACGGGTGGCGGCAGCGACATCCTCGACGAGCTCGGCGAGTGCCACGTGCCCTGCGCGTAAGAGAGCAGTGCGCTCTGCCGCTCCGCCGCGACCGGGAAGCCGTTCGAGCGCGCCCAGTCCGACGAGCCGTGGTCGGCCGGCGTCGTCGATGAGCACGTCGCTCGCCGAGAGCCGCGTGTGCACGAATCCGCTGCGAGCGAGCTCGGCGACCGCGACGACGATCGGCGCGAGCGCGGTGACCGCCTCTCCCGGCGAGAGGCTGCGATCGGTGAGGATGCGGGCGAGGCTCGTGCCGGGCATCCGCTCGACCGCGAGGCAGCAACGACCGTCGTCGAGCGTCGCGACATCGTAGAGTGCGGGCAGCGCACCGGACGCATCGGCCGTCATCGCCTCGACCTCGACGGCGATCGCCGTACTCGACGCGTGCGCCGGGTAGACGCGGATCGCGAGCAGCGGAGCGGGTTCACCCGGGGCCGTCTCATCGGGGCGATCCGCCGTCGCGAGGTACACATCGGCCCGCTCGCCCGACGCGATGCGCCTGATGAGCCGGTAGCCGGCGAGCCTGCCGTCGACGGGCTCGCTCGGCGCGACGGCGGCCGGAGTGTCGACAGCAGAACGGCGGGCGGCACGGCGACTCATACGCCGATCCTGACGCGATTCCCGCGGCCGGCCCGGCCGGCAGCACGCTCCCCCGGCTGAACACGACCAGGTGCCGGTTGTCGAGGACGAGTCGCCCTAGACTGGTCGGCATGCTCGACTTCGTCGTCGCGGGGCTAAGCGCCAACTCCGTGCCGTACATCGAGGGTCTCGACCTTCAGCGCGCCGTCCATCGCGCGGTCGTCAGGGGCGAACGCCCCGACACCGTCATCCTCCTGGAGCACCCCTCCGTCTACACCGCCGGCAAACGCACGGCCCCCGAAGAGCGCCCCTCTGACGGAACGCCCGTCATCGACGTCGATCGCGGCGGCAAGATCACGTGGCACGGTCCGGGCCAGCTCGTGGGGTACCCGATCCTCCGACTCGAGGAGCCGATCGACGTCGTCGGCTACGTGCGGCGCCTCGAGGGGCTCCTCATCGACGTGCTGGCGGGCCTCGGCGTCGACGGCCGTCGCGTCGACGGCCGGTCGGGGGTCTGGGTCGGTCCACCCGGATTCGAGAACAAGATCGCGGCCATCGGCATCCGAGTGGCCGACGGGGTGACGATGCACGGGTTCGCCCTGAACTGCAGCAATTCGCTCGAGCCGTACGAGCGGATCGTGGCGTGCGGCATCCGAGACGCCGGTGTCACGACGATCTCCCGCGAACTCGGTCGCACGGTCGATCCCGAAGACCTCGTCGCGCCGATCACCGAGCGCTTCCTCGCCGAGGCGGTGGTCACCGCATGAGCGCCGCACCTGATGGGCGCCGGATGCTGCGCCTCGAAGTCCGCAACGCCGAGACCCCGATCGAGCGCAAGCCCGAATGGATCAAGACGCGGGCGAAGATGGGGCCCGAGTATCGCGCACTGCAGTCGCTCGTGAAGAGCGAGGACCTCCACACCGTCTGCCAGGAGGCCGGCTGTCCCAACATCTACGAGTGCTGGGAGGACCGCGAGGCGACCTTCCTCATCGGCGGGTCCCAGTGCACGAGACGCTGCGACTTCTGCCAGATCGACACGGGAAAGCCGGCCGACTACGACGTCGACGAGCCGCGCCGGGTGGCGGAGTCCGTCGAACGGATGCAGCTGCGCTACGCGACGGTCACCGGTGTCGCCCGCGACGACCTGCCCGACGAGGGCGCATGGCTCTACGCCGAGACGATCCGGCAGATCCATGCCCACACGCCGGGCACGGGCGTGGAGATCCTGGTGCCCGACTTCTCGGGAAACCCCGACCACCTCGCCGAGGTGTTCTCGGCCCGCCCCGAGGTGTTCGCGCACAACGTCGAGACGGTGCCCCGGATCTTCAAGCGCATCCGGCCGGCGTTCCGGTACGAGCGATCGCTCGATGTGATCACGCAGGGTCGCGACGCCGGCCTCATCACGAAGTCGAACCTGATCCTCGGCATGGGCGAGGAGCGTGAAGAGGTCTCCCAGGCCCTGCGCGACCTCCACGACGCGGGCACCGACATCATCACCGTGACCCAGTACCTGCGGCCGAGCCCGCGGCACCTCCCCGTCGCCCGATGGGTGCGTCCCGAGGAGTTCGTCGAGATCAAGGAGGAGGCCGAGGAGATCGGATTCCTCGGGGTGCTCGCCGGACCGCTCGTGCGATCGTCGTACCGTGCAGGCCGGCTCTGGGCGCAGTCGATGCGCGCCAAGGGGCGACCGCTTCCGGAGTCGCTCTCGCATCTTGCAGACGCGTCGCTCGGGTTCGCCCAGGCGGTCGGCTGAGGCATCCGGATTCGTCTCCGCCCGTCGAGAACACGGTCGGAGGCGGTCCGACTCGCCGGTATCCTTGACACCATGGCACGCACCAAGGACAAGCCGTCCGCTCCCAAGGAGCCCGGCCGCATGAAGCAGATGTGGCAGGTCTTCCAGATGACCCGCCGCTACGACCCGACTGCGCAGTGGCTCATGCTCCTGGCCTTCCTCGCGCCCGTGCTCGTGGGCCTCGCCGTTGCGCTCCTGCTCGGCGAGGGCAACGGGTTCACGATCGCCCTCTGGATCATCGCGGGCGTCCTCGCCGGACTGCTCATCGCGCTCGTCATCCTCGGCCGCAGGGCCGAGCGTGCGGCGTATTCGCAGATCGACGGCCAGCCCGGCGCGGTCGGCGCGGTGCTCCGCAGCGGTCTCCGCGGCGGCTGGATCGGCAACGAGATGCCCGTGGCCGTGAACGGCAAGACGCAAGACGCCGTCTACCGCGCCGTGGGCCGCGGCGGCGTGGCGCTCATCAGCGAGGGCCCGGTCTCACGCACGAAGCGCATGCTCGACGACGAGCAGCGCAAGGTCTCACGCGTGCTGCCGAACGTGCCGATCACGCTCATCTCGGTCGGCCACGACGAGGGAACGGTCGAGTTGTACCGGCTTCCGGCGACCCTGCGCAAGACCAAGCGCACGCTCACGAAGCCCGAGGTGCTCGCGGTCTCGAATCGCCTGAACTCCCTGCAGAGCTCGTTGCCGATCCCCAAGGGCATCGACCCCATGAAGGCACGCCCCCAGCGCGGCAAGGCGCGCTGAACCGAGCGATATCGAAGCGGCATCCGTCGATCGGCGGATGCCGCTTTCGCGTCGCAGTGCTCAGGGGCGATCAGCTGCGGACAAGCACGCTGCCGGCGATCTTGTCGTGGAAGCCGCGCTGGTCGGAGTCCCACACGAGTGCCGGCACCACGAAGACGAGGAGCGCGGTGCGCACGACCGGGCGCCACACGCCGATCCAGCCGCCGGTGAGCGGCACGACCCGCAGGCCCACGGCCCGATGCCCGATGCTGCCGCCCAGCGTCGGGATGAAGATCACCTGGAGCACCCCGAACACGATCGGCGTGACCCAGGTGTAGGCGACGGACTCGTAGGGCGTGAACAGCAGCGCGAGGAGCATGGCGCTCGCCCAGTCGATGAGCAGGCCGCCGATGCGTCGCCCGACGCGCGCCACGGAACCGGGACCGCTCTCGGGAAGCCCCAGCCGCTCCCCCGGCCAGCGGCTCGGCTCGAGATCTCCGAAGGTCTGCGGTTTCGCGTCTGGCACCAGTCGAGTCTACCGAGCGCACGTCGCGTAACATGGCCGAAACATTCACGTCACGGTAGGGAAACGGCGGCTCGATAGCGTCAACTACCGACTGTGCAAGTCCGTTCGGTCCACCCGCGCCCCCTTGGAGTTTCGTCACATGTTCAGTGATTCGTCTGAAGTGCTCAAGTTCATCAAAGACACGGATGTCAAGTTCCTCGACATCCGTTTCACCGATCTTCCGGGTGTGCAGCAGCACTTCAACATCCCGGCCTCGACCGTCGATGAGGACTTCTTCACGGTCGGCCAGCTCTTCGACGGTTCCTCGATCCGCGGCTTCGCGAACATCCACGAGTCCGACATGCAGCTCATCCCCGACGTGTCGACGGCGTACGTCGACCCGTTCCGCGCCGAGCGCACGCTGATCATGGTGTTCGACATCTACAACCCGCGCAACGGCGAGATCTATGCGAAAGACCCGCGCCAGGTCGCGAAGAAGGCCGAGAAGTACCTCGCCTCGACCGGCATCGCCGACACCGCCTACTTCGCACCCGAGGCCGAGTTCTACATCTTCGACGACGTGCGCTACCACGTCGACCAGCACTCGAGCTTCTACTCGGTCGACTCGAGCGAGGGCGCCTGGAACTCGGGACGCACCGAAGAGGGCGGCAACCTCGCCAACAAGACCCCGTACAAGGGCGGCTACTTCCCGGTCTCCCCCGTCGACCAGCACGCCGACCTCCGCGACGACATCTGCCTCAAGCTCATCGACGCAGGCCTCATCCTCGAGCGCAGCCACCACGAGGTGGGCACCGCCGGCCAGGGCGAGATCAACTACCGGTTCGACACGATGGTGCACGCCGCCGACGACATCCTGAAGTTCAAGTACATCGTCAAGAACACGGCGAACGAGTGGGGCAAGACCGCCACCTTCATGCCGAAGCCGCTCTTCGGCGACAACGGCTCGGGCATGCACACCCACCAGTCGCTCTGGAACGACGGCACGCCGTTGTTCTACGACGAGGCCGGCTACGGCGGGCTCTCCGACCTCGCACGCTGGTACATCGGCGGCATCCTGAAGCACGCGCCTGCTGTGCTCGCCTTCACGAACCCGACGGTGAACTCCTACCACCGCCTCGTTCCCGGCTTCGAGGCCCCGGTCAACCTGGTCTACTCGGCCGGCAACCGCTCGGCGTCGATCCGCATCCCGATCACGGGCACCAACCCCAAGGCCAAGCGCATCGAGTTCCGCGCGCCCGACGCCTCGGGCAACCCGTACCTCGCGTTCGCCGCCCAGCTCATGGCCGGCCTCGACGGCATCAAGAACCGCATCGAGCCCCACGAGCCCGTCGACAAGGACCTCTACGAGCTTCCCCCCGAGGAAGCCAAGTCGATCCCGCAGGTGCCGGGCTCGCTCGGCGAGGCACTCGAGGCGCTCGAGGCAGACCACGACTTCCTCCTCGAGGGCGGCGTGTTCACCAAGGAGCTCATCGAGACCTGGATCGACTACAAGCGCGAGAAGGAACTGAAGCCCCTCGCTCAGCGTCCGCACCCGTTCGAGTACGAGCTGTACTACGGCGTCTGATCTCACCCGACCCGGAAGGGCCCGTATCGCAGCAGCGGTGCGGGCCCTTTCGCATTGAATGGCCGATTCGGCTCCCGGGCGTCGCAGCGCGGAATCGGTCGAGCGCGCTCAGGACGTGGTCGGCTCGCGGCGCGGTTCGATCCCGTAGAAGCCGCGCTCGAACACCGCTCGCGATCGGCGGGTGAGCTGCAGGTAGTCGTGCTCGAGCGCCGTCGCCGAGCCAGGCGGGTAGCCCATGATGCGCGCGACGCCCTCGAGCTGCGACCGTTCCACCGGCAGCACATCGGTCGTGCGGTCGAGCCACAGCGTGAGCGACGATCGCGCTCGTGAGGCGAACACCCAGGCGGCACGCAACGTCTCGGCATCGGATGCCGCGATGAGCCGATGCTCGACCGCGCTCGCGAGCGCCTCGAGGGTCGACGGCGTGCGCAGCGCCGGAACCGCGGCGGCGTGCTGCAACTGCACGAGCTGCACGAACCACTCCACATCGCTCAGCGAACCGCGGCCGAGCTTCAGGTGCCGGGTGGGATCGGCCCCTTGCGGAAGCCGCTCCTTCTCGACCCGCGCCTTGATGCGCTTCACCTCGCGCACGTCCTGCTCGGAGATCCTGGCCGGGTAGCGCACGGAGTCGGCGAGTTCGGTGAAGTCGCGGATGAGGGCGGCGTCGCCGGCGACGCCGCGGGCGCGGAGCAGGGCCTGCGCTTCCCACGTGAGCGACCAGCGCGCGTAGTAGGCGCGGTACGCGTCGAGGGAGCGCGCGACGACGCCGTTGCGGCCCTCGGGTCGCAGGTCGGCGTCGAGATCGAACGGCAGCCGCGTGTCTTCGCTGAGGCGCACGAGTTCGGCGACGATGCGCAGCGCGCGCGCCTGCGCGACCTCGGGCTCGGCATCCGTGGGCCTGAACACGTAGATGACGTCGGCGTCGGAACCGATGCCGAGCTCACGCCCGCCGAAGCGGCCCATGCCGATGACGGCGAACTCGAGACCGTCGCGCTCGCTCCCCCGGATCGCCGAGACGAGCGCCGAGATATGACTTTCGGTGACGTCGCTCAGCCCGCGGCCGAGCTCCTCGACGGTGCAGATGTCGAGAATCGCCGAGAGGGCGAGTCGCAGCACCTCACGGCGACGGATGGCGCGCAGCACGTTCGCCGCCGCATCGCGGTCGTCATGTCTCGCCAGCACCGCCCGCGTCTGGTCTTCGAGGGCGGCGAGGGAACGGGGCCGCAGTTCGTCGACGTCTTCGAGCCATGCCACCGCCTCGGGAATACGCTCGAGGAGCTCGCCGACGAATCGCGAGCCCGAGAGCACTCGAGTAAGACGCAGGGCTGCATCAGATGAGTCGCGAAGGAGCCGGAGATACCAGTGGGTGGTGCCGAGGGTGTCGCTGAGCCGGCGGAACGACAGGAGCCCGTAGTCGGGATCGGCACCATCGGCGAACCATGAGATGAGCACCGGCATGAGGTTGCGCTGGATCGCCGCCCGACGCGAGACGCCCGCCGTGAGTGCGCCGATGTGCGCGAGCGCGCCGCGCGGGTCGAGGAAGCCGATCGCCGCGAGGCGGGCAGACGCCTGTTCGCTCGTCAACTCGAGCCCCGACGCGGGCAGCGCCGCAACGGCCGAGAGCAGCGGCCGGTAGAAGAGTCGCTCGTGCAGGCCTCGCACGCGCTGCCGCGTCGCCTGCCACACCCGCGTGAGCTCGGCGGCGTCTCGTGCGAGCCCCGACGCCCGGGCGAGTACCCGCAGACTGCCCTCGTCGCGCGGCATCAGGTGCGTGCGCCGGAGTCGGTCGAGCTGGAGGCGATGCTCGAGCACGCGAAGGATGCGGTAGTCGCGTGCGAACTCCGCGGCCTCCTCCCGGCCGACGTACCCGCGCTGTGCGAGCGCCTCGAGTGCGAGCAGCGTGCCGCCCTGCCGGATGTCGGCGTCGTTCGCCCCGTGCACGAGTTGCAGGAGCTGCACGGTGAACTCGATGTCACGCAGCCCGCCCGGGCCGAGCTTCACCTGGACCTCGACCTCACTCGGCGGGATGTGCTCGGTCACGCGTTCGCGCATGCGCTGCACCGACTCCACGAACCCCTCGCGACTCGAGCTCGACCAGACCTTCGGCGCGACGCCGGCGGCGTACCGTTCACCGAGCTCCTCGTCGCCCGCGAGCGGCCTGGCCTTCAGGAGCGCCTGGAATTCCCAGCTCTTGGCCCAGCGGTCGTAGTACTGCAGGTGCGAGTCGAGGGTGCGCACGAGCGCACCGTTCTTGCCCTCGGGCCGCAGGTTCGGATCGACCTCCCACAGCGGGGGTTCGATGCCCGGCTCGCCGATGGCCCGCATCGCGAGCATCGCGAGCCGTGTGGCGATCTCGATGGCACGAGGCGTGCTCACCACCGCTTCATCTGCCGACTCGGCGACGAAGATCACGTCGACGTCGCTCACGTAGTTGAGTTCGCGAGCGCCCGCCTTGCCCATGCCGATGATCGCCAGTCGCGTCGCGGCGACCTCGGCGGCTGGGAATCGTCCGGGCGCCGCTGGTTCGCCGTCGAGGCGGCTGATGCTTCGTCGAGCGATCGCGAGCGCAGCATCGAGCGTTGCGCCGGCGAGATCCGCCAGGCCGGCTGCGACCGTGTCGACGGCCTCGATCGCGTCGCCACGTGTGAGGTCGTAGATCGCGAGGGCGGCCAGCACTCGCCGGTAGCCGATCCTGAGCGCGCTCGCAGCGGCTTCGGCCGGATCACCGGGTGCATCCGACGCTCCCTCGACGGCCGTGAGGAGCACCGTCCTCGCCTCCGCGACGCTCAGCGGGGGCGACGGCTCTCGTCTGAACACGGCGAGCTCTGACGGATGCCGCAGCAGGAAGTCGGCGAATCCCCGTGACGCGCCGAGCAGGCGCACCATCCGCTCGGCCGATGCATCGTCGCCGAGCACCGCGGTCACCTCGTCGGGTGCCCGATCTCGCAGTCGGCGCACCGCGCCGAGTGCCTCGTCGGGATCCCCGGCGTGCGAGAACGCTGCGAGCAACGACTCGCCGTCGGTTCCCGTCGTGGACGTGAGCTCGGCGAGGTCGGCCGCCGCTCGCCCGAGATCGTCGAACCCGGCTCGTGCGAGCCCGCCGAGAGTGGGCGCCTGGCGTGACATCCGCAAGTGGTCAGAGGATCTCGAGATTGCGCTGCAGCTCGAACGGCGTGACCTGGGACCGGTAGTCGCGCCACTCCGAGCGCTTGTTCGCGAGCACGAAGTTGAATACCTGCTCGCCGAGCGTGTCGGCGACGAGCTCGGATTCCTCCATGTACTCGATCGCGTGATCGAGGCTCGCGGGCAGCGGGTTGTAGCCGAGCGCGCGACGCTCACTGTCGGTGAGAGCCCACACGTCGTCTTCGGCCTCTGCCGGCAGCTCGTAGCCCTCTTCGATGCCCTTCATTCCCGCGGCGAGGAGCAGCGAGAACGAGAGGTACGGGTTCGCGGCGGAGTCGATCGCACGGTACTCGACCCGGGCGCTCTGCCCTTTGTTGGGCTTGTAGAGCGGCACGCGCACGAGCGCGGAGCGATTGTTGTGGCCCCAGCAGACGAAGCTCGGCGCTTCGTCGCCGCCCCAGAGACGCTTGTACGAGTTCACGAACTGGTTCGTGACCGCCGAGATCTCGGACGAGTGACGAAGCAGGCCGGCGATGAACTGGCGACCGATCTTCGAGAGCTGGTACTGGGAGCCCGGCTCGTAGAACGCGTTGGCATCGCCCTCGAAGAGGGACAGGTGCGTGTGCATGCCCGAGCCCGGCTTGTCGGAGAAGGGCTTCGGCATGAACGTCGCGTAGACGCCCTGCTCGATCGCCACCTCTTTGATGACGGTGCGGAAGGTCATGATGTTGTCGGCGGTCGTGAGCGCGTCGGCGTACCGGAGGTCGATCTCGTTCTGGCCGGGACCCGCCTCGTGATGGCTGAACTCGACCGAGATGCCGAGGTCTTCCAGCATGCGCACCGAGCGGCGGCGGAAGTCGTGCGCAGTGCCACCGGGAACGTTGTCGAAGTAGCCGGCGGAGTCGACCGGGATCGGCCCCTCCTCGCCGTACTTCGACGACTTCAGGAGGTAGAACTCGATCTCGGGGTGCGTGTAGAACGTGAACCCGCGGTCGGCGGCTCGCGCGAGCGTGCGCTTCAGGACGTTGCGCGGATCAGCAACGGCCGGCTCGCCGTCGGGCGTCGTGATGTCGCAGAACATGCGCGCCGTCGGATCGATGTCGCCCCGCCACGGCAGCGTCTGGAACGTCGTGGGATCGGGGTAGGCGAGCAGATCGGACTCGAAGGAACGACTGAGGCCCTCGATCGCCGATCCGTCGAATCCGATGCCCTCCGTGAAGGCACCCTCCACCTCGGCCGGCGCGATCGCCACCGATTTCAGAGTCCCGACGACGTCGGTGAACCAGAGTCTGACGAACTTGACTCCTCGTTCCTCGATGGTCCGGAGAACGAAGTCGCGCTGCTTATCCATCCACACCCTCTCTCGCTCCTCTAGGGTACTGGCTCACGAACCCACGGCACGCCGCTCGTGCCTGTGGCGTGTGCGAGACTGGCGACATGTCCGACCAGCCCGCGAAGACCGCAGCATCCGACACCTCGACGGGAGTCGAGCAGAACCCGTACGGCGGCGCCGCCGCGACCGGCGGACCCAAGCGGGTGCGCACGAGGCACTTCCAGAATGCGAAGCGCGAAGGCATCAAGATCACCGGGCTCACGAGCTACGACCAGCTCACCGCGCGCATCTTCGACGAGGCCGGAATCGACTTCCTGCTCGTGGGCGATTCCGCCGGCAACAACGTGCTGGGCTACGAGACCACCCTGCCGGTGAAGGTCGACGACCTGATCCCGCTCACGCGCGCGGTCGCTGGCGCCGTCAAGCGCGCTTTCGTCGTCGCCGACATGCCGTTCGGCTCCTATGAGAACGGCCCTGAAGACGCGCTCCACACGGCCGTGCGATTCATGAAGGAGACCGGCGCACACGCGGTGAAGCTCGAGGGCGGCGAACGCAGCCAGAAGCAGATCCGCCGCATCGTGCAGGCGGGCATCCCTGTGATGGCCCACATCGGCTACACCCCGCAGAGCGAGCACGGGCTCGGCGGCCACGTCATCCAGGGCCGAGGCGAGGGCGTCAAGCGGCTCCTCGCGGACGCGAAGGCCGTGCAGGATGCCGGTGCCTTCGCGGTCGTGCTCGAGATGGTGCCGGCCGACGCGGCCCGACAGGTCACCGAGATGCTCCAGATCCCCACGATCAGCGTCGGGGCGGGCCCCCACACCGACGGGCAGTTGCTCGTCTGGACCGACTGGGCCGGGCTCACGATCGGGCGCGTGCCGAAGTTCGTGAAGCAGTACGCGAACCTCTCGGGCATCCTCAGCTCGGCCGCGAAGGAGTGGCGTGAGGATGTCGAGTCGGGCAGCTACCCGAACAGCGAGCACAGCTACGAATAGCCGGGGCTATTCCTCGGCGGCCTCTTCCTCGGCCCATTTGGCGCTGTTCGCCCGCAGGATCTCGAGCGCATGCTCAGCCTCGGCTCGCGTCTCGAACGGGCCGACCCGATCGACGGAGGGCGACTCGAAGCCGTGCTCCACCTCGCCGGTTCGCAGGTTGTACCAGAACAAGTGCTCGACGTCCTCGGCCATAGGCTGATCCTATGCCCAAGAACGCCCACGGCACCCTGATCCCCGGCCGCCTTTCGCCGACTCGAGCCGTTCCCGCCCAGATCCGTCGCCCCGAGTATGTCGGCAGGCGAGCGCCCTCGCCGTACACCGGCGGCGATCTGTACTCCCCCGCCGAGGTCGAGGGCGTCCGCGCCGCAGGGCGAGTGGCGGCACGGGCGATCGAAGCCGCGGCGGCCGCCATCCGTCCGGGCGTCACGACCGAGGAGCTCGATCGCATCGTGCACGAGTACGTGGTCGGGCACGGCGCGTACCCGTCGACGCTCGGCTACCGCGGCTTCCCGAAGTCGTCGTGCACGTCGGTGAACGAGGTCATCTGCCACGGCATCCCCGACGACACCGTGCTCGGCGACGGCGACCTCGTGAACATCGACGTCACCGCCTACCTCGCCGGGTTCCACGGCGACCTGAACCACACCTTCCTCGTCGGCGAGGCGAGCGAGGAGGCCACGCTCCTCGTCGAGCGGACTCGCGAGGCGCTCGCGCGCGGCATCCGCGCCGTGGCGCCCGGCCGCCAGGTCAACGTCATCGGTCGCGCGATCGAGGCCTACGCCCGCCGGTTCGGCTACGGCGTCGTGCGCGACTACACCGGTCACGGCGTGGGCCGCGCCTTCCACTCGGGCCTCATCATCCCCCACTACGACGCCCCAGAGTTCGACACCGTGATGGAGCCGGGCATGGTGTTCACCATCGAGCCGATGCTCACCATCGGCGGCATCGAGTGGGACCTCTGGCCCGACGAGTGGACCGTCGTCACTCGCGACGGATCGCTCACTGCGCAATTCGAGCACACGCTCGTGGTCACCGAACGCGGCGCCGACATCCTGACCCTGCCCTGAGCGCCTCGGCCGACGCGATAGTGTGGCGCCATGGCGAGTGAGCACGCGATCGGCATCGACATCGGCGGCACGGGCATCAAGGGGGCAGTCGTCGACCTCGGCACCGGAGAGCTCCTCACGGAGCGCCGGAAGGTCGCGACTCCCGAGGGCGGGCGACCCGCCGACATCCTCGAGGCCGCCGACGAACTCCTCGCCGTGATCGCCTCCGACGCAGGCCCCGCGCTGCCCCTCGGAGTGTGCTTCCCGTCCGTCGTGAAGCACGGCTACACGCTCTCGGCGGCGAACATCTCAGAGGAATGGATCGGCTTGCCCGCCGAGGAGCTGTTCGAGAAGGAACTCGGGCGCGAGATCCACTTCATCAACGACGCGGATGCCGCGGGCTACGCCGAGTCGCGCTACGGCGCCGCCGCCGGCGTCGACGGTCTCGTCATCCTCGCGACGCTCGGCACCGGCATCGGCACGGCGTTCATCTACGACGGCGTGCTCGTGCCGAACACCGAACTGGGCCACATGGAGGTCGACGGCGTGCACGCCGAGAAGCGCGCCGCGTATTCAGCGATGGAACGCGAATCGCTCAGCTGGAAGGAATGGGCGGCACGACTGCAGCGGTTCTTCGAAACGGTCGAGTTCCTGTTCACGCCCGACCTCCTCGTCGTCGGAGGCGGCGTCTCGAAGCACCACGAGCAGTTCCTGCCGCTGCTGAAGCTCACGACGCCGATCGTGCCGGCGGTGCACCGCAACAACGCGGGGATCCTCGGCGCGGCAGCGCTCGCGGCGCGATAGGGGCGCGGCGCGTTCGGGGCGAATGGGCCGGCTGATACGCCGGGTTCTGTTCACGCGGCATCCGAGGATGCAGCGCTGGACGGCCATCTCTCTCGGGACTACGTTGCCGCAGCCCTCCAGCGGTCTACCCGGGAACGGGGCGGGCAGCCCCATGGTTCCCTGTCTGACCTTGCTCCGGACGAGGTTTACCGAGCCGGCCACGTCACCGTGGCCGCTGGTGGGCTCTTACCCCACCGTTTCACCCTTACCGCAGGCGAGCCTGCGGCGGTCTGCTTTCTGTGGCACTGTCTCGCGGGTTGCCCCGGGTGGGTGTTACCCACCGTCCTGCCCTGTGGAGCCCGGACGTTCCTCGGCATCCGCCGGTGCTTCCGAAGAAGCAGCCACCGGATGACGCGACCGTCTTGCCGACCCACTCGCCAGTCAAGTCTACAGCCCGAACCCGGACCCCGGATCCATGGTCAGGGGTCCGCCACCACGACGAGGGTTCGCGGCGTCAGAGCCCTGACTCGTCGGTGCGGACGAGGATCCGATCGCACTCAGGGCAGAACAGCACGTCGTCGGATGCCGCGCGCCGCACGCTCTCGAGATCGGAACCCGTGAACGTGATCGTGCAGCCGCCGCACGTGCGCTGGCGCAGGTGCGCCGCGCCGACGCCACCGCCGCGCACGCGGCGCTGCTCGTAGAGGGCGACGAGATCTTGGGGCAGCGTCGTGGCGACGACCCCGCGGTCGCGCTCGGCGTGGTCGCGCTCGGTGTTGAACTCGGCCGCAGCGGCATCGCGCTCGGCCTCGAGGGTCGCGACCTCGGCCGCGATCGCGGCACGCTGCTCGTCGATTCCGGCGACGACGCCCTCGGCGGCCTCGACTCGCTCCATGACCGCGAGCTCGATGTCCTCGAGATCGGAGAGTCGCTTCGTCAGTGAGGCGAGCTCGGACTCGAGGCCCGCGACATCCTTCACCGAGGAGGTCTGCTGCAGCCGCTCTCCATCGCGCTTGATGCGCGCCTCGACGACGGCGACGTCGGACTCGAGCCGCTTGAGCTCGGTGCGGGCGTCTTCGAGACCGCCCACGGCCTCGGCGCGCGAGCGTCGGACGGCCTCATCGCGGGTCGCGAGCTCGGTGAGGGCTGCCGACTGCGGCAGGGAACCGAGGCGGTGTGCGATCTGCTGCAGGCGGGTGTCGAGTGACTGCAGTCGCAGCAGTTCCTGCTGTTCGGCTGGGGTGGCCTTCACGTGGTGCTCCTCGTGGGGGTCGGTGTGGAGGTCGATGTGGGGGTGGCAGTGGAGGGAGTCATCATTGCACGACCTGGAAGTCCCAGGGATCGGTGCGGAGGTCGCTCACGAGCACCTCGAGGTCGGGATGGGCGCTCTGCAGCTGTGCTGCCGCTGCGTCGAGCCAGAGCCACTCGCTCGCCCAGTGCGACACGTCGATGAGTGCCGGTCCACCCGCGAGCAGCGCCTGCTCGCGGGCCTCCGACGCCGGATGGTGGCGGAGGTCGGCGGTGATGTAGACATCGGCGCCGAGCACCGCAGGGTCGCCGAGCAGGGAGTCGCCGGCTCCCCCGCACACCGCGATGGTCTGCACGTGGTCGTCGAACCCGCCCGACACCCGCACACCGGTCGCAGTCGCAGGGAGGATCTCGGCGAGCGTGCGCGCCAGGCGGCCGAGGGTCGTGGGCTGCGCGAGCCGGCCGATACGACCGAGCCCGAGGGAAGGATCGGTGCCGGGCACGATCGGCCGCGAGTCGAGGAGCGCGAGGCGCGCGGCGAGCACGGCCGAGGTGCCCTCCTCGACGACGTCGGCGTTGGTGTGTGCCGCGACGAGCGCACAGCCCGCTCTGATGAGCCGGGCGAGGAGCGCGCCCTTGTAGCGGTCTTCGGCGACACTCGTCACGCCGCGCAGGAGCAGCGGGTGGTGGGCGATCAGGAGGTCGGCGTCGCGATCGACGGCCTCGTCGACGGTGGCGGCCACGGCGTCGACGGCGAGCAGGATGCGGCGCACCGAGGCATCCGGATCTCCGCTCACCAAACCGGGGGCGTCCCACGCTTCGGCGCCCGAGAGCGGCCAGAGTCGATCGACCGTCGTCAGGACTTCGGCGAGGACTGCAGGCACCCGCCCAGCCTAGCGCCGCCCGTGTCGGAGGGCCGCGACGCGCGAACCGTGAAGTGGGCCCTGCCGGGCTCGAACCGACGACATCCACGGTGTAAACGTGGCGCTCTACCAACTGAGCTAAAGGCCCACGCCGCGCGGCGCACCCCCATGGTATCCGAGCCTCCTTAGACTCGCGCCCATGGAGCCCGTCACGAAGCATCCGAGCCGGAGCGCTCTGCCGGAGCACCGATGGCCTGCGGTCGTCGGCCTGCTCAGTGCGCTTGCGCTCTACGCGTTCCTGCCGAACGAGCTTCTCGGATTCCAGCGCTTCGTGGTCGTCGGCGTCGGGCTCGTGCTCCTGATCCCGCTCATCGTCGCCAATCCGCACCGCCTGACGCGACAGGCGCCGTGGACTCGCCGGCTCTCGGTCGCGCTCGCGCTCGTGCTCGTCGCCGCGAACCAGTTCATGCTCGTCGTGCTCGTGATCGAGCTCGTCGGCGGCCGCCAGGACGCGCCGAGTCTCCTCCAGGCGGCACTGCAGGTCTGGGTGGCCAACGTCATCGGCTTTTCGACGCTCTACTGGGAGCTCGACCGCGGCGGGCCGGTGGTGCGCACGGCGTGGGCGCGCGACGCGCTCCCGGCCGCCGACCTGCGATTCCCACAGGACGAAGACGACGACGCGGTCGCGGAGGTCGCGGCGAGGTCGTCTGCGGTGCAGGACTGGACGCCACGGTTCATCGACTACTTCTACTCGTCGCTGTCGAACTCGATGGCCTTCAGCGCGACCGACGCGATGCCGCTCTCCCCGCGTTTCAAGCTGCTCATGGGCCTGCAGGCGTTCGGCGGGTTCGCCATCCTCGCGCTCGTGATCGCGCGGTCGGTGAACATCCTCGCGTGAGCTGAGGCACGGCCGTCGTCGCGCACCGACGCCGTGATCTCAGCGCGCGGCGAGCGCTTCGCGGTACTGGTCGAGCGAGCGGGCCTCGCCGCGCGGCGACGTGAAGCTCTCGCTCACGATGCCGTCGACCCCGATCACGAACGTCGCACGCAGGGCGAGCCCGGTCGACTCGTCGAATGCGCCGAACGACCTCGCGACCGCGCCGTGCGGCCAGAAGTCCGAGAGCAGCGGGAAGCCGTACGACTCGGCCTCCGCCCACGCGCGGAGCGTGTGCTTCGAGTCGACCGAGACGCCGACGAGCTGGGTGCCGGCGGCCTCGAACATCGAGAAATTGTCGCGCAGCTCGCACAGCTCGCTGTGGCAGACCCGCGAGAAGGCGAGCGGGAAGAAGACGAGCGTGACTGGCGTGCTCCCCGTGAAGTCGCCGAGCCGCACCGTCTGGCCGAACTGGTTCGCGAGGGCGAAGTCGGGGGCGACGGCCCCTCGTGCAAGGATCATGGGCGGTGCGCTTTCGTCGTGGTTCGAGTGGACGCGCGCCCAGCCTAGCCCCGGCGGCGCAGGCATAGAATCACTAGGATGGCGTGGTGCCATGCGACCGTGATCCGGTCCGCTTCGTCGTGCGCACGCCCCACACCGCAGGCATGATCTGCTGAAAAGAGAGGTCGAGTGTGACTGTCAACGACCAGGACCCCTACTCGGTCGAGGCGATGGACTCGGATCCCGACGAGACATCCGAATGGTCCGAATCCCTCGATGCGCTCGTCGCCGAGAAGGGCCACCAGCGGGCGCGCGAGATCATGCTCAGCCTGCTCAAGCGCTCGAAGGAACTGCACCTCGGCGTGCCGATGGTGCCGACCACCGACTACCTCAACACGATTGCACCCGAGAACGAGCCCGACTTCCCGGGTGACGAGGAGATCGAGCGCCGCTACCGCGCGTGGATCCGCTGGAACGCGGCCATGCTCGTGCACCGCTCCCAGCGCCCCGGCATCGCGGTCGGCGGGCACATCTCGACGTACGCGTCATCCGCAGCGCTCTACGAAGTGGGCTTCAACCACTTCTTCCGCGGGCAGGACCACCCCGGCGGCGGCGACCAGATCTTCATCCAGGGCCACGCGTCGCCCGGCACCTACGCCCGCGCGTTCCTCGAGGGCCGGCTCAGCGCCGACCAGCTCGACGGGTTCCGCCAGGAGAAGTCCCACGCCCCCAACGGCCTGTCGTCCTACCCGCACCCGCGGCTCATGCCCGAGTTCTGGCAGTTCCCGACGGTATCGATGGGCCTCGGCCCGATCAACGCGATCTACCAGGCGCAGGCGAACAAGTACCTGACGAACCGCGGCATCAGGGACGCCTCCGACCAGCACGTCTGGGCCTTCCTCGGCGACGGCGAGATGGACGAGGTCGAGAGCCGCGGCCAGCTCCAGGTCGCCGCCAACGAAGGACTCGACAACCTGACGTTCATCGTGAACTGCAACCTGCAGCGACTCGACGGCCCTGTGCGAGGCAACGGCAAGATCATCCAGGAGCTCGAGAGCTTCTTCCGCGGTGCCGGCTGGAACGTCATCAAGGTCGTCTGGGGCCGCGAGTGGGACGACCTCCTCGCTCGCGACAGCGACGGGGCGCTCCGCAACCTGATGAACATCACGCCCGACGGCGACTACCAGACCTACAAGGCCGAGTCGGGCGCCTACGTGCGTGAGAACTTCTTCGGCCGCGACCCGCGCGCGCTCGAGCTCGTGTCGCACCTCAGCGACGACGAGGTCTGGGGCCTCAAGCGCGGTGGCCACGACTACCGCAAGGTCTATGCCGCGTTCAAGGCGGCCGCCGAGCACAAGGGCCAGCCCACCGTCATCCTCGCGAAGACCATCAAGGGCTACGGTCTCGGTCCGTCGTTCGAGGGTCGCAATGCGACCCACCAGATGAAGAAGATGACGCTCGACAACCTCAAGACCTTCCGCGACGCGATGCGCATTCCGATCACGGATGCCCAGCTCGAGGAGAACCCCTACCTGCCGCCGTACTACACGCCCGGCGACCAGGACGAGGCGATCCAGTACCTGCACGAGCGCCGGCGCGCGCTCGGCGGCTACCTTCCCGAGCGTCGCACGAAGCACACGGCCATCACGCTGCCCGACGACTCCGCGTACGCGATCGCCAAGAAGGGTTCGGGCACCCAGGAGATCGCCACGACCATGGCGTTCGTGCGCATCCTGAAAGACCTGATGCGCGCCAAGGACTTCGGCAACCGCATCGTGCCGATCATCCCCGACGAGGCGCGCACCTTCGGCATGGACGCGTTCTTCCCGAACGCGAAGATCTACAACCCGAACGGCCAGCACTACACGTCGGTCGACCGCGAGCTCCTCCTCGCCTACAAGGAGAGCCCGCAGGGGCAGATCATCCACGTCGGCATCAACGAGGCCGGTGCGCTCGCCGCGTTCACCGCCGTCGGCACGTCGTACTCCACCGAGGGCGAGCCCCTCATTCCGATCTACGTGTTCTACTCCATGTTCGGATTCCAGCGCACGGGCGACGCGATCTGGGCCGCGGGCGACCAGATGGCGCGCGGGTTCATGATCGCCGCGACCGCGGGCCGAACGACCCTCACCGGCGAAGGACTCCAGCACGCTGACGGGCACTCGCTGCTCCTCGCGTCGACGAACCCGGCCGTCGTGTCGTACGACCCCGCATACGGATACGAGATCGGGCACATCATGCGCTCGGGCCTCAACCGCATGTACGGCGGCACCCACCCCGATCCGAACGTCATGTACTACATCACGGTCTACAACGAGCCGCTCGTTCAGCCGGCCGAGCCCGAGGGCGTCGACGTCGAGGGCATCGTGCGCGGCATCCACCGCATCGCGGAGTCGCCGGCGCAGGGCCCGAAGGCGCAGCTGCTCGCGTCGGGCGTCTCGGTGCCGTGGATTCTCGAGGCGCAGGAGCTGCTCGCCCAGGATTGGGGCGTCTCCGCCGACGTGTGGTCGGTGACGAGCTGGACCGAGCTCCGCCGCGACGGCATCGCCGCCGACGAGCACAACTTCCTGAACCCCGACGCCGAGCGTCGCACGTCGTACCTCACGCAGAAGCTGTCGGGCGCCCAGGGGCCCTTCGTCGCGGTGTCGGACTTCATGCACGCCGTGCCCGACCAGATCCGCGCCTACGTGCCGGGCGATTTCGCAACGCTCGGCGCCGACGGCTTCGGCTTCTCCGACACGCGCCCCGCGGCTCGACGCTTCTTCAAGATCGACGGACCTTCGGTCGTGGTTCGCACGCTCGAGCTCCTCGCAGAACGTGGTGAAGTCGACCGCGCACTCCCCGCCCAGGCGATCGAGAAGTACCGGCTGCACGATGTGAACGCCGGCACGACCGGATCGGCCGGCGGCGAGAGCTAGCAGGCGACGAGGTGGCGACGAGGCCCAAGACGAAGGCGGAGACGCTCGCATGGTTGCGAACCATCGCGGGTGAGCTGTCGACCGCGACGCTGAAGCGTCTCGAAGACACGCTGCCGTGGTACGGCGACATGCCGCCGAGCCGCCGCTCCGCCGTGGGTCTCGTCGCCCAGGCCGGCATCTCGTCGTTCATCTCCTGGTTCGACGACCCCAAGTCGACGCCGTGGATCGCGGCCGACGTCTTCGGCGCCGCTCCGAGGGAACTGCTGCGTTCGGTGAGCCTCCAGCAGACGCTGCAGCTCATCCGCGTCACCGTCGAGGTCGTCGAGGAACGCGTCAAAGACGGCAGCGAGCCGCTCCGCGAGGCGATCCTCCTGTATTCGCGTGAGATCGCGTTCGCGGCCGCCGACGTGTACGCGCGTGCTGCCGAGGCACGCGGGCTCTGGGACGCGCGCCTCGAGGCGCTCGTGGTCGACTCGATCCTGTCGGGCGAGTACGACGACGAGCTTCCGAGCCGCATCGCCGCACTCGGCTGGCACGGTCACGGCGAAGTCTCCGTGCTCGTCGGCACCGCGCCGAAGCAGCTCGACGTCGACCACGTGCGCCGCGCGGCACGTCACATGCACGCCGACGTGCTCATCGGAGTGCAGGGCAATCGCCTCGTGCTCGTGATCGGCCGCGCCGACCCGCTCACGCGCGAGAACGATGACGCCATCGGCACGGCCGCGGCCCTCACCTTCATGGAGATCGCCGAGCAACTCGAGCCGCACTTCGGGCCGGGCCATCTCGTGCTCGGTCACGAGGTGCCGAACCTCGTCGACGCGTCGAAGAGCGCGAAGGCCGCGCTTGCAGGGTTCGCGGTGGCCCGTTCATGGCGCCACGCACCTCGCCCAGTGCACGCCGACGACCTGCTCCCCGAGCGCGCCCTCGCCGGCGACCCACTGGCTCGCGCCACGCTCGTGCACCGCATCTACCGGCCGCTGCAGGCCCACTCCACCGAACTCCTCACGACGCTCTGGAGCTATCTCGACAACGGTCGCTCGCTCGAGGCGACGGCACGCGAGCTCTTCGTGCACCCGAACACCGTGCGTTACCGCCTGAAGCGCGTCTCCGACGTGATCGGATGGGATGCCACGGGCGCCCGCGAGGCGCTCATCCTCCAGGCCGCGCTCATCATCGGCTCGATGAGCGATCATGAACAGGCACCACGCCGCCGACCGCCGAGCTGACCGACATCCTGTGGCTTCGATACAAGGCTTTCGCGAAGAGCTTGTAGCGTGGGCACACCACCGTCCCGATACTGATTGGCAGACTTGAAACCGTGATCGTCGTCGTCTGCCCCGGACAGGGCTCCCAGACCCCCGGATTCCTCGCCCCCTGGCTCACCGAGCCGGCCTATGCCGAGCGCCTGGGCGCGTTGTCGGACGCCGCGGGGATCGACCTCGCATCCCACGGAACGGTCAGTGACGCCGACACCATCCGCGATACCGCGATCGCCCAGCCGCTCATCGTCGCGGCCGGCATCCTCACGCTCGAACGGCTTCTCGCCGACGGTCGCAGCGAGGGCATCGGCGGTATCGCCGGTCACTCAGTGGGCGAGATCACGGCAGCCGCAGGCGCCGGAGTGCTCAGCGAGACCACAGCGATGCGCTTCGTCGCCGAGCGCGGGCGGGCCATGGCCGATGCCGCGGCGCTCGAGCCCACCGGCATGAGCGCGGTGCTCGGCGGCGACGAGACGGCACTCGTGGCGCGGCTCGACGAACTCGGCCTCGAGCCGGCGAACTTCAACGGCGGCGGTCAGATCGTCGTCGCGGGCGCGCTCGACGCACTCGAGCGGCTGAAAGACGAGCCGCCGACCGGCGCGCGCGTCATTCCGCTCCAGGTCGCCGGCGCCTTCCACACCCGGTACATGCGTCCCGCCGTCGAGCGGCTCGCCGCCGTCGCCGCGGCGAACCACGACGTGTCCGACCCCGGCGTGACCCTGTGGACCAATCGCGACGGCAGCACCGTGGCATCCGGCGCCGCCTTCCTCGACCTGCTCGTGGGGCAGGTCTCCTCCCCCGTGCGCTGGGACCGCTGCATGGAGGCGTTCGCGGCGGCCGGCGTCACCGGCATCATCGAGGTCGCCCCGGCCGGCGCCCTCGTGGGGCTCGCGAAGCGAGGCCTGAAGGGCGTGCCCACCGTCGCGGTCAAGACGCCCGACGATCTTCCCGCCGCGATCGATCTCATCGAGCAGGCCGCCTGAGCCGGGCGCACACGAGAAAGCCGAGCATGACGAAACCCACCCTCCAGCAGTCGCACGGGCCCGCCTACACGCGTATCTACGCGATCGGTGCTGCTCGCGGCGCCAACCTCGTGCCGAACGACGACCTTGTGGGCCCGATCAACTCGTCCGACGAGTGGATCCAGCAGCGCACCGGCATCGTCACCCGCGCCCGCGCCGGTGCCGACGTGGAGGCTCTCGATCTCGCGACGGATGCCGCGCGCGAGGCCATCGAGAAATCGGGCGTCGCACCCGAGCTCATCGATCTCGTCATCGTCGCCACCGTCTCCAACGTGCAGCAGACGCCCTCGATCGCCGCGGTCCTTGCCGATCGCGTGGGGGCCAACCCGGCCGCAGCGTACGACACCAACGCCGCATGCGCCGGCTACGCCTACGCGATCGCCCAGGCCGACGCGCTCATTCGCACCGGCAGCGCCCACTACGCGCTCGTGGTCGGCGCCGAGAAGCTCTCGAACGTCGTCGACCCGACCGACCGCTCCATCTCCTTCCTGCTCGGCGACGGCGCCGGAGCCGTCGTCATCGGCCCGAGCGACTTCCCCGGCATCGCGCGCACCATCTGGGGATCGGATGGCTCGAAGGCCGACGCCGTCGGCATGAACGCCACCCTCACGGAGTACCGCGACGGTGCTGCCGAGTGGCCGACGCTGCGCCAGGAGGGCCAGACGGTCTTCCGGTGGGCCGTGTGGGACATGGCCAAGGTCGCCAAGCAGGCGCTGGATGCCGCGGGCATCACCGCCGCCGACCTCGCCGCCTTCATCCCGCACCAGGCCAACATGCGCATCGTCGACGAGTTCGCGAAGCAGTTGAAGCTGCCCGAATCGGTCATGATCGCCCGCGACATCGCCACGACCGGCAACACGTCGGCTGCATCGATCCCGCTCGCGACCCACCGGTTGCTTGAGGAGCATCCGGAACTCTCGGGGGGCCTCGCCCTCCAGATCGGCTTCGGCGCCGGACTCGTGTTCGGCGCCCAAGTGGTGGTACTTCCCTGAACCACCGACCCTCGTCCATCTAGACTGTGTCTCGGTCAACCGAGACACCCCCAAGGAGAAGAACAATGGCATTGTCCACCGAAGAAGTGCTTGCCGGCCTGGCCGAGCTCATCAACGACGAGACCGGCATCGCGACCGACACGGTTGAGCTGGACAAGTCGTTCACCGATGACCTCGACATCGACTCCATCTCGATGATGACGATCGTCGTCAACGCCGAGGAGAAGTTCGACGTCAAGATCCCCGACGAAGAGGTCAAGAACCTGAAGACCGTCGGCGACGCCGTCACCTTCATCGTCAAGGCCCAGGCCTAGCAACTGCTGGAGCGGGCCGGCGCGACCGCCCGGCCCGCTCACTCAGTTCGACCATCACCTCCAACGGAGTGTCTCTCGAATGACCAAGAAGATCGTCATCACCGGCATCGGCGCGACCTCGCCCCTGGGCGGCACCGCGCGCGACAGCTGGAACGCACTGCTCGCCGGCGAGTCCGGCGCTCGCGCGCTCGAACACGACTGGGTCGCCGACCTCGCGCTTCCCGTCACCTTCGCCGCCACCGCGAAGGTGCCCACCGCCGACGTGCTCGAACGTCACGAGACGAAGCGCCTCGACCCCTCGAGCCAGTTCGCCCTCATCGCGGGCCGCGAGGCCTGGGCAGATGCCGGTGCGCCCGAGATCGCTCCCGAGCGGCTCGCCGTCGACTGGTCGACCGGCATCGGCGGCGTCTGGACGCTGCTCGACGCCTGGGACACCCTGCGTGAGCGCGGCCCTCGACGCGTCCTGCCGATGACCGTGCCCATGCTCATGCCCAACGGCCCCGGCGCCGCGATCGGCATGGACCTGCACGCTCGCGCCGGCATCACGACGGTCGTCTCGGCGTGCGCGTCGAGCACCGAAGCGCTCGTGAACGCCTACGACCACCTGCAGCGGGGCCTCGCCGACGTCGTCATCGCCGGGGGCTCGGAAGCCGCGATCCACCCGCTGCCCATCGCGTCGTTCGCCGCGATGCAGGCGCTCTCCCGGCGAAACGACGACCCGTCGATCGCTTCTCGTCCCTACGACATCGGTCGTGACGGCTTCGTGCTCGGCGAGGGCGCCGCAGCCCTCGTGGTCGAGACTGAAGAGCACGCGAAGGCCCGTGGGGCACGCATCTACGCCGAGCTGCTCGGCGGCTCTGTCACGAGCGACGCCTACCACATCACCGCACCCGACCCCGAGGGATCGGCCGCAGCACGGGCGATGATCGCGGCCATCGAGGGCGCCGGCGCGCGCCTCTCCGACGTGCGTCACGTGAACGCGCACGCGACGAGCACCCCGGTCGGCGACATCGCCGAGTACAACGCGCTCAAGCGCGTGTTCGGCGACCTGCTCGACGGCATCGCCGTGACCGCGACCAAGGCTTCCACCGGGCACCTGCTCGGCGGCGCCGGTGCGATCGAGGCCATGTTCACGGTGCTCGCGCTCCACGAGCGGGTCATCCCGCCGACGATCAACCTCACCGAGCAGGATCCCGAGATCCCGCTCGACGTCGTGACGTCACCGCGGGCCATCGAGGGCGACGACGTCGTGGCGATCAGCAACTCGTTCGGCTTCGGCGGGCACAACGCCGTCGCTGCGTTCCGCTCGGCCTGAACACGCTGTCGCGCCGTTCGGCGCGGAAGTGAGAAAGACCCCGGCCGCGTTTCGCGGGCGGGGTCTTCTCGTGTGCGGCTCAGGTTTCGATCGTGCGTCACCGGGAAGCATCATCCGACGATCGCGTCACGCCACCGCGCGAGCCGCGCCCGCTCAGCCCACCTGGTGCAACCAGACGACCGGAGCGAAATCACTGGCGTGACGGAACGGTTCGAGCTCGTCGTCCCACGCTTGCCCGAGCGCGAGGCGGAGCTCGCGGTGCAGCTCGACCGGATCATTCCCGGCGATCTCCATCGCGTACCGGATGCGGTCCTCGGGCACGACGGTGTTGCCGGCGGTGTCGGTCTGGGCGAAGAACACGCCGAGCTCAGGGGTGTGCATCCAGCGTGCACCGTCGGAGCCCGGAGTCGGATCCTCGCTCACCTCGAAGCGGAGCTGCTCCCAGCCTCGCAGCGCGGACGCGAGCTTCGCGCCGCTGCCGGCCTCGCCTTCCCAGTAGAACTCGGCGCGCATCATGCCGCGGTGCACCGGCTGCATGCTCCACTCGAAGTTGACCGCGCTCCCCAGCGCTCGCCCTGCCGCCCACTCGACATGCGGACAGAGCGCCCGGGGCGAGGAGTGCACGAACAGCACACCTCGCGCGGTGCGCGCGGCCCGCGTGGTCATCTCCGCCATCTCTCTCTCCGTTCTTGAGGTGCGTCTTCCCCTACGACCTCTGAACGGTTTGGATGGCTGGTGTTCGATTGTGGACGGCGAGCCGTCATTGGCGATTATGCCGCGGATCAGGGCCGGTGACAAGATCGGATCGCCGAACGTGTCACTCGCGGCATCCGGCGGGCCAGAACTCTATACTCAGTGAATTGTTCCCCCTTCTCGAGATGGAGTCCGGATGGCCGTGCGCGATGCACTCCTCGCCCTGCTCACGGCGGGCCCCGCCTACGGGTTCCAGTTGCACGGCGGCCTCGAGGCGCGCACCGGCGGGCGACGGCAGGTGAACGTCGGCCAGACCTATGCGACCCTCGAGCGACTCGGCAAGCAGCGTCTCATCGAGCCGGCCGGAGTGACGGATGACGGACTCCCCCTGTATTGCCTCACCGCGTCGGGCACGGCGGCCGCCACAGCCTGGTTCGACGGCGCGGATGCCTCGGGCGCCGACCCCTGGGACGAGATGGTCGATCGCGTGCTCATCGCACTCTCGCTGCCCGACGTCGACGGACTCGCCGTGGCGCGAGCGGAGATCGACCGCTGGAGAGTGCGTCGCGACGACGCGGCTGCGCTGGCGTCGGCGAGCACGTCCGAGACGACTGCCGCGGCCGACGGAGCCGAGCCCGAGGCCGACGCTCGCGACGCCGAGGCGGAACTCGCTCGCCTCGCGGCTGCGGCCGACGTCGCCGTCGCCGATGCAGCACTCGGGTGGCTGCAGACGGTTGCCGCGGCATCCGCAGAGCGCCTCGCCTTCGCGCCCCGAGCGACTCGACCCAAGCGCGGTCGCCGCCCGGCGCCGCCCGCACCCGGCTGATCGACGGGCCCGCTCACGCGTCGGCGAGTGCGTAGCTGTCGACCACCGCCAGGTCGAGCGGGAACTCGACGGGGAAGTCGCCGAAGAGGAGCCGGCCGGCACCCATCGCCGCCTCCTCGACCGCAGCGGCGACCTCATCGGCGAGAGCCCGCGGCGTGTGCACGATGATCTCGTCGTGGAGGAAGTACACGAGGTGCGGGGCGCGCTCGAACACCGGTCCGGATGCCGGCGCCGGGATGATCGGCCCGGCCGCTTCACCGCCTGCTGCGGCGATCGTCGCAAGTCGCGTGCGAAGCGCCGCCATCCAGCAGAGCGCCCACTCGGCGGCGCTGCCCTGCACGACGAAGTTGCGCGTGAATCGACCCCACTCGCGAGCGACCGACCGCGCACGGCGCTCGTCGGCCGGCGAGGCCTCGGGCTGGCTCGCCCGCGACTGCGTGGCGTGCCACTCGGACGGCGGCAACGGAGACGATCGGCCGAGGAGCGTCGAGACGACTCCACCGCGCTCGCCCTCGGCCGCGGCGCGGTCGACGAGGGCCATCGCCCTCGGGTACGCGCGCGCGAGCCGCGGCACGAGCCGGCCGCTCTCGCCGGTGGTCGCGCCGTACATCGCGCCGAGGATCGCGTACTTGGCCTGCTCCCTCGTCTCGACGACGCCGGCGTCGACGATGCCCCGGTAGAAGTCGAGGCCGCGCCCGGCGGCGGCCATCGCCTCATCGCGCGCCATCCCGGCGAGCACGCGCGGCTCGAGCTGTGCGGCATCGGCGACGACGAGCGTCCAGCCGGGATCGGCCACGACCGCGCTGCGCACGTTCTTCGGGAGCTGCAGGGCTCCCCCGCCGGCGGTCGCCCACCGGCCGGTCGCGGTGCCGCCCGGCACGTAGTCGGGCCTGAAGCGTCCACCCGCGATCCACTCGTCGAGCCACGCCCAGCCGTTCGCGCTCAACAGCCGGGCGAGCTTCTTGTACGCGAGCAACGGCTCGATCGCCGGGTGCTCCTGCTCACGCAACTCCCATCGGCTCGTCGAATCGACGTGGATGCCGGCCCGGCGCAGCGCCTTCAGCAGGTCGACTTGAGAGTCGAGATTGACGGATGCCGCATCGAGCGCGGTGCGCACCTGTGCCGCGAGTTCCTCCATGCGAGCCGGCTTCCATCCGGCCTTCGGCTTCGGACCGAGCTCGGCCTCGAGCACTCGCTCGTGCGCAGCGCGGTCCCACGGAAGGCCTGCCGCGTGCAGCTCGACGCCGATGAGTGCGCCGGCGGACTCGGCTGCGAGGAGCAGGCGCAGGGCATTCGGCTCGGTGCTGCCGGCGACGAGGGCGAGTTGGCGGTCGTGCTCGGCGATGATCGCCTCCACGCGCACGGCCGAGGAGCCTACGACCGCGTCATCCGCTCGATCGACCGTACCGGCGCCGGGTTCCACAGCGGTGTCGGCGGTGCCGACGGCGTCGACGCCGCCCGAGGCAGCGGCATGGAACTCGTCGAGCTCGAAGAGCGGCGTTCGCACGATCACCGACGGTGCGGCGAGGGCCGCAGCCGCGCCCGGCTCGCTCGGTCCGGCGGGCAACCACGCCGATCGCGGATGATCGCCGGCCTTCCTCATCGTCGCCGTCGCGGCCGAGTGCTCGAGGATCGCCCCGCACAGGCGCAGGTCGTGGCAGCGTTCAACGCGCACCCCGGCCTCGAGGAGCCTCGGATACCACGATCGCGTGTCGCTCCACACCCAGCGTGGACGCCGAGCCTCGAGCCGGCACACCGCCTCTGGGAATCCGGCGAGTGGAACGGTGACGGCCTCTGCCGACGGTGCCTCGGGATCGATGAGCGTGACACGACCCTGCCCCGCCATTCCGACCACGATCCGCACCACCCCATTCTCGTGGGCGCCGCCCACACCAGGTCACCGTGCGAGTGTCGGCGGTGCCGCCGAAGATGGGGGTCATGCACAGAATCGAGGCGAGATGGTCGCGGTGAGCTTCCGATGCGGTCACGGCGCGGCCGCTGGTGAGCCCGGCGTCGTGACGCTCGGGCGTGTCTGCCCGCTCTGCATGCTCCTCCACGAGACGCAGCGCTCCCGTGCCGAGCTGCTCGGCCGGGTCGCCCCGCCCCAGCGTGCAGCGCTCGCCCTCGAGACGAGGATCGGCGCGAGCTACGACTGGCGATGCGCCCGCGGCCATGATCGGTATCCGGCTACGGTGCGCGAGGTGCTCACCGGACCGAGCTGTGCGAAGTGCCGCACCAACGCAGCCGGCCCGACCGCGAAGCGCGAAGCGGGCGTGGCCTTCATGAAGCCAGGACTCCGGGTCGGCACCTCGATGACCGAGCAGCGATTGCGGACGATGCTCGGCGAACGCATCCGCCTGCATCACCGCGTCAATGCTGTACGCATCGCCCGCATGTTCTACGGCCAACAGGAGGTCTGGCCCGACATCTTGGTGCCACAACTGCGCATCGCGGTCGAGTACGACGACCCCGGCAAGTCGCGTCGGGCACATCGCGGACTGAAGGAGGCATCCGACACGGAGAAAGACGAAGCGCTCCGCGAAGTCGGCTGGGAGGTCATCCGGATTCGTGCCGGAGGCCTTGAGGCGCTCGGCGTGAACAGCATCGTGTGTCGCGCGCTCACGACCGGAGTCGTCGACGAGGTGGTCGATCTCATGCGGCGCATCCGCGGTGCCGCAGCGGTCGACGCCATCGCGATCGAGCACCGGCTCCTCTCCTGATCGCATCGTCGGGCCGGTGCTCAGCTGGGCCTGCCGAGACTCGCCGACCGCTCGAGCAGCCCCTCGCGCACGCCACCCGCGGGCACCGATAAGGTGAGGGCATCCGCGCGTGTCGGCGCCCGGGATCACGTGTGTAGAGAGGCAGCAAGTCGATGCTCCTTCCGTTCCTCATCATCGGAGGCATCGGCATTGTGCTGTTGCTCATCTCGCTCGTGTTGGGCGACGTCTTCGACCAATTCGAGATCGGCGACGGTGCCATCTCGGGCACCGCGCTCTCGGTGGGGCTCGTGGTCTTCGGCGCGGCCGGGGCACTCACCGCGAGCATGGGACTCGCGATCGTCTGGGCCTATGTGCTCGCGGTGGTACTCGCGGCGGTCGCCTACGTGTTCAGCGTGCTCGTGGTGCGCAATCTCACGCGCAGCTCCGACGGGGTGCCGCAATCCGCGGTCGGCCTCACCGGTGTATCGAAGTCCGACATCTCCCCCGCGGGCGGCGAGGTCAGCCTCGACGGCCCAAGTGAAGTCGAACGACGACTCGCGTACTCCGACGCGCCGATCGCCGAGGGCGTGCGCATCCGCGTGATCGAGCAGGCGGGCACCCGCGTGAAGGTCACCACCGAATAACCCCGCCACATCCAGCCAAGCCTGCTCGAAAGGAACCCGATGCTCACGCCTGTCATGATCCAGGTGATCGCCGTCATCGCGATCGTCGTCGCCCTGCTCTCCCTGCTCATCTTCATCGCCCGGCGCATCCGCCGCGTGCCGCCGAACGAGGCCCTCGTCATCGTCGGGCGTGGCGCAGGGCGACCCGCGGCGGGCGAAGCCCCCACCGGGCAGCGTGTCGTCATCGGCGGTCGCACCTTCGTGTGGCCGATCCTGCAGCAGGGGTTCTCGATCTCCCTCGAGCAGCGCCAGATCGGCATCACGGTCGAGGGCGTCGACAAGAACCGCATCAAGATCGCCATCAAGGCCTCGATCAACTTCAAGGTGAGCGGCACCGAGGAGGGCGTGCGCCGAGCGGCGCAGCGATTCCTCTCACAGCAGAGCGCGCTCACCGAGATCATCAAGGAGTCGCTCGAGGGCTCGCTCCGTTCGATCATCGGCGACATGACGATCGAGCAGATCATCTCCGACCGCAAGGGACTCTCCGATCGCGTCGTCGCCGAGACCAAGACCGACCTCGTCGAGCAGGGCCTCCAGGTCGATCTCCTGAACATCTCCGACATCTCCACGCCGGGCAGCGACTACCTCGCGAACCTCGGCCGCGCCGAGGCGGCGCGCGCACGCCAGGTGGCCGAGGTCAGCGAGGCCGAGGCCGCCCGTGCGAGTGAGTTCGCCCGCATCGAGGCGGCTGAGCAGATCGCCGAGCGCCAGAAGGCGTTGAACCTCAAGCAGGCCATCATCAAGGCCGAGACCGACCGCGCGAACGCCGAGGCCGATGCCGCAGGTCAGCTGGCGACGGCCGAGCAGGATCGTCTCGTCGCCGTGGAGGAGCGCTCAGCCCTCACCGAGCAGGCGCTCGTCACGCAGGAGCGCCTCGACATCGAGATCCGGAAGCCTGCCGAGGCGGAGGCCTACGCCGAGGTGCAGCGAGCCACCGCCCAGCGTGACGCGACGAACGCGAGCACCGAGGCAGAGGCGTTCAAGCGCACGAAGATCGCCGAGGCCAACAAGGTCGCCGCCGTGCAAGACGCCGAGGCCGCCGCCACCGCGGTTCGCGTCTCGGGTGAGGCCGAGCGTGACCGCCAGGTCGCCCTCGCCGCCGGCATCCGCGCCCAGGGTGATGCGAAGGCGGCAGCGATTCAAGCCGAGGGTCTGGCGTCCGCCGCCGCGACCGACGCGAAGGCGCTCGCCCTCGAGAAGTACGGTGAGGCCGCGCTCGCCCAGGAGATCATCTCCCGTCTTCCCGAGATCGTGCGGGCGGCAGCCGAGCCGATCTCGAACATCGACACGCTCACCGTCGTGTCGACCGACGGCGCGAGCGCGATCACGAAGACCGTCGGCCAGGTGCTCGGCGAGGGCACCGAGGTCGTGAAATCGCTCACCGGACTCGACGTGAGCGCCATCCTGGCCGGACTCGCTGGTCGAGCTGCGCTCGTGAAGGCGGATTCGGCCGCCGAGTGAATCGAGGCGGGGCGGTCGAGCTCGACCTCGTGAGCGGGGAGGCGCGCGTCAGGTCGCGCGCCAGTACCCGCAGAACGTGACGTTCGACTTCGGCACTCCGCGCTCGTTCACGAGGTGACGGCGGGCACCGGTGGCGAGCTTCGACTCGCCCGCGGCGAATGCGTTGACGGTCCCTTCAGGGAATGCCAGCTCGCGCAGGTGCTCGAGTGCCGTGCGCCCGATCGGCGCTTCGGGGCGGCGCACGATCCAGTGCACCGACATCCCCTCGGGGGCGTCGACCTCCTGCTGATCGCCGAACTCGGGGAGCTCGATGAGCGCATGGCCGCGGGAGTCGCGGGGCATGTCACGAAGGATGCCCGCGACCGCGGGAAGGGCGCTCTCGTCACCGACCAGCAGGCTCCAGTCGGCGGCGATCCCACGGTAGCCGCAGCCCTGGTCGATGAGCGCGACGGATGCCCCGAGCGGCAGGCTCCCCGCCCACGGCCCGGCCACCCCGTCGTCGCCGTGCACGACGAAGTCGATGTCGAGTTCTCCGTCTTCGGGCCGGAAGCGGCGCACGGTGTAGTTGCGGATCACTGGCCTCGTGGCCTTCGGGAGGATGAGGTATTTGAGGTATCCGGCCGTGTCGTAGGTGCCGGCGAGGTTGTCGAAGCGAGTCTGGTCGGAGACCGGCACGGCGAGGCGGAACCACTGGTCGAACCCGAGGTGGCGCCAGCCGGCGAGGTCGTCGCCCGCCACCGTGAGCCGCACGAAATGCGGTGAGATGCGCACCGCGTCCACGACCTCGGCGTGTACGACGCCGGTCTCCGAATGCGTGATCGCGATGTTGCTGCTTGCCACTGGGTCCTCCGAAGCTCGGTAACGCGTACTCGTACAACAGCGTCTCGTCGTGACGCACAGCGACACAGGTATCGCAGCCGACATCCGACCGTGCGTAAGCTTAGGCTAACCTCACCTCCCATCGAAGGGTCTTCCGCATGCCCCCGCGTCGTCTCGCCCCCCTTACTGCCCTCGCGGTCGGTGCCGCCCTGCTCACCGGATGCGCCACCGGGGCGCCGGCAGCCGAGAGCGGGAACGCCTGGTCATACGAGTCAGGCGACGGCGAGACGTACACAGCCGATGCGGTGCCCACGCGGATCGTCGCGCACGCGTATGCCGCGAAGGCGCTCATGGAATTCGGCATCACGCCCGTGGGCATCTACGCCGATGGACCGATCAGCGAGGATGTCGGGCTCCGGGGCGTCGACCTCGACGGCGTCGAGATCCTCGGCGAGGAGTGGGGCAAGATCGACGTCGAGAAGGCCGCATCTCTCGCCCCCGACCTGATCGTCGGCGACTGGTGGCCGGCCGAGGAAGCGTACAGCGGCCTCGAGGGCGGTGTCGAGGAGTCGAGCAAGAAGCTCGCCGACCTCGCACCCGTCGTCGGCGCCTCCCAGGGCGACTCGATCGTCGACCTGATCGAGGGCTACGCGGAACTCGCGGAGTCGCTCGGCGCCGACCCGCAGGTCATCGAAGAGGCCCGCACGTCGTTCGAGGCATCCGTCGACCGCTTCAGCGAAGCCGCGGCCGCGAAGCCCGGGCTGACGGCGCTGGCCGTGAGCCCGTACGACACGACGTACGCGGTCGCGGTGCCCGAATACGCGCCCGAGCTGCTCGACTTCCGTGAATGGGGCCTCGACGTCATCGTGCCGGATTCCCCCGACGCCGACTTCCCCTACTGGGAGTCGCTGAGCTTCGAGACAGCCGACACCTACCAGCCCGACCTCCTCCTCTTCGACGACCGGAACTACCCCGCCAACCTCGACACGCTCGCCGCGCAGCCGATCGCGAACGACATCGCGGCGTACGCGGCCGGCGCGACGACCACCTGGCCCGCCTACTGGTTGCACACCTATTCGGACTACGCCGCCGAACTCGATCGCCTGACCGAGGTCATCCAGGGCGCCGACTCGAACATCGGGTCGGAGTGACCGCGACCCTCGACCGGCCCCGGGTCGGCGCCGCGCGCCGCGCGGGGCTGGCCGGGGGCCGCGG
>NZ_SDPN01000044.1 GCF_004134825.1 Agromyces albus
GCTCGGCGTGCTCGTGCTCGCGAAGGGCGGGCACCTCGGCGGAACGGCGGCACCCGACGCCCTCGTCGACGCGAGCGGCCGGGTCGACGAGACCCGCCGCAGCGGCGCCGGCGGCAGCGCGGCCGGTAAGAGCGCGCCCCGCATCATCGAGTTCCTCGGCGAGCGCATCGAGACGACGAACACGCACGGCACCGGTTGCTCGCTCTCCTCCGCGATCGCGACGCTGCGCGCCGACCTCGGCTCGTGGGAGGCCGCCGTCATCGAAGCACGCCGCTGGCTGCGCGAGTCGATCACGCACGGCGCATCGCTCGAGGTGGGCGAGGGGCACGGCCCGATCAGCCACTTCGCGGGACTCTGGGAGCGCGGCGGCCTCAGCACCGCCCCGTCACCCGAGGAGATCGAGTCTGACTGGTGGGCGGGCATCGCCGACGTGCGCGACGCGATCGACGAGCTCGGCTTCGTGCGCGGTCTCGCCGACGGGTCGCTCGATCGCGCCCCGTTCGTGCGCTACCTCGCGCAAGACGCGCGGTATCTGCGCGATTACTCGCGAGTGCTCGCGGTCGCCTCGAGCTCGGCGACGGATGCCGCAGAGCAGGCGTTCTGGGCGGCGAGCGCCCGCGGCGCGATCATCGGCGAGCTCGAATTGCACGCGAGCTGGCTCCCCGAGGGCGAGGCGTTCGCCGCCGAGCCGGATGCCGCGACCACGGGCTACCTCAACCACTTGCTCGCCACGGCGGCCAGGGGCGACTACCCCGTGCTCGCCGCGGCGCTGCTGCCGTGCTTCTGGATCTACGTCGACCTCGGCGAGCGGCTCGCGGCCGGCGCGTTCGGTCCGCAGGCGCTCGCGCCGGGGCATCCGTATGCCTCATGGCTCACGACCTACGCCGATCCCGCGTTCGCCGTCGCGACGTGTGAGGCGATCGGCATCGTGACGCGGCTCGCCGCCACAGCGGATGCACCGACGCGGCAGGCGATGTGGCGGGCGTTCCGCGCGTCGTCCGAGCATGAGCTCGCGTTCTTCGCCTCGCCGCTCGGCGAGCTCGACGCCCGCGACCCGGCACTGGCGCACACAGCGAACCCACAGCTGCGGGGCGGCATCCGCGGAACAGTGCACGAACCTGCCGTGTTCTCCTAGATGACGCCTGACACCACCTCAACCGGTGTCAGGCGTGGGCACCGCAGCCAGCGGCGCCGAGATGGAGGAAACCGTGTCACAGGACTACCGCAAGACTCCCGAGGCGATCGATCGCCTCACCCCGCTGCAGCGCAAGGTCACGCAGGATGATGCGACGGAGCCGGCGTTCCGAAACGAGTACTGGAACAACAAGGAGCCCGGCCTCTACGTCGACGTGGTGTCGGGGCAGCCGCTCTTCGCGTCGGTCGACAAGTACGACAGCCGCTCCGGCTGGCCGAGCTTCACGAAGCCGATCGAGGGCGACGCGGTCGTCGAGAAGGTCGACCGGTCGCTCTTCATGAAGCGCGTCGAGGTGCGTTCGGCTGCTGCCGACAGCCACCTCGGGCACGTGTTCGACGACGGGCCGGCCGACGCCGGCGGCCTGCGCTACTGCATCAACTCGGCCGCGCTGCGCTTCGTGCCGCTCGCCGAGCTCGAGGAGCAGGGCTACGGTCAGTACCGCGCACTGTTCGGCGACGCCGCGCAGTCACAGAAGGAGGACGCATGACGACCAACACCGAGACCGCCATCCTGGCCGGCGGATGCTTCTGGGGAATGCAGGACCTGATCCGCAAGCGCCCCGGGGTGATCTCGACCCGGGTCGGCTACACGGGCGGCGACGTGCCCAACGCCACCTACCGCAACCACGGAACCCACGCCGAGGCGATCGAGATCGTGTTCGACCCGTCGCAGGTGAGCTACCGCGACCTGCTCGAGTTCTTCTTCCAGATCCACGACCCGTCGACGCGCAACCGCCAGGGCAACGACATCGGCCTCAGCTACCGGTCGGCGATCTTCCCGACGACCGACGAGCAGGAGGCGATCGCCTACGACACGATCGCCGACGTGGACGAGTCGGGGCTCTGGCCGGGTCCGGCCGTGACCGAGGTCACGCCCGCCGGCCCGTTCTGGGAGGCCGAGCCCGAGCACCAGGACTACCTAGAGCGCTACCCCAACGGCTACACGTGCCACTTCGTGCGGCCCGGCTGGAAGCTCCCGCGCCGCGGTGAGGCGACCGTCGCGTAGCTCCGGCGACCGAATACCCGAACACCTGAACCGCCCCGGTGACCGCTCTGGTCGCCGGGGCGGTTCGTCGTCAGTCGTCGTCCTGGATCAGAGATGCTTCGCCGGCCCGGCAGGCCGAAGCGCATTGGTCCACGGCCCGGCCGCGTCGAGCGCGTCGACGTCGGCGCGGTCGCCGAGCAGCTCCCAGCGCTGCAGGGAGAGCGGCACGTTGCCGTTCAGCCACACCGAGTCGTGGAACTCGCGCAGCGAGAAGTCGGCGCCCCGCGCGATCATCGCGTCGGCGAGCAGACGCTGCACCTCCTGCTTGCCCACGTTGTACGACATCGCGAGGCCCGGGGTCGCGACGTACATCGCGGTCTCTTCAGTGGCGGTCTCGAGGTCCATCGGCACCGAGTCGACGAAGAAGCGCACCGCCTCGTCGAGGCTGAACACGCCCGTGGCGAGGTTGACGTCGACCACGACGCGCAACGCGCGCAGCCGCATGAAGTTGTACACGATCGTCTGCGAGTGCGGCGCGTCGTCGAAGAGCCCGGCGGTGAGCATTAACTCTTCGTTGTAGTGCGCGATGCCCTCGTTCGCCACCGAGTCGACGTACCGTCGGCGCAGCGGGTTCGGGTGCGCCCACGAGAGCGCGAGCTGCTGGCTGTGCGCTCCCTCGTGGATGATGCCGAGGCGAGGGTCGCGCACGTTTGCCGCCTCGAAATAGGGCAAGTCGGATGCCGGTGCTGCCACGTACGACACGGCATCCTCGCCGCGTCGCGCATCGTTCGTGAGGTCGTCGGTCACGCCGAGGAACGCGAGCGGCTCGAGGTAGGGCGGATACGCCGCGAACCGGTAGTGCCGCAGACCGGTCGGCTGGGTCAGGAGGCCGTGCTCCTCGTAGAAGTCCCGCACCTCCTGCTCTCGGGTCGACTCTTCGGCGACGAGCTCGGCGAGGTCGGCGGCGAGCTCGGCCGGCGGAAGGTCGCGGTACCGATTGCGCGTGACCGTCTCGGCCACGACGCTGCGCCGGTAGTCCTGCAGGGCGGCGCGCACGAGCTCTTCGGGCTCGGCCGCGACGAGCGCAATATGCCGCAGGTACCAGACGAACGCGTCACGGCCCACGACCGCATCGGGGCCGAGTCGATCGGCCGTGCGTACGAGCCAGTCGGCATAGCGGGTGAGGGCGACGCTCGCGGCGGGCTGCACATCGGCGAGCGCGCTCGCGGTCGCGTCATCCACGAACGGCGACAGTGCCTCGACCGACTCGGCGAGGCGCGGGCCGATGTCGTCGAGCTGCGCCGCCGCGACCCGGGCGAGGGTTGCGACGCCCGCCCGCTCGAGGTTCGCGATCGCCTGGTCGACGCCGGCGGGCATGGCGGCGAGCACCTGCACGAGCGCAGCCTTCCGCGCGCCCTCGACGGGTGCCGGCCGCAGCAGCAGGTCGAACCACGGCCCGAGGATCTGGCTCGTGAGGAAGACGGCGTCGCGCTCCCAGTTGCGCAGCACGTCGAGCTCCCAGTGCACTCGCGCAAGCGCGGAACCGAGCAGGCGATGGTCGACCTGCGCCGCGACCGGCGACGAGATCATCGCGGCCGAGGCATCCGCTGCTCGCCATCGCTCGGCGAACTGCGCGAGCTCGCCGCGCTGCACCTCGATCGCCGCGGGGTCGAATCGCGGCAACCACGCCGCCGGGCGCTCGATTCGCGGGATGTCGTCTCCCGAGCGGAACGAGTTCACCGCACGCCACGACCAGAAGTCGGCGCTGAGACGATCGAGGTCGGTTGCGTGCGACGTCATGACGGCCACGATAGACCCGGGCTCCGACAGAGCGCCCCAGAATCGGTCTGCTTTAGTATGGCGAGCATGGCGAAGATGGAAGACGCCCCTGCGGTGCAGGCGCTGATTCGGCCGGCGACTGAGAGCGACGTAGAGGTCATCCATCGATTCATCGTCGAGCTTGCTAAGGCCGAGGATTTCCCTGGTACGGTGACCGCGCGGCCCGAGGATGTCGCTGACGCGTTGTTCGCCGCAGATGCGGTGGCAGAGGCCGTGGTCGCTGTCGTGGATGGCGAGCCGGCTGGCTTCGCGTTGTTCTATCCGACCTACAGCACGGTGTTGGGTCGGCGGGGCATCCACCTGGAGGATCTGTACGTTTCCGAGAGGCATCGGGGCAGCGGTCTGGGGCGGGAGATTCTCGCGCACTTGGCGAACGTCGCCGTTCAGCGGGGCTGTGCGCGGCTTGAATGGTGGGTGCTTCGCACCAACGTGGCGGCGCTGCGATTCTACGCTCGCCTCCAGGCGAGAGACCTCGATGAGATCGAGATCCTTCGGCTTGATGGTCGACCACTTCTCGATCTCGCTTCGAGTGTCGCGGGAGAAGCGCTGACCCCGAGACGGGTTCACGAAGCATCATCCTGATCGCGCAACGATCGACCGCGGGAATGAGACCTCCTCGATGCGAGACGACGAACTGGTGCTCGTCACCGGCGGCACGGGCTTCGTCGGAGTGCACTGCGTCGTGCAGCTCCTCGATGCCGGCTACCGGGTGCGCACGACGTTGCGGTCGTCGAGCCGCGCCGATGAGGTGCGTGAGATGGTGCGGGTGGGCGGCGCCGATCCTGTGCACCTCGAGTTCGTCGAGGCCGACCTCCTGCACGACGACGGCTGGCACGCTGCCGCTGCGGGCGCGAGGTACGTGCTGCACGTGGCATCCCCGTTCCCGGTGCGCCAGCCGAAGAACGCGAACGAGCTCATCAGGCCCGCGCGCGAGGGAACGCTGCGCGTGCTGGGAGCGGCTCGCGATGCCGGTGTGCGACGGGTGGTGCTCACCTCGTCGTTCGCGGCGATCGGGTACGGGCGGCCCGACCCCGGCCGGCCCCGGCCCTACACGGAAGAGGACTGGACCGACCTGTCCGCCCCGCGCCTCCCGCCGTACACGAGGTCGAAGACCATCGCCGAGCGCGCAGCATGGGACTTCATCGGCCAGGTCGAGCGCGACCGCGGCGACCTCGAGCTCGCGGTCGTGAACCCCGTGCCGATCTTCGGGCCGGCGCTCGGGCGCGAACTCTCCACGTCGGTCGAGCTGTTGCTCGGCCTGCTGAACGGGCACGTGCCCGCCGTGCCGAACGGCTCGACCACCGGCGTCGACGTGCGCGACGTCGCCGACCTGCATGTACGGGCGATGACGCATCCGGATGCCGCGGGCGAACGGTTCCTCGCGATCTCGGGCGACCCCATCACCTTCCCAGATCTCGCGAAGCTGCTGCGCGAGCGGCTCGGCCCCGACGCGAAACGCGTGCCCACGCGGGTGCTCCCCGATTGGCTCGTCCGAGTGGGCGCCCTCGTCAGCACCGAGTTGCGAGCGGTCGCGCCGCAATTGCGCCGCAGGCAAGGCGCATCGAGCGCGAAGGCCGAGCGGATGCTCGGGTGGCGTCCGCGCCCGCTCGACGAGGCCGTCGTCGCCTCGGCCGAGAGCCTCGTGCGACTCGGGCTCGTCAGGCCCTGAACGGGGTATTGCGTCACGGGGGCGACGGAGGCAACCTGAGATCGGAGAGGTCGCATCATGGCCCGCAACGATTCGACCGGATCAGAAGCCCGAATCCCGGTTCGGATTCCGCACCGCGACATCGAACTCGATGGCGACCTCACTGTGCCCGCACATCCGCGCGGTCTCGTGGTCTTCGCGCACGGGAGCGGTAGCGGGCGTCACAGCCCGCGGAACCAGCACGTCGCGGCCGACCTCGTCGCGGCGGGGTTCGCCACGCTGCTCATGGACCTGCTCACCCAAGCCGAGGAAGCCGTCGATGTCGAGACGAGGGAGCATCGATTCGACATCCCCCTGCTCGCCGCTCGAGTGGTCTCGGCGATCGACTGGGCGCAGGGCGTTCCGGATGTCGCGGAGCTGCCGGTCATCGCATTCGGCGCGAGCACCGGCGCCGCCGCCGCGCTCGTCGCCGCGGCCAAGCGACCCGACCGGGTGGCGGGCGTCGTCTCGAGGGGCGGCAGGCCCGACCTCGCGGGCGACGCGCTCGCCGACGTGCGCGCCCCCGTGCTGCTCATCGTCGGCGGGAACGACCTCGTCGTGATCCAGCTCAACGAGGATGCCACGCACGAGCTGACCGCGCCGTTCGACATCCGGATCGTCCCAGGCGCAACGCACCTCTTCGAGGAGCCCGGCGCGCTCGATCAGGTGATCGACCTCGTACTCGAGGCGCTCGATCGGTGGCTGCCGGCTCACGCATGAGCGCCGCGCCCCAGCACGCACCCGCAACTACGCCGGCAGCCACACGCGCATCGTCGACGGTCCGCGCTGTGCCCACTCGTGATACGGCACAAGGGCGACTTCGTGCACGGATGCCTCAGCCGGCGCCGCGTCGACCTCGTCGCCGTACGGCCACGGCCCGATCTCGGGATGCCGCCCCCGCACGGCGACGAGCACGTGCCCGTCGGCCTCGCGCGGCGGAACGGTGGCGTCGAGCAGGATGTCCGCGACATCCGTCGCCGTGATGCCCGCCTCGGCCAGGTCGACCGACTCGAGCGCGAAAACCTCGGGGCCGCGTTCGACCACGAGGCATCCGCGCACCGCATCGATACGGGGGTCGGGCGAGGTGAACCGCGGCGCGACCGGGAGCTCGAGCTCGACGCGCTCGCCGGCCGCGAAGGCGCGCGTCACGCGGGCGTAGCCGGGCTCGAGCGACGCCGATGCCTCGGGCACCTCGGCCCCTGCCGCGTCGCGCACGACGAGCGACGCGCCCGCCGCCCATGCCGGAACCCGCAGTGAGAGGGTCCACGGCTCGGCGGCATCCGTCAGCACCTGTACTCCCACCGAGCCCTCGGCCGGGTACGCCGTCTCGACCTCGAGGGCGATCTCGGTGCCGCCGTCGAGTGTCGTGCGGATCGACGCGGGCGCGTACTGGTGCAGTTGCACGCCGCCGGCGTCGGCGGTCGCGACGTAGGCCGCCAGGCTCGCGAACGTGCGCGCCACGTTGGGCGGGCAGCACGACACCTCGAACCACGGCGCCCGCAGCGACGACGACGCGCGCGGCGACACCTCGTCGGCTGAAGCGTGCTCGGCCGGCCGGCGCTGGTGCAGCGTGTTGGCGTAGTAGAACGAGGTGCCCTCGGCCGACGGCGAGGTCGCCACGACGTTGAAGAGCGTGCGCTCGATGAGGTCGGCGTAACGCGACTCGCCCTCGGCGAGCAGCATCCGCCAGCTGAACATGATCGACGCGACGCCCGCGCACGTCTCGGAGTAGGCGCGATCGGAGGGGAGCTCGAAGTCGTCGCCGAATGCCTCGTCCTGGTGGTGCGAGCCCTGCCCGCCCGTCACGTAGGTGCGGCGCGCGACCGTGTTCGTCCACTGGCGCTCGAGCGCACCGAGCAGCTCGGTATCGCCGGTCTCGACGGCGAGGTCGACGGCGCCCGCGGCGAGGTAGTTGGCCCGCACGGCGTGACCGCGCAGCACGTCGGCCTCGCGCACGGGAAGGTCGTCCTGATAGTACGAGCGGCCGAACTCGATGTCGGGCAGCACGCCCGTGCCGTGACGCTCGACGAACAGCTGCGCCTGGCGCAGGTAGCGCTCGTCGCCGGTCACACGCGAGAGCTCGACGAGCCCCAACTCGATCTCGGCGTGGCCGCACATCGACTGGATGCCGTCGTCGCCGAACACCTCGCACACGAGATCCGCCGCGCGTCGGGCGATGTCGATGAGCCCATCGTCGGCGTCGGGGCGAGTGCGCACCCGGGCGACCGCGGCCTGGAACAAGTGGCCGAGGCAGTACAGCTCGTGGCCCCACTCGAGGTTCTTCCACCGCGGCTCCTGCCCCGGCCGGCCGAACCGCGTGTTCAGGTAACCGTCAGTCTCTTGCGCGGCGGCGACCCGGTCGACGACCGAGCGGAACTGCGCTTCGAGTTCGGCGATCGCGCCGGCGTCGGCTGCGTCATCCGCTGCACTGAGGCGCCCGATCTCCCATGCCACGGCCTCGAGGTACTTGTAGACCTCGGAGTCCGAGAACTCGCGGCCTCGCCGGCCCTCGGGAAGCGCTCCGGATGCCGCGAGGTCGAAGTTCGCGATCCACCCCTCGCGCTCGAGCCAGCCGGCGATGTGCGAAAGGGTCGCCGTGCCGTTGACACGCTGCCGCTCGCCCCAGAACCCGCCGCGAATCGTCACCTCGTCGAGTCCGAGCGGACGGAGGGCGGCGTGCGATGGCGCGACGGGCGCGATGGGTGCCGCGGCGGCGCGAGCGGGGGACGTGGTGTGAGTGGTGAAGGTCATGTTCATCCTTTGAAGGCGCCCGACATGAAGCCGCGCACGTAGTGACGTTGGAGGATCAGGAAGAGGAGGATGCACGGCAGCGCGAGCACGACGACGCCGGCTTCGGTGGCGCCGTAGTCGACGACCCCCTGCACCTGCACCCGGAGGTTCGCGACGGCGAGCGGCAGCGTCATCCGGTTCGTGTCGTTGATGAGGATGAGCGGTGCGAAGAAGTCGTTCCACGCGGCGAGGAACGCAAAGAGGCCCACGGTGATGAGGCCGGGCTTCACAGCCGGGATCAGCACCCGCCACAGCGCGCCGAAGGTGGAGCATCCGTCGACCATCGCGGCCTCGTCGAGCTCGCGCGGGATCGACTCGAACGAGATGCGCATCATGAAGGTCGAGAACGGCAGCTGGAACATCGTGAGCACGAGCGCGACGCCCACGAGCGAGTTCGAGAGGCCCACGATGTTGAGCAGCACGTAGAGCGGAATGAGCAGCGTCGCGTACGGCACCATGAGGATCGCGAGCGTCGCGAGGAACAGCACGTCTTTGCCGGGGAACCGGAACCGCGCGAACGCGTACCCGCCGAGCAGCGACACCGCGAGGGTGAGCACCACCGTGAGCAGCGAGACGAAGACCGAGTTGCCGAGGTAGACCCAGATGCCGGCTTGGTAGTTCGCGAGGGTCAGGTAGTTGCCGATGCCCCAGCCGTCGACCTGGTTGGTGCCCGCTCGCGGCGCCACCGACGAGATCGCCGTCCAGATCAGCGGATAGAGGAAGATCACGGCGAGCCCGCCGGTCAGGACCCAGCCGGGCGTGCGCAGGGCGATGCCCGCGAACGAGGTCGGCGAGTGCTTGCGGGCGACGCGATGGGCTCCGCGCTGGCCGCTGTTCGCGGCATCCGTCACGATCGACCGCGTCGAGTCGGGGGCGGTGTCGATGCTCATCAGTCCTCCACCTTGCGGCCGAATGCGCGGATCTGCGCGATGTTGATCACGACGAGGGCGAGCAGCACGATCACCGAGAGCGCCCCGGCGACACCGAGGTCGTTCGGGCCTTGGAACGCCACGCTGTAGATGAGCTGCACGACGGTGATCGTCGAGTTGTCGGGGCCGCCCTTCGTGAGGATGTAGAACTGCTCGAACGCGAGCAGCGACCCCGTGACGCACAGCACGGTCGTGAGCGCGAGCGTCGGCTTGAGGAGCGGAAGCGTCACGTCGCGGAAGGTCTGCCAGCGGGAGGCGCCGTCGATGCGGGCCGCCTCGTAGACGTCTTCGGGGATGCCCTGCAGGCCCACGAGCATGAGCAGCATGTAGAACCCGGCGTAGCGCCAGACGATGAGGAAGATCGTCGACCACAGCGCCCCGTCGGGCGTGCCGAGGAACGTGAAGCCCCACGACGTCATGAGGTCGGCGAACGGCCCCGCGATCGGCGAGTAGATCACGTAGAAGAGGAGCGAAGCGGATGCCAGGCCGAGGGCACTCGGGATGAGGAACGAGGTGCGCAGCAACCCCTTCCAGCGGCTCGATTCCTGCACGATCAGGGCGAGGCCGAGGCTCAGCGCGAGCAGGATGATCGTCGTGAGCACCGTGTACTTCAGCGTGAAGACGACGGAGTCCATGAAGAACCGGTTCGAGATCGCGTCGCTGTAATTCTCGGGGAAGTTCACGCCCTGGTTGCCGCTCAGCAGCGGCCAGTCGGAACCCGACATCTGCAGCACGAGCACGAGCGGCAGCACGAAGAGCAGCAGCACGAAGAGCGTGGTCGGCGTTGCGTAGAGCCAGCCGGCGAGCGCACCGTGGGTGCGGCGTCCGCGGCGGCCCCTGCGGCCGAGGCGGCGCGATTGCGGCCCGTCGGGCGGCGCGGCTGGGGATGCCGTGGTGTGGAGCGTGGCAGTCATGGGGTGGAGCCTTTCAGAGGGGCGGGTGGCCGGCACCCGGGGTCGAGCCGGGTGCCGGCCGGTCGTCGTCGAGCTACTGCGAGAGCACCGCGGTGATCTCGTCGTTGTCGGCGTCGACGGATGCCCCGTCACCGAGCACCGCGTTGCGCACGAGCGTGAGCCACGGGCTGTTCGGCGCGTTGAACGCCTGCTGGAAGTTGATCGCCACGGGGGTGTCGCCGGCTCCGGCGACCTCGTTGATCGTGACGAGGCGCGGGTCCTTCTCGGAGAACTCGTTGTTCGCGAGGTCGGCGCGGGAGACCACGTCGTTGTTCTTCGCGAGCACGCCGACCTGCGCGTCTTCCGACATCATCCAGTTCAGGAAGTTCCAAGCCTGCGCGGCCTTCTTCGAGTCCTTCGAGATGCCGAGGCCATCGCCACCGACGAAGGTCGATGCGCCGCCCTCAGGACCGGGGATGCCGGCCACACCGGCGTCGAACGGCGTCGACGAGAGCAGCGTCGCCGGGTAGAACATGAGTCCGACCTTGCCCTCGGTGAAGCCCGCGGTCCACGTGGGGCCGGCTTCGTCCTGCGAGGAGGGCAGCACTGCGCCGGAGTCCCAGAGGTCCTTCCAGATGGAGTACATCTCCTTGGCGGGGTCGCTCGCGAGCATCGACTCGGTGCCGTCGTCGGAGAGCACCTCTTCGCCGTCGGCCCACATGCTCGGGAACCACGTGAAGACGAGGCATCCGCCGCAGTTCAGGCCGGTCGCCGTGCCGTACGTGTCGGGCTTGTCGAGCGCCTGGATCGCCTTCGCGGCATCCGCGAACTCCTGCAGGTTGGCGGGGGCGACCTCGGGGTCGAGGCCGGCCTCGACGAAGAGCTCCTTGTTCCAGAACATCATCGAGAGGTCGAGCACGAACGGCAGCACGTGCGCCTTGCCGTCGAGAGTGCCGGCCGAGAGGTGGCCCGCGTTGATCTCGTCCTTGAAGTCCAGGCCGTCGATCTGGGAGGAGATGTCCTGGAAGAGGCCCTGCTCGACCCAGTTCGGCACGTAGACGATGTCGGCGGCGAAGAGGTCGGGCAGGCCGCCCGACCCTGCGGCTGCGCCGACCTTCGCGACGTAGTCGTCGTTCGGCACGACGGTGAGCTCCACCTGGTTCTCGTGGGAGTCGTTGTACGCCCCGACGAGGAGCTTCGCTTGCTTCTCGAGCGGAGCGCGAGTCCAGAGGGTCAAGGTCGAGCCGTCGTCGACGCCCTCGGCGCCGGCGTCGGTCAGGCTCGAGGCGGGCTCCTCGGCGCTGGCGCATGCGGCCAGCCCCACGAGCAGTGCGCCGGCGGCGAGCACACCGAGTGCTCGCGTCGTCCGGCGATTCATGCGTGTCATGTGGATCTCCTCTATCTCGTCGTTGAGCGGACTCAGTGAGTCCGGGTGCACTTGGCAGTCGAACGTCGGGTGTCGCTGTCGAAAGTTCCGAAATGCCTTTCGGCACGCTACTCTGGCGAAGTACGTGCCGTCAAGACAATCTTCCGGTAACGTTTCAGCCACGAGAGGGGGCCACGCATGGCACGAGCTGAACACCCCAGCGGTCGGGCGGCGACCCTCAGCGATGTCGCCCGCATTGCGGGCGTCTCGCTCGCCACGGCCTCGAAGGCGATCAACGGCCGTGACCAGGTGGCGCCCGCCACGCGCCGGCGGGTCATCGAGGCGGCCGAGCAGATCTCGTTCACGCCGAACGAGCTGGCTCGCAGTCTCATCGCGGGCCGCACTGGCACCGTCGGCCTCCTGACGAACGACCTCGAGGGCCGGTTCGTCATCCCCATCCTCATGGGCGCGGAAGACGCCTTCGGCGCCGGCCAGGTCAACGTCTTCCTCTGCGATGCGCGCGGCGATGCGATCCGTGAGCAGCACCAGCTGAAGGCGCTCCTCAATCGCCGCGTCGACGGCATCATCGTGGTCGGCCGGCAGACCGACCCGCGCCCCTCGCTCGGCCACGACCTCCCCGTGCCCGTCGTCTACGCCTATGCGCCGTCGGATGACCCGACCGACGTCTCGGTCACACCCGACAACGTCGCGGGCGGGCGGATGGCGCTCGAGCACCTGCTCGCGTGCGGGCGACGGCGCATCGCGCACATCAGCGGCGACCCGGCCTACGCGGCAGCACAGGATCGGGCCGTCGGCGTTCGCGAGGCCCTCGCCGACGCCGGCCTCGAGCTCGTGGGCGACGTCATGTTCGCCGACTGGTCGGAGCACTGGGGCCGCGACGCCTCGGCCATGCTCCTCGCGCAGCATCCCGACATCGACGGCATCGTGTGCGCCTCAGACCAGATCGCGCGCGGCGTGCTCGACACCCTCCGCGACCTCGGCCGGCGCGTGCCCGAAGACGTCGCGGTCATCGGCTACGACAACTGGGAGATCCTCGCCACGAACTCGCGGCCCGAGCTCACGAGCATCGACGCCAACCTGCAGCAGCTCGGCCGAGCCGCCGCGAGGCGCGTCTTCGAGGCGATCGACGGCATCGAGGGCGACGCCGGCACGCACGCGCTGCCCGTGCGGCTCGTGATCCGCGGATCGACGATTCCACGGCGCTGACGCGCTCGACATGCGCGTGCCGGCGCGACAACCCGGTTACGCACAGGATCGCAGCAGCAACGAGCGAGGGAATTGTCTGCGATCTGACTCGAACGACCCTTGCACTCGGTATTCTTCGGTATCGGGTCGGCCCGCGGCGCGATCGTGTTCTGGGGGACGAAATGATCCGTTGCGACACTCGTGTCATGAACACCTCGAGCAACACTCACTCCCGGCGGCCCTCGCCGCTTATCATGATCGCTCTCGTCGGGAGCATGGGTTTTCTGTCTGGATGCGGTTCCATTTCGCCGACACCCTCGACGGGGACTGACGAGTGGGTGCTGCTCGGTCCTGGTTCCGACTCGACGATCTCCGTCGAGGGTGGCGCCGAACTCATGGACGGCACACTTTCACTTGACGGACAGACTGGTTTCGCAAAGACCTCCGCGCCCGAGGGATTCCGCACGACCGAGAGCTTCACCGCATCCGCATGGGTCTCGGTGGCCGCAGACTTCGGGCCTTTTGCGACCGCCATCTCGCAGATCGGCGACGTCGCTGGCAGCTTCTACCTCGGCCTCGCCGATGGTGCATTCGCGTTCAGCATGAAGGACGCTGACACGAACGACGACGGACATACGTATCGCGCTGTTGGGGCTCCCGCGGGCGCATCGCAGGACCGATGGGTTCATCTCGCCGGCGTATACGACGCCCAGGCGTCCACCATGACCCTGTACGTCGACGGCGAGGAGGAGGCATCCGAGGCATTCGGCGACCCAATTCAGGTGGATGGCGATGTCGTGATAGGTGGAGCGCAGTCGCACGGGAACGCGAGCGACTTCTGGGGCGGAGCTGTGACTGCGGTTGAGCTGCGACCAACGGCGATGACGGCGGATGAGATCGGCGCGATCGTCGACGACACACGTCCCGAGGGTGCACCCCCCACCCGACCGGTTGATGCATCAACGTACGGCGAAGGTGTCCTGGACGGGACCTGGGACTCCGCGTTCACACCTGACGAGCTCGCACTGATCCAGGAGGACCTAGAAACCGAATCCGGAATGAGCCCACTCACCTCCACGCGACTCGGATTCTCTGGGCCCCGGTGGTGGCTGGGGTTCATGTTCGGCGATGAACTCTGGCTCCTGAACGGGGTGCCCGAAGGTGATGGCGGCGTCTTCACGATCGACGGCGACGTCCTGACGACGGACAACGGCCACGACGTCCTCACGTACACATGGTCACTCGACGGAAACCGCCTCGCACTCACTCTCGTCGGCTGCGATGGCCGACCGTGCGACGACATGGAGCGCCTCATGACAGAGCGCACGTTCACGCGGAGTGGAACCGACGCGACGTACTGAGGGCGGACTCTGGTCGGGGAGTCTGCAGCTCGCAATTCTGTCGCAAGCTCGAGGAGCTCGGCTCGTAGAGGGTCGAGTCCCGGTCAGTCATCGCGGTCGTTCTCGGTGCGGTCGCGGGAGCTCCGCACCATGCGGATCTCCCGCACGCCGTCGTCAGCCCTGCCACACCTCGAGCGGCGGACGCTCTGCAGCGAGCGCCGCCCACGTCTCCTCGGTGATGTGCACGTCGACGAGTTCGAGGGTGGCGTGCAGGCGCTCGACGTCGGAGATGCCCACGACGGTGGAGTGGATCCGCTCGTCGCGCATGCTGTACTGCAGCGCCGCCGCGGCCAGCGGGATGCCGGCCTCGCGGCAGATCTCGCGCATGCGATCCGCGCTTCGGATCACCTCGGGAGCCGCGGGTCCGTAGGCATAGGAGTGGGCGAACCGCGGGTCGTCGGTGAGGATGCCCGCTCCATACGGCGCCGCGTTCGTGATGCCCATGCCACGGCGGGCCGCCTCGTCGTAGAGCTGGTCGGCTGAGCGATCGAGCAGCGTCATCCGGTTGTGGTTGATGAGCGTGTCGAAGACGCCCGTCTCCACGAATTGCAGCATCAGGTCGGCCGGCCCGCCCGACACTCCGATGTTCTCGGCGAGACCCTGTCGCTTCATCTCCACGAGCGCTTCGACCGGCCCGCCCTCCTCGGTCGCCGCCTCGAAGGTGGTGTTCTCCGGGTCATGGATGAAGAGCACGGGAACCCGGTCGACGCCGAGTCGCTCGAGGGACTGCTCGAGGCTCCGCCACATCTGCTCGCCGCTGAAGTCACCGGTCGGCACGTCGCGGTCGACCTTCGTCTGGAGCACGATCGAGTCATCCCAGATCTCGTTCCGGAAGAGGTCGCCGATGAGCTGCTCGCTGACCCCGCCCCCGTAGATGTTCGACGTGTCGACGAAGTTGATCGGGCTCTCCGCCGTCGCCACCGCGAGGTCGGCAATGCGCCGCAGCGCGGTGGGCTCGTCTTCTCCCGCGCGAACCCAGCTCGAGGTGCCGAGACAGAGCGCAGACACACGGATGCCGGTGCTCCCGTACGCGCGAATCCACTCGTCGTCACCAGGTCGCGCCGGCTGCTTCGTCATGCGTCGACCCTACCGACCGCTCCGGCGATCGAATAGTGCCTGTCGGGGGCGGACGACACGAGCTGCGCCTCGAGCACGATCGCCTCCGCCGGAGCGAACAGTGGCACGCGCACCCCCACATCGGCCAGCACCGAACCGGGCAGGATCAGCTCACCGCGAGCCAGCCACGGCGGTGGGGTCACATCGAGTCCCCGCGGCACGGGAAGGCCAACGACCGGCGACACGCGATACCGCGCCGAACGATCGAGGCCCGGCAGGCGCAGCGGCGGCGGCAGCGCATGCGGCCCGGTCTCGGTGCGGGCGAGACGGTACAGCGCGTGCGAACGATCCTGCGCGATCACCGCGGTCACGGTGGCGCCGGAATCGGCGTACTCGGGATGGATCAGCCGGCCTGAATGCAGGAGACCACGCACTCGCTTGTACACCGTGATCCAGGAGGAGAGGAGCACGAGCTCCTCGGGCGAGCACTCGGTGATGTCCCATTCGATGCCCGCCGACCCGAACAGCGCAGTGGACATCCGGATGCCGAGATCGGTGACCCGCCCGGTGGTGTGCGCTCGCGCGGGGCCGATGTGACTGCCGATCAGCTCCAAGGGCAGTAGGAGCTCGGTCCACCGCTGGATCGCGAGCCGCTCGATCGGATCATTGGTGTCGGACGCCCACACGCGGTCGGTGCGTTCGAGGATTCCCAGGTCGACTCGGGCGCCGCCCGAGGCGCAGGACTCGATCTCGAGGTGGGGATGACGCGCACGGATCTCGTCGATGACCGCGTAGACGGCGCGAGTGTGCGCGTCGACGCCCGCGCGACCGGCATGCATCGCCTCCATGAGGTCCCGGTTCTGGTCCCATTTCACGTAGTCGATCCCGTACTCGCCTACGATGGCGGAGATCCGCTCGACGAGGTGGTCCGCAACCTCGGGATTCGCAACGTCGAGCACCTGCTGGTGGCGCCAGGTTCGCGCCGCGTGCGCGGGCGGCGCAAGGAGCCAGTCGGGATGCCGCCGCATCACGTCGGAGTCCTCGTTCACCATCTCGGGCTCGAACCAGAGCCCGAACTCCATGCCTCGCTCGCGAACGGCGTCGACGAGGGGATGCAAGCCTTGTGGCCAGACCTCGCGATCGACCGTCCAGTCGCCGAGGCCCGCCCGGTCGGTGCGGCGACCGGAGAACCAGCCGTCGTCGAGGACGAATCGCTCGACGCCGATCGCGGCGGCGGTCTGGGCGAGTCGTTCGAGCTTCGCGAGGTCGTGGTCGAAGTACACGGCCTCCCACGTATTCAAGACGACCGGTTGCGGTCGGTTCGGATGCCAGGGGCGGGCGCGCAGCGACCGGTGCAGCCGGTCGCCCAGCCCGTCGAGGCCCGAGTCGCTCCACACGAAGACGGCATCGGGTGTCGAGAAGCTCTCCCCAGCGGCGAGGACGACCTCGCCTGCGCGGAGTAACTCGCCCGCGCCGAGCATGCCCTGCGCCTCGGGGAGCGAATCGACGCGATAGACGGCGTCGGCACTCCACGCGAGGTGGACCGCCCAGAGTTCGCCTCCGGATGCGTCGAATCCCGGAGTTCCCGCGACGAGCAGCGTCGGCGCGTCGTGGCCCGTTCGACCCCTGCGAGTCTCCCGCACCTGGCTGCCCTGCACGAGTGCGCGCCGTTGCGGAGTCCGCTCCCGCGTCCAGCGGCCGCCGAAATCGAGCAGCTCCGTCGCTGACGAGCCGAACGGCATCGTCGCCTCGAGGGCGGCGAGCTCGACGAGCGCATCGCCCGAGTTGGTGACGGTGTGGCGCACCCTGAGCACGCCCTCCGCGTCGAGCCGGAGCTCACTCGTCACGGTGAGACCCGCGTCGACTGCGTCGACGACGAGCGTCGTGGCATCCGAGGTCGCGTCGATCACGTGCCATCGCGGGAGGATCGGCACGCCGGCGATGTGACCGGCGATGCCCGGTCGCCCCTCCCACCCGTCGGGCTCGCCGGGCAGGATCGTGAGCGGCCAGGGGGCATCCGTCGCGCTCGACGACACCTGCCGCTCTAGCCCGGCGATGAGCTCGCCGGCATCCCCTGAGGTCAGGTCGCCGAGGTCGCGGCCCCAGTGCAGGATCTCGGGGAGCCCGCCGGCGGCGAAGGACGCCACGACGCTCACTCCTCCCGCCCGCAGCACGTGCAGCTGCGACGGCTCATCACGGATGGCGTCTTCATCGGTGCGTTCGCCCGTGATGGTCATGTCAGCGCACCTCTCGAACGATACGAACGAGCCCGGAAGGCACCGTGACCCTCGGCCCCACGGCCGCACCCGTGAGCAGCTCGACTCCCGACGAGACGACCTCCACGTCGTCATCCGTGTGGTTGACGAGGAACAGCCAGCTCGCGTCCTCGCCTTGGCGCCGCACCGCCTCGACGCCCGTCGGCACGTCGGCCGCTGGCTCGAGCGAGAGCTCTTCGACCAGGCGAGCGGTCAAGAGCGCCGCTCCGTCTTCGTCGAGCAGCGTCGACACGTACCAGGCAGCCCCGTCGCCGATCGCACGGCGTGTGATCGCGGGCTCTCCTGAGAGCGGCCCTGACCCATAACGTGCGATGACGGATGCCTCGGGCGAGCGCACCGACTCGCTCCACATCGAGACCGTCGCGCCGCCGTCGAGCACGAGCGTCTCATCGGCCAGGAGCGGGAAGAACTCGTCGCTCGAGGCGCCGAGCAACTCGCGGAACGCGCCGGGGTAGCCGCCGAGCCGCACGCGGTTCGACTCGTCGACGATGCCCGAGAGGTAGCCGACGAGCACGGTGCCGCCCCGCTCGGCGACGGCCGCGATGCGCGCCGCGTGCTCATCCGATACGAGGTAGAGGTTCGGCACGATGACGAGGTCGTAGCCGTCCAGCTCCTTCCACGGCGGGATGACGTCGACGAGCACCGAGCGGTTCCAGAATGCCCGGTGCCACAACCTCGGCTGGTCGGCGTACGTGAGGTGGTTGCTCGGCTTCATGCCGCGCGAGAACGCCCACGCAGCCTCATCCTCGAAGAGCACGGCCACGCGGGCGGGTTCGACGCGACTGCCCTGGATCTCCTCGAGCGCGCGCAGTGCTGCGCCGAGCTCGACGACCTCACGCCACACCTTGGAGTCGGTGCCGGCGTGCGGCACCATGCCGGAGTGGAACTGCTCGGCACCGGCATCCGATGCACGCCACTGGAAGAACAGCGCGCCGTCCGAACCGCGGGCGACGTGCGTGAGCGAGTTGCGCGCCATCTCGCCTGGGGACTTCGCCCGGTTGCGCGGCTGCCAGACCACGCCGCTCGTCGAATGCTCCATGAGCAGCCACGGCTCGCGCTCCCGGGTGACCCCGCGCATCCGGTCGGCGGCGAACGCGAGCTCCTCCTCCCGGAACGGGTCGGCGCCGATCGTGTAGTGGTCGTTCGCGACGACCGCGACGTGCTCGGCCCACCGGGGATAGTCGACGACGTCGGGTCCGCGGTTCACCATGAAGTTCGTCGTGACCGGCACATCGGAGTACTGCTCGATCGCAGCCTTCTCGGCTTGGTAGTGCGCGAGCAGCTCGTCGGACGAGAACCGCTGGAAGTCGAGCTCGAGCCCGGGGTTGTATGCTCCGCCGCTACCGCGCGGCGGCAGCACCTGCTCGAAGGAGCTGTACAGGTGCCCCCAGAACGGCGTGCCCCACGCCTCGTTCAGGCGATCGGTCGTCTCGTAGCGCGCCTCGAGCCAGTGCCGGAACGCCTGCGCCGACACGTCGCAATAGCAGCGCCCGTTGCCGCCGCCCAGTTCGTTGCTGACGTGCCAGAGCCGCACGGCCGGATGCGCGCCGTACCGCTCGGCGAGCGCCGTCGCGATCCGCAGGGCGTACTCGCGGAACACCGGCGAGCTCGGGCACCAGCCGAGCCGTGCGCCGGGCCACTGCTGGCGCAGGTCGGCGTCGACGGGCAGGATCTCCGGATGCTTCGCCAAGAGCCACTGCGGCGGTGCAGCGGTGGGCGTCGCGAGGTCGACGGCGACGCCGTGCTCCGCGAGGAGCGCGATGATCTCGTCGAGCCACTCCCATTCGTACCGACCGGACTCGGGTTCCATGGCCGCCCATGCGAAGATCCCGAGGCTGACGATATTCACGCCGGCCTCCCGCATGAGCCGGACGTCGTCCTGCCACACCTCGCGCGGCCACTGCTCCGGGTTGTAGTCGCCGCCGTACGAGAGTCCTCGGGTGGGCCAGGCGAACGTGGAGGATGACGTCATCCTTTGAGACCTCCGGAGATCAGATCAAGGCGCCAGTAGCGCTGCAGGAAGAGCACGAGCGCGACGAGGGGGATGATCGAGACCGCGGCTCCGGCGATCGCGAGCGAGTACAGCGCGGGCGAACCCGAGCCCTTCGCGAGCAGCGTGTAGAGGCCCACGGTGAGCGGGTAGTTGTCCTGGTCGGAGAGCATGATGTACGGCAGCAGGAAGTTGTTCCAGATGCCGATGAACTGCAGCAGGAACACCGTCACCATGCCCGGCAGGAGGAGCGGCACGGCGATCGACTGGAAGATACGCCACTCGCTCGCGCCATCGATGCGCGCCGCCTCGATCGTCTCCTGCGGGACGGCCGACAACGCGTACACCCGGGAGAGGTAGATCCCAAACGGGCTGATGATGCACGGGAGCAGCACCGAGAGCGGAGTGCCGGCCAACCCGATCTGCGACAGCAACAGGTACTGCGGCACGGCGAGCGTGATGCCCGGGATGAGCACGCCGGCGAGGATCGAGTAGAAGATGAGGCTGCGACCCCGGAACTCGTACTTCGCGAGCGCGTACCCCGCCATCGCCGACACGAACGTCGACAGCAGCGCCCCGAGCCCCGCGTAGAACAGCGAGTTCGCCGCCCACAGCCCGAACTGCCCGTTGCCGTAGGCGAAGAGGGCGCCGAGGTTCTCGAAGAGCCCGCTTCCCGGCGCGAACGTGAAGGTCGTGAACAGCTCCTCGCGGGACTTCGTCGTGGCAACGAAGACCCACGCGACGGGGATCAGGCAGTAGACCGCGCCGATCAGGAGCACGAGGGTCGGCACGAGGCGCGACCAGAGCGGCGTCTTGACGGCGCCGGTGCGTGGAGCGCGCACCGATTGCGGCGGCGCCGGACGGGTCGCGGTGGCGGTCATTTCACGGCCTCCATGGTCTTGCGGTTCGCGAGGCGCAGCACGATGACCGAGACGAGCACGGTGCCGAGCGCGAGTATGGTCGACGAGGCCGCGGCCGCCGGCAGGTTGTCGGTGATGAAGGCGTCACGGTAGATCGTCATGAGCGGCGCCCACGATTGCGAGATCGCGCTCGTCATCGGTTTCAGCGTCATCGGCTCGCCGTAGAGCTGGAGGGTGCCGATGAGCGAGAACACGGTCGTCAGGATGACGGCGGGCATCACGAGCGGCACTTTCACGCGCAGAGCGATCTGGATCTCGTTCGCGCCGTCGAGTCGTGCGGATTCGTACAGCTCGGCCGGGATGCCGCGCAGCGACGTGAAGATGATGATCATGTTGAAGCCGACTCCGCCCCAGATCGCGATGTTCGCGAGCGAGCCGAAGAGCCCGGGATTCTCGAGGAACGGGATTCCCCCGAGGCCCATGGACTCGGTGATGTAGGAGAACGGGCTCGTGCTCGGCAGGTACATGAATCCCCACAACAGCGCGGCCACGACTCCGGGAACGGCGTAGGGCACGAAGATCGCCGTGCGCGAGAAGCGCTTGGCTCGTACGGCCGGCACGTCGAGCAACAGGGCGAAGAGCAGCGACAGGCCGAGCGTCAACGGCACGGCGATGATCCCGTAGATCGCGAGACGGCCGAAGCTCGCGATGAGTTCGGGGTCACTCAGCACGGAGAAGTAGTTCTCGAGGCCGACGAACACGTCGACCCGTCGGCCGAGCATGCCGCCGCCCTCGAGTCGATAGGCGCGAAGACTCAGCCAGATCGCGTACCCGACCGGAATGAGCATGAAGACGATGTACAGCACGATGGCGGGCGCCGCGAAGAGATACGGCGCCAGCCGCGGACGGGATCGACGCTGCCGGACCATGACGGCGGTGGCCGTCGTCGATCCCGTACGCGAGTTGGTGGTGGTCATCCGGTCACCCGTTCGTGAGCTCGAAGCCCGTCGTCTTCATGTCCTTGACGACGGCGTCCTGGGTGGCGATGAACGCGTCACGCCACGGCGTGCCGTTCTCGATGGCCTTGCTCAACTGGTCGGTGAACGTCGTCTTCGCGAAGCTCACGTTCGGCCCCCAGGTGACGGGGATCGTTTCGGCGGAGATTTCGGCGGCGACCTCGTAGAAGTCCGCCTGCTGGGGCATGAGGGTCGGCGGTTCGTTCTCCGCCGCGGCTTCCTGGCCGGCGATCGCCGCGGGGTAGGCGTTCTGCTCGCTGAGCACGAGCTCGGAGCCCTCGTCGCTCGCGTTCAGCCACTTGGCGAACTCGATCGCGGCATCTGCGTGCTCGCTCTCCTTCGTGACGATGACCGCCGAACCGCCCTGATACGCCGCGGCCTTCTCGCCCGGAGTCCACTGCGGCAGCGGTGACATCTCCCAGGAGCCGGCGGTGTCGGGGGCGACGCTCTCGATCACGCCGGGCGCCCAGAGGGCGGACGGCCACGAGAGGATCGTGCCCTCGTTGAGCATCTTGTTGTACTCGGGGGTGAGCAGCGGGTCGGTGAGAATGAGGTCGTCCTTCGCCATCTGGTCGAAGAAGTCCGCCACCTCGAGGGAGGCCTCGTCGGCGATGCCGACCGTCCACTCGCTCCCCGACACCGACCACCACTCCGATCCGGCCTGGGTCGCAACGCCCGCGTAGAACCCGAGCTCGCCGGGAGGGATCGAGGCGATGTACGCGTTCGGATCCGCGGACCGCACGGCGGCTGCAGCCTCTCGGAACTCAGCCCACGTCGTGGGCGCGGGAATGCCGAACTCGGCGAGCTTGTCGGCGCGGTAGATGAGGGACATCGGGCCGACGTCCTGCGGGAGTCCGAAGACCGATCCGTCGAACGTGGTCTGCTGCCAGGTTCCCTCGGTGTACGCGTCCTGTACGTCGGCGACGGCGTCGGTCAGGTCGAGCGGCACGTCGGCGACGATCAACGAGGGCAGGGTCGTGTACTCGACCGCCGCGAGATCGGGCGCATTGCCCGCCCGGCTCGCGGTCAGGATCTTCGCCGCGGACTCGTCGCCGCCACCGGCATCCGTGTAATTGACCTGGATCTCGGGATGCTCCTCGTTCCAGATGTCGACGATCTTCTGGGTGTCGGGAGCCCAGGACCAGAACTCGAGCGTCACCGATCCACTGTCGGACGGAGTGGAGCATCCGGTCAGGGCGGCGGCGGATACGGCGAGGACGCCGATCGATGCCAGTACGCGTGAGCGCATAGATATCTCCTTTGATACGCGGTGCGGATTGCGCCCGGCCGATCTCCCCCCGGCTGGACGAGACCCAGCCTGAAGTACATCGGGGAGTTTGTCAATCGATGAAACAAACTCGGTCGTATTCGAACCTAGGAGAGCACGCTCCTGATTGCGAGCACCGCACCCGCTCGCGCCCACTCCGAGAAGTCGAAGGGCTGGACGTCGAGGTTCACCGTGCTGCCGGTGTCGAGTGCCTCGTCCATTGCGTGGTGTACGCGGTCGGCCGCGAGCTCGTAGATGGCGAGTCCGTCGCCGCTCAGGATGACCTTCTCGGGATCGATCGTGTTGACGACGAGCGCAATGAGCGCACCGAGTGCGACGCCGGCGTCCTCGAAGGCCCGGCGCGCAGCCGGATCACCCTCGCGCGCTCGACGCAGTGCGCCCTCGTAGTCGAGTGGCGCGCCGCCGAGCGCCGTGACGATCGCGTCGTTCACGAGATAGGTCGACGCGCACCCACGATGCCCGCGCTTGCAGATCGGACCGCCGGAATCGATGATGACGTGGCTGAGGCGACCGGGTCGACCGTGCGCACCCGTGACCACCTGGCCGTGCACGACGAGCCCGAACCCGAGTCCGATGCCCACGGTGAGCAGCGCCATGGAGTCGAGGCCGGCACCCGCACCGAACCAGTGCTCGGCGGCGGTGAGGGCGAGCACGTCGTTCTGGGCAGCGCTCGGGTGGCCGGTTCGCTGCTGCAAGAGGACACCGAGCGGAACGTCGCGCCAGCCGAGGAACGGCGAGACCGTGACGATCCCTTCCCCGCCGCGGTTGGCGACGTCGCCGGCCAGGCACACGCCGATCGCCGTGAGGCCCGGATGCTCGACCTCCATTCGGGCGGCCACCGCGGCGATCTGGTCGACGACATCGTCGACCTCCGTGGTGACGAGCGGCTCTTCGATCGACGACAGGATCCGGGCGCCGAGGTCGGTGACGACGGCGTAGAGCGTGTCGCCCGTGAGCTTGACGCCGAGGAACCGCCGGGTATCTGTGCGCAGCTGCAGCATCTCAGAGGGGCGGCCGGTCGTCGCGCGCAGTTCCGTGGCACCCTCGGAGAGGAGCCCGGCTTCGACGAGCGTGCGGGTGATGCGGGTGAGGGTCGCCCTCGAGAGGCCGAGCCGACGGGCGATCTCGGCCCGCGGGAGCGGCCCGTGGATGAGCACCTCGAGCAGGGCCCCGCGCTCGGCGGGGGCGAGATCGGGCCACGCTGAGCGCATTCGTCCTCCATCGGATCAGCCCGGCTGGGTGGCTGCTCGGCGACCGAGCTTGTTTCACCTTGATACTAACTACTGCGGCGACCTGCCGAACGGGTCGGTCCCCGGCCGCGCCGCACTGGGCTCGCGGCCGGGGACCGATATGTGCTTTGAGCGTCAGCGCGCCGCGCGTCGACGCCGGCTCATGACGAGCGAACCGAGCAGGAGGAAGGCGCCGGCGAGCACCGCGGCAGCGTTCGCCTCGACGCCGGTCTCTGCGAGCCTGGGAGCGCCGGGAGTCGGCGCAGCCGGGGCAGCGGGGGCAGCAGCGGCGGTATCCACGACCTCGATGGTCACTGATGCGGTCACCTCTCCGACACGTGCGGTGATCGTGTGCGGGCTCGCGGTCGGGAACGTGACGATGCCGCCGGCCTTGATGATGTCGGTCGGCACGGAGCTCGTGATCACGGCGTCATCTCCCGCGCCGAAGACGGTGCCCCACTCGTCGACACCGGTGACATCGAACGTGAGTGTGCCGCCCTTCACGACCTTCAGTGCGCTCGGGATTATGGAGAGTTCGACAGGGTCGCCGATGACGGTGAGCTCGGTCATGCCGTAGTACTGACCGCTCCGCACGAAGACGGTGCGCGGGCCGCTCTGCGTTCCCGAGACCTTCTCGCCGTCGATGACGTCGCCTGCGAGGTCGGTGCTGAGCGTGTACTCGAGGTCGGGCTGGGGATCTGCCGGCTCTCCGAACTCGTCAACGAAGGTGACCTCATAATCCACCACTTCGCCTGCCCTGGCGATGTAGTCGGCGGGTGTGAGCACGAGCCGCTGCTCTTCGACCGGCTCCTCTGCCGACGCCGGTGCGGCGACCGCAGCGAGGCTCAGGGCGGACGCGAGTCCGATGGTCAGGACGGCGGCGATGGCGCGATGTTGCATCACTGGCGGTGGGTTCCCCTCAAGAACGGTTCGGCCGTCGGCGAGCGCTTGCGACCATGTGATCTGAAGATATCCGGCGCCTGCTCGCGAATTGATCACTGTCGGGTCACGATTCGACGCGTCGGGCGCGCTCGGCACCCCCAGAACGAGTCACCCGCACGGCGAACGGCGAAGCCCGCCCTGCCTGGGCGGCAGGGCGGGCTTCGCGGGCGTGGTTGCCGGTGGGTCACCCTGGCCTAAGCCGTGACCTCCTTCTCGGAGCGCTGAGCGGCCTGCACGGCCACCTTGCGCGGCTTGGCCTGTTCACTCACCGGGATCACGACGCTCAGCACGCCGTTCTCGTAGTGTGCGCTGATGCCCGCAGTGTCGAGGCCGTCGCCCAGCGTGAGCTGGCGCAGGAACGACCCGCTCGGCCGCTCGCGCACGAGCCACTGCGTCTCCTCTTCGGAACGCAGGGTGCGCTCAGCGCGAATGGTGAGCAACTGCCCGTCGATGTCGACGTCGACCGAGCCCGGGTCGACACCCGGAAGGTCGGCGTTCAGCACGTAGTGATCTCCGTCACGGTGCAGGTCGATGGGCATGACCCGCGGTCCCTGCCTCGAGTCGAGCATGCTCGTAGCGAGGCGATCGAGCTCACGGAACGGGTCCCAGTACATGGCCATGGCTACTCCTCCCTAGTGCCGCGTTGCGGCGGTTGTTCAAGACTTGAGTCGATGTCGCTCAAGTACCTTCAGATTAGCACTCTCACCATGAGAGTGCCAGAAGCCAATCGTCAAGAATTTGCGGAAAATCCGGAGCCGGATGTCGCCGCAAGAACTCAGCTCAGCGCAGCTGCACGAGCTCCGTGATGTCGTCGTCGGGCAGCACGTCGGCGACGGCGGAGACCTCGATCGCCTCGACCGTCACGTTGCCGCCGTATGAGCTGAGGAACGCCGTGTCGGCGGCATCGCGCCCGGTGGCGATGCGCACGAGCGACGAGCGCGGGGCGAGCGTCGTCGCATCCACGACGTGCCACGCGCCCTCGACGTGCGCCTCGGCGACGGCGTGGAAGTCCATCGGGTCGAGGCCGGGCGCGTACACCGCAGCGAGGCGGGCTGGCACGTCGAGCGCCCGCAACAGGCCGATCACGAGGTGCGCATAGTCGCGGCACACGCCCTCGCCGCCGAGGAGCGTGCGGATCGCGCCATCCGTCGGCAGGCTCGACCCCGGCACGTAGATGAGGCGAGTGCCGACCCACGAGCTCACCGCCGCGAGGAGCTCCCGGCCCTCGAGACCTGAGAACTCTGCTCGCGCGGTCGCGGCGAGGTGGTCGGCCTCGCAATAACGACTCGGCCGGAGGAATTCGAGCAGCTCGAGCTCGGTGACGGATGGCGCCTCGGCCTGCACCTCGATCCTGGCCGAGTAGCTCATGGTGACCGAACCTGCCGCGACGTCGACGATGTGGATGCGGCTGCCCGCGGCATCCGTCACCTCACGCGGTTTCACCAGCGCGCCGTCGTGCCGAAGCTCGAAGCGCTCCTCGGCCGGGCGGTCGGCCACGGCGACGATGAACGCGAGGCGCGCGAGGTCGTCGACGTGGAGGGCGAGTTCGGCGGACACGGTTCGCTGCATAGGGAGCCCTCGTTCGAGCGGGCGGAGCGTGCCGAGCGGCACTGCTCCATTCTCGCCCAGCACGTGCGTGCCACGGCTAGCCTTGGCGCATGAACTTCACCGCGACGTTCCGGGCGACGAAGCGTGTGCCGATCCTGCAGGTGCTGAAGGCAGCGGTCGCGACGATCGCGGCATGGCTCGTGGCCGGCTGGCTGATCCCCGGGCCGCTGCCGGTGTTCGCGGCGATCGCCGCGCTGCTCGTCGTGCAGCCGAGCGTCAACCAGTCGTTCGGCAAGGCGATCGAGCGCAGCATCGGCGTGATCCTCGGCGTCGTCATCGCGACGGGCATCTCGCTCGGACTCGGCCAGAGCAGCTGGATCATCCTCGCCGCCATCATGATCGCGATGCTCGTCGCGTGGGCGCTCAAGATGACGCCCGGCACCTCGAACCAGGTCGCGATCAGCGCGATGCTCGTGCTCGCGCTCGGCTCCGCGTCGCCCGAGTACGCGGTCGACCGCGTGATCGAGACGCTCATCGGCGCCGCGATCGGCATCGTCGTGAATGCGCTCATCGTGCCGCCCGTGGCTGTGGCGCCCGCCCGAGGCGAGGTCGCGTTGCTCGGAGGCGAGCTCGCGGCATCCGTCGACCGCCTCGCCGACGCGCTCGAGCAGCGACGGTCGCCCGGCGCGGTCGATGCGCTCATGATCGAGGCCCGGCTGCTGCGACCGATGCGGGATGCCGCCGATTCCGCGATCGCCGCCGGCGAGGAGTCGCTCACCCTCAACCCGCGCCGGTCGGCGCATCGCTCGGAGCTCGTACAGCTGCGGGAGCTGCTCGAACGCCTGAGCCCCATCGTCACGCAGGTCATCGGCATGACGCGCGCCTTCGCCGACCACTACGACGACGCACTGCACGACGAGCCCACGGTGCGTGCGATCGCCGAGCAACTGCGACGGGTCGCGCACGACGTGCGCCTGCTCGTGCGCGTGGCCGAACCCGAGCCCGAGCCGATGACGTCGGAAGTGCCCGCGCTGACGTCGGCGCTCGTCGTGGCGCCGCCCAGGTCAGGTCACTGGATCCTCGTCGGCTCGCTCATGGAAGACCTGCGGCGCATCCGCGGCGAGCTCGTGGGCGACTAGCTCAACAGCCACCCGGCCTGTGACGTGAGCCTCCCTCACGCGGCGACGTCTCCCTAGACTGGGCGCGTGCTCTTCGCCGTCATCGTGTTCGCGGTCATTCCCGCGTTCCTCATCCTCGGGCTCGGCCTCGCCGCGCGCGCCGTCGCCGCCCAACGGGTGACCCCGCGCGTCGTGCAATACGCGCCCGAGCGCGGGTCCACGGTGTTGCGCGACGCGTTGCTGCTCGAGGCCGACCGGCGCGCGGCATCCGCTGCCCTCATCGATCTCGCGGTGAAGCGCAAGGTGAAGATCGTCGCGGGCAGCAGGCGAGAGCCCATCGGCGTCGAACTCGCATCGAATGCCATCCTCACCACCGAAGAGGTGGCATTACTCGAGGTACTGTTCGGCCCCGAGCACATCCCGGGGCGCGTGCGCCGCTTCTCGTCGGCCAGGCGGGCTCTCGGCAGCAGGCTGCGCACCCTCGTGTTCACCACCGAACACGCCCTCGCTCGCGATGGCCTCATCGCCGAGCGACGCATCACCTGGCCTGGCGTCACGCTCACCGTGCTCGCCTACCTCGGCATGCTCGTCGAGGTGCTGTTCCTCGTCTTCACCATCGTCGATGGCGACTGGACCGCCCTCGTCATGACGATCGTCGCCGTGGCGGCAACCGTCGCCACGATCTTCGTCACGCCCGCGTGGTGGCGGCACTTCCTTCCGCCGTCGCAGCCGAAGCGAGAGCATCTCGCGGGGCTGCGGCAGTACATGGAGCTCGCCGAGGCCGATCGGCTGCGGGTGCTGCAGTCGCCGAGCGGCGCGCTGCTGCGGGAGACGGATGCCGCGAGCGCGTCCACCCCCGCGCGCTCGCCGGGCGGCGACGAGCCCCAGCCCGATGCCGCCGCCGAGCCCCTCACCCGGTTCCACCTGCACGAGCGTCTGCTCCCCTACGCCGTGCTCTTCGGACTCGAACGCGAGTGGATCGCCCAGCTCAAGCTCGACGCCGCCGTCGTCGAACGCACCAACCTCGACACCGTGGGCGATCTCCTCGACGTGACCACCGACCTCGCCGCCGTCTTCGACGCGGTCGGAAGCCTCAGCGAACTCCCCGCGGCGGTCGGCGATCTCACCGACGGCGCCGGTTCCGTCATCACTGCGGTGAGCGACATCTTCGACCTGTTCCCATGACGACCGAGCAGCACATCACGATCGACGTCGACGGCACGCCTGTGTCTGGGGTCTACGCGCGCCCAGCGGATGCCGCGGCCACGATCGTCGTCGCCCACGGCGCGGGCGCCGGCATGGAGCATCCGTTCATGGCCGGCTTCACGCGGGCGCTGAACGACGACGGATTCGCGACGCTGCGCTTCAACTTCGCCTACCGAGAGGCGGGCCGCCGCTTTCCCGATCGCCCTCCAGCTGCCATCGCGGCCTGGCGGGCGGCGACGGATGCCGCGGCCGCTCGCGGCGCCGACGGTGAGGCGATCTGGGCATCGGGCAAGTCGTTCGGCGGCCGCATGGCCTCGATGGCCGTCGCCGACGGCATGGCCGCTGCAGGACTCATCTACCTCGGCTACCCGCTGCACCCGCCCGGCAAGCCCGAGGCCGTGCGCGACGAGCACCTCTACGGCATCACCGTGCCGATGCTGTTCCTGCAGGGCACGAACGACCCGTTCGCGTCGCCGAACGAGCAGCTCGACGCGGTGGTCGCCCGCATCGGGCCGACGGCGACCCTGCAGTGGCTCGAGGGCGGGGGGCACTCGTTCGAGGTGAAGGGGGCGAAGCGGCCCGCCGCCGAGATCGGCGCTTCGCTCGCGGAGCCGGTCGCGTCATTCGTGCGGTCTCATTCCGATCCGCCGAACCGCAGCGCCAGCGCCGCCCCGATCTCGTAGTGGCGCAACAGGAAGGCGCGCTCGTCGAGCCGCTTGCGCCGGAGCCAGGACGTGACCTCGTCGTTGCACTTGCTCGCGTTGCACGAGCCGCAGGCCGGGGCGATGTTGTCGAGCGTGTAGCGTCCGCCGCGTGAGATCGGCAGCACGCAGTCACGCTGCAGCGGCTTATCGGTCGCGCCGCAATAGGCGCAGCCGTTCCACGCGTCCTTGAGCGCGGTCCACTGCTCGTCGCTGAGGTCGTGCGTGACGCGTGCCATCCGGCGCTTGCGCCGTCGCGCGTAGGTGGCCTTGCGCTTGCGGTTGACCACCATGGCGCCAGAGTAACCCCGCAGCTCGCTCAAGCCCGGGCGTACGCGCCGCGCCCCGGTGGTCGAGTAGCGCCGCCGAAGGCGACGCGTATCGAGGCCACCCCGGGGCAGCGTGGTTTCGATACGGCTGCTTCGCTGCCTACTCAACCACCGGGGGTGGGTGGTTTCGATACGGCTGCTTCGCTGCCTACTCAACCACCGGAGGTCGCACCCACGCGGTCGCCCGCCCCGACGTAGGCCGCGAGGTGCCGGGCCGTGAGCGTCGCGGCATCCGTCGACGCCGACTCGACGAGCTCGGCCGGCGTGCCCTCGAACACGATGCGGCCGCCGTCGTGGCCGGCGCCCGGGCCGAGGTCGATGATCCAGTCGGCGTGCGCCATGACGGCCTGGTGGTGCTCGATGACGATGACCGAGTTGCCGTCGTCGACGAGTCGGTCGAGCAGGGCGAGCAGCTTGTCGACGTCGGCGAGGTGCAGGCCCGACGTCGGCTCATCGAGCACGTAGATCGAGCCCGCCTTCGCCATGCTGATGGCGAGCTTCAAGCGCTGCCGCTCGCCGCCCGACAGGGTGTTGAGCGATTGTCCGAGACCGAGGTAGCCGATGCCGACGTCGCTGAGGCGCTGGAGCACGGCACGGGCGGGCTTCTCTTCGAAGAACTCGAGCGCCTCGTCGGCCGAGAGGTCGAGCACCTCGCTGATGTTCTTGCCGCGCAGCGTGTAGCCGAGCACCTCGGCCGTGAATCGCTTGCCGCCGCACTCCTCGCAGACGCTCGCGACGCCGGCCATCATCGCGAGGTCCATGTAGACGAGCCCGATGCCCTTGCAGTTCGGGCACGCGCCCGCGGAGTTCGCGCTGAAGAGCGCCGGCTTCACGCCGTTCGCCTTCGCGAACGCGGTGCGGATCGTGTCGAGCAACCCCGTATAGGTCGCGGGGTTCGAGCGCCGCGAGCCGCGGATCGGCGACTGGTCGACGACGACGACGTTCTCGTGCTTCGGCACGTTGCCGTGGATGAGCGACGACTTGCCCGAGCCCGCCACCCCCGTCACGACGGTGAGCACGCCGAGCGGGATGTCGACGTCGACACCCTGCAGGTTGTGCTGCGTGGCGCCGCGGATGGAGAGGTGCCCGGATGCCCCGCGCGTTGCATCACGGAGCTGCGCGCGGTGGTCGAGATGGCGCCCCGTGAGTGTGTCGGAGGAGCGGAGGCCCGCGACATCCCCGGCGAAGCAGATGGTGCCACCGGCCGTGCCGGCACCCGGGCCGAGGTCGACGACGTGATCGGCGATCTCGATGACCTCGGGCTTGTGCTCGACGACGAGCACGGTGTTGCCCTTGTCGCGCAGGCGCACGAGCAGCTCGTTCATGCGCTGGATGTCGTGCGGGTGCAGGCCCACCGTGGGCTCGTCGAAGACGTAGGTGATGTCGGTGAGTGGAGAACCGAGGTGCCGGATCATCTTGACGCGCTGTGCCTCGCCGCCGGAGAGCGTGCCGGAGGTGCGGTCGAGGCTGAGGTAGCCGAGCCCGATCTCGACGAACGAGTCGATCGTCTGCTTGAGCGTCTCGACGAGCGGGCCGATGGCCGGGTCGGTCAGGTCGTCGAGCCAGCCGGCGAGGTCGGAGATCTGCATGGCTGCGGCATCCGCGATGTTGATGCCCTTGATCTTGGACGAGAGAACTTCCTTATTCAGGCGTGAGCCGCCGCACTCGGGGCACGCCGTGAAGGTGACGGCGCGATCGACGAAGGCGCGGATGTGCGGCTGCATCGCGTCGCGGTCTTTCGAGAGCAGGCTCTTCTGCACCTTGGGCACGAGGCCCTCGTAGCTCATGTTGATGCTCTGCACCTTGACCTTGACCGGCTCTTTGTAGAGGAAGTCGTGGAGCTCCTGCTCGGTGTAGTCGCGGATCTTCTTGTCGGGGTCGAGGAACCCCGATTCGCTGTAGATGCGCACCTGCCAGCCGTCGGCCGTGTAGCCCGGGATCGTGATCGCGCCCTCGGCGAGCGACTTGTCGCGGTCGACGAGCTGGTCGATGTCGATGTCGTTGACCTCGCCCATGCCCTCGCAGCGCGGGCACATGCCCGCCGGCACGTTGAAGCTGAAGTGGAAGCTCGGGCCGACGTAGGGCTTGCCGAGGCGGCTGAAGATGATGCGCAGCATTGCGTGCGCGTCGGTCGCCGTGCCGACGGTCGAGCGCGAGTTGGCGCCCATGCGCTCCTGGTCGACGATGATCGCCGCGCTGATGTTGCGGAGCGAGTCGACGTCGGGCCGCGACGGCGAACCCATGAACGACTGCAGGAACGCCGAGTAGGTCTCATTGATGAGCCGCTGCGACTCTGCCGCGATCGTGCCGAACACCAGCGACGACTTGCCCGAGCCCGAGACCCCGGTGAACACCGTGAGGCGGCGCTTCGGGATGTCGAGCGAGACGTCTTTCAGGTTGTTCTCGCGCGCACCCCGAACCTCGATGAGGTCATGCGTGTCGGCGAGGTGGTTCGTGTCGGTCATGCGTTCTGCTCCCCCGGGTCCGAGGTCGATTCAAGCACGACCGGCTGACGTGCGGGCGGATTCGCGGCCATCGCGACATCGACCGACGCCGACGCCGCGATGGCCGCGTTCCCGGGGCCTCAGGCGACAGATATTACGGTCCGGAGAACTCGGCCGGAACGCCCGATTCGGCCGCCTCCGGCGAGCGTACGCTGAGGCCATGCCCGACACGAACGGCCGCGCGCGGCGGTGGCCGCTGCCCGCTGCTGCGGGGGCGGCATCCGTCGCCTTCGGAGCCGGCGTCGGCGAGCTCGC
>NZ_SDPN01000045.1 GCF_004134825.1 Agromyces albus
CGCGGGGGGTTGGCCCGCGCCGTCGCGGCTCGGCTGGAGGTCACGCTCGCCGCGAGTGCCCGGCGGGAGAGCGACCCGCCCCGCAGCCTGGCTCTCGGCGTCGGTGGGGCGGTCTTGTGCGCGCCGCCCACGGCCAGCAGCCCGCGCACCGGGGCGAAGGTGTCGTTCGTCACCAGGCCGGCCCAGACGAGCCGCCAGAGGGCGTCGACCACCGGTTGCTCGTCGGTGGCGCCGATCGACTCGACGAGCTGACGGAAGAAGTAGCCGCCCCCGGTGCCGAGCACCGCGAGCAGCTCAGTCTCGATGGGATCGAGCGGCGCGGATGCCGGCATGGGCAGGGTGAGCTCCGCGGTCTCAGCGAGGTGCAGGCTCAGCCAGCCGTCGTCGCCCGCGAGGGTGCCGGCGCCCGCCCAGACGACCTCGCCCGAGGCGGTGAGCTCATCGAGCATGTCGGGTCGGTAGTCGGACACCCGGGCAGGGAGCACGAACGCCTCCCACGCCGAGGCGGGGATGCGGGCACCCTCGAGCTGCTCGATCACCGCAGCGACTCCGTCGACGCCGCGGAGCCTGCCGCCCACATGCTGCCATTCGGGAAGGAACCGCGCGTACTCGCGGGGCACGACCGGTTCGATCTCGTTGCGCAGCACCGCGAGGGACCGGCGCCGCAACCTCCGGAGCACCTCGCTGTCGCACCACTCCGTTCCAGTGCCACGAGGTGAGAACTCGCCCTCGACGACCCGGCGCTCGGCGGCGAGGCGCCCGAGCGCGGACGCGGCGACGGCGGCGCCGATGCCGAACCGTTCGGCCACGGCGTTCGCGGTGAACGGGCCGTGCGTGCGGGCGAACCGGCTCACGAGGTCGCCGAGCGGATCGCGAACGGGCTCGCCGAACACCTCGGGCAGGCCGGGCGGGATCGGCACGCCGAGCGCATCGCGCAGCCGGCTCAGGTCTTCGACTGCCGCGAACCACGGGCTGCCCGCGAACCGCACGACGGCGATGCGCCGGGCTTCGACGAGCGCGTGGAGCGCCGCTGCGGCATCCGTCTCGCCGTCGACGCGCTCGGCGACCTCCTCGGCCGTGAGCGGACCGAGATCTCGGAGGAGATCGACGACGCCCTCGTCGCCGCGGGCGGCGCGTTCGGGGGCGAGGCGCTGCAGCATCCGCTCGATCTCGTCGACGACCTCGGGATCGAGCAGCTCGCGCAGCTCGATCGTGCCGAGCAGGTCGGCAAGGAGGGCGGGATCGAGCGAGAGCGCAGCAGCGCGACGCTCGGCGAGCGGCGCATCGCCCTCGTACATGAACGCGCCGACGTATCCGAAGAGGAGGCTCGAGGCGAACGGGCTCGCCACCTCGGTGGTGACCTCCACGAAGCGGATCTCGCGAGCGGTGACGCGCTCGGCCAGCCGGGTGAGCGCCGGCAGGTCGTAGACGTCTTGCAGGCACTCGCGCACGGCCTCGAGCACGATCGGGAAGTCGGGGAAGTCGCGAGCGACCTCGAGGAGCTGCGAGGCGCGCTGGCGCTGCTGCCAGAGCGGCGAGCGCTTGCCGGGGTTCACCCGCGGCAGGAGCAGTGCTCGCGCGGCGCACTCGCGGAACCGTGATGCGAAGAGCGCCGACCCGCCGACGTGGAGCGTGACGAGCTCGGCGAGCTCGGCCGCCTCGAACGCGAACAGCTCGGCCCCTGGCGGCTCGTCGGCGGTGTCGGGCATGCGCAGCACGATGCCGTCGTCGCTCGCCACGGCGTTCGCGTCGACGCCGAACCGCTCCTGCACTCGAGCGCCCGCGGCGAGCGCCCACGGTGCGTGCACCCGCATGCCGTACGGCGAGTGCAGCACGATGCGCCAGTCGCCGAGCTCGTCGCGGAAGCGCTCGACGACGAGGTTCGTCGCGTCGGGCACGATGCGCGTTGCACCCCGCTGGTCGTCGATGAACGCGAGCAGGTTCTGTGCGGCGCGCTCGTCGAGGCCCGCGGCACGCGACCTCGCCACGCCCGCCTCGGCGGGCGAGTTCGCGAGGTCGGCAATGAATCCCCCGATGGCCTCGCCGAGCTCGGCCGGTCGGCCGATTCCGTCGCCCTTCCAGAACGGGAGCCGGCCGGGCTCGCCGAACGCGGGCGAGACGAGCACCCGGTCGTGCGTGATCTCCTGGATGCGCCAGCTCGTGGCCCCGAGCGCGAAGACGTCGCCGACTCGCGATTCGTACACCATCTCTTCGTCGAGTTCGCCGACGCGTCGCCCGGGTCCGGCTTCGCCGACCATGAAGACGCCGAAGAGACCGCGATCGGGGATGGTGCCGCCGCTCGTGACGGCGAGGCGCTGTGCGCCGCGACGGCCCACGAACGTGCCGGCATCGCGATCCCACACGATCCGGGGGCGCAGCTCGCCGAAGCGGTCGGACGGGTAGCGCCCGGCGAGCAGGTCGAGGGTCGCATCGAACGCCGATCGGGGCAGCGTGGCGAACGGTGCCGCGCGACGCACGACGTCGAACCACTCCTCGACGTCCCACTCGTCGACCGCAGAGGCGGCGATCGTCTGCTGCGCGAGCACATCGAGGGGGTTCGTCGGCACGCGCATCGCCTCGATCGAACCGGCGGCCATGCGTTCGACGACGACCGCCGAATGCAACAGGTCGGCCCGATGCTTCGGGAAGATCACGCCCTTCGAGATCTGGCCCACCTGATGCCCTGCGCGCCCGATGCGCTGCAGGCCGCTCGCGACCGATGGCGGCGACTCGACCTGCATGACGAGATCGACGGCGCCCATGTCGATGCCGAGCTCGAGACTCGACGTCGCGACGACACACCGCAACCGGCCGGACTTCAGGTCTTCCTCGACGAGGGCCCGCTCCTCTTTGCTCACCGAGCCGTGATGGGAGCGGGCGAGCACGGGCGCGGCACCGCCGGTGATGCCCGACGCGCCCACGGCCTCTGCCGGCGGGCGCACGGGTGCCTGGGAGGCATCCGCCGGAACCAGCACCGGGGCGTCGACCTCTGAGACGGCCGCGCCGACGGGCACCGGGATGCGCTCGGCCCACAATTCGTTGAGCCTCGCCGTCAGCCGCTCGGCGAGGCGCCGTGAGTTCGCGAACACGATGGTGGATCGGTGCGCGAGCACCTCGTCGAGGATGGCCGCCTCGACGTGCGGCCAGACCGATCCCGAGCCCGACTCGCCGGCGAGATCGGACAAGTCGTCGACCGGCACCGTGACGCTCAGATCGAACCGCTTGCCGCTCGGCGGGGCGACGATCGACACCGGCCGTGCGCCGGCGAGGAAGCGAGCCACCTCCTCGTGAGGCCTGACCGTGGCCGAGAGCCCGATGCGCTGCACCGGTCGCGCCGCGAGTGAGTCGAGGCGCTCGAGCGAGAGCGCGAGGTGCGCGCCGCGCTTCGAACCCGCCAGTGCGTGGATCTCATCGACGATGACCGTGTCGACTCCCGCGAGCGTTTCACGAGCAGAGGACGTGAGCATGAGATACAGCGACTCGGGAGTCGTGATGAGGATCTCGGGCGGATGCTTCACAAGCGTGCGCCGCTCGGCGGGCGGGGTGTCGCCCGAGCGCACGCCGACCGTCACCTCGGGCACGGACAAGCCGTGCGCCATCGCCGTGCGGGCTATGCCCACGATGGGCGCCCGGAGGTTGCGCTCGACGTCGACGCCGAGCGCCTTGAGCGGCGAGATGTACAGCACCCGGGTTCCCGCGGCCGCCGCCTCTGCGCCACCCGCGATCATGCGGTCGATGGCCCAGAGGAACGCCGCGAGCGTCTTGCCCGAGCCCGTGGGCGCCACGACGAGCGCATGATCGCCCTTCGCGATCGCCTGCCACGCGCCATGCTGCACCGAGGTGGGCGCGGCGAACGACTCCGTGAACCACGCCCGCGTCGCGGGCGAGAACGAGTCGAGCGCCTCAGGCATGACTCCATTCAACCTGATGCCGCCGACTCCGCCGCCTGAGCCGGCATCTCAGGCTTCTGCCACCGCAGCGTCTGAAAGCTCATGGCGGACCTGGATTCTGCGCTCCGACGCGCGCTTCCTATCGTGCTCCCAGGGGCGCGCCGGGTCAATGCCCCCGGTTCGGACTGCGGATGCCGCGCACGGTCGAACGGAGCCGGAAACGCGGCGAACGCGGGATCAGTCGCCGGCGCCGGTGAGGCGGACCGTGAGCGAATCGACGAGGGTCGCGATCGCGTCATCCGCCGCCCAGCGCGCCGCGAGCCGCTGCAGGACCGCGTCGAGCTCCTGCCGCGTGAGGCCGGCGACGAGCGTGAGGCGCACGACGAGTTCAGGGCCACGGAGCCGGGCCGTCGGGTCGCCCGGTGACAGCGAGACGCCGAGCACCGCGAGCTCGGTGCCGATCGACCGCTCGAATGCGGCGTGCACGTCGGGCGACTCGAACGGAGGACGCCACGGCAGCGATTGCGCAACCGACCAGACCGCGGGCCGGCGCAGTGCGAACTCCGTCTCGGAACCCGGGTCGAGGACGATGAGGTCGGTGCCGTCGTCGGCGGCCGCAAGCGCCACCCGCACGCCGTCGGCGGGAACGGGCCGGGCAGCGGGATTCCAGCGCGACATCGCCGCGACCGAGGAGAACACCGGCAGCACCTTCCGGCCGTCGGGGCCTTCGACGGTCACGATCGAGAGCTCCTGGCTCTTGTCGACGGCGAGCCCGTGCGCGCCGACCTCCGCAACGCCGTCGCCGAGCTCGGCGAGGAGCGGGATCAACAGGCGCGACCGGCCGAACGCGTCGACGACCGCCGCCTGGCCGGCCTCGCCGGCGTGGAACCTGCGCAGGGCGTCGGCGAGCTCGGTCGGCGCGCTGCCGTCGTCGGCGGCATGCGGGTTCGAGTCGAACGAACGTCCGGCCCAAGGCACGCCCGCCGAGTCGGCGCCGGCATCCGTCGGGCCTTCATCGGGCTCGGGGTCGGACCCGGGCCCGGGCTCGCGCTCAGTGCGAGGCGACATCCAGCGCCTCGGGCAGCGTGAACGCGCCGGCGTAGAGCGCCTTTCCGATGATCGCGCCCTCGAGTCCGAGCGGCACGAGCTCACGGAGCGCGACGATGTCGTCGAGGCTCGAGACACCGCCGGATGCGACCACGGGGTGGTGCGTGCGGTCCATGACCTGCCGGAGCAGGTCGAGGTTCGGCCCCTGCAGGGTGCCGTCTTTCGTGACGTCGGTGACGACGTAGCGCGCCGCCCCCGCCTCCTCGAGGCGTTCCATGACCTGCCAGAGGTCGCCGCCGTCCTGCGTCCAGCCGCGAGCCGCGAGCGTCGTGCCGCGCACGTCGAGGCCCACGGCGATCGCGTCGCCGTACTGGGCGATCACGGATGCCGCCCACTCGGGATTCTCGAGCGCCGCCGTGCCGAGGTTGATGCGCTTCGCACCGATGGCGAGGGCGTGCTCGAGCGACGCGTCGTCGCGGATTCCTCCCGAGAGCTCGACGTTGACGCCGCGCACCTGCCGGATGACCTTCTTCAGGATTCCCGCGTTGCTCCCGCGGCCGAACGCCGCGTCGAGGTCGACGAGGTGGATCCACTCGGCGCCCTGCTCGGCCCAGTCGACGGCCGCGTCGACCGGGTCGCCGTAGTTCGTCTCGGTGCCGGCTTCACCCTTGGTGAGGCGCACGGCCTTGCCGCCCGCGACGTCGACTGCAGGTAGCAGCACGAGGGCCGGGGTCTTGTTGAACTCGCTCATTCACTGTCCTCGATTCCGAGCCGCGATGCGCGGCGATCGGCACAGTCACAGCATCCTAGTCCGATTGGATCGGAGCGGCGCGAACTGCGCCGTATGTGCCTCAGCCGAGCGTGCCGAGCCAGTTGCCGAGCAGCCGGATGCCGGCATCCGACGACTTCTCGGGGTGGAACTGCGTCGCCGACAGCGGGCCGTTCTCGACAGCCGCGAGGAAGCGCCCGCCGTGCTCCGACCAGGTCAGCCTCGGCTGCGGGTATGGCGGCTGGACGTCGAGCAGCCACTCCTGCGCGGCGAACGAGTGCACGAAGTAGAACCGCTCGCCCTCGAGGCCCGCGAAGAGCGCGGATCCCTCGTCAGGCTCGACGGTGTTCCAGCCCATGTGCGGGAGCACCGGCGCCGGAAGCTCGGTGACGATGCCCGGCCACTCGCCGAGCCCCTCGGTGTCGACGCCGCGCTCGACTCCGCGCTCGAAGAGCACCTGCATTCCCACGCAGATGCCGAGCACCGGGCGGCCCCCTGCGAGGCGGCGGTCGATGATCTCGTCACCGCGCACAGCTCGCAGGGCGTTCATCACGGCGCTGAACGCACCGACGCCGGGCACGACGAGTCCGTCGGCCTCGAGCGCCGCGGCGCGATCGGCGGTGAGCTCGACGTCGGCTCCGGCGCGCTCGAGCGCCTTCGCGGCCGAGTGGACGTTGCCCGACCCGTAGTCGAGCACGACCACGCGAGGCGTGCGGGTCACAGCGCGCCCTTCGTCGACGGGATGCCGGCGACGAGCGGATCGAGCGCCTTCGCCAAGCGGAACGCACGCGCGAACGCCTTGAACTCGGCTTCGGCGATGTGGTGGGGATCGCGGCCGCCCAGCACCGTCACGTGCACCGTGAGGGCGGCGTTGAACGCGATGGCCTCGAAGACGTGGCGCACCATCGACCCGGTGAAGTGCCCGCCGATGAGGTGGAACTCGAAGCCCGCGGGCTCGCCCGTGTGCACGAGGTACGGCCGACCCGAGATGTCGACGACGGCTTGCGCGAGCGCCTCGTCGAGCGGCACGAGCGCGTCGCCGTAGCGCGAGATGCCGCGCTTGTCGCCGAGCGCCTGCCGAATGGCCTGGCCGAGCACGATGCCGACGTCTTCGACCGTGTGGTGCACGTCGATCTCGATGTCGCCCCGGGCACGCACCGTGAGGTCGGTGAGCGAGTGCTTCGCGAAGGCGGTGAGCAGGTGGTCGAAGAACGGCACGCTCGTCTCGATGTCGCTCACCCCGGTGCCGTCGAGGTCGATCGAGAGATCGATGCTCGATTCGCTCGTCTCGCGTTGCACACGGGCGGTGCGCGGTGCGCTCGCAGGGGTCATACGGCAATCCTATTCGGGCGTTCGGGCGCGAACAGCGCGATCGCCTCGAGGAACGCGCTCGTCTCCGCCTCGGTGCCGGCGGTCACGCGCAAGTGCCCCGGAATGCCGATCTCCCGGATCAGGATGCCGCGCTCGAGCAGTGCCTCGAACACGGCGTGCGGCTCGTCGACGCCACCGAAGAGCACGAAGTTCGAACCGCTGCGGTACGGGTGGAACCCGAGGCGCGAGAGCTCGGCGGAGATGCGCTCGCGCTGCCCGCGGATCTCGTCGACCATCGCGAGCATCTCGCTCGAGTGCGCGAGAGCGCCGAGGGCGGCCGCCTGAGTGAGTGCAGAGAGGTGATAGGGCAAGCGCACGAGCCGGAGCGCGTCGATCGCGGCGGGGTCGCCGGCGAGGTAGCCGACGCGGGCTCCGGCGAACGCGAACGCCTTGCTCATGGTTCGGGAGACGAGGAGGCGCGGTCGCCCCTCGAGCAGTGTGAGGGCGCTCGGGGTGCCGGGCTCCGCGAACTCGAAGTACGCCTCGTCGACGACGACGACGCCTCGGGCCGCATCGGCCACCGCCCGGATCGTGTCGAGCGCGAGCGGCGTGCCCGTCGGGTTGTTCGGTGCGCAGAGGAGCACGACGTCGGGATCGTGCTCCTGCACGGCCCTGACCGCCGTCTCGGTGCTCACTTCGAACTCGTCGTCGCGCGCCGCCATGATCCAGCCGGTGCCCGTGCCGGACGCGAGGAGCCCGTACATCGAGTACGTCGGGGAGAAGCCGAGTGCCACACGGCCGGGCCCGCCGTAGGCCTGGAGGATGTGCTGCAAGACCTCGTTCGATCCGTTCGCCGCCCAGATCTGCGCTGCTTCGAGCCCGTGGCCGAGGTACTCGGCCAACGATCGTCGGAGTTCGGTGAACTCCCGATCGGGATATCGGTTCAAGTGCAGGATCGCCGCAGCGACGCGGGCGATGATGTCGTGAGCGACATCTTCAGGGATCGGATGCGTGTTCTCGTTCACGTTGAGCGCGACCGGCACGGTCTGCTGCGGAGCGCCGTACGGCGACTTGCCGCGAAGGTCGTCACGGATGGGGAGCTCGTCGAGACTCGTCACCGTTCCATGCTAGCCACGCGGCACTGGCCATCTTCACCGCACAGCCCCCACCGCGGAGCGGTCAGGGCACGACGGGGAGGGCGAGTCGCTGGCCCGGCTCGACGACCGCGCCGTCAAGCCCGTTGAGCCTGATGATCTCGTCGATCACGACACGAGGGTCGCCGTTGGAAGCGATCGACTCGGCGATGGCCCACAAGGAGTCGCCCTGGTCGATCGTGACGTACTCGAACATCGCTCCGGTTGCGTCGACCTCTGCGGCCGCGCCGCCGGCGCCGAGCACCGTCACCAACGCCCATACGACGACGGGAACGGCAGCGAGGGCCGTGAACACGATGCGCCCACGGCGGGTGAGCCGAAGCCGTGCGTGCGCTTGCCCGCCGGCAGCCGACGTGGCGCTCTGTCGCGGCATCGCCGCCGTGCTGAATCCGGTCGTCACGATCGTTGCACTCATCTCACACCTCCTGTGGGAGACGCATCCGGCCCTCGGCCGGGAGGGCCGGATGCGAATCTCTGTTCCGAATGTATCTTCGAATGTCGGATGCCGCAAGCACCCACGCGCGAGAAAGATCCGCCCGCGAATACCGCGACACACTCGAACGAATGTTTGCCGCACCCGCGTAAGGCGGATACAGTTTCGAATGTTCGACCCCAGTCGATCAGATACCACCGACATCCGGTCGCCGTGCGGCCGCAACGAGGGGCGGAGACGTTGAGCACCGACATCGACGAAGCGCGCGATTCCGGGCGAGCGCGCCGCCGCAAGAGCCTGAGCGCGAAGCAAGTCGCCATCCTCGAGATGATCCAGCGGTCGGTGTCGAGTCGCGGCTACCCGCCGAGCATGCGTGAGATCGGCGACGCCGTCGGCCTCTCCTCGCTCTCGAGCGTCACCCACCAGCTCAACCAGCTCGAGCTCGCCGGCTACCTGCGCCGCGATCCCAATCGTCCGCGCGCCCTCGAGGTGCTCATCGAGGTGCCCGACTCCGAGTCGCGCGCGCCGTCCGAGTTCGAGCCGACGCCCGTCGGGGATGCCGCAATGGTGCCGCTCGTCGGCCGCATCGCGGCCGGCGTGCCGATCATGGCCGAGCAACAGATCGACGAGATCTTCCCCCTCCCCCGGCAACTCGTCGGGAAGGGCGAGCTCTTCATCCTCAAGGTCGTCGGCGACTCGATGATCGACGCGGCCATCTGCGACGGCGACTGGGTGGTCGTGCGTTCGCAGCGCACCGCCGAGAACGGCGAGATCGTCGCGGCGATGCTCGACGGCGAGGCCACGGTGAAGGTCTTCCGCCAGCGCGACGGCCACACGTGGCTGCTCCCCCGCAACAGCGCATTCGAGCCGATCGTCGGAGACCACGCCGAGGTGCTCGGCAAGATCGTCGCCGTGCTCCGCGCGGTCTGAGCTGAATCGAGCGCTCGGCCAGCGAGCGCTACGCCCGCGAGCGCACCGCAGCGACCTCGGGTACGGCAAGCGGCGCGATGCCCCGCAACCAGGCCACGACTGTCTCCATGAACCCGCCGTGGTCGTCGCGGAAGACCGTGTGGCCGGTGCCTCGCAGCGTCTTCACGGTCATGCCCTGATGTCGCAACTGCGAGGCGACCCTCGCGGTGATCAGCAGGCTCTTCTCCGCGAGCACGACGAGCGTGGGTGCGACGAGTCGCACGGGCGGCACGAGTGGCCGGGTGTCCGCGAACCCGAGGATGGTGCGCTTGTCCCAATCGCGCAGCGTCGCGAGCTCGATGTCCACGTCGACCGCGCTCCACTTCGGGTTCATCCGTACGAGCGCCGAGCGCGGCGGCCTCGGTGCGATCGCGAAGGCGAGCTTGTAGGCGACGCCGCGGATGCCGCGAGGGAACGAGAACGCCGGGTCGACGTAGATGGCGGCCCGCGGCGCCAGCTCATCGGCGACGAGACTCGCGACGAGCGCGCCGAGGGAGTGTCCCATGACGAGATCGGGCGGCCCCTCGAGCAGTGGAGAGAGCGTCTCGACGACGTCGTCCGCCCACGCCGCCGGCGAATAGCGGCGTGCCCTCGGGCTTCGGCCGTGCCCGGCGAGATCGACCGCGAGAACACGGAAGTCGTGCGACTCGAGTTCCGCCGTGACGCGGTGCCACGCTCGCGAGTCCGACATGATGCCGTGGATGAGGACCGCGGTCCGGGCGCCGCCACCTGATTCCCGGACTGCGAGTTGCATGGGCCGACGATAGGCGGCGCTCCTGTGCGCCCGCCCCACGGCACATGGGGAACCGCCGAGTACGACGCGGCTCGGGGCAGTGCGCGGGACAAGCCGGCGGAACAAGCTGGCAGGGCGGATGCCGGTCCCGCAGCATCCGCCCTGCCCTACCAGCGCTGCAGTGCTACTCGACGAGCGCCGGAGCCTCGAGGCGCGCCCGAACAGCGCGAGTCGCTTCGAGGATGTGCTCGAGCGACGCGACCGTCTCGGCGTAGCCACGGGTCTTCAGGCCGCAGTCGGGGTTCACCCAGAGCCGCGACGCCGGGATCTCGGCGACCGCCCGCTCGAGGAGCGCCTGCACCTCGGCGGCACTCGGCACTCGCGGGGAGTGGATGTCGTAGACACCCGGGCCGATGCCGTGGTCGAATCCGCTCGTCGCGAGGTCGTCGACCACCTCCATGCGGCTGCGAGCGGCTTCGATGCTCGTGACATCCGCATCGAGGTTGCGGATCGCATCGATCACGACGCCGAACTCCGAGTAGCAGAGGTGCGTGTGCACCTGGGTCGCGGATGCCGCGCCGCCGGTTGCGAGCCGGAACGAGCCCACCGACCAGTCGAGGTAGGCCGGCTGGTCACGACGCTTCAGCGGCAGCAGCTCGCGGAGCGCGGGCTCGTCGACCTGGATGACGCGGATGCCCGCGCCCTCGAGGTCGGCGATCTCGTCGCGGAGCGCGAGTGCGACCTGCCGCGCGGTGTCGCCGAGCGGCTGGTCGTCGCGAACGAACGACCACGCGAGGATCGTCACCGGACCGGTGAGCATGCCCTTCACGGGCTTCTCGGTGAGCGACTGCGCATAGGTCGACCACTCGACCGTCATGGGCGCAGGCCGCGACACGTCGCCCCAGAGGATCGACGGACGCGTGCACCGCGAGCCGTACGACTGCACCCAGCCGTGCTTGGTCACGGCGAAGCCGTCGAGCAGCTCGGCGAAGTACTGCACCATGTCGTTGCGCTCGGGTTCGCCGTGCACGAGCACGTCGAGCCCGATCTCCTCCTGCAGGCGCACGACGCGTTCGATCTCCTCGCGCATGAGCGTGCGGTACTCGTCGTCGGAGAGCGAGCCGTTCAGGAGTCCGGCGCGCGCGCGACGGATGTCGGTCGTCTGCGGGAACGAGCCGATCGTCGTGGTCGGCAGTTCGGGAAGCGCGAGCGCTTCCTGGGCGGCGACGCGCTCGGCGTATGCGGCACGGGAGAAGTCGCCGTCGGCGAGGGCCGCGAGACGTTCGCGCACGGTCGGCACGCGAACACCCGGTGCCGCACTGCGGTCGGCGAGGGCAGCGGATGCCGCTGCGAGCTCCTCCTCGATCGCCGCGCGACCCTCGGCGAGTCCGCGTGCGAGCACGGCGAGCTGCGCCACCTTCTGGTCGGCGAACGCGAGCCAGCTGACCAGACGCGCGTCGAGCTCGGTCTCGTCGTCGACGTCGTGCGGCACGTGCAGGAGCGAGGTCGAGCTCGAGACGGCGACGGCACCGGAGAGGGCGCGCAGCGCCTCGGCACGTTCGAATGCCGCGGCGAGGTCGCCCCGCCAGATGTTGTGGCCGTCGACGACGCCCGCGACGAGCGTCTTCGCGGCGAGCGACTCGCTCGTCGCCGGGTCGAGCTGCTCGGGCAGCGAGCCGCGCACGAGGTCGAATCCGATCGCCTCGACCGGCGTCGCCGCGAGAGCGGGCAGAGCGTCGTCGAGGGCACCGTAGGGCGCGGCCACGAAGATGGCGGGACGAGGTCCGGCAGCGCCGAGCGCGTCGTAGGCCACGCCGATCGCGTCGATCACGCGATCGCGCGGCTCGTCGATGCTCTCGCTCACGAGCGCCGGCTCGTCGAGCTGCACCCACTCGGCGCCGGCTTCGGCGAGTTCCTCGAGGAGCTCGACGTACACCGGAACGAGGTCGGCGAGCCGGTCGATCGGCCGGAAGCCCTCTGGCGCACCGTCGGCGGGCTTCGCGAGGAGGAGGAACGTCACCGGTCCGACGACGACGGGGCGCGTGAGGAACCCGGCTGCTCGAGCCTCGGCGAACTCGCCGAGGATGCGCTCGGCGTGCAGGGAGAAGTCGGTGTCGGGGCCGACCTCGGGCACGAGGTAGTGGTAGTTCGAGTCGAACCACTTCGTCATCTCGAGCGGCGCATCGTCGCCCACGCCACGGGCGATCGTGAAGTAGGTGGCGAGGTCGACGCTGCCGTCGTCGGCCAGCAGGTGGCGGAACCGCTCGGGAACCGCGCCGACCGCGACCGCGGCGTCGAGCACCTGGTCGTAGTAGGAGAACGACTCGGGGATCGACGAGTCGTCACGGCCGAGCCCGAGCTCGGCGAGGCGCTCGCGAGTGGCCGCCCGGAGTTCGAACGAGCGCTGCTCGAGCTCATCGGCGTCGATCGAGCCGGCCCAGAAGGCCTCGACGGCGCGCTTGAGCTCGCGGCGCCGCCCGATTCGCGGATATCCGAGGATGGTTCCCGTGGGGAAGGCGTATGCAGTCATCGTTGCGTGGTGTTCCTCTCGTTGACGAGCTGGTCGGGATTTCTGAGATCGAGTCGGTTGAGCACCTCGAGCACGACCTCGTGGCGGTTGTAGGTGTAGAGGTGAAGTCCGGGTGCGCCGCCCTCGAGCACTGCGGCGGCGAGCCGGGCGGCGAAGGTGATGCCGAGTTCGGCCTGAGCCGCGGCATCCGGTTCGATCTCGAGGTCGATGGCGAGCTCGGCCGGCGGCTCGACTCCCGTGAGCTCGGTGAGTCGTGCGAGCCGGGCCGGCGTGGTGACGGGCATGATGCCCGGGACGATCGGAATCGTGACGCCGCCGGCGCGAGCGCGGTCGACGAACGTGAGGTAGTCGTCGGCACGCCAGAAGAGCTGGGTGATCGCGAGGGTCGCTCCCGAGATCTCCTTCGCAAGCAGGATGTCGACGTCGTGGGCGATCCCCCGCGATCGCGGATGCCCCGTCGGGAACGCCGCGACCGCGACTCGCTCGGGGCGAGCGCGTTCCCGGATGCGAGAGGCGCCCGGCATGCCGGGCATGCCGACCTGAGCGAAGGGCTCACGCTCCTCCTGCACGCGGTGGATGAGTTGCACGAGCTCGGCAGCGCTCGCGAGATCGCCGATTCCGGCGTCGGGGTCGGCGCCGACCGGCGGATCACCGCGCAGGGCGAGGAAGCTCGTGACCCCCGCGTCGAGGAACTCGCGCACGAGCCGGTTGGCCTCGGAGTGCGAGGAACCGACGCACGTGAGGTGCGCCATCGGCTCGACGTTCGTGTGCGCGAGCAGGTAGCGGAGCACGGTGAGCGAGCGGTCGCGCGAGGTGCCGCCCGCGCCGAAGGTCACGGAGATGAACGCGGGATCAGCCTCGGCGAGGCGGTCGATCGTGCGGCCGAGTGCGAGCGCCGCGGCATCCGTTCGGGGTGGGAACAGCTCGAACGAGATCGGCGGTCGAGGCCGACAGTCCGCGCCCTCGGCGGCGGATCCGGTCTCTGCCATGGTGCTCCTGCGTGGCATGCTGCGACGGCGGAGGCACGGCAGGCCGCGTCCCCCGGCCGAAACGGCGGGTGGGTCTCGCGGGCGGGTGCCGGGCTCGGCGGTCGCTCCAGGCGAGGCGGCATCCGGCCGCTCGCCAACGATCAAGAGCGACGATACGCCCCCGAGGCGACGCTCGCGCGCAAATGACGCGGCGTGACGCAGCTCAGGCGACGACGGATGCGGCGGCGAACTCGGCGAGCTGGGCCGCCTGCTCCGGCGATGCGAGCGCGCGAATGCGGGTGCCCTCTTCGTTGTACTCGACCGACAGCACGCGACCCGTCTCGTGCAGCGTCGACACGATGTCGCCGCGGTCGTAGGGCACGAGCAGGTCGATCTCGACCGCGGGATCGGGCAGCATTCGCGCGATCGCCGCGAGCACGTCGCGCACGCCTTCGCCCGTGCGGGCGGAGGCGAAGATCGCGTCGGGCTCGAGACCGCGAAGCACCAGCCGGTCTTCAGGCGACACGAGGTCGGCCTTGTTGAAGACGACGAGTTCGCGGATGTCGCGAGCGCCGAGCTCGCCGATGACCTCGCGCACCGTGGCGATCTGGCCCGCAGGGTCGGGGTGGGCCGCGTCGACGACATGCACGATCAGGTCGGCGGCGGCGACCTCTTCGAGGGTCGAACGGAACGCCTCGACGAGCTGGTGCGGCAGGTTGCGCACGAATCCGACGGTGTCGGCGATCGTGTAGACGCGGCCGTCGGCCGTCGTGTTGCGTCGCACCGTCGCGTCGAGCGTGGCGAAGAGGGCGTTCTCGACGAGCACGCCCGCGCCCGTGATGCGGTTGAGCAGGCTCGACTTGCCGGCGTTCGTGTATCCGGCGATCGCCACGGACGGCACCGCGTTGCGCTTGCGGTTCGCGCGCTTGGCCTCACGTGCGGGCTTCATGGCCACGATCTGCTTGCGGAGGCGGGACATGCGCGTGTGGATGCGGCGCCGATCGAGCTCGATCTTCGTCTCACCGGGACCACGTGAGCCCATGCCCGCGCCGGCGCCGCCGACCTGACCACCGGCCTGGCGCGACATCGACTCGCCCCAGCCGCGCAAGCGGGGAAGCAGGTATTCGAGTTGCGCGAGTTCGACCTGCGCCTTGCCCTCGCGGCTCTTCGCGTGCTGGCTGAAGATGTCGAGGATGACGGCCGTGCGGTCGATGACCTTGACCTTCACCACGTCTTCGAGCGCGCGTCGCTGGCTGGGCGCGAGCTCGGTGTCGGCGATGACGGTGTCTGCGCCGAGTGCAGCGACGACATGCCGGAGCTCTTCGGCCTTGCCGCTGCCGAGGTACGTGCTGGGGTCGGGATTCGGACGGCGCTGCAGCAGCCCGTCGAGCACGCGCGCGCCGGCCGTCTCGGCCAGGGCGGCGAGCTCTCGCATGGAGTTCTCGGCGTCGTCTTGCGCACCCTGTGCGTAGACGCCGATGAGCACGACGTTCTCGAGCCGCAACTGCCGGTACTCGACCTCGGTAACATCTTCGAGCTCGGTGGAGAGGCCGCTGACGCGGCGAAGGGCGGCACGCTCTTCGCGCTCGTACTGCTCGCCGTCGGTGGAGCCGGCGGATGCGTCATCCGACCCGGGAGCCATGAGTGCTTCGGCGGGTGCGCCGAAGCGCGTGACGCCCGCCTTGGAAGCTGCGCCTCTCAGCACACGCTCGACGGCGTCGTCGGCGGTGTCGTGTTCGGCTTCATTCATCGTGTTAACCCTAGTTCCAATCGCTGCGATAGGTTCCCCTGTATGCCCTCGGACCACTATTTCTCCTCGAATCCGCGGAGCGGCCGCGCTCCCCGCACCATCCGGGTGCAACTCGTGGGCCGAGAGGTCGAACTCGAGACCGCGGGCGGCGTCTTCAGTCCCGAACGCATCGACGCCGGCACCCGGGTGCTGCTCGGAACCGTGTCCGAGCCCCCGCAGCACGGGCACCTGCTCGATGTCGGGTGCGGTTGGGGTCCGATTGCGCTGACGCTCGCCGTCAAGGCGCCTGAGGCGATCGTCTGGGCGATCGACGTGAACGAGCGGGCGCTCGATCTCGTGCGACGCAACGCACGTCGCCTCGGCCTCGACAATGTCAACGCCGTGCTGCCCGACGATGTTCCCGACGGGATCCGCTTCGCAACCATCTGGTCGAATCCGCCGATCCGCGTCGGCAAGGCGGAACTGCACGCGCTCCTGCTGCGCTGGCTGCCACGACTCGACGCCGACGCGATCGCATGGCTCGTCGTGCAGCGAAACCTCGGCTCGGACTCGCTCCAGCGGTGGCTCGACGAGACGTTGCCCGAAGGCTTCGAGGTCGATCGCGCCGAGCTCTCGAAGGGATACCGGGTCCTCACGGTCAGCGCGCCGGGCGACCCTGCGCCGGGTCAGGGCACGAACCCGGACCTCACGCGAGGCTGAGCACGCCGTCGAACACGAGTTCGGCCGGGCCCGACAGGGCGACGTGCTCTCCGTCGTCGCCCGCGAACATGCGCACGCCGAGCACACCGCCCGGCACCTGCACGCGCCATTCGTCGGGTGCGCCGGCGCCGGCCCAGTGCCGCACGGCGAGCGCCGCGGCCACCGCACCCGTGCCGCATGAGAGCGTCTCACCCGATCCGCGTTCGTGCACGCGCATCCGGATGCGTCCGACCCCGTCTTCGACGAGCGGATCGGCCGGTACGACGAACTCGATGTTGGCGCCGGCTTCGGGCACCGGTTCGAGCATCGGCTGGTAGGCGAGGTCGAGCCCGTCGAGCTCTGCGTCGTCGGCGAGCGCCACGACGACGTGCGGATTGCCGACGTCGATGCCGATGCCGGGCCGGGCGACGGGAAGATTCTTCGCCCGAACGAGCGGCTCTCCGCCTGCGAGTCGCCAGCGGCCGAGGTCGGCCTCGAATCCGGCGCGGTTGGGCGTGACGGTGCGAACGCCTGCCCTCGTCCCGATCGCGATGGAGTCTCCGGGGTGCAGCTCTGCGAGGCCCTGGTCGAGGAGGTACTTCGTGAAGACGCGGATGCCGTTGCCGCACATCTCGGACACGCTGCCGTCGGCGTTCCAGTAGTCCATGAACCAGGTCGCGTCGGAGTCGGCGGCAAGCGCCGGAGCGCCGTCGTCGAGGTTGCGGGAGCGCACGGCTCGGATGACCCCGTCGGCGCCAACGCCGAAACGACGGTCGCACACCGCGGCGATCTGCGTCGGAGTGAGCTCGGTGTCGCCTTCGGGATCGCTGAAGAGCACGAAGTCGTTGCCCGTGCCCTGTCCCTTGGTGAACCGCAGATCGAACGACATGACGTCAGTCTATGGCCGCCTGACGGGCCAGTTCCGCGCCTCGGGCGACGACGTCGTCGGGGTCGATCGTCTCGGCGTGACGGTACCGCTTGAACCAGGCGACCTGGCGGCGCGCATAGGTGCGGGTGAGTTGCCGCGTCTCGTCGATCGCCTCCTGGCGAGTGAGCCGCCCTGCCAACTCGCCGAGGGCTTGCGCGTAGCCGATGGCCTGGCGCGCGGTCACCCCTCGCTCGATACCCTGCGGGATGAGCCCGCGCACCTCGTCGAGGAGCCCGCCCTGCCACATGGCGGCCGTGCGCTCATCGAGACGTTGCACGAGGCGCGCCCGGTCGCTGCGAAGGTGCACGATACGGTGCTCGCGCCACGGAACCGGCTCGTCGGGCAGCCGCGCCGCCTTGGGCTCCCCCGTGAGCTCGATCACCTCGAGAGCGCGCACGATGCGTCGGCCGTTCTGCGCGTCGACGCTCGCGGCGGTCTCAGGGTCGATCGCACGCAACCGGGCGTGCAGGAGACCCGGACCCTGGTCGGCGAGCTCCTGCTCGAGCCGCGCCCGCAATGCGGCATCCGTGCCGGGGAATCGGAAGTCATGGATCACCGACGACACGTAGAGTCCGGAGCCGCCGACGAGGAGGGCGACGCCGTCACGCGCGAGGATCTCGTCGATGACGCTCCGAGCACTCGATTGGTAGGCCGCGACGGATGCCTCCTCGGTGACGTCGAGCACGTCGAGGAGGTGGTGCGGCACGCCCCGTCGCTGAGTTTCCGTGAGTTTCGCGGTGCCGATGTCCATGCCGCGATAGAGCTGCATCGCGTCGGCGTTCACGACTTCGGCGACGCGGCCGACCCGGCCGAACGCCTCGGCGAGGTCGAGCGCGAAGTCGGACTTGCCGGTGCCCGTGGCGCCGACGATCGCGATGAGGGTCACGTCAGCGTTCGGCGTCGGTGGGGTCGTAGATGGGCATGGTGCCGACGCCGGGAGCCACGAGCGGCTCGGTGCCACGTGCGCGCAATGTGGGGAGGCCGAGCGAGACGCGACCGGCAGCGGATGCCTCAGAGGTCGCCGGCACGCCGCAGCTCTCGGCTTGCGCGCGGTCCCACGCGTCGCCGGCTCGCGTGCGGCGGATGCGGAGCGGAGCGTCGTCGGCGGAGTCGGCGAGGAGGTGGAACGGCGCCGCTTGCGTGACGGTGACCGAGACCACGTCGCCGGGGCGCGGGAGCTCGGACCCCGCGGGCACTTCGAAGTGCACGAGCCGGCTGTCTTCGGCGCGCCCGCTCAAGCGATGCGTCTCTGCGTCTTTCTTGCCTTCGCCGTTGGCCACGAGCACCTCGACCGGTCGGCCGACGACGCGCAGGTTCTCCTCCCAGGAGATGTGCTCCTGCAGCGCGATGAGCCGCTCGTAGCGTTCTTGGACGACGGCCTTCGGCACCTGGTCGGGCATCGTCGCTGCGGGCGTGCCGGGCCGGATGGAGTACTGGAAGGTGAACGCGGAGGCGAACCGAGCGGCTTCGACGACGCGCAGCGTCTCTTGGAAGTCCTCCTCGGTCTCACCGGGGAAGCCGACGATGATGTCGGTGGAGATGGCCGCGTTCGGGATTCGGGCGCGAACGCGGTCGAGGATGCCGAGGAACTTCTCGGAGCGGTAGGAGCGACGCATGGCCTTGAGGATGCGGTCGGAGCCCGATTGCAGCGGCATGTGCAGCTGGGGCATGACGGCTGGCGTGTCGGCCATCGCGTCGATGACGTCGTCGGTGAACGCAGCCGGATGCGGGCTCGTGAAGCGGATGCGCTCGAGGCCGTCGATCTCGCCGGCCGCGCGGAGCAGCTTGCCGAACGCCTGCCGGTCGCCGAACTCGACGCCATAGGAGTTGACGTTCTGCCCGAGCAGCGTGACCTCGATCGCGCCGTCGTCGACGAGGGCCTGGATCTCGGCGAGAATGTCGCCGGGCCGCCGGTCCTTCTCCTTGCCCCGCAGCGCCGGGACGATGCAGAACGTGCACGTGTTGTTGCAGCCGACGGAGATGGACACCCATCCGCTGTAGCTGGAGTCGCGCTTCGTCGGCAGCGTGGAGGGGAAGACCTCGAGCGAGTCGAGGATCTCGAGCTGCGCCTCGTCGTTATGGCGAGCACGCTCGAGCAGGCTCGGCAGCGACCCCATGTTGTGCGTGCCGAAGACGACGTCGACCCATGGCGCCTTCTCGAGGATGACGTTCTTGTCCTTCTGCGCGAGGCAGCCGCCCACCGCGATCTGCATGCCGGCGTGGCGGCGCTTGACGCTCGCGAGGTGGCCCAGGTTGCCGTAGAGCTTGTTGTCGGCGTTCTCGCGGACGGCGCACGTGTTGATGACCACGATGTCGGCCTCGGCGCCGTCGGCGGGCACATAGCCCGCGGCTTCGAGTGAGCCGCTGAGCCGCTCGGAGTCGTGCACGTTCATCTGGCATCCGAATGTGCGAACCTCATAGGTTCGCGGCGTGGGTGCCGACTCGGTGGCCTCGACGCGCGAGACCTCGTGAAGGGTGCTCATGATCGCACCAGTTTACGAGCCTGGGGCTGCGAGCGCGGACGACACCGCCTCACGCACGACATCGCCGGGGTACCCCCGCCGCTGCAGGAACGCCGACAGGCGGCGCTCGGCCGTCTTGCGATCGAGTCCGGTGAGCTGGCGAGCGCGTCGCTCGGCGACCGCGTGGGCGTTCTCACGTTCCACCTCGGGATCGAGCTCATCGACGGCGGCGCGCGCGGCCGTTGGATCGACGCCGCGTCGCCCGAGTTCTTGCATGATGGCGCCGCTCCCCTTGCCGCGACGCGCACCATGGCTGTGCACGACCTGCTCGGCGAGCCGGGCGTCGTCGAGATAGCCGAGTCGCTCGTAGCGCTCGATCCACTCCTCGATCTCGACTTCGTCGAGGCCGTGCTCGACGAGCACCGATCGCACCTCGGTGATCGAAAGCGCGGACCGCCGGAGCCGCGATACGACGAGCCGGTCGATGCGCTCATCGCGCTCAGCACCGGACTCCGACTCGGTGCGCTCGTCGTCGTCACCGACGGCGGCAAGGCGTGATCGCCGACTGAGTCGACTCTGCCCACCGAACTCCCGACGCTGAGGACGCTCCGCCGCCGCTTCGGGCGCCGACGACTCCTCGGGCTCGGCTCGGGACACGGGCGATGCTCGCTGTGCCTCCCCTGCCGGCGTCGCCCATGGCAGGTACGAGACCGGGGCGAGGTGCTCCGATGACTCATCACTCATGTGTCGCTCCTCTCCCCGGTCGTCGTGCAGAACAGTGTCAGGCGCCCTTGCGCCCGAGCTTGGGCGCGATCGGCTCGACATTCGACGGCTTCTCGGCCGCAGCGGCGCCGGCCTCGCCGATGCCGAGCTTCGTGAGGATCTTGCGCTCGATATCGAGGGCGATGTCGGGATTCTGCAGGAGGAAGTTGCGCGAGTTCTCCTTGCCCTGGCCGAGCTGGTCGCCGTCGTACGTGTACCACGCACCCGACTTCTTCACGATGCCCTGGTCGACGCCGTAGTCGATGAGGCTGCCCTCACGCGAGATGCCGATGCCGTAGAGGATGTCGAACTCGGCCTGCTTGAACGGCGGAGCCATCTTGTTCTTCACGACCTTGACACGCGTGCGGTTGCCGACCGCCTCGGTGCCGTCTTTCAACGTTTCGATGCGTCGGATGTCGAGGCGCACCGAGGCGTAGAACTTGAGCGCCTTACCGCCGGCGGTCGTCTCGGGGCTTCCGAAGAAGACGCCGATCTTCTCGCGGAGCTGGTTGATGAAGATCATCGTGGTGTTGGTCTGGTTGAGACCACCTGTGAGCTTGCGGAGTGCTTGCGACATGAGCCGGGCCTGGAGACCGACGTGCGAGTCGCCCATCTCACCCTCGATCTCGGCTCGAGGCACGAGGGCCGCGACCGAGTCGATGACGATCAGGTCGATCGAGCCGGAACGCACGAGCATGTCGGCGATCTCGAGCGCCTGCTCGCCCGTATCGGGCTGGGAGACCAGGAGGGCGTCGATGTCGACGCCGAGCTTCTTGGCGTAGTCGGGGTCGAGCGCGTGCTCGGCGTCGACGAACGCCGCGATGCCGCCCGCACGCTGCGCGTTGGCGATGGCGTGGAGCGTGAGCGTGGTCTTGCCCGACGACTCCGGGCCGTAGATCTCGATGATTCGGCCGCGAGGGAGGCCGCCGACGCCGAGGGCGACGTCGAGGGCGATCGATCCCGTTGGGATGACCTCCACAGGAGCCCGGTCTTCGCTGCCGAGCCGCATGACCGACCCCTTGCCGAACTGGCGGTCGATCTGTGCGAGCGCGGTCTCGAGTGCTTTCTCGCGATCTGCTGCTGATGGCATTTGCTGGCTCCTTTGATGCTCGACGTTGCTGCCTCTAGGCTGTCGTTCCACGTTGCGGGCCGTGACCCGCGGCGTCTCGCGACAAGGCGGTTGCGGTGTGTTCCGACGCTTCGACCGTATGGCCGACCACCGACATCCGACGCCGTGTTCGACGGGGATGTGGAGGGAAACGCCGTTCCTCCTGCTGTTGAGGAGACTATCGCAGGAACCGAACGCATGTTCGAAGGATCGCCCGCGTGTCGAACACGTCTTCGGGCGGTGGTCATGATGGAAGAGACCGCCAGCAGCAAGGGTCAGGCGAGCGTCAGCCGGCACCGCGGGCGTCATGCGAGCCGGGCTGGCGCCGCCGGCCGACGCCGTGCCGGCGAGCAGGCGGCACGTCGGCGGCATCGCAGAGCGCGAGCCACACCGAGCGCGGATCGACGCCGTCGGCGAGCGCCTCGCGGGCCGTGCGCCCGTCGAGCGTCGCGAGCACCAGGTCGTTCACGAGCACGCCGGCGTAGCCGGGCCCGAACTCCTCTTCGACGGCGATCTGGAACTCGCTCAGTCTCAACGGGTGCCTCCGGGCATGCAATCGGCCGGTCCGAGGACCGGCCGATGCGTTGGAACGAACTGGGTCAGCGGACCATCATGTCTGCGTCGAACTCGGCAACGAGCTCGTCGGGCAGGCTGTCAGGCACCACCGAGAGGCCTTCGAGAACCGCGATGCGGTCTCCGACCTCGTGCATGATCACGGAGATGGGCGTGTCGAGGGCGTCGGCCACCGAAGCGAGAATCTCGGAGGAGGCCTCTTTCTGGCCGCGCTCCACCTCGCTCAGGTATCCGAGCGCGACGCTTGCCTTGCTCGCCACCTGCCGAAGGGTGCGGCCCTTCTGCAGACGGAAGTCCCTCAGCACATCGCCGATCTCTTGTCGAACCAGAACCATCGGAACCTCCTTCTCTCCGCCTTGCGACTCCGCCGGGTATCAGAACGGGAAGTTCGGTCACTTCGGACTTCCCGTGTCTTCTAATCTAGCGTCGCACACTGGGCCTTCCGTGTGAACCTGCCACATGTAACAGGGTGTTCACGAAGACTATTCCGCACGCCCGCCAGGCCCGTTCAGCTCAGGATTTCTCGGGTTCGCGCTCATCGACGGCGGTGATCGCACCCGTGGGCACCAGAGTGGGGGTTGACTCCAGGCGCGCCTTGCGCCGCTTCAACCAGACACCCAGTCCGATGATGAGCGCGAGTGTTGCGTAGGCGACGATCGCGAACGGACTGTGCACGAGGTACAGGAGGTCGCCTTGGCTGATGGCCATGGACTTGCGCAACTGTTCTTCCGCCATCGGCCCCAGGATGCCGCCGACGACCATCGGCGCCACGGGATAGCCGTACCGCCGCATGAGGAATCCGATGAGTCCGATGACGAGCAGGATGAGCGTGTCGAACACGTTGAAGTGCAGTGCGTACGCACCGAGCGCGGCGAACGAGAGGATGCCCGCGTACAGGTACGGCCGCGGAATCCGGAGCACCTTCACCCACATGCCCACGAGCGGCAGGTTCAGCACGAGCAGCATGACGTTGCCGATGTAGAGGCTGGCGATGAGCGCCCAGACCAACCCCGCTTGCGTCTCGAAGAGCTGCGGGCCGGGTCGGATGCCATACGTCTGGAACGCGGACAGGATGATCGCCGCGGTCGCGGTCGTCGGCAGGCCGAGGGTGAGCAGGGGCACCAGGACGCCTGCTGCGGCCGCGTTGTTCGCCGCCTCGGGTCCGGCGACACCCTCGATCGCGCCGCGACCGAACTCGGCCTTCGCACCGCCCTTGGCGAGCTTGCGCTCGGTCGCATAGGAGAGGAAGGTCGCGACATCCGCACCGCCTGCAGGGATGGTGCCGATCGGGAATCCGATCGCCGTGCCCCGCAGCCATGGGCGCCATGAGCGGGCCCAGTCGCGGCGGGACATCCGGTTGTGTCGTCCGCGAGTCACCGGGATGACGGCGACCGCCCCATGGCGAAGGCGGGATGCCACGTAGAGCGCCTCGCCGAGCGCGAAGAGACCGACCGCGATGAGGACGACATCGATGCCGTCGGAGAGGGTCGGGATACCCAGGGTGTATCGCTGCTGGCCGCTCAGCACCTCGGTGCCGACGAGGCCGAGCATGAGGCCCAGGCCAAGGGAGACGAGCCCGCGCGGCACGCTCGAACCCAGCAGTGCACCCACCGTGAGGAAGGCGACCACGATGAGCGCGAAGTAGTCGGCGGGCCCGAGCTGGACCGCGAGTCTCGCGATGCCGGGGGCGAGGAACGTGAGCGCTACGGTCGCGATCGTGCCCGCGACGAAGGAACCGAGCGCGGCGGTCGCGAGCGCAGCGGCTCCGCGCCCGGCCTTCGCCATGCGATTGCCCTCGAGCGCGGTGGCGATCGAGGAGGACTCCCCCGGCGTGTTGAGGAGGATCGACGTCGTCGAGCCGCCGTACATGCCGCCGTAGTAGATGCCCGCGAACACGATGAGCGCACCGGTCGGGTCGAGCGTGTAGGTGAGCGGCAGGAGAAGCGCGACCGTCATGGCCGGCCCGATGCCGGGAAGCACGCCGACGGCGGTGCCGATGAACACCCCGAAGAGTGCATAGAGGAGGTATTGGGGCTGGAGCGCGGTGGCGAAGCCCTCGAGCAGTGCGTTGAGGCTATCCATGGAAGATCGGGATCCAGTCGAGAAGGGGGCCGGCGGGCAGCGAGAGCCCCAGCCAGCCGCCGAAGACGAGTTGCGTCACGAGGCCGAGTCCCAGCCCGATGAGCAGGGCCACCCACCACCGCTTCGCACCGAGCGACCACGCCGCCCCGCCGAAGAGCACGGTGACGGCGATCGGCCACCCAGCGAGCTCGATGAGCACCAGCTGGGAGAGGAAGAACGCGATGAGCTTCGCGACGGTGACCCAGTCGGTGGGGGCATCCGGATCGACGTCCTCCCCTTCGTCGGGGACTCCGCGGTGCCCGCGAACGACCTGGACGATGACCACGAGGGACGCCACGACGAGCAGTATTCCCACACCGTAAGGGAACACGCGGGGACCGAGCACGCTCGCCGACCCGGGCGGCACCCGGATGAATCCGGCACCCACGATCGCGTACACGCCGAGCGCCGCGCAGACTGCCGCGAACGCGTACTCGCCGATGGGCGTGCGGGCGCTGCGCGGCACGCGGGCTCCCCCCGACGCCGAGGCGTCGAGGGGAGCCGGTGCCTGACCGGTCATGATTCGACCAGGCCGATCGTCTTGAGCGTCTCCGTCACTTCGGCGATGTTGCCATCGAGGAAGGTCTGGAACTCGTCACCGACGAGGAACGCGTCGGCCCAGCCCCGCTCCTCGAGCGTCGCCGCCCAGCCTTCGGAGTCGTGCATCTCGGTGACGAGCGTGGTCAGCGCCTCGATGTCGGCGTCGGATGCCTCGGTCGGCGCCACGACGCCTCGCCAGTTGGTGAGCTCGACGTCGTAGCCCTCTTCGATGAGGGTGGGCGTGTCGGGAAGCAGCTCGACCGGCTCGGGCGAGGAGACCGCGAGGGCGCGGAGCTCCCCCGCCTCGATCTGCTCGACGAACTCGCCGACGCCCGAGATGCCCGCCTGCACCGTGTTGCCGAGCAGCATCGTGACCGCCTCGCCGCCACCCGCGTTCGGGATGTAGTTGAGGGTCGACGGGATGTCGGCCGGATCCACGCCCGCCTCGGTGAGCAGCATGCCCGCGAGGATGTGGTCGGCGCCGCCCGCTGAACCGCCCGTGACCGAGATTGCAGCGCCGTCCTCGACGATCGCGTCGACGAGGTCCTCGGTGGTCTTGTAGGGCGAGGACGCCGGCACCACGAGCACGAGCGCCTCCTCGGTGAGCTTCGCGATCGGCGTGACATCCTCGATGCGCACGTCCGAGGCGTTCGTCTCGACCGCACCCACCATCACGAGGCCCATGACCATGAGTGTCGCGGGGTCCCGCTCATTCGCGAGCGAGGCGAGGCCGACGGTGCCACCCGCACCGGGAATGTTCTCGACGGGGGCCGAGCCCACGAGGTCCTCCGAGGTGAGCACCTCCGACATCGCGCGTGCGGTCTGGTCCCAGCCGCCGCCGGGGTCGGCCGGCGCGATGAGGCTCACGGAGTCGAGCGAGACCGCTTCGCCATCAGCGTCCCCGCCGGTGTCGCCGGTCGGCGTGCAGGCGGCGAGGCCGAGCATCGCGGCGATGCCGACACCTGCGAGGGCGGGGAACGCAGCTCCTCGCCGTAGTCCAGTGGTTGCGGCCGACGTGCGCGGCCTGCTGTGTGATCGCAAAATTCTCCTCCTTGAGCGCCCGAGTCCATCCGCGGGCAGAACGATCGATGTGCGGATGACGCTAGGAGGATGTGCCCGCCCGTGGAAGGCTGCGGACATAAGGGTCGTACTGGTCATTTTAGTCTTTACGGTCATATTGGTCACTCCCTCCGGTGCTGACGTCCGGATCGGTGGGGCACACTTGATGAGTGGGCCGGTCGATGACGCTTGGCATGCAGCTCCTGCTGCTGCAGGTCGCCATCGTGCTCATCACCGTGGTCGGCACAGGGCTCACGGCGGTGTGGCTGCAGGAGCGACAACTGCGCGAGGCCTATCAAGACCGCATGATCGCGGTCGCGCAATCGGTCGCGGGATTGCCCGCGATCACCGATGCGTTCGACGACGACGACCCGTCATCGACCATCCAGCCCGTCGCCGAGGTCATCCGGCGCGCCTCCAAGGTCACGTATGTCGTCGTCGCGAACGACCTCGGCATCCGCTACTCGCACCCGAACCCCGACCGCATCGGCGAGAAGGTCTCGACCGACCCCGCGATCCCCCTGTCGGGTGAGATCTACGTCGGCACGCAGACGGGCACCCTCGGCGAATCCTGGCGCGTGAAGGTGCCGATCTTCGACGATGAGGGCGAGGTAATGGGGCAGGTGTCGGTCGGCATCCTCGAGTCCGACTTGCGCGAGGACTTCCTCGGGGGCCTCAGCGAGCTCCTCATCGTGCTCGTCATCGCCGCAGTCGTCGGCGTGGTGGGCTCGGCATGGATCGGTCGCCTCATCCGGCGCCGCATCTACGGACTCGAACCCGAGGAGATCCGCGCAATGCTCGAGACCCGCGAGGCGATGCTGCACGGGATTCGCGAGGGGCTCATCGCGGTCGACGACACCGAGCGGATCGTGCTCGTGAACGACGCCGCGGCCCGGCTGCTCGACCTCGAGGATCCGGAAGCCGTGCTCGGCGAACACGTGGAGTCGGCGCTCGATCGAGAGCTCGCCCGGTTCATCGCGTCAGGCGAGGATCGCGAGACCCCGGTGCTCTCCGGAGAGCGCATCCTGCTCGTGCACGGCGACCGCGTGCGGGTCGACGGTCGCGAGGTGGGCTCGATCGCGATCCTCCGCGACCGCACCGAACTCGAGACGATGCTGCGAGAGCTCGAGGGCGCCCAGGGCCTCGCCGACGGGTTGCGCGCGCAATCGCACGAGTTCTCGAACAAGCTGCACGTCGTGAGCGGCCTGCTCGAGCTCGGCCACGTCGAGGCGGCCGTCGCGTTCATCGAACGGGTCGGCAGCGGCGGAGCGCTCTCGGCGCTCGACGAGCACAACGGCATCGGCGACGTCGAGACCGCTGCGCTCGTGCTCGCCAAGCGCAGCCGGGCGCAAGAGCTCGGGCTCGGCCTCGAACTCGATCACGAGTCGCACCTCGACGCCGCCGGCGACGACATGCCGCGCACCGAGCTCCTGACGGTCGTCGGCAATCTGCTCGACAACGCCATCGAGGCGTGTGTGCTCGGCGGATCCATCACCCTCTCGATCCGCGACGACCTCGAACCCGGCGTCCTCGTCGTGCGAGTCGACGATGACGGGCCCGGCGTGCCCGCGGGCCTCCGCGATCAGATCTTCGAGCCCGATGTGAGCGACAAGGCCGCGGCGCCCGGCAAGGCACGCCGCGGCATCGGGCTCACCATCGTGAAGCGCGTCGCCGCTCGCCTCGGCGGCTCGGCGGCCGTTCACGAGTCGCCTAGCGGAGGCGCTCGGTTCATCGTCTGCCTTCCGTGGAGGCCGGCCGCTCCCACCACGACGAGCGAGCAGATCGGAGCGCGACGATGAGTGACATCCGGGCCGTCATCGTCGACGACGATTTCGCCGTCGCGCACGTGAACCGCGCGTTCGTCGACGCCCAGCCGGGATTCGTCGTCGTCGCCGAGGCGCACACCGGCGCCGAGGCGATCGCCGCGATCGAACTGCATCGACCGCAGCTCGTGCTGCTCGACGTCTACCTCCCCGATCTCGGCGGCCTCGACGTGCTGCGCCGGGTCCGTGCCGCCGGCGACGACGTCGAGGTCATCGCCGTGACCGCTGCCCGTGACCTCGACACCGTGCGGAAGGCCCGGCTCCTCGGCGTGCGCCACTATCTCGTGAAGCCGTTCTCGGGTGCGAGCCTCGCTGAACGACTCGAGGAGGTGCGTCGCGGGATCGCCGCCGACCAGGCGGCCGCACCTCTCGCGACCCTCGACCAGCGCGGGGTCGACCAGTTCCTCGGGGCGGCATCCCGCCGCCACGCCGCCCTGCCGAAAGGACTCTCGCCCGTGAGCCTCGCGCGCGTCGCCGAGGGGCTCGCCGAGTGCGACGCGGATGTCTCGGCTGCCGAGCTCGCCGAATCGCTCGGCATGTCCCGCGTCAGCGCGCGGCGCTACCTCGAGCATCTCGTCGCGACCGGCGCAGCGGAGGTCGCGCCGCGCTACGGTTCGGCCGGACGGCCCGAGCACCGGTACCGGGTGCCGGCGTCGAAGACCCGCTGAGTCGAATGAGCTGAATTTCTGCGCCGCAGCATGCCGCCCAGTCAGCTGCGCTCGAGCCTCGACAGCACGGCGTCGATCGCCTCGCGCACCGCCGCCGTGCGGATCTCGGCGCGATCGCCCGGAAGGTCGAGCGAGATCGACTCGACCCCATCGCCGATCGCGATGCCGAGATACACCGTGCCGGCGTGCTTCCCGTCTTGATCTGCCGGGCCCGCGACTCCCGTCGTCGCGACGCCGATGTCGGCGGCGCGGCCGTCGACGGCGAGGGCAATGCGTACGCCGGTCGCCATCTGCTGGGCGACATCGGCGTGCACGGCACCCTCTCGGGCGAGGAGCTGGGGCGAGACCCCGAGCAGCGAGCGCTTGATCGCGGTGTCGTACGCGACGACGCCGCCGCTCACGACGAGCGAGGCGCCGGGGATGCGAGTGAGCTCGGCGACCACGAGACCGCCCGTGAGCGATTCGGCGACGGCGATGCGCAACTGCCGACGCGTGAGCTCGGCGATGAGGCGAGCGGTCGGGTCGACGGACTCCGGATCGGCCTGCGGCATCCGTTCGCCCGCGGTCATCGCCCTGAGCGCGTCGAACGAGCCAGCACGACGGCGTCGCGCACGTAGAGCAGGCCCGACCACACCGTCAGAATCACGGCCGCGGTCATCAGGACGCCGTTCACCCAGTGCACCCAGTCGCCGAGGATCGTCCAGAGCGGCACGAGTGCGAACGAGATCGCGACCGACTGCACGATGGTCTTGAGCTTTCCGCCCGAGGATGCGGGCACGACATTGCCTTGTCGCAGCTCCGCGAGGCGCCACACGGTGATGCCGACTTCGCGCACGACGATGATCGCGGTCACCCACCACGGCAACTCGCCAAGAATGGACAGGCACACGAGGGCGCCGCTTGTGAGGAGCTTGTCTGCGATCGGGTCGAGGATCTTGCCGAGGTCGGTGACGATGCCGCGCGATCGCGCGAGCCAGCCGTCGACCCAGTCGGTGGAGATCGCGACGATGAAGAGCACCGCACTCCACCAGCGCAACGGGCCGTCGGCGCCGTCATCGGCGAACAGCATCCAGAAGACGAGCGGCGCCATCAGGATGCGCACGACCGTGATCGCATTCGGGAGGTTCCAGTTCGCCGATCGCCTGGGGGTGCCGGCGGGAGAGGTCATACGCCCAAGGATAGCGGTCGGCCGTGGGCCGGCTTCAGCGACCACGGCCCTGTGGAGAGCCCGCGGACGGCGAGCGCTCAATCGCGACCCGTGAGCCCCCAGGCGTCATCGTCGGACTCCGCCTCCACCTCGGGCATGCCCTCGGCCGACCGGGCCACGGCATCGTCGTAGCGATCGTCTGGGGCGCCGTACGCCTCTTCGCGATAGCCGCCCCCGGCACCGGACCCTGCGCCCTGGGACGACGGCGCGGGTGCAGGAGCCGCCGCCGGCTCCTCGCCGCGCAGCCGCGCGAGCACGCCCGGCAGCTGTTCGACCGTCACGAGCACGTCTCGGGCCTTCGATCCCTCGGAAGGGCCCACGATCTCGCGCGACTCCAGCAGGTCCATGAGACGACCGGCCTTCGCGAAGCCCACGCGGAGCTTTCGCTGCAGCATCGACGTCGACCCGAACTGCGTCGAGACCACGAGCTCGGCTGCCGCGAGGAGGAGCTCGAGGTCGTCGCCGATGTCGGAGTCGATCTCCTTGCGCGCAGCGACGGCCGCGACATCGGGTCGGTAGTCGGGCCGCGCCTGCCGTGTGACGTGCTTGACGACCTTCTCGATCTCGGCCTCGGTCACCCAGGCGCCCTGCACGCGGATGGGCTTCGACGCGCCCATCGGCAGGAACAGTCCGTCGCCCTGACCGATGAGCTTGTCGGCGCCGGGCTGGTCGAGGATGACGCGGGAATCGGTGACGCTCGTGACCGCGAAGGCGAGTCGGGACGGCACGTTCGCCTTGATGAGCCCCGTGACGACGTCGACCGACGGCCGCTGCGTCGCGAGCACGAGGTGGATGCCCGAGGCGCGCGCGAGCTGGGTGATGCGCACGATCGAGTCCTCGACGTCGCGTGGGGCGACCATCATGAGGTCGGCGAGCTCGTCGACGACCACGAGGAGGTACGGATAGGGCTTGAGCTTCCGCTCGCTCCCGGCCGGCAGCACGATCTCGTCGTTGACGACGGCCTTGTTGAAGTCGTCGATGTGGCGGAACCCGAACGACGCGAGGTCGTCGTAGCGCATGTCCATCTCCTTCACGACCCACTGCAGCGCTTCGGCCGCCTTCTTCGGGTTCGTGATGATGGGCGTGATGAGGTGCGGCACCCCGCCATAGGGTGCGAGCTCGACGCGCTTCGGGTCGATGAGCACCATCCGCACGTCGGCCGGCGTGGCCCGCATGAGGAGGCTCGTGATCATCGAGTTGACGAAGCTCGACTTTCCGGAGCCGGTGGAGCCCGCGACGAGGAGGTGCGGCATCTTCGCGAGGTTGGCGACGACATAGCCGCCGCCGACGTCCTTGCCGACGCCGATCGTCATCGGATGCTTCGCGTTCGCCGCGGCGCCGGAGCGCAGCACGTCGCCGAGTGTGACGATCTCGCGGTCGGCGTTCGGGATCTCGACGCCGATGGCGCTCTTGCCCGGAATCGGCGAGAGGATGCGCACCTCGTTCGACGCGACCGAGTACGCGAGGTTCTTCGAGAGTGCCGTGACGCGCTCGACCTTGACGCCGGGGCCGAGCTCGATCTCGTATTGCGTGACCGTGGGCCCGCGGGAGAACCCGGTGACCTTCGCGTCGACCTGGAACTGGTCGAGCACTCCCGTGATCGAACGCACGACGTCGTCGTTCGCAGCCGACCGCGACTTCGCCGGCGCACCGGCGCCGAGGGTCGAGGCGGCGGGCAGGTGGTAGGGACGATCGGGCTCGGATGCCGCGACGGGCGGGACCTCGGCCAGTGCGCCGCCCCCGGCGTCGGCCGGGCCCGTGCCGCCGGCGTC
>NZ_SDPN01000046.1:0-7458 GCF_004134825.1 Agromyces albus
GCCGCCGACCTCGTGCCGCCGATGCCGGCCGCCTCCGACGCCGACCACGACCTCGACGTCGCCCCCGCGTCGGATGCCGGCGCGTCCGTCGTGGCGACTCCCGCCGGCCTCTCGACGGGTGCCCCCGAGCGTCCGCGGTCCACGCCGCCGGTGCGCAAGCTCGCGCGCGACCTCGGCATCGAGCTCGAGCAGGTGACGGGCACGGGGGAGCGCGGGTTGATCACGCGTGCCGATGTCGAGCTCGCGGCATCCGGCAGCCACCCCTCTCCGCCTACCGAAGAGCCGCGTGACGCCGGAGCGGCCCGGCCGGCGGAGACGAGGATCCCCATCCGGGGCGTGCGCAAGCACACCGCGGCCGCGATGGTGCGGAGCGCCTTCACGGCACCGCACGTCACCGAGTTCCTCACGGTCGACGTGACGGGCACGATGGAGCTGCTCCGCGGCATCCGCGACGACCGCGCATTCGCCGGCCACAAGGTCACGCCCCTCGCCGTCGTCGCGAAGGCGCTCTGCATCGCCGCCCGGCGCACGCCCGAGGTCAACGCGCGCTGGGATGAGCAGGCGCAGGAGATCGTGCAGTACGCCGGCGTCAACCTCGGCATCGCCGCCGCGACCGAGCGCGGACTCGTCGTTCCGAACATCAAGGGCGCCGAGCGGATGACCCTCATCGAGCTCGCCGACGCCGTCACCGCTCTCGCCGAGACCGCACGAGCTGGCCGTACCGGCCCGGCCGACCTCAGCGGCGGCACGATCTCGATCACGAACATCGGGGTCTTCGGCATCGACGCGGGCACGCCGATCCTGAATCCGGGGGAGGCTGCGATCCTCGCGATGGGCGCCGTGCGCCGGCAGCCGTGGGAACACAACGGCGAGATCGCGCTGCGCGAGATCATGACCTTGAGTCTCTCGTTCGACCACCGGCTCGTCGACGGGGCGCAGGGATCCCGGTTCCTCGCCGACATCGGATCGATCCTGCGCGAGCCGGGTCTCGCGCTCACCATGGCGTGAACCGCCGATCGGCGGGAGGATGGGTGCATGGACGGACCCAGCATCCTCTCGCCGACGGACACGACCGAAGATCTCGACGGCACCGCGTTCCGGCACGCCCAGAATCACCTCGTCGGCGCGTTCACGACGGCGGACTTCCGCAGCGCGGTGCGCCTGCTCGATGCGGTCGCCGTGGTGGCCGACGAATTGAACCATCACCCCGACGTGCGGCTGGGGTGGGGGCGCGTCGAGTTCGCACTGTCGTCGCATGACGTCGGCGGGGTGACTCCACGCGACGTCGAACTGGCGCTCCGCATCGGGGAGCTCGCCGATCAGCTCGGCGCAACGGCCGAGTAGCACTGCGAGCCGGCGCCGTCGAGTCGCTCGGCCCCCGGTTCAGTCGAGCCGGTAGATCCGTTCCTCGACCTCGGTGCCGCGCGCGTTCGCGAAGCCCACCTCGGTGCCGACCTGGCGGAATCCGAGCTTCTCGAGCACGGCGATCGAACCCGCATTGTCGGCCGCGACGCGAGCTCGCACCGGCCGCTCGCCGAGCGCTTCGAGGAAGAGCCGGATCGCCCGCGTGGCGATGCCCTCGCCCCAGTGTTCGGGGTCGATCCAGACGGTGATCTCGGGCGTGCCGTCCTCGAACCAGCGGGCGGCGCTGCCCACGATCGCTCCGTCGGCGCGAATGGTGCGCGCATCGACGCCGGGATCGTCGATGAGGCGTCGCCAGTGCGCGTCGAACGTCGCGCGATCCGTCGGGTCGGGAACGGTGAATGCGGCCATGCGCACCGCCTCCTCGTGCTGCCCGAACGCGAACAGTGCATCGAGATCCCCGGCGCGGGTCGCGCGCAGGGTCACGACATGAGGCTCGCCCATGCCATCTCCTCCAGGATGCCGCGGATGGTGCCGTCGGCCGGTCGGCGCCCAGGGATGCGGGCGCTGTGCGGAGTGGAGTTCAGGAGTCCGAAGGCGGCGTGTGCCCGGAACCTGAGCTCCGTCTCGGCCCGATCGGGCCGGAGTCTGGAGAGGGTGTCGACCCAGTGCTCGACGTAGCGGCGCTGGAGGAGCCGCACCTCGTGACGGGCGCCACGATCGAGCTGCTCGAGTTCGCGGTCCTGCACGACGATGACATCGGCCTCGCGGAGCGAGAACTCGACGTGGAACCGGATGAGCGAGCGGAGCGCGTGAGCGGCGTCGGGCGCCTCGCCAAGCACGCGCTCGGCGCCGTCGAGGAGCGACTGGCTCGCCCCCTGGAGGATCGCGGCGAGCACCGCGGCCTTGCCGGGGAAGTGCCGGTACACGGCCGGGCCGCTCACGCCGACGGCGGCGCCGAGGTCTTCGATCGTGACACCCGCGTAGCCCCGCTCGGCGAAGAGGGTCGCCGCGGCGGCGAGGATCGCCGCGCGGCGATCGGCCTTCTGGCGGCTCCGCTCGGTGCGGGGCAGCTCGGCGTCGGCCACCGTGTCGTACGGTTCGAGGGTGCTTGCCATTGCGGTGAGTGCTCGCTAACATCGGGAATCGAGTTAGTGCACACTAACCGAAATGGCGTGCCGGGCACAAGGGGCACGCCGTCGACGGAGACAGGCGGAGCGGATTTGATTCTCAACACGGGCATCGAGCCCACGAGCGAGTCCGCCCGGCGCAACGCCGACGATCACGCCGGCCTCGTGCGTGAGCTGCGTGAGAAGCTCGCCGTCGCTGCGCTCGGCGGCCCCGAATCCTCCCGCGAACGGCACGTCGCTCGCGGAAAGCTCCTGCCGCGCGACCGGGTCGATCGCCTCCTCGACGAGGGAAGCCCCTTCCTCGAGCTCTCACCGCTCGCGGCCGACGGCATGTACGACGGCGACTCGCCGGGCGCCGGCATCATCACGGGCATCGGCCTCGTGCACGGCCGCGCCGTCATGGTCGTGTGCAACGACGCGACCGTCAAGGGTGGCACGTACTACCCGATGACCGTGAAGAAGCACTTGCGTGCGCAAGAGGTGGCGAAGGAGCACCGCCTGCCGTGCGTCTACCTCGTCGACTCGGGTGGCGCGTTCCTGCCGCTGCAAGACGAGGTGTTCCCCGACCGCGAGCACTTCGGCCGCATCTTCTTCAATCAGGCGCAGCTCTCCTCCCTCCGCATTCCGCAGCTCGCCGCGGTGCTCGGCTCGTGCACGGCGGGTGGCGCCTACGTGCCCGCGATGAGCGACGAGAGCGTCATCGTGCGCAACCAGGGCACGATCTTCCTCGGCGGCCCGCCGCTCGTGAAGGCCGCGATCGGGGAGGTCGTGACACCCGAGGAGCTCGGCGGCGGCGACCTGCACTCCCGGGTCTCGGGCGTCACCGATCACCTCGCCGACGACGACGAGCATGCGCTCGAACTCGTGCGCGACATGATCGCGACCCTGCCGGCGCCGCCGACCCGGGCGTGGTGCGTGCGCGAGCCGCGCCCGCCCGCCGTCGACCCGGCGGGGCTCACGGCAGCGGTCCCGGTCGACGTGCAGCAGCCGTACGACGTTCGAGAGGTCATCGCGAGGCTCGTCGATGCGAGCGAGTTCACCGAGTTCAAGCCCGAATACGGCGACACGCTCGTGACCGGGTTCGCGCACCTCGACGGCCACCCCGTCGGCATCGTCGCGAACAACGGCGTGCTCTTCAGCGAGTCGGCCATGAAGGGCGCGCACTTCATCGAGCTCTGCGACCAGCGCGGCATCCCGTTGCTCTTCCTGCAGAACATCTCGGGCTTCATGGTCGGCCGCGATGCCGAGGCGGGCGGCATCGCGAAGCACGGGGCGAAGATGGTCACCGCGGTCGCGACGACGAGGGTTCCCAAGCTCACCGTCGTGATCGGCGGCTCGTTCGGAGCCGGCAACTACTCGATGTGCGGCCGGGCCTACTCGCCGAGGTTCCTGTGGATGTGGCCGAACGCGCGCATCTCGGTGATGGGCGGCGAGCAGGCCGCATCCGTGCTCTCGACCGTGAAGCGCGACCAGCTCGCGGTGCGCGGCGAGGAGTGGACGGATGCCACGGCCGAGGAGTTCATGGCGCCGATCCGCGAGCAGTACGAGACGCAGGGCAGTCCATACCATTCGACGGCGAGACTCTGGGACGACGGCATCATCGACCCCGCCGACACCCGCACGGTGCTCGCCCTCGCCCTCGAGCTCGCGAGCCGCACGCCGCTGCCCGAGCCGGCGTTCGGCCTCTTCAGGATGTGATGCGGCTCACGATCCCGACGCCGCTGCGGCGCGCGTGACCAGGCGTACGGCTTCCTCGACGCCGCCGTTCCACGGCGTGCCGTGGCCGGGCAGGACCCACGTGACATCGAGGCCCTCGAGGCGCCGAAGCGAGGCGATCGCGGTATCGGGATCGTCGGTGAACGGGGCAGGCTGCGGCCCGTCGGCGCCCGTCAGCACGTGACGCGTGGTGAGCGCATCGCCGACGAAGACGGCGTCGGCCACGGGAACGTGGATCGCGATGCTGCCGGGGGAGTGGCCGGGCATGGAGATCACGCGCGGAGCACCGGGCAGGTCGAGCACGTCGCCGTCGTGGACGTCGACGACCTCGGCGAGCGGCGTGGTTCGCAACCCGTTCTTCGTCATGGCGTACCAGAGGAATCGCGCCGTGGCACCGAGCTTCACGTGCCCCCACCCGGGCTTCGTCGAGACCTCGCCGCGCGCACGGGCGGCGTCGGCCTCGTGTACGTGCACCGGCACGCCGTGGTCGCGGCGGAGGCGTTCGGCGAAGCCGATGTGGTCGCTGTCGCCGTGGGTGAGCACGACGCCGCGCACGTCGTCGAGCGAGCGGCCCATCGCGGCGAGTTCGGCGGTCAGCTCCTTCCACTGCCCGGCCATCCCGGCGTCGATGAGGGTGACGCCTTCGGGGGTGTCCACGAGGTAGACGGCGACGATGTCGTTGCCGATGCGGTGGAGGGAGGGGCCGAGCTTCATCAGGTGGGTTCTCGATTCAGTGACGGGGGAGTGATGGCTATGCTACATAGCTATCATGGCTACGGTCAATAGCCTAGAGTGGATCGAGGAACGGAGCACCCATGCCGACACCGGAACGCACCTCGCTCGACGGAATCGTGAGCGCCGGGCGCGCCCTGCTCGAGTCCGACGGGCTCGACCGTCTCACGATGCAGGCCGTCGCGGCGCGAGTGGGGGTTCGCGCGCCATCGCTCTACAAGCGGGTGCGAAACCGTGACGAGCTCATCGGCCTGATCGCCCATGCCACGCTCCGCGAGCTCGCGACGCGCCTCGAAGGGGCGGTGAACGAGGCGGCCGACGATCCTCGAACCGAACTCCGGCAGCTCGCCGGCGTCGCTCGCGACTTCGCGCACGAGCGGCCGGCGGGATTCCGCCTCATCTTCGGCGCCGAAGTGCGCCTCGACGAGGCGTCGCTCGCTGCCTCGAGCGCACCGGTGCTGCGAGTGGCCGCGGCGCTCGCGGGGGAGCGCGACGCGCTCCATGCCGCGCGAACCTTCACGGCCTGGCTCAACGGATTCGTGAGCATGGAGCTTGCCGGCGCCTTCCGGCTCGGGGGCGACGTCGAGCACGCCTTCGAGTACGGCGTCGCGCGCATCGCGGACGCGGTGGCGAGCCCGGCCGGCGGCTGAGTCGGACTCCGCACCCGGCGGGCGCGCCCTTGTCATTCCAGTTAGCGAGCACTAACATCGATTCCAGTTAGTGTGCGTTAACTGATGGTGCGCACGTCGATCCCGCAGAGAGGCGGATGCACAGCATGGCCCAGGCGTCGCGCCCGTTCGAACGAGTGCTCGTCGCGAACCGCGGCGAGATCGCCGTGCGCGTCATCCGCACGTTGCGCCGCCTCGGCATCCGCGCGATCGCCGTCTACTCCGATGCCGACGCCGATGCGCCGCACGTGCTCCTCGCCGACGAAGCGGTGCGCATCGGCCCGGCGCCGGCCGCGCAGAGCTATCTCGACCCTGAGCGCATCATCGCAGCCGCAGTCGCAACCGGCGCAGAGGCCGTGCATCCCGGCTATGGGTTCCTCTCCGAGCACGCGGGGTTCGCCCGGGCCTGCCGCGACGCCGGCATCGTCTTCGTGGGTCCCGGCGACGAGGCTCTCGAGATCATGGGCGACAAGATCAGCGCGAAGCGGCACGTCGAGGCATCCGGCGTCCCCATCGTGCCGGGGGTCGCCGATGCGGCCCTCGACGACGCGGCCCTGCTCACTGCAGGTGAGGCGGTCGGCTTTCCGCTGCTCGTGAAGCCGTCGGCGGGCGGCGGCGGCAAGGGCATGCAGGTGGCCAGAGACACGGCAGAGCTCGCCGCGGCGATCCCGGCTGCCCGGCGGATCGCGACGGCGGCATTCGGTGACGACACGCTGCTGCTCGAGCGGCTCATCGAGCGCCCCCGGCACATCGAGGTGCAGGTGCTCGCCGATTCCGCAGGCGCCGTGATCCACCTCGGAGAGCGCGAGTGCTCACTGCAGCGCCGCCACCAGAAGGTCATCGAGGAGGCACCGTCCGCGTTGCTCGACGAGACGACCCGCAGCCGCATCGGCGCTGCGGCGTGCGACGCGGCCCGGAGCGTCGGCTACCTCGGCGCCGGCACCGTCGAGTTCCTGGTGTCGGATGCCGCCCCCGACGAGTTCTTCTTCATCGAGATGAACACGCGCCTCCAGGTCGAGCACCCCGTGACCGAGCTCGTCACCGGCGTCGACCTCGTCGAGCAGCAGCTGCGGATCGCCGCAGGGGAGCCACTGGCGCTCGCGCAACACGAGGTGCGCCTCACCGGCCACGCGATCGAGGCGAGGCTCTACGCGGAGTCGCCGCACCGAGGCTTCCTCCCGTCGACGGGCGAGGTGCTCGTCTGGCGCGAGCCCGAGGGCGACGGCATCCGCGTCGATGCGGGGGTGCGAGCCGGCCAGGAGGTCACCGCCCACTACGACCCGATGCTCGCCAAGGTCATCGCGCACGGCGCCGACCGCGCCGAGGCGATCGAGCGGCTCGACCACGCGCTCGCCGATATCGTCGTGCTCGGTGTCGACACCAACATCGGCTTCCTCCGGCGGCTGCTCGCCGAGCCTGCTGTGCGAGTGGGCCACCTCGACACGGGGCTCATCGACCGGATGCCCGAGGCGAGCGTGTCCGACCCGTCGCCCGCACTCCTCGAGCCCGCCGCGAGGTGGATCGCACGACGCGACGAACTCGAGCGCACCGAGGCAGCCAGCCACGGCCCCACCGCCTGGCGTTCGGCCACCGGATGGCGCCCGGGCGTCGGCCGCGCGCCGATGGTGCTGCTCGCCCCCCGCGACCACCCACGCGAGCCCCGGCCCGTCGACGCCGCGCCCACCGACGAGCAGGGCGACCAGCGGGCGATCGTGGCCGAGGATACCGACGGAGCGGTGTGGGTGCACCGTGCCGGTGAGACGGCAGCGTTCCTGCGAGTCGACCGGCGCGCCCACGCTGAACTGCGGCGCGCGGGCGTCGAGCGCGGCGCGCTCGCCGCCGACCCCGAG
>NZ_SDPN01000046.1:7490-30446 GCF_004134825.1 Agromyces albus
CGCCGATGCCCGGCACCGTGACGGCCGTGTTCGTCGAAGACGGCGACAGCGTCGAGGCGGGCGACGCCGTGGTGGCGATCGAGGCCATGAAGATGGAGCACCGCGTCATCGCGACCCTCGACGGCACCGTGCGGCTCGCCGCCGCGATGGGCGATCTCGTCGCGCGCGACCAGGCCGTGGCACGCATCGAGCCGCACCCACAGACCCCCCACCACGAATGAGGAGCAGCAGCATGCAGTACGACCTGAGCCCCGAGGAGCAGGAGCTCTCCGATCGCGTCGCCGACTTCGCCGACACCGTCGTCGCCCCCGCCGCCTACGAGTACGACACGAAGCGGCGTCTCCCGATGGAGATCATCGCCCAGATGGGCGAGATGGGCCTCTTCGGCCTGCCGTTCCCCGAGGAGTTCGGCGGTGGCGGCAAGGACTACTTCCAGCTCTGCCTCGCCGTCGAGGCGCTCGGCCGCGTCGACCAGTCGATCGGCGTGACCCTCGAGGCGGGCGTCGGCCTCGGCATGATGCCGATCTACCGCAACGGCACCGACGAGCAGCGCGCCGAGCTGCTGCCCGACCTCGTCGCCGGCCGTGCGCTCGCGGGCTTCGGCCTCACCGAGGCGAAGGCGGGCTCGGATGCCGGAGCCACTCAGACGACGGCCGTGCTCGACGGCGACGAGTGGGTCGTCAACGGCTCGAAGCAGTTCATCACGAACTCGGGCACCCCCATCACGAAGTTCGTCACCATCACCGCCGTCACGGGTGAGAAGACGGCACCCGACGGCAGCGTGAAGAAGGAGCTGTCGTGCATCATCGTGCCGAACGGCACACCGGGCTTCACCGTCGGGGAGAGTTACGACAAGGTGGGCTGGCACACCTCCGACACGCATCCGCTCACCCTCACCGACGTGCGGGTGCCGGAGTCGAACCTCCTCGGCGCTCGCGGTCGCGGCTACGCGAACTTCCTGCAGACCCTCGACGAGGGCCGCGTCGCCTTCGCGGCACTCGCGACCGGCGCCGCGCAGGGGTGCCTCGAAGAGGCGCTGCGCTATGCGAAGACACGCGTGGTGTTCGGCACGCCGATCGGCTCGAACCAGCACATCGCGTTCAAGATCGCGAAGATGCAGGCGCGCGTGCACCAGGCACGGCTCGCGTGGCACGACGCGGCGCGCAAGCTCGTGGCCGGCAAGCCCTTCAAACTCGAGGCGTCCATTGCCAAGATGGTCTCTGGAGAGGCGGCGATGGACAACGCGCGCGATGCCACGCAGATCTTCGGCGGCTACGGGTTCATGAACGAGAACCCCGTCGCCCGGCACTACCGCGACTCGAAGATCCTCGAGATCGGCGAGGGCACGACCGAAGTGCAGCTCATGATCATCACCAGGGAACTCGGCCTCACCGCCTGACGGGCGCCGAGCGGATGCCGCGAACGGCCAGCACGCGAAGGAGCGACATGCACGCCAGCGACGACACCGATGCGGTGCCCGAGGTGCACCGCGAGGTGCTGCAGCGCGGCCTCTGGTTCGAGGAGTTCGAACCGGGGACCCGCTACCTGCACCGGCCCGGCCGCACGGTCACCGAAGCCGACAACGTGCTCTTCACGACGCTCACGATGAACACGCAGGCCCTGCACCTCGACGCGGCGTGGTCCGAGACGCAGCCGTTCGGGCAGCGGCTCGTGAACTCGATGTTCACGCTCGCGACGATCGTCGGGGCATCCGTCGCCCAGCTCACGCAAGGCACGATCGTGGCGAATCTCGGCTTCACCGAGGTCGCCTTCCCTGCACCGCTCTTCCATGGCGACACCCTCTACAGCGAGAGTCTCGTCGTCGACAAGCGCCCTTCGGCCTCGCGACCGGGCCAGGGCGTCGTCACCCTCCTGCACCTCGGTCGCAACCAGCACGGAGTCGAGGTCGCGAGGGCGACCCGATCGGTGCTCGTCTGGTTCCGCGAGGCAGGGGAGCGCCAGCCTTCGGTGTCGCGAGCCGTGACCCCGAACGAGGGAGAGGAGGCGAGCGGATGACGCATCCGCCGTTCCGCTTCGGCCCCGCGCTGCTCTTCTGCCCGGCCGATCGCCCCGACCGCTACGCGAAGGCCCTCGATCGCGCCGACGCCGTGATCCTCGACCTCGAGGACGCCGTCGCCGACGACGCGAAGGCCGCCGCCCGTGCGGCGATCGTGGGCACGCCGCTCGATCCCGAGCGCGTCATCGTGCGCGTGAACGCCGCGTCGAGCCCGCACTTCGCGGCCGACCTCGCCGCGCTCGCCGAGACCCCGTACACGACGGTCATGCTCGCCAAGTGCGAGGGCACCGCCGATCTCGTCGACCTCGTCGAGGTCGAGGTCATCGCGCTCTGCGAGACGGCTCGTGGCGTGCTCACATCGGCGGAGGTCGCGGCGATACCCAATGTCTCGGCGCTCATGTGGGGGGCCGAAGACCTCGTCGCCTCCCTCGGCGGCTCCTCGAGCCGCCATGCCGACGGTCGCTATCGCGACGTCGCGACGCACGCCAGGTCCCAGGTGCTGCTCGCGGCAGGGGCGCACGGGATCGCCGCGATCGACGCCGTGCACCTCGAGCTCGACGACTCGCCGGGGCTCCGCGCCGAAGCCGAAGACGCCGCAGCGCTCGGATTCGCCGCGACCGCGTGCGTGCACCCAGGGCAGGTGCACATCGTGCGCGCCGCCTACCGTCCCGATGCCGAGAGCCTCGAATGGGCGCGCGCCGTCATCGCCGCGGCGGCCGGGGAGCCCGGCGTGTTCGCGTTCCGGGGCGGAATGGTCGATGCGCCCGTCCTGAGGCAGGCCGAGGCGCTCGTGCGGCGCGCCGGCAGCTGATCGACGTTCGAGGGGGCGGATGCCGCGGGCTGAAGCGCCGCGACATCCGCCCCTCAGTCCGGTCAGATCGCGAGGTCGCGCCGCCGGAACACCAGCCATCCCGCGACGAGGCCGACCACCGCGACCGCGAAGGGCAGCCAGATCCGGGCGTCCCATCCGTTCAACAGCGGATCGGTGCCGAACGCCCAGGAGTAGGGCGACCACGCGTGCACCCAGTCGAGTTCTTCGCTCTGGTTGCCGATCGCGTTCAGCACGTAGCCGAGCACCGCGACCCCGGCACCGGCGCCGAGCGACCAGCTGCGACGCCCGGAGAGGGCGCCGACCATGATGGCCAGTGCAGCCGAGAGGAAGGTGACGCCCACGAGCGCCGTCGCGGTCGCGAGGAGGGCGCCGGTCTCGATGCCGAGCTCTGCGGAGTCGTTGAGCGCGAGCACCATGGCGACGGCCACGACCCCGAGCCAGCAGAGCTTCAGCAACACCGCAGCGGTGCGCTCGGCGAGGAGCTGCCCTCGCGTGACGCTGTGGGCGATCGTGAGCTCGAGCTGGCCGTTCTCCTCGTCGTTCGCGATGGCCCCGGTACCCCACGCGACGGCGGCGATCGTGAGCAGCACGAATCCGATGAGCGCGAAGAACGTCGATTGCGTGTAGCCCGCGCCCGAGCCGATCGTGTCGTAGCCGAGCGTCTTCACCAGCTCGGGCGGCATCGATTCGATCATGCCCTGAAGCTGACCGTTGCCGCCCAGAGACGGATAGAGGGGCAAGTAGAGCAGCAGTGTGCCGATGACGCCGGCGGTCCAGCCGATGAGCCCGCGCCACGAGTCGGCGAGGCTTCGACGGAAGAGCGGAAGCACCCGGTTCATCGCACGACCTCCGCCTCGTTGTAGAACCCGAGCACCGATTGCTCGAGATCGGGCTCCTGGATGGTCAGGTCGATGACCTCGTGCAGGCCGATGGCCTTGACGAAGGTGTCGACGTGGGCGTCGAGCTGCGCCTCGAAGGCGGCGGCGCCGACGCGGTCGGCGACGTCGCGCACCCCGGTGACCCCGGGGAGGCGATCGAGGGTGGCGCGCAGTGCGGCGGCATCCGGCTCGCCGACCACGACGCGCACGCGACGCACGGCGGTCTCGCGGAGGCGCGCGACGGTGGCGAGCTCGACGATGTGGCCCGCGCGGAGGATCGCGACCTCGTCGGCCGCCTGTTGCACCTCGCTCAACACGTGGGAGCTCAGGAACACCGTCTGTCCATGCTCCTTCGCCTCGCGGAGCATCGCGAGGAACTCCTGCTGCACGAGCGGATCCAGCCCGCTCGTCGGCTCGTCGAGCACGAGCAGCTCGGGCTCGTGCATGAACGCCTGGATGAGCCCGAGCTTCTGCTTGTTGCCCTTGGAGAGGCTGCGCACCGGGCGGCCGAGGTCGAGGCCGAGCCGGCCCGCGAGCGCATCGACGACGCCGGGGCGCACGCGACCCGAGATCTCGGCGTAGTGCGCGAGCAGCTCGCGGCCGCGAACCCGGCTCGCGAGATGCAGTTCACCGGGAAGATACCCGATGCGCCGGCGGAGCGCTGCTCCGCCGGTGCGCGGGTCTTCGCCGAGCACGCGGACCTCTCCTCCCGACGGGCGGATGATGTCGAGGAGCAGTCGCATGGTGGTGGTCTTGCCGGCGCCGTTCGGCCCGATCACGCCGAACACGCTGCCGCGTGCGATGTCGAGGTCGATGCCGTGGAGCGCGGTGTGCGATCCGTATCGCTTGGTGAGGCCGCGCGTGGTGACGGCGGCGGGTGCTGTTGCGGTCATTCCGGTCCTTCCCGGGTCGAGTCGTCGACGAGCCGCAGCGCGGCCCGTCAGGGTGAGATGTCGCTCGACGGATGTGGGGGATCGGGGTCCTGGTTCGGGTTGCCGGCGCCCTTGTCGGAACGCACTGTCTTGCCCGTGTCGATGGTTCCCTCGAGGGCTGCGCGAGCCGCGTCGAGCACCTTCGAGTCGGTGTAGAGGCCGTCGGTGTAGAGCTCGAGCGTCGGCAGTGTCATGCGCCGAGCCGCAGCCGCGCTACCGAACGGGGTGCCGAGCACCCGCGTCAGCTGCTCTCGGAGCAGCAGGGGTGCGAGACCGTTGATGGTGATCATGAGAGCGCGAATCTCGGGGTCGCTGCTCGGATGCATCGCCCCGGCCTCGACGCCATGCTCGAGCATCGTCGCCGTCTCGCGGAGCAAGCGGTCGAACAGGCGATTTCCGCCCTCGCCGCCGGCGGCGAGCATCGTCGCGAAGTAGTCGATGAAGTGCTGGAACTGCTCGGTGTCGTCGAGCCAGCGCTGCATCGTCTCGGCGATCGCAGGCCCCGCGGTCATCGCCTTCTCCTCGATGAGTTCGGCGACGAGCCACTCGTCACAGGCCTCGCGCAGGCCGTCTTTCGAGCCGTAGTGATGGATGACGAGGGCGGCGCTCACGCCGGCGTCCCGGGCGATCTCGCGCACGGTGGTCCGCTCGTAGCCATGCGCACCGAAACGGGCGATTGCCGCGTCGCGGATCCTCGCCGCCGCGGTCGCATCCTCAGGACGAGCTGAACGCATGTTCACCATTCTAAACGCACGTTCAGTCCGCGAGCAAGACCACTGTTCGCGCGGGGTGTCGCAGCACCGCCCTGCAATGAACGATTCGGTAACGGTCGCCCGTCCTTGCGCGGATCGGATACCCCGAGCACATATCCTCGGACCAATCCTGGGGAGGAGGAGCGCGTGGCACGACGGCACACGAATCGCGCACATTCGGCGAACGCTGCGGGGGCAGCGGTCGCCGACATCATGCTCGGCACCCGGGCGATCGCGACGGACACCGGGCCGATCCCGACGACGGGCGCCGATCGGGGCGCCGGCTTCCACTCCGAATCCGTCGCCACGAACCCGCTCTCGGGACCGATCACGGTGCCGCAGAAGCGGACGATCGGCGAGACCGGCATCACGGTGCATCCGCTCGCGCTCGGCGGGAGCACCTTCGGATGGACGCTCGGCGTCGACGATTCATTCGACGTGCTCGATCGGTTCGCCGGCGTCGGCGGAAGCCTGATCGACACCGCCGACAGCTATGCCGCAGGCCGCAGCGAGTCCATCATCGGCAAGTGGATGGCCTCGCGCGGCACCCGTGACCGCATGCGCATCATGACGAAGATCGGGAGACACCACGATCACCGCGGTCTCGCGCCCGATGAGATCACCGCGGCGGTCGACGACTCGCTCACGCGACTCGGCACCGACCGCATCGACCTGCTGTTCTTCCACGGCGACGACCCGGCCGTTCCCCTCGAGGAGAGCCTCGGTTCCGTCGACGCGCTCATCGCCGCAGGCAAGGTCGGGGCGATCGGGGCGTCCGACTTCGCGCCCGAGCGGCTCATCGAGGCTCGCGTGCTCGCCGCGAACGGACTTCCTCGCTTCCAGGCGCTCACGACCGGGTACAACCTCCTGGAACGCAGGCCGTTCGAGGGAGCGCCCGAACTCGTCGCCCACGCTCAGGGGCTCGCCGTGCTGCCGTACTTCGCCCTGGCGAACGGATTCCTCGGGGGTGCCGTGCGACGCCGTTCCGACGTACGCCATGACGCGCGCGGCGCGCGCCAGGCCCACCACCTCGGGCGCCGCGGGCACCGCGTGCTCGCCGCCCTCGACGAGATCGCCTTCGCCCGCGGTGTCCAGCCCGCGACGATCGCGATCGCGTGGCTCCTCGCGAAGCCGACCGTGGTCGCGCCGGTGGCGAGTGCGAGCAAGCCCGAGCAGGTCGACGCACTCATCGCCGCGGCATCCGTCGAACTGCACCGCTCGGAGCTCGTGGAACTCGATCGCGTCTCCGCCTGAGGCGTCGCCCGCCACGGCGGCGGGCCGAGTCGACCGAGCGGTCCCGTCGCGGGTGGCATAGGGTGGACGGGTGAACGGCGCCGTCGACCTCCCTCTCGGCTTGGCCGAACTCTCGTTCGACGCGGCCGGCGATGCGCGGGTGCGTCGCAGCGTGCTTCCGTCGGGGGTTCGCGTGCTGAGCGAACAGGTGCCCGGCAGCCGCAGCGTCACGATCGGCTTCTGGGTCGCGGTCGGCTCGCGTGACGAGCAGCCGTCGGCGTCGGGGCATCCGGCAACCTACGGCTCGACCCACTTCCTCGAGCACTTGCTCTTCAAGGGCACGACGACGCGCACGGCGCTCGACATCGCGATCTCCTTCGACGCGGTCGGGGGCGAGCACAACGCGCTCACCGCCAAGGAGTACACGTGCTACTACGCGAAGGTGCAGGATCGCGACCTGCCGATGGCCGTCGCCGTGCTCGCCGACATGTTCACCTCGTCGCGTCTCGACGCTGAGGAGTTCGAGAACGAGCGCGGCGTCATCCTCGAAGAGCTCTCGATGGCGGGCGACGATCCGGCGGATGTCGCGAACGAGCGCTTCTTCGAGGCCGTGCTCGGCGCGCATCCGCTCGGCCGCCCGATCGGCGGCAACCCCGACACGATCCGTGCCGCCGTGCGCGACGCCGTGTGGGAGCACTACCGGGCCAACTACCGGCCGAGCGACCTCGTCGTCACGGTCGCGGGCGCGGTCGACCACGAGGTGCTCGTCGCCGAGCTCGAACGTGCGCTCACCGGTGCCGGCTGGGACCTCAGCGTCGAGGCCGCGCCGGTCGAGCGGCGGCCCGTGGGGCCGGCCGTGCTCGAGGTCGCTCGGCCGCTCACCGTCGTCCAACGGCCGACCGAGCAGATCAACCTCCTGCTCGGCGTGCCCGGGCTCGTCGCTACCGACGAACGACGACCGACCATGAGCGTCCTGAACGCGATCTTCGGCTCGGGCATGTCGTCGCGACTCTTCCAGCAGGTGCGCGAGCGCCGCGGCCTCGCCTACTCGGTCTACTCGTTCGCCCCCGGCTACTCCGACGCCGGGCTGTTCGGCATGTACGCGGGGTGCTCACCGTCGAAGGCGAGCACCGTCGCGGCGCTCATGCGCACCGAGCTCGATCGGCTCGCCGAGCACGGCGTGACCGCCGACGAGCTGCGCCGCGCCTCCGGCCAGCTGGCGGGCGCGTCGGCGCTCGCCCTCGAAGACTCCGACACGCGGATGTCCCGGCTCGGTCGCTCCGAGCTCACGCTCGGCGAGTTCGCCGACCTCGACGAAGCCCTGCGGCGCATCGCACTCGTCACCGCCGACGACGTGCAGGCACTCGCCGCCGAGCTCGCCGCCCGGCCGTTCTCGCTCGTCGCCGTCGGCGCCACCGAGGAGTCGGCCTTCCGTGGTGCGGTCGAAGCGGCCGCGCCGAGCACCGACGTCGCCTGACCCGACACCCACGAGCAGTACAGGAACCGATACCAGTGCCCCACCATCTCTACCTGGTCCGCCATGGCGAACAGCTCGACGCTGAGCACGGCATGCCCGACGGACCCCTCTCGCCGCGCGGCCGGCGCCAGGCCGAGCTCCTCGCGGAGCGCCTCGGCGGCATCCCGTTCGACAATGCGTGGCACTCTCCGCTGCAGCGGGCCGCGGAGACGGCGAAGATCATCGCGGCGAAGATGCCGGCACTGAATCCCGAGCCGTCGGCGCTGCTGTTCGATTGCGTCCCATCGGGTCCCGCTCCCGAGACTCCGAAGGTCTACGACCCCTTCTTCGGGTCGGTGACCGAGGCCGAGATCGAGGCAGGCAGCGCCCAGATGGCCGACGCCGTCGTCGAGTTCCTCCGTTCGCACCGCGAGGATCGGCACGACCTGCTCATCACCCACAACTTCGTGATCGCGTGGTTCGTGCGCGAGGTGCTCGGTGCGCCCGCGTGGCGCTGGGTCTCGATCAACCAGGCCAATTGCGGTCTCACAGTGCTCACGCAGAAGTCGGGCCGGCCGTGGAGCCTCGTCACGCACAACGACCTCGCGCACCTGCCACCCGAGCTGCGCACCGGATTGCCCGAGCCGTACTCCCTCTGAGGGCACACCGCGCCCGGCCGTCCCCGGCCGGATCAGCGGGGGAGCCGTTTGCCGAACCAGTGCGTCGCGTTCGGATTCGCGTTGTAGGGCTCGATCTCGGTGTAGCCGCTCGAGCGGTAGAGGCCGCCCGCCGCCTCGAGGTTCGCGTTCGTGTCGAGCACGATCTCCTCGGCACCGAGCTCGCCGGCGCGTCGCTCGAGCTCGTCGAGCAGGCGGCGGCCCTCGCCGCGGCCGCGCCCGGCCGGCGCGAGCCAGACGTGCTTCACCTCGAAGCGCACCTCGTCGATCGGCGATCGCTGGATTCGCCGAACGCCGCCGCAGCCGACGGCCTCGCCATCCTCGTCGATCGCGACGAGGAACACGCCCGCCGGCGGGGTGAACTGCGCCGCGTCGGGCCACGTCGGGCGGTACTCGCCCTGCTCGGGCGGGAAGCCCGCCGCGCGCTCGGCGAAATACGCCTCGAGCAGTGCGTGCGCGTCGGCGTCGGTCACGTCGGCCTCACGGAATCGCAGCATGCGATCAGCCTATTCGGCCGCTCGAACCGCGCCTTGCTAGGGTGAACCACGTGAGGATACGGGTCGCCGTGGCCGGTGCCACGGGCAACATGGGACGTTTGGCGATCCGGCTGATCGAGGAGGCCGACGACCTCGAGTTGCACGCCGCCCTCAACTCGCGATCGAGCCTCGACGAGATGCTCGGCGCCGATGTCGCACTCGATGTCACACATCCCGGTGCGAGCGCTGAGATCGTCGAGTTCGCCACGGGTGCCGGCATCTCGATCGTCGTCGGCACGTCCGGCTGGTCGAACGACCGCATCGCCGACATCGCGGCGCTGGTGCGCGGCCACGCCGAGGCCGGCGCGGTGCTGTTCGTGCCGAACTTCTCGATCGGCAGCGTGCTCGGCACCGCCTTCGCGGCCCTGGCTGCGGAGTACTTCGACTCGATCGAGATCGTCGAGGCGCACCACGCCGGCAAGGTCGACTCGCCCTCGGGCACCGCCGTGCGCACCGCCGAACTCATCGGCGAGGCTCGCCGGCTCAACGGGCCCGTCGCGGCACCGCACGCCGACCAGCGTGCTCGAGGCCAGCTCGTCTCCGGGGTGCCAGTGCACAGCCTCCGGATGTCGGGACTGCTCGCCGAGCAGCGGGTCGTGCTCGGCGGCCAGGGCGAGACCCTCACGATCACGCACTCCACGCTTTCACCGAGCTCGTACGAAGCGGGCATCCTGCTCGCGCTGCGCCGCGCCCCCGAGGCGACCGGAGTCACCGTCGGCCTCGACGCGCTGCTCGAGCTCGGCCTGCCCGGCGCTCCTCGATGACCGCGAAGACCGGCGCGGTCATCATGGCCGTGCTGCTCGCCCTCTACGTCGCCCTCGTGGGCTGGCGGGCGGTGCAGTTCATCGGCACCGGCGAGCCCGTCGCGGTCGCGATGGGCGTCGCGCTCGCGGTGCTGCCCTTCATCGGCGCATGGGCGTTGTGGCGTGAGCTGGCGTTCGGCATCCGCTCCCAAGCGCTCGTGCAGCGGCTCGAGGCCGAGGGCGGCCTCGATCTCGGCATCGCGGCCCTGCCGAGCGGGCGACCCGACCGGGCGTCGGCGGATGCCGCGTTCCCTCGGTTCCGCGAGGCCGTCGACCTCGAGCCCGGCTCGTGGCACGCCTGGCTCCGACTCGGCCTTGCATACGATGCGGCCGGCGATCGCCGCCGTGCGCGCCAGGCCGTGCGGCGTGCTATCGAGCTCGAGCGCGCGGAGCGCTGAGCATCGCGTCGATCGCCGACTCGACGGTCAGGTGCCGGAAGGGGTAGCCATCGTCGATGAGGCGCTGTGCGCTCATCTTCTGGCTCGCCAGCAGCAGCTCGTCGGCGGCGACGCCGAGCGCGAGCTCGAGCACGCGCTCGGGCACGACGAACGAGTAGGGGCGGTGCATGCGTTCGGCCATGGCCGTCATCACGCGGTCGGCGGTGGCGGGCGTGGGGCCGACGAGGTTCACGGGTCCGGCGAGCTGCGAGTCGAGCAAGTGGAGGAGCGCGCCGACCTCGTCGTCGAGCGCGATCCACGGCCAGTGCTGGCCGCCCGTGCCGAGCCGGCCCGACACCCCGAGTCGCGTGAGCGTGCCGATCGGCTGCATCGCGCCGCCGCGGCCGACCACGATGCCGCTGCGGAACATCACCGTGCGGGTCTCTTCGGGAGCCAGTGCGGCGGTCGCCTCCCAGCGGCCGGCGAGTTCGGCGAGGAACCCGGTGCCCGCACCCGAGGACTCGGTCAGCAGCTCGCCGGGCCGGTCGCCGTAGTAGCCCGCCGCCGACGCGCTGAGGAACACGGCGGGCGGCCGGCGTGCCTTGCGCATCGCGTCGGTGAGGGTGCGCGTGGCGGTGATGCGGGACTCGAGGAGCTCGCCACGGTACGCCTTCGTCCATGGCAATCGGGAGAGTGAGGCGCCCGAGAGATTCACGACCGCGTCGACGCGGTCCATGACGGTGAAGTCGATGATGCCCGCGGCCGGCGACCACGCCACTTCATCCGCGCCGTGCGCCCGGCGTCGCACGAGTCGCACGACGTCGTGGCCATCGGCGCCCAGTCGTTCGACGAGCGGGGTTCCGATGAAGCCGGAGGCGCCGGCCACGAGTACCCGCATCGATCAGGCGAGTTCGGCTTCGATCGTGATCGGGATGCCCGTGAGTGCTTGCGAGATGGGGCAGTTCTGCTTCGCGTCCTCGGCGAAGGCCTCGAACTCCTCCTCGGTGAGGCCGGGCACCCGGGCGCTCACGAGCAAGTGGCTGCCGAGCACGCCACGGCCGGCCTCGAAGGTCACGGCCGCCGTCGTCTGGATGCTCTCGGGCGGATGTCCGGCGCGAGTGAGCGCGCCCGAGAGCGCCATCGAGAAGCACGCCGAGTGGGCGGCGCCGAGGAGCTCTTCAGGGTTCGTCGTGTTCGAGACCCCCTCGGATCTCGCCTTCCAGTTGACGGCGAACTCGCCCGTCTTCGACGAGTCGAGGGAGACGGTGCCTGAACCCTCGTTCAGTGTTCCCGTCCAGACGGTGGTCGATTCACTCGTGACAGCCATGTGGGTCCTCCTGCTCGATCCGGGGCTCCAGCCTAGCCGGGCGCATGCAGCGGATGTCAGGTGCGAGGGATGACGCGGGCGCGTACGAGCAGCAGGTAGATCTGGCATCCGAGGCAGTACCCGAACACGGCGTTGAGGAAGGCGGCGACGAACGCGAGGGAGGCGGCGATCGGCACGGCGTAGGCGGCGCCGAAGAGGCCCAGCACGACGCCCGCGACCGTCACCACGAAGCCCACGCCCTGCGCGAAGGTCGGCGGGCGGGGGTCTTCGAGCTCGGCGGGCGGCGCGAGTCGCGGGCGCACGAATCGCCGGAACACGATCGAGAACGGGTTTCGCCGGACCCCTGCGACGGCGCTCCACGCGAACACGAGCGTGATCGCCGCGAGCAGGATCCACGCCGCGAGGGTCGCACCGCCGAAGCCGAGCACGGCCGTGATGAGCAGGAGCGTCGCCGTGATGGCGGCGGTGAAGCGCGGGCCGCGCGGGTCGATGCCGGTGGGTTCAGGATGTGACACGGGTTCTCCCGGTGAGTGCGTCGAGGTGGTCGCGCACCGCGTCGAGACGCGGTACGCCGCCGATGCGTGCGGTCGGCACGCCGTCGGCGTCGAGGATGAGGGTGGTCGGTGTCTGCAGCACGTTGAATCGCTCGGCGAGGTGGCCGCGGTGGGTGAGGTCGACCTCGACGTGGCGCACGCCACTGTACTCGGCGGCGAGCCCCGTGAGCTGCCGCGCGGTCGACGGGCAGCGGCTGCAGTACTCGGTCGAGAACTGCACGAGCGTGGCAGCGGAGCCGAGGGCTGCGCGCTCGAGTTCGAGCGCCTCGATGGTCTCGTCGCGTACGCTCGCGGCGCCGGCGGCACCCGCAGCGCGAGCCGCGTGCAACCGCCCGGTGCGCGCCTTCCAGGCGAATCCCAGCGCCGTGGCGGCCGCGGGCAGGGCGAGGCCCGTGATGAGCGCCGCAAGCCAGTCCATGTCGCGATGCTACGTCGGGCGGCACGTGCCCGGGGGCGTGTGACAGAGGATGACACGAGCGGTGCGCACGGCGCGCCCGGTGCGCGGCACGCCCGCGGCATCCGCCCACTGTCGCCGGCCGGGGATAGCATCGAGACGATGGCCGAGACGACTCCCACCCCATACGAAGACCTGCTGCGCGACGTGCTCGAGCACGGCACGCACAAGACCGATCGCACGGGCACGGGCACCAGCAGCGTGTTCGGGCGCCAGCTCCGCTTCGACCTCTCGCAGGGGTTCCCGCTCGTCACCACGAAGCGGGTGCACTTCAAGTCGATCGCCTACGAGCTCCTCTGGTTCCTGCGCGGCGAGTCGAACGTCGGCTGGCTCCGCGATCACGGCGTCACCATCTGGGACGAATGGGCGGATGCCGCGGGCGAGCTCGGTCCCGTCTACGGCGTGCAGTGGCGCTCCTGGCCGACGCCCTCGGGCGAGACCATCGACCAGATCTCGCAGGTCATCGACCAGATCCGCACGAACCCCGATTCGCGCCGTCTCATCGTCTCCGCTTGGAACCCCGCCGACATCCCCGATATGGCGCTCGCGCCGTGCCACGCGCTGTTCCAGTTCTACGTTGCCGACGGAAAGCTCTCGTGCCAGCTCTACCAGCGCAGCGCAGACCTCTTCCTCGGCGTGCCCTTCAACATCGCGTCCTATGCGCTGCTCACCCACATGATCGCGGCCCAGACGGGCCTCGAGGTCGGCGACTTCGTGTGGACGGGCGGCGACTGCCACATCTACGACAACCATGTCGAGCAGGTGACCGAGCAGCTCACTCGCGCACCGTTCCCCGCCCCGACACTCCGCTTCGCGCGCACGCCCGACTCGATCTTCGACTACGAGTACGACGACTTCGTCGTCGAGGGATACCAGCACCACCCGGCGATCCGCGCTGCGGTCGCCGTATGAGCGGTGCCGACGGCGCCAGACGCCCATCGCCCCGCATCGGGTTGATCTGGGCCGAAGCCGAGGGCGGCGTCATCGGTCGCGACGGCGGGATGCCGTGGCACGTACCCGAAGATCTAGCGCACTTCAAGCAGGTCACCATCGGTGCTCCCGTCATCATGGGTCGCAAGACGTGGGAGTCGCTGCCGCATCGATTCCGGCCGCTGCCCGGCCGACGCAACATCGTGGTGACGCGGCGGTCCGATTGGCCGGCCGAGGGCGCCGAGGTGACCGGCTCGATTGAGGCGGCCCTCGAGCTCGCGGCCGAGCGTCACGACGAGTGGGTCTGGGTCACCGGCGGGGCCGAGATGTACCAGGCGGTCATCGACCGGGCACACCGACTCGAGGTCACCGAGCTCCGTCACGCCGACGGCGACCCGTTCGTGCCCGCCGACGACGACGTGCACGCTCCAATGATCCCCGCCGCGTTCCGGCTCACTTCCGCCGACCCCATCGAGGGCGAGTACGTGTCGCGTTCCGGCATCCGCTACCGCTGGCTCCGCTACGACCGCGCCTGACGCCCATCGGTGACCCGTCCGCGACGGTCACGGTGCTCGAGCAAGCGCCGCGAGCCTCTCGTGGGGACCATGCGACACCCGCCGTTCGAGGCCGTGTGATCCCTGAATGCAGCGACGAGCGCGACGGGGCGACATTCAGGCCGTGCGACTCCTGAAAACAAGGACATTCACAGCATCGGGGGAAACAACGACGGGTACTGCGTCGGGGCTGCGCGTCTCTCAATGCAAGGACACGTCGAACGGGGTGTCCTTGTCTTCAGGAGGCGGCAGAGCCGTCGCAGCCTGCGAGCGTCCTCGTTTTCAGGAGGCGGCAGAGCCGTCGCAGCCTGCGAGCGTCCTTGTTTTCAGGAGGTGCGGGGACGCCGAGGCATGAGCCCCGATTGTCGTCATGTTCAGGAGCCCGGCGACTTCTTGATTCCGGCGAGACATGCTCGATCCCGTGGCCGGGCTCCTCCACAGGTGACGCACGAAACTGGATCTGCACAGGATCGTTCGCAAGCGCGACCTGCCGGAAACGGGCGGTCAAGCTCGGGTATGCGATACGAACGGGAGACGGCCGCCCTCGGCGGCATTGCGAGAAGATCCGACCTGCGGCGAATGGGTCTCGACGACGAAACCGTCCGCATCCTCGTCGCGCACGGAGGACTGCTTCGAGTGCGCCAAGCCTGGTACGCGCTGCCTGACACGCCTCTGGACGCCCTGCGGGCATGCCAGGTTGGCGGGCGCCTCGCTTGTGCAAGCGCCCTTCGCTTCCACGGTGAGCCCATTGCGGACGATGGCGTTCTGCACGTCGAGATGCCCGCGAATGCCATGGCGCGGGCGCCGGATTGCGGATGGGCGGGCGTGAGAATTCACTGGCCGCGGCATCCATCGAGGGGGAATCGGGCCGTGGTCGACGCTGAGTCCGCGCGGCGTCAGTGGGAGCGATGCGGGCGGGCGGGACGATAGCCTTGAGCACGTGACTCAGGAAAATCCCTTCGGACAAGTGCTCGTCGCGCTCGTCACGCCGTTCACGGCTGACGGCGAGGTCGATTGGCCCGGGGTCGAGAAGCACATCGACGACGTGATCAACGACGGTGCCGACGGCATCGTCGTCACGGGCACCACCGGCGAGACCTCCACGCTCACCGACCCCGAGAAGATCCGGCTGGTCGAGGTCGGCAAAGAGGTCGCCGGCGGCCGGGCGAAGATCATCACGGGCGGCGGCTCCAACGAGACCGCCCACGCGATCGAGCTCTACAAGCACAGCGAGCAGGCCGGCGCCGACGGCATCATGATCGTCACCCCGTACTACAACAAGCCCACGCAGGCCGGCATCCTCACGCACTTCCGCATGGTTGCCGACGCCACCGACCTGCCGGTCATCCTCTACGACATCCCCGGCCGCACGGGCGTCCCGATCAAGTACGAGACGATCCTGCGCGCGTCGAAGCACCCGAACATCGTGGCCGTGAAAGACGCCAAGGGCGACTTCTCCGAGGTCAGCCGCGTGCTGAACCAGACCGACCTCATGTACTTCTGCGGCGACGACGCGAACGTGCTGCCCGAGCTCGCGATCGGCGCCACCGGGCTCATCGGCGTCACCGCCAACATCGCGGCGCGGCCGTACCGCACGATCGTCGACGCCGTGAACCGCGGCGACCTGGCCGCTGCGACCGAGGCGCACCGCAAGCTCGAGCCGCTCGTGCGCGCCGTGATGACCCACGTTCCGGGCACGGTCGCGACCAAGTACATCCTGCACGGACTCGGTCGCATCGGCAGTCCTCGCGTGCGCCTTCCGCTCGTCGGCCCCGAAGAGTGGGAGGCCGCGCAGATCGAAGACGAGATCGATCTCGTCCGCGACATCCCCGGCGTCGACTTCCACAACTTCCGCCCCGACCGCAATGCCGCCGCCGGCGGCGCGTTGCCGAAGGTCGCGGGCACCACACGCTGATCGCGAGCCGAGGCATCCGCCGGTACGGCCGCACTGAACTGAACACCGCAACGTAAGGAGGGCTTATGCCCGACGTCGTCATCGAACCTGCCCCGATCCAACCCGGCACGCTCCGCATCATCCCCATCGGGGGCCTCGGCGAGGTCGGCCGGAACATGACGAGCTACGAGATCGACGGCAAGATCCTCATCGTCGACTGCGGCGTGCTCTTCCCCGAAGAGCACCAGCCGGGCGTCGACCTGATCCTGCCCGACTTCGGGTTCATGAAGGAGCGGCTCGACGACGTCGTGGGCGTCGTGCTCACGCACGGCCACGAAGACCACATCGGCGCCGTGCCCTACTTGCTGAAGGCGCGTGCCGACATCCCCCTCATCGGTTCGACGCTCACCCTCGCGCTCGTGGAGGCGAAGCTCAAGGAGCACCGCATCCAGCCGTACACCCTGAATGTGAAAGAGGGCCAGCACGAGCAGATCGGCCCGTTCCGCCTCGAGTTCATCGCGGTGAACCACTCGATCCCCGACGCACTCGCCGTGGCGATCAAGACGACCGCCGGCACCGTGCTCGCCACGGGCGACTTCAAGATGGACCAGCTCCCGCTCGACGGCCGGCTCACCGACCTCCGCGAGTTCGCGCGGCTCGGCCAAGAGGGCGTCGACCTGTTCATGGTCGATTCCACGAACGCGGATGTCCCTGGCTTCACCCCGCTCGAGCGCTCCATCGGCCCCGTGCTCGACGAGGTCTTCGCGCGGGCCCCGCGCCGGGTCATCGTGGCGAGCTTCTCGAGCCATGTGCACCGCGTGCAGCAGGTGCTCGACGCCGCGTGGGAGAACGACCGTCGCGTCGCGCTCCTCGGCCGCAGCATGGTGCGCAACATGACGATCGCCGCCGAGCTCGGCTACCTCAAGGTGCCGCCGGGCGTGCTCATCGACTACAAGAAGGCCGGCGACGTCCCCGACGACGAGATCGTCTACATGTCGACCGGATCGCAGGGCGAGCCGATGGCCGTGCTCTCCCGCATGGCGAACCGCGAACATCAGATCGAGGTCGGTGAGGGCGACACGGTCATCCTCGCCTCGAGCCTCATCCCCGGCAACGAGAACGCGGTGTACCGCGTGATCGACGGCCTCACGAAGCTCGGCGCGAACGTCGTGCACAAGGGCAACGCCAAGGTGCACGTCTCGGGTCACGCCGCGGCCGGCGAGCTGCTCTACTGCTACAACATCCTGAAGCCCAAGAACGTGCTGCCGATCCACGGCGAGTTCCGGCACCTCTTCGCGAACGCGAAGCTCGCTCGCGACACCGGCATCCCCGCGGCGAACACCTTCATCGGCGAGAACGGCTCGGTCTACGACCTCCGCGACGGTGTCGTGAAGGTGGCCGGCCAGCTCGACCTCGGATTCGTGTACGTCGACGGCTCCACGGTCGGCGAGATCACCGACGCCGACCTGAAGGACCGCCGCATCCTCGCCGAAGAGGGCTTCATCTCGGTCATCGTCGTCGTCGACGCGTCGACCGGCCGGGTCATCACCGGCCCCGAGATCCACGCGCGCGGCTTCGCCGAAGACGATGCCGTGTTCGATGACGTCAAGCCGAAGATCATCGCCGCCCTCGCCGATGCCGCACACAGCGGCGTGCGCGACTCGCACGCCCTCTCGCAGGTCGTGCGCCGAGTGCTCGGCGGCTGGGTGAACCGGCGCTTGCGTCGTCGCCCGATGCTCGTGCCGCTCGTCATCGAGGCGTAGGCATGCCGCGCGGGGAGGCCGCGCAGGGAGTCGCACCGACCGGCGCAGCATCGCGAAACGCTGCCGAAACACGCGAGGCGTAGCCTCCGCGCATGGCGGAGTTCTCGATCCGCCCGGCCAGCTCGAGCGACGGCACCTTCCTCGCCGACATGGTGGTCGAGGCGGCGAACTGGCGGACGGGGAATCCCCGGCCGAGGCCGACCGTGCTCGCCGATCCCGTCTACCGCGGCTACATCGCGGGCTGGCAGCGACCGGCCGACGCCGGCATCGTCGCGCTCGACGCCGACGAACGGCCGATCGGCGCCGCCTGGTACCGGCTCTTCGCGGAACCCGACCGGGCGTACGGCTTCGTCGCCTCGGGTGTACCCGAGCTCATCATCGGCGTCCGCCCGCTCTGGCGGGCACAGGGCATCGGCCGCGCACTCATCCGCGGGCTCACGGATGCCGCGCGCTCGGCCGGATTCGCCCGGCTCACCCTGAGCGTCGAGCACGGCAACTTCGCGCACCTGCTCTATCGCTCCGAGGGGTTCATCGTCGTGGCATCCGGTGACGGCCGGGACACGATGGTGCGCTCGTTGGCCTGATCGCAGCCGCTGCCGAAGGCCTCGAGCCGCACGGACACGCGAAACGCTCAGGGGAAACCCCGAATCGCCCCTGAAAGCGGTTCCCAATGATGTCTGCAGTCCATAGTCTGGTGGCTCGTCGGCGATTGGAGTGTCCGTGACGGTGTGGCGCAGATGGGTGTTCCCGATCCTGAAGACGCTGCTCGTCGCCGTCGTCGCGGTCGCCCTCGTGAAGCTGGCATTCTTCCCCGACCGCGCCGAAGCCGAGAATTCCGCCCGGCCCACGGGCAACATCATCGAGCCGCAGGTGCAGGTCGCACGCGGCTCGATCGCGAACGACGTAGTGCTCACCGGCACCGTGAACGCGGATGCCGCCGTGCCGGTCAAGGCAACCGGCGCCGGCGCGGTCGACGAGGTGTTCGTGCAGCAAGGCGCCACGGTGCGCGCGGGCGACGTCGTGTTCGACATCAAGGTCGAGAACCCGATGGCCCCGCCGGTCGAGAGCGTCGGACCCGACGGGATGCCCGTCGTGACGATGCCGACGCCGACCTTCCGATTCGAGAAGGTCGTCGCCCCGGCCGACGGCGTGCTGTCGTCGCTCTCGGTGATCCCCGGCCAGCTCGTCGCGATCGGCGAGGTCTCGGGCCAGGTGGCCCCGCCGTCCTTCAACATCTCGGCCACGCTCGCTCCCGAGCAGCAGTACCGACTGACCACGCAGCCGAGTGAGGCGCTCGTGACGATCGCCGGCGGCCCCGCGCCGTTCCTGTGCACGGGACTCTCGATCACGACCGCCCTGAGCGGGCAGGGCTCCGGACTCACGGGTGACGGCGGCGAGGCCGGGCCGGGCGGCGCCGCGGCATCCGGAACCACCGTGCAATGCCGGGTGCCCGGCGACGTGCGGGTCTTCCCGGGGCTGTCGGCGCAGGTCACCATCTCGGCGGGCGCCGCCGACGACGTGCTGGTCGTGCCGACCACGGCCGTCGAGGGCGGCGCCGATTCGGGCGTCGTCTGGCTTGTCACGGCCGACGGCTCGCACGCCGAGGCGCCCGTGAAGCTGGGCCTCAGCGACGGCACGAACGTCGAGGTCGTCGAGGGGCTCGCCGAGGGCGACTCGGTGCTCGAGTTCGTCCCGGGCCAAGTGGCACCGCAGCCCGGCATGGAGGAGTGCAAGGCGATGCCCGACGGCGCGATGGTCTGCAGCGCGCTGTGACCGTGCTCCTCGAGGCCACCGGCGTCGGCCGCACGGTGGAGTTGCCCGACGGCCCGCCGCTCACGATCCTCTCCGGCGTCGACCTCACGGTCCATGAGGGTGACCGGCTCTCGATCGTCGGCCGGTCGGGCTCCGGAAAGTCGACGCTCCTGAACCTGCTCGGCCTCATGGACTCGCCGACGGCGGGCGAGCTGCGCTTCCTCGGCCACGACACACGGGCACTTCGCGGCAGCACGAGGGATCGGCTGCGCGGACGCGAGATCGGCTTCGTCTTCCAGCAGTTCAACCTGCTGCCCGGCCGCACGGCGCTCGAGAACGTGCAGACCCCGCTGCTCTACTCGAACGGGCGCGAGTTCTGGCGCCGCGAGCAGATCGCACGCGAGATCCTCGACCTCGTCGGGCTCGGCGACCGGCTGCACACGAGGCCCGAGCGCCTCTCGGGCGGCGAGCAGCAGCGTGTTGCGATCGCGCGCGCCCTCGTGCGCCGTCCGCGTCTCATCCTCGCCGACGAGCCGACCGGGGCGCTCGACCTCGAGACCGGTGGCTCGGTGATGGGCCTCATCGAGGAAGTGGCCGGCCAGACGGATGCCGCGCTCGTCACGATCACCCACGATCCTGCCATCGCGAGCCGGTCGACCCGGCACTTCCGCCTCGAGTCCGGGCGGCTCGTGCCGTCCGACGCCGGGGTCGGAGTGGGTGGCCCTGTCGGCGTCGATGTGGGCGGCGTCGGCACCGACGCCGGCGTGAGCGTGTGAACGGCCTGATGCGCGCCGTCACGGGCGCCGTGAGCACCGTGGTCGAGGCGCTCGAAGAGCTGCGGATCCACCGGGGCCGGGTGCTGCTCTCGCTCATCGGCGTCGCGATCGCCGTGTGCGCACTGACGACGGTCGTCGGCGCCGGTGCGATTGCCGAGCAGGCGAACCGCGAGGTGAGCGAGCGGCAGTCGGGTCGCCCGGCGACGATCCAGTTCAACGTCGGCAGCGAGGGCGGCGAGGCCGTCGACGCCGCCACGATCGACGCGGCGTGGGCGAGCGTGCTCGAGCGCTACGACATCGCGTTCGGCAGTCGCAACTCCTATGGCTCGCTCACCGTGCAGTTCGCCGGCGGAGCGGCCGCCGTGCAGGTGCAGGCGGTCGATCAGACCTATGGCGAGATGCATCGGGTGCGCCTCATCGACGGCGAGTGGTTCGGCCCGCGCGACGCGGATCGCCTCGCACCTGCGCTGATCGTGAACGAGGTCTTCTGGGATCGGCTCGGCCGGCCGCCGGTCTGGACGCATCCGACCGTGGCGCTGCTCGGGGAAGCGCCGGCGACGGGGGTCATCACGGGAGTCACTCCCTCGCAGGGGGAGTGGGACACCGAGCCCACCGCGTTCGTGCTCAACGACGCCTACGCGGCGATCGCTCCGGCCACCGTGCCCGGGATGCAGCAGCCGCCCACGTATGAGATGTGGGTTCCCGACGAGCTCGCCGACCCGCTCACCGAAGTCGTGAAGCGAGACCTTGTCGCTGCCATCGGCGAGGGCGGCTACGCCGAGGGCTGGCGCAACGACTACGGCGCGTGGTCTGAAGACCCGTTCCTCATCCTGAAGCTCCTCGTGGTGGGGGTCGCCGTCGTGATCCTGCTGCTCGGGGCGCTCGGCCTCCTGAACATCGCGCTCGTCACCGTGCGCGCGAGAATCCGCGAGATCGGCATCCGTCGCAGCTTCGGGGCGACGCGCAGCCGCGTGTTCTTCTCGGTGCTCATGGAGAGCGTGGTCGGCACCTTCGTTGCGGGGGTCGTGGGTGTCGCAGTCTCGATCGCACTCGTGCAGAGCCCCCTGATGACGCTCCTGCTCGGCGGGGTCGAGCTCGATGACACACCGGGCTTCCCGATCGAGGCGGCCGTGATCGGCATCGTGTCGGCGACCGCCGTCGGCGCCCTCGCGGGGCTCCTGCCGGCGCTCGCCGCGGTGCGCGTGCGGGTGATCGACGCGATCCGGTTCTGAACGCCGATCGCAGACACTCGCGGCATCCTGTCGACGCGAGTCGGCGGTCGGCCTTAACGTGGGGGAATGGCTACGAGCACCAGGTCGAACGGTCGTGCTTCGGGCACGTCTGCCCGCGGCTCGGGCTCTCGCACCGCGCCCACGAAGAAGCTTCCGGCGACCCGCGCGCGGGCGACGACGAAGGCGGCGTCGACGCCCGAGCGCCCGAGCATCCTCGTTCGCGCCTGGATGGGCCTCGCGCACGTCGCCGGTGGTGCAGCCCGCGCGCTCGGCCCCGAGACGCTCCAGAAAGAGGAACGCCGCGACGGCCTGCCGTTCTTCATCATCGTGCTCGCCATCGCGGGGGCGGTCGTCGAGTGGTTCTTCATCAACGATCCGGTGGCCCAGGCGCTCGACTCCTGGACCTTCGGCGGGCTCTTCGGCCGGGTCGCGTTCGCGCTGCCCGTCATCATGCTGCTGTTCGCCGTCTGGTTGTTCCGTCACCCGAGCTCGGTGCACGACAACACGCGCATCGGCATCGGGCTCGGGTTGCTGCTGCTCACCGTCTCGGCGCTCTGCCATCTCTTCGGCGGTGCCCCCGAACCGCGCGACGGCATGACCGTGCTCGCGCGTGCCGGCGGCATCCTCGGCTGGATGCTCGCAGCGCCGCTCACGCTTCTCATCACCACGATCGGCGCGACGATCGTCGTCATCGTCCTGCTCGTGCTCGCACTCCTCATCATCACGAAGACCCCGCCGAACCGCATTCCCTCGCGCTTCCGCGAGCTCTACGTGTGGCTCTTCGGTGCTCCCGTCGCCGAGCCGGGCGAGACGGATGCCGCCGAACGGCCCTCGCGGCGCAAGCGCAAGGAGTCGGCGCAGCCCGAGCTCGACGGCATCGACGCTTCCACCGACGAGGCCGAACCCGCCGGACTCCTGCCGTGGTGGCGTCGCAACGACTCCAATCGTGAGGAAGACCCCGCGTTCGCGACGCCCGCCATCGACGAGCTCACCGCGGTGTTCGGCGCGGGCTCCGCCGCGGGGAGCTTCGAGTCGCCGCTCGAGGGTGAGGGCGGCCCGGCGTCCTACGGCTCCGAGGTGCTCGGCGACCTCGAGCGCGCCGAATCCGCCCTGCAGCACTTCACCGGCGACGTTCCGCGCGGCGGCACCGGCCTTCGCGGCGACGACGGCGGCGCGACCTCGGTGCTCGCCGTGTTCGACGAGGCCGACGCCGGCGGCACGGGCCCG
>NZ_SDPN01000047.1 GCF_004134825.1 Agromyces albus
GTCGTGCGCGACCGCGACGGCCGCCGCTTCCTCGACGAGGTCGACGCACGCGGCGAGCTCGCACCGCGCGACGTCGTCGCCCGCGCGGTCTGGCGCCGCACCGTCGAGCAAGGCGGCGAGCCCGTGTACCTCGACGCGACGGCGCTCGGCGCGGCGTTCCTCGCGAGCCGGTTCCCAGGGCTCGACACGGCGTGCCGCGCCACCGGATTCGACTGGTCGCGCGAACCCGTGCCGATCACGCCCGCCGCGCACTATGCGATGGGCGGCGTGGTCACCGACCTCGACGGGCGCTCGAGCCTGCCCGGCCTCTTCGCGGTCGGCGAGACCGCCCGTACGGGCGTGCACGGCGCGAACCGCCTCGCGTCGAACTCGCTGCTCGAGGCCGCGGTGTTCGCCGATCGCGCGGTGCGGGCGTTCGCGGCGCCCCCGCCCCAGGTGCGTAACTCCGGAGCCGACACATGGCGCGCCCGCCCGACCGAGGCAGCGCACGGCGCGTCGACCGACGCATCCGGAGTTGCGCACGATGCCGGATCAGCGTCGACATTCCGCCGCGACGACCTCCAAGCCGTGATGTGGGAGCACGTCGGACTCGAGCGCGACGCAGACGGGCTCGCCGCGGCATCCGCTCGCCTCGCTTCGTGGCGCGCGCCCGTCGTGCGCGACCGACACTCCGCCGAGGACCGCAACCTCCTCGACCTCGCACGGCTCACCGTCGCCGCCGCGATCGCGCGGCACGAGAGCGTCGGCGCGCACTTCCGCTCGGACGCGCCCGGTTCGGCGTACCGATCGATCCCTGAGCAGGAGGCAGCCTGATGACCGACCTCCGCGAGATCGATCGCATAGTCGGAGCCGCGCTCGACGAGGATGCGCCGTGGGGCGACCTCACCTCCGAGACGCTCATCCCCGCCGCGGCGACGGCGACCACCGAGCTCGTCGCCCGCGAGCCGGGCGTGCTGAGCGGCATCCATGTCTTCGCCGCGGCGTTCCGCCTCGTCGACCCGTCGATCGTCGTCGAGCCGCTCGCCGCCGACGGCGACGCGTTCGCGGCCGGCGCGGTGCTCGCTCGTGTGCACGGCTCGGCTCGCGGCATCCTGCGCGCCGAACGCGTCGGCCTCAACCTCGTGCAGCGGATGTCGGGCATCGCCGCGCTCACCGCTCGCTACGTGGCCGCGGTCGCCGGCTCCGGTGCGCGCATCGTCGACACACGCAAGACGACCCCGGGCCTGCGCAGTCTCGAGCGACAAGCCGTGCGCGATGGCGGCGGCCGCAACCACCGTCGCTCCCTCTCCGACGCCGTGATGGCGAAGGACAACCACCTGGCGGTGCTCACCGCGGGCGGGCTCGACCTCGCCGCTGCACTGCGCGCGGCACGCGAGCGGATGCCTCACACCGCGCACCTCGAGGTCGAGGTCGACCGCCTCGACCAGATCGAGCCCGTGATCGCCGGCGGCGCCGACACCGTGATGCTCGACAACTTCAACCCCGACCAATTGCGCGAGGGCGTCGCGCTCATCGCCGGACGCGCCGTCGTGGAGGCATCGGGCGGCGTCTCGCTCGACTCGGTCGCGGCGATCGCGGCGACCGGCGTCGACGTCATCTCGGTGGGCGCCCTCACGCACTCGGTGCGCTCACTCGATCTCGGGCTCGATGTCGTCATCGAAGCACCATCCGGCGAGAAGGCGGTGCCCGCATGATCTTCCTCGACCACGCCGCGACCACGCCCGTGCGCCTAGCGGTGCTCGAGGCGATGTGGCCCTACCTCTCGGGCGCATTCGGCAACCCTTCGAGCCGGCACGGACTCGGCGACGAGGCGGCCCGGGGGCTCGCCGCCGCGAGGGCCGAGGTCGCGGCCGTCATCGGATGCCGGCCGGGCGACGTCGTCTTCACGAGCGGCGGCACCGAAGCCGACAATCTCGCCGTGAAGGGGCTCGCGCTCGCGAACCCCCGCGGACGGCATCTCGTGGTCTCACCCATCGAGCACGAGGCGGTACTCGAATCCGCCGCCTATCTCGCCCGCGAGCACGGCTTCGAGGTCAGCGAGGTCGACGTCGACGCAGGCGGAGTCGTGCGTCCCGAGGCGCTCGCCCGCGTCATCCGCGCCGATACGACGCTCGTGTCCATCCAGCTCGCGAACAACGAGATCGGCACCGTGCAGCCGATCGCCGAGCTCGCGGCCATCGCCCACTCGGCCGGCGCACTCATGCACACCGATGCGGTGCAGGCAGCGGGCTGGCTGCCGCTCTCGCTCGACGACCTCGGCGTCGACGCGCTTTCGCTCGCCGGGCACAAGGTCGGAGCGCCCAAGGGCACGGGCGCGCTCATCGTGCGCGGCCGCGTGCCGCTCGAACCCGTGCTGCACGGCGGCGGGCAGGAATGCGGGCGACGCTCGGGCACTGAGAACGTGGCCGGCGCCGTCGCCTTCGCCACCGCGCTACGACTCGCCGAGGAGGAGCGAGCGGATGCCGCCACGCGCGTCGGTTCGCTCGGCGCGGCCCTCACCACGGCCGTGACCTCCTCGGTTCCGGGCGCCCGGCTCACGGGCGACCCGGTGCAGCGCCTTCCCGGCACCGTCTCATTCGTCTTCCCCGGCACGAGCGGCGAGGCGGTGCTCCTCGAGCTCGAGCGCGACGGCGTGATCTGCTCGAGCGGCTCGGCCTGCGCGGCGGGCAGCGACGAACCCTCGCACGTGCTCACCGCGATCGGCATCCCCGGCGAGCTCGCGCAGACCGCGGTGCGGTTCACGCTCGGCGCAGAGACGACCGAGCTCGAGGTCGCGGATGCCGCGGCATCCGTCTACCGGGCAGTGTCGGCGGTGCGCGGTATCGTCGCCACATGAGCGATCCCACACCGATTCCCGCCGACGACGAGCGCGCCCCTGGAGCGCCGTCTCTCGATGGCGCGGCGCCCGCACCCGCGCCCTAGACCTCACCGCGCCGCCCGCGCGCTTCCATGCGTTCCGATCCTTCTCGGAATCCGGGAATAGTACAGGATCCTGCGCGGGTTGACCCAGCTATTCGACGCTTCTCCCCGGCGCAGCCCTGCGCCGTCATCGATTGGATGCTTTTCCTTGACCGAACGCGCCGCTCCTGAACTCGACGCCGCCGATATCGCTCCTGCAGCGGTCGGCGGGTCGAGCACGCCTGAATTCCACGAACACTCCGATGTCGAAGCACTCCACGGTGCGCGCAACAATCGCGTGATCTGGCTGCTGCTCGCCGCCTCCTTCGTCGTCATCCTCAACGAGACGATCATGGGGGTCGCGATCCCGCATCTCGTCGACGACCTCGACATCACGATCTCCGCCGCGCAGTGGCTCACGACCGCATTCATGCTCACGATGGCCGTCGTGATCCCGATCACCGGCTTCCTGCTGCAGCGCTTCGCGACGAGGCCGATCTTCATCGCCGCGATGAGCCTCTTCTCGGCCGGAACGCTCATCGCCGCGCTCGCGCCGGGCTTCGAGGTGCTCCTCCTCGCTCGCGTCGTGCAGGCGAGCGGCACCGCGATCATGATGCCGCTCCTCATGACCACCCTCATGACGCTCGTGGCACCGAGCGATCGGGGCAGGCTCATGGGCCGCGTCTCGATCGTGATCTCGGTCGCTCCCGCGATCGGGCCCACGATCTCGGGCCTGATCCTCAACTACCTGTCGTGGCGGTTCATGTTCTGGCTCGTGCTGCCCATCGCGGTCGTCATGCTCGTCATCGGCATCCGCCGGGTCGAGAACGTGAGCGAGCCGCGCGTGATCCCGATCGACGTGTTCTCGGTCGTGCTCTCGGCCTTCGGCTTCGGCGGACTCATCTACGGACTGAGCCTCGTGGGTGGCGAAGTGAGCGGCACCTCGGCCGGCTCGGCCCCGATGTGGGTCGCGCTCGCGGTCGGCGTGGGCGGCATCGCCGCGTTCATCCTGCGCCAGCGCGCCCTCCAGCGCAGCGACCGGGCATTGCTCGACCTGCGTACGTTCCGCTCGACGAACTTCGCCGTCTCCGTCGCCCTCATGGTGGTGATGATGGCGGCGCTCTTCGGAACGATCATCCTCCTGCCGATCTACCTCCAGAACGTGCTCCACCTCGAGCCGATCGTCACGGGGTTGATGCTCCTCCCCGGTGGTCTCACCATGGGGCTCCTCGGCCCGGTCGTCGGCCGCCTGTTCGACCGCTTCGGACCGACGCCGCTCATCGTGCCCGGCAGCATCGCCGTGAGCGCCGTGCTGTGGTCGCTCACGATGGTCACCGAACAGACCTCGCCCTGGATGCTGCTCATGGGGCACGTCGTGCTGTCGGCCGGACTCGCGTTCATGTTCACGCCGCTCTTCACGTCGGCGCTGGGTTCGGTCGAGCCGCGGCTGTACTCGCACGGCTCGGCGATCGTCGGCACCGTGCAGCAGGTCGCCGGAGCAGCGGGCACCGCGTTGTTCATCACGGTGCTGGCAGCGGTCACGGCAACGGTCGCAGCCACGGGCGTCTCGTCTGAGATGGCCGAGGTCGCCGGCATCCGCGCCGCGTTCCTCGTGGGCGCGATCATCTCGATCACGGCGGTCGTCGGCGCGTTCTTCGTGCGCAAGCCGGCCGACATGATGGAGGGTGCGCCGGCGGCGCACTGACCCTCATCGACATGACGAAGGGCTCGGCTCACGCCGGGCCCTTCGTCATGCGATCAGCAGTTCGGCCGGCAGGCGCGTTGCGAGAGTGCGTCGACGAGCACGATGCCGAGGTCTTCGGGCTTGGATGCCGAGTACGCAGCACCCTTCGTCGCCTGGGCGATGCGCTGCATCGCGGCGAGGTCGGTGTCGGGTCCGAAGCCGATCATGATGACCGGCACGGGCTTGGTCGGGTCGTCGATCTTCGCGAGCTCGGCGAGCAGGGTGTCGAGATCGATGCCGTTCTCGTCCTCGTTCTTCCCATCGGTGATGAGCAGCACCGAGTTCACCTTCTCGGGGTCGTACGACTCGCGCACGCGCTGCACCGCGGCGAGCGTTGTGTCGTAGAGCCCGGTTGCGCCGCCGAGGCGAGCAGGCAGCGATTGGATGATGCCCGCGATCTCCTGCATGTGCGCGGCATCCGCGAGCGGCGCGATGGGCGAGAGGTCCTCGTAGTCGAGGTCGCCGTTGCGAGCGGTCGAGAAGACCCACACGCCCATCTCCACTTCACCGGAGAACTTCCCCATCGCCCCGACGGCCGCCTGCTGGAAGATGTCGATGCGGCGCAGGCCGTTCTCGGCGGGCTCCTCCATCGAGCCCGAGACGTCGATGACGGCGAGCATGCGAGAGCGCAGCGTGAGCACACCCCAGGCGCGGAGGATCTCGAGCTGCGCCGCGGCGTCGAGCGCTTGCTCGGCGGCAGGCGCTTCTGCGCCGACGCCCGCGATCTCCAGGGCACCGCTGCCGTCGGGGGCGCGGAAACCTGCTGCGGCGAGCTCGTCGCCGGCTTCGCGTACCTCGGCCTCGAACGCCCCGAGCAGCTCCGAGCGCGACGCGACGCCCGCAGCGGCGGTGTCGGCGGAACCATCGCCCGCCGCATCCGCGTCCCTCGAAGCACTCGCGAGGACCACGAGCGGGTAGTCGAGGGCAACCGTCCCATCGACCGGATACGCCGCCACGAGCGGCTCGGCCGGGTCGCTCAGGTTGTAGGCGGCGACCTGGGCTTCGGTCGTGATCACGACGGCCGGTTGATCGGTCGCGCCCAGCGCTCCGAACGCGGCGCTCGTCGAGGCGGGAATCGACTTGCCGAGCTCGATCATCGCTCCCGCGAACTGGCGCGGATCGTCAGGGGAGGAATGCCCGCGCAGCGCCAGCAGGCCGGCAAGACTCGCGGCGGATGCCTCGGGGTCGGGCAGGATCGCGGGCAGGGTACCGCCGAGCAGTCGAGCCCACGTCACCGGCTCGGTCGCGATGTCGGTGGCCTTGGTGGCAGCGGCCGCGAGCACGACGGGCGTGCTCGCGATGGACTCACGCACGTCGAGGCTGGGAGCGGTCTGCCCGAGCGAGGTCGCAGTGGCCGCCATGCGGTCGAGCCAGACGCTCGACTCGGGCACCCAGGCATCCGCTTTCGAGTTGCCCGAAGCGAGCACCGCTGCCGTGTCAGCCGAGTCCTGCGACTTCACCTCGGTCGCGACGCACTCCTCGGAGGCCGCGTCGAACTCCTTGGCGATGTCGGCGAGCGCGGGCGCGATCGAGGGGTCGGCCACGACGACGAGCTGTTCGGGGTCGGTGCAACCCATGTCGGCCGCGGCGAACAGCGGGCTCAGGTATCCGCCGACCCAGAGGAAGACACCGGATCCGACGATGCCGACAACGGCGAACGCGGCGATGATCGAGAGCACGAGTCTGCGACCCGGCCGCTTCACGGCGGCCGAGATACTGTGACGCCCCACGGACACTCCAAGCCCAGCGGGGATCACGCCGCCGAATCCTTGTGAACGGGTCCCCCTTAAGGGGGAAGGATTTGAACAGTGTAGGCGACGAAGCCCGAGAAACGAACTTCACTCATGGCACAGACGGGGCCGGGCGACCCCCTGTCGCCCGGCCCCGTTCCCCAACCCTGCGAGACCCCCTATTCGTCGCGCAGGTGTTCTTGTGATGTCGCTGCGTCGTTCGACGGAATCGCGAAGCTCGCCTCCGACGTTAAATCGGTGCTGTAGGGGTCGACAAGGGCTTGACGATGCGGATGTCGCACGGTATGAACGGCGCTCGATTCGCCGGCATGTCAAGGGGGGTGGTGGCCCATTCGCCCCCGTGCCAGCATGAAATGACCGGGAACGGCAGCGAACCCATGGAACACTTCAGCAACCGAATCGAAGCCGGTCGTCGCCTCGCAGCGGCGTTCGCCGATCGCGAGTTCGAGGAGCCGGTGGTCGTCCTCGGGCTTCCGCGTGGCGGCGTCCCCGTGGCAGCCGAGGTCGCCCGAGAACTCGGAGCACCCCTCGACGTACTCGTCGTGCGCAAGCTCGGCGTGCCAGGCCAGCCCGAGGTCGCGATGGGGGCGATCGGCGAGCGCGGTGCGCGCGTGCTGAACGACGACATCGTCGACCACGGCCGGGTCTCGTCAGCCCAGCTCGCCTCCATCGAACTCCGCGAGCGGGCGGAGCTCGAGGCGCGCGTCGCGCGATTCCGTGGCGGCGCCGGTCCGATCGACCTCGAAGGACGCACGGCGATCATCGTCGACGACGGCATCGCCACCGGAGCGACCGCGAGGGTCGCGTGCGCCGTGGCACACGCGCAAGGCGCCGCCCGCATCATCGTGGCGACCCCCGTCGGCGCGCCCGAGAGCCTCGCCGAACTCGCCGCACTGCCCGAGGTGGACGACGTCGTGTGCCTCTCCGCCCCAGGCGGGTTCATGGCCGTCGGCATGCACTACGTCGACTTCCGCCAGACGACGGATGACGAGGTGACGAGCCTGCTCGAGGCGTCGCGATCGACCGGGTGAGCCGGTGGCGGGTCGGGCAGCCGGTCAGGCCCGCCCGATGACGACCGTCGAGTCGGCTTCCTCCGAACGCACGATCCACGCCTCGAGGCCGCCGGCACGCACGATCGCCGCCGTCACCGGCGCTTGTCGCTCGCTCGTCTCGATCAGGAGGTGACCGCCCGGGGCGAGCCACACGGCCGCGGATGCCGCGACGTGCCGATGCACGTCGAGTCCGTCGCCCCCGCCGTCGAGCGCCAGGCGCGCCTCATGATCTCGCGCTTCGGGCGGCATGAGCGCGATGGCGTCGCTCGGCACGTAAGGCGCGTTCACGGCGAGCACGTCGACCCGCCCGCGAAGCCGTTCGGGAAGCGGATCGAAGAGATCGCCCTCGACGACGAGCCCGCCTCGCGGCTCGAGGTTGCGGCGAGCCGCTCGGACGGCGGCTGCGTCGAGGTCGGCCGCCACGAGTTCGATCGGGCCGATGGCCTCCGCGATCGCCGCACCGATCGCCCCGGTGCCGCAGCACAGGTCGACGACAACCGGAACGCCTCCCGATCGCGCCGCGACCTCGGACACCAGTCGAGCGGCCTCTGCGGCGAGGAACTCGGTGCGCCGTCGGGGCACGAACACGCCCGGCTCCACGTCGATGCGGAGGCCGGCGAACTCCGCCCAGCCCACGAGCTGCTCGAGCGGTTCACCCGCGACTCGCCGAGCGACGAGCCGTTCGAGCTCGGCCGCGGCATCCGCGACATCCTCACCCTCGCTCGCCTCCAGGAGCAGCCGTGCCTCGTCCTCGGCGAACACGCAACCCGCCGCACGCAGGCGCACCACGATCGCCGCCTCGATGCTGGCGTCGGTCACGGGGGGCATGCCTGCATCGTACCGGGGCGTGATCCGCACGACGCCCGCCCGCGGATGCGCCGCGGCCCGCGATGCCCTAGAGTGCTCTTCATGCTGACCACGTCGAACCAGAGCTGGTGGCCCGCCTCCTAGGCGGATCCACACGTTTTCGACGTATGACGACCGCCCGAGGGCGTTCGTTTCGCGTTGCGCGGCGGCCCGTCCCGGGCCTGACCGGAGAATCCCATGACGCGCCTGCTCGGCTCCCTCCTCGCCTCGAGCGACCCCGCCCCCTTCGCCGTGCTCCATCGTGAGCACGAACCGACCCTCGACGTGCTCGTCGGCGACATCGTCGACGTCGAGCGGCTCGCCGACATCCCGCTCGACGGGCGAGAGGTGCTCGCCCTCGTGCCGTTCCGCCAGGTGCAGGAGCGCGGATTCGCCGCGCACGACGACGGCGCACCGTTGCGCTGCCTCGTGGTGCGCGAGCGCGAGTCGGTGCCGGTCGACGAGGCGATCTCGATGCTGCCGCGGCACCCGGCCGCCCTCGGCGACCTCGGCGTCGACGTGAGCGACGCCGAGTACGCCGAGCTCGTGCGACGCGTGATCGACGAGGAGATCGGCCGCGGCGAAGGCGCGAACTTCGTGATCCGCCGCGAGTTCACCGGGCAGACGGAGGTCGCACCGGCGCTGGCCGTGCTCGGCTGGATGCGCGGGCTCCTCGAGCACGAGGCCGGCGCATATTGGACCTTCGCGGTGCACACCCCGGGGCTGTCGGTGGTCGGCGCGACCCCCGAGCGACACGTGAGCTCGATCGGCGGCGTCGTCTCGATGAACCCGATCAGCGGCACCTTCCGGCATCCGGAGGGAGGACCGAGCGATGACGACCTGCTCGGCTTCCTCGCCGATGTGAAGGAACGCGAGGAGCTCGTGATGGTGGTCGACGAGGAGCTCAAGATGATGAGCGCCGTCTGCCCCGACGGCGGTCGCATGCGTGGCCCTTACCTGAAGCGGATGTCGCGGCTCACGCACACCGAATACGTCCTCGAAGGGCGTTCGAGCCTCGACCCGCGCGAGGTGCTGCGGCTCACGATGTTCGCTCCCACGGTGACCGGCTCGCCGATGGGCAACGCCTGCGCCGTGATCGCGCGGCACGAGACGACGCCGCGCGGATACTACGCGGGCGTGCTCGCGCGATTCACGCCGACCACGATCGGGTACGACGTCGACGCGCCCATCCTCATCCGCACGGCCTACGTCGACGGGGGCGGACAGGTGCGCGTGCCGGTGGGCGCGACGCTCGTTCGCCACTCCGACCCGCTCGGCGAGGTCGCCGAGACGCACGCGAAAGCCGCGGGCGTGCTCACCGCCCTCGGTGCGATCCCCCATGCGCCCGGCACCGCGGGTGCCGCCGGCGCCGCATCGTCGGCCTACGACAGCGCGCTCGTCGCGCCCTTGCTCGAGGCGCGCAACGAACACCTCGCGCCGTTCTGGCGCACACCGCAGGCCGTGCGACCGCAGCGCCGTGCGAGCGCGCTCGTCATCGACTTCGGCGACGACTTCACCACGATGCTCGCGCACCAGTTGCGTCATCTCGGCCTCACGACCCGGATCGTGCCGTGGCACGACGCGCCGCTCGCGGCATCCGACGACCTCGTCGTCTTCGGGCCGGGCCCCGGCGATCCGCGCAACACCGACGACCCGCGGATCGCACGCCTCCGCGAGCTCCTCGCCGCGCGACTCGGCACGGGCGCCTCAACCCTCGCCGTCTGCCTCAGCCATCAGGTGCTCGCCGACCTCGCCGGTCTTCACCTCGAGCCACTGCCGGCGCCTCGTCAGGGCGTGCAACTGCGGGTCGACGTGTTCGGCGAGCCGGTCGCGGTCGGGTACTACAACACGTTCACCGCGATCGGCTCCAACGGCAACGTCTCTCCTCGGCTCGGCCTCGAGGTGGCATCGGATGCCGCGACCGGTGTGGTGCACGCGTTGCGCGGGCCGGCCGTGGCATCCGTGCAGGCACACCTCGAGTCGGTGCTCTCCCCCGACGGGCTGGCGACGCTCGAGCGCCTGCTCGACGGCGTGCTGCCCCCGGAAACAGCCGATCCCGCGCCGCTCGTGAGTGCCCTCGCGGCCGGATAACGCAGTTCGCAACGTTTGGCAAGGCATTGCCCGCGACGTGACGGCCGCGGTTTGCTGGGGGCGAACCGACCCGAGGAGGCGGATCACCGTGGAAATCAGCACCATCGTGTGGATCATCGTCGGCATCATCGTCGTCATCGCGATCATCGTCTTCGCGTACTTCGCGACGTCCCGGCAGCGCCGGGAGGCGAAGGTCGAGTCCGACCGGCGGAAGGCCGCCGAACTTCGCGAAGACGCATATGAGAAAGACGTGGCCGCGCGCGAGCGCCAAGCCGCTGCGGCACGTACCCAAGCGGCCGCGAAGCAAGCGGAGGCCGACGCCATGAAGTCCCAGCTCGACGCCGAGCGCCTCGCGAGCGAGAGCGCAGCCCGGGAGGCCGACGCCGCCGAACTGCAGGCCGAGACCGACGAGCGGTTGCGCAAGGCCGACGCGGTCGATCCGGATGTCGCTGTCGACCGTGACCGCGATGTCGACCGTGACCGCGATCGCGGACTCGACACCGACCGCGGCCGCCTCGACGCCGACGACGCGCCAGACCACGACACCGACACCGACACCACCCCCGGGCGGCGCATCTAGCCGGCAGTGAGGGCGCCGGCCAAACCGCGGCGCCCTCACCGTTCAGAGCGTCGCGCTCACCCGAGCGAGATCACCCGAGGGCGATCACCGCATCGAGGGTGGCCGCATCGATCGGGCGATCGGCGAAGATCAGCCGCTCGAGGTGGGCGGTGTCGGCGTCGTCCGCGGGAGCATCCGCCGAGCGACCGCGCCAGACGAGCTCGACATCGAGGCGCTCGAGCACCCGCTGCGATGCCGAGTTCGTCGCGAGCACTCGAGCCGTGACGGGAATCGCGGGTTGCGCCCGGCGAGCGGCGTCGAGTGCAGCGATCGCTGCTTCGGTCGCGAACCCGCGCCCCCACGCCTCGGGCGAGAACCGGTAGCCGAGGTTCCATGCCTCGAACGCGAGCATCGATGCGCCCGCGGTGCCCAGGAACGAGCCTGCCGCGAGCCCCTCGACGCCATCACGCAGGATGACGGCGCAATGGCTGAAGCCGAATCTGACCTGGCTGTCGATCGATCGCTGGATCGCCCGCTCGGATTCCTCGCGAGAGGTGTGCCGCCCGCTGGGCAGGTGCGCCCACGTGCGGGGGTCGCCGTAGACGCGGAAGTACTCGTCGGCGTCGTCGAGGGTGAGGGGGCGGAGCAGGAGCCGTTCGGTGCGGAGTTCGTCGATCATCGCATCAAGTCTCGCAGCGGCATCCGACACCGTGGTCTTGCGCCCGGCGGCTACTTGAGCAGGCGCGAGAGCACTCGGTCGGCGAGCGGCTTGCCGCCGGTCTGGCACGTCGGGCAGTACTGGAACGTCGAGTCGGCGAAGATCACTTCGCGCACCGTGTCGCCGCAGACCGGGCACGCCTCGCCGGTGCGACCGTGCACCTGCATTCGGGTGCGCTTCGAGTCTTTGAGCTCGGCGGGCGGCCTGCCGGATGCCGCGGCGATCGCCTCGTCGAGGGTGTCGCGAAGCGCGTGGTAGAGCCGTTCGACCTCGTCGGGCTTGAGCGTCGCCGCGAGTGCGTAGGGCGACATCCGTGCGTTGTGGAGGATCTCGTCGGAGTACGCGTTGCCGACGCCCGCGAACACGGACTGGTCGCGCAGGAGGCCCTTGATCCGAGTGCGGCGGCCGGCGAGGATCGCAGCGAAGTCGTCGAGGCCGAACTCTGGTGCGGTCGGGTCGGGCCCGAGACGGGCGATGCCGGGCACCTCTGCCGGATCGCGCACGACGTAGACCGCGAGCGACTTCTTGGTGCCGGCCTCGGTGAGGTCGAATCCCGACCCGTCGTCGAGCCGCACCCGCAGGGCGATCGGCGACTTCCCGGGCTTGATCAGGGTCTTCGGCAGTTCGTCGTACCAGCGCAGCCATCCGGCGCGGGCCAGGTGGAAGACGAGGTGCAGGTCGCCGACGTCGAGATCGACGAACTTGCCGTACCGGGAGGCTCCATCGATCGTCTGCCCGACGAGCGCATGCAGCGGCGGATCGAACGTCTTCAGTGCCGAGATCGCAGCGACGGCCGCCGAGGTGACGGCATGCCCGACCGCGCGCTCGCGGAGGAATCCGACGAGCGCGTCGACCTCGGGCAACTCGGGCACCCTGCCATGCTCTCACCGTCCGCCGACTTCGTCACCTGAGCGACCGGTCGCCGGTCGCCCGGACGAAAATATCTGGCCACAGACCACCGGATCGCCGTATGCTGTCGTCTGCCGGCTCGTGAGGGCCCGAGGTGTCGACGAAGACGTTGGTGCCCTGTCGACTCCATGAAACCGGCTGCGAACCCCGGCGCTCACAGCGTTCTGTCCCCTCAGGGCACGTCGAGTGCCTCGACCCCCCGCCGGGGTTCGTCACCAAGGTTTGCGACCGCGCGAATCGAGGCCACATGTCGTCGACACGGTTACGGATGTCGGGCGTCATCGCGCTCTTCGCGGCCGCTGCCGCGCTCACCGGATGCATCGCAACCCCGCCATCGCCGACGTCGCTGCCACCGCTGCCCTCGCTGCCGAAGAGCGACGAACCCGTGTCGCTGAATCCTGCGGACTTCACGACGGAGATCGACAACCCGTATTGGCCGATGGTGCCCGGCACCCGTTGGACCTACGTCGAGCACGATCCCGACGGCGACGTGACCGTGGAGGTCACCGTCACGACAGCAACCAAGACGATCGCGAACGGCGTCGAGGCACGCGTCGTACGCGACACCGTCACCCGCGACGGCGAGCTCCTCGAGGACACCTTCGACTGGTACGCCCAGGATGCCGCGGGCACGATCTGGTATCTCGGCGAGGACACGGCGGAGTTCGAGGGGGACGAGATCGTCTCGCGGGAGGGCTCGTTCGAGGCCGGCGTCGACGGCGCGCTGCCAGGCATCGCCCTGCCCGCGGATCCCCGGCCGGGCATGACGTACCGGCAGGAGTTCTTCGCGGGCGAGGCCGAGGACAACGGTGCGGTCCTGAGCGTCGACGAGCTCGTCGAAGTCCCATACGGCCAGTTCGACGGTGCCCTCCTCACGCGCGACACGAACGCCCTCGAACCGGATGTCGCGGAGCTGAAGTTCTATGCGCCCGGCGTCGGCCTTGCGCTGACGCTCGACGTCTCGGGTGGCAACGGACGGGAAGAACTCATCAGCGTCACGACGGTTCCCGACGGCACCGGGACGGGCCCGCTCGGCTCGCCCGACTGATCAGGCGGCCCTAACTGCAGATCAGGCGGCCCTAGCCGCAGTATTCGGCATCGATTGCCGACGTGCTCCGAACGACGATCGCGTCGACCAGACCGTCGTCGGAGATGCCGAAGTTGACCCAGTTGCCGTCTTCGCCTTGCAACGCGTAGTGGGAGTCGTACTTGCCCTTCACCGCAGCGACGTCGGGATGAGCCACCAGGAGCTCGTCTTCTGTCGCACCGATCCCGATGCCGGCGCTCGTGCGAGGGGAATTCGCGGCGACATCTCCAGCCACGCCCCACGCCTGGATCACGATCTGCTCCACAGCTCCCGTGTTGGAGGGATCGGGAAGCCAGATGCTCGGATATCCCGGCTTCTCGAACGCGGCCACCCAGGGGCAGGCTTCCTGCGTCGAGTCCGTGAAGCCCGTCATCGACGACCTGGCCTCTGCGGTACCTGCTCCAAGGGCGAGCGGGCCGACCCCTGACGACTCGATGATCCACGAGCTGGGCTCAGCGACCGGCTCGGGTTCGGGCTCAGGCGTGGCGGTCGGATCAGAGGACGGGGACTGCGTGGCCGACGGGACTGGGGTCGGCTCCCCGCTCGGCCGGTTCCCCGCGCAACCCGAGATGGCAAGGCAAGCGGCGGAGATCGTCGCGATGATGAGCAACCGACGACCGGCGAATGCATCCACGATGGTTCAGCCAATCTGTTGTAGGGAACGTCAGGCGATTCTACGAGCGTGGAGCGTGCGAGGTGCCGTCGACACGACAGGTGTTCGCTTTCTGCATCCGCCTCCGGCGTCAGACCGTGTCGTTGGCCGGCTGCACCTCCCGGGGCAGATTCGCCGTGGCCATCGCCTCGAGGGCGTCCGCCGAACGCTCGGTGGCCGCCGCGATCCGGCGCAGTGTCGCGATGACACTGATTCCAGCGAGCACGACGAGCGCGATCAGGGCCAGCGAGAGCAACTCCATCATGCGACGCTATCGCGTTCGATATCCGCGAGTCGAGGACCTGACCGCGACTACGATCGATCGAATGGTGCGTCCCCTTCCGCTTCCGAACGGCCTCGAGTTGCGCCTGTTGCGCGACGACGACGCGGCCCCGATCGCCTCGGCCTATACGCGTAATCGCACGCACCTCACTCCTTGGGAGCCGTTGCGCAGCGAGACCTTCTTCAGCGCCGAGTGGCATGAGTCGGAGATCGCGCGGCAACTCGAGTCCTTCGAGTCCGGCCGGTCGCTCCCGCTCGTGATCGCCAGCGGCCGCCAGATCGTCGGCCGCGTGAACCTCTCCGGGATCGTGCGGGGCGCGTTCCAGAGTGCGAGTCTCGGCTACTGGGTCGACGCCCGGTACGCCGGGAAAGGCGTCGGCACGGCAGCAGTGCGGGCCACCGCCGAGATCGGTCGCGATGAGCTGGGGCTGCACCGAATCGAGGCCGGCACCCTCGTGCACAACGTGCGCTCGCAGCGCGTGCTGCTGAACGCGGATTTCGAAGCGATCGGGCTCGCACCGCGCTACCTCCGCATCGCCGGCGAGTGGCAGGACCACCTGATGTACCAGCGCATCCTGCACGACTGATTCACCCATGTCCCCTCGAGGCCATACGATCACGCTGTGGACTTGAACCTCGCGCGGCAGATCCTGCGCATCTCCCCCGACACGCCGCTGACCGCTCAGCTCATCGAGACCGCCCACGCGAGCGAGACCTGGGCGCGGCATCCGTCACGGTATCCCGATGAAGCGGGGCGCCAGCAGGCCGCCGAGTGGGTCACCACGCTCGATGAAGCTCGGGCAGTGCTGCTCGCCGCTGCCGGCGCACCCATGACCCTTCCCGCACCCACCGCGACCGCGCAAACGCCGCGCCGCGGACTCCGGCCCTGGGCCATCACGGGAATCGTCGCCGGCATCGTCGTGTTCGTGGCACTCATCACCTTCGGCGCGTTCGGTGCCGCGGGTCTCGTTACCGACGCCATGTCGACCGCCACCGACGCCATCGAGTCGGAAGACGACGCAGCATCCGAGGAAGCGAGCGACTCGGTCGACTCGGAAGCCACCGAATTCGCTGACGTGGAGCGCTTCTTCTCCGGCGAGACGCTCTACTCGTTCCCCGCCGCACTCGAGATCTACAACGACGGACGCTACGACGCCGACTGCTCATTCGACTTCGCCTACGGGTGCTGGCAGATGGCGTTGTTCACGGAGGCGAACTGCACCACGATGCAGGTCGAGCTCGGTTTCTCGAACGATCCCGAAGGGTGGGATCCGCAGCACACGGAGTCGATCGACTTCGCCGGCGTACTCGGCAACGAGGCCACGGCCGTGGTGTTCGGCCATGACGACTACGACTTCGGCTGGATCAACGACGTCACCTGCCTGGACGCAGCGAGTTGACGCGAACAGTTCCCTTCGAATCTGATGCGCTACCGGGCATCAGGCCGGTCAACGCTCCCCGGTCAGATCAGTCGAACACCGGCGAGAGGAATCGCCGCTCGTAGCGGCGGATGCACTTCGTCTCGACCGCGAACCGGTACGCATCGATGCACTCCGGGTCCTCAGCTGCGGCCAGACGATACTTCTCGTAGTCGGCGAGCGACGAGAACGTGAACAGCGCGAATGCCTCGTCGCTGTCGCCTTCGCTCGGAAGGAAGTAGCCGTGATGCACGCCGCCGAGCCTGTTGACGAGCCGAATCCACCGCCGTCCGTACTCGTGGAAATCTGCGAGCTTCTCAGCATCGATCTCGTAGCGAAGGTGCACGGTGATCACGTATTCAACTCGATTCTCTCCATGTGGCATGGCTTACCGCCTTCGACTACGGCATACATCGGATTGTATTGGTGGTTCCAGGCGCGGGGGCGACCGCATTCCGACTGCATTCCCGTGCAGGCTGCCGCGACTCTCGTCGGGCCCGCCGAGATGACGCGAATCGACGTTCCAGCCCGCACGAAGGTCGAATTGCGTCACTTCGCGGTGGACGCCACGACGGGCGATGACGTGTGCGCGTCTCAGACCTACCTACGCCTGCAGACAGAACGAAAGGCCTCGGCGTCTGTCGACTCGTCGGGGCCTTTCTAGGCCGGAGATTCCTCCGGTGGTGAAGAAGATCATACGCCGATCGGCGCGCATCGCAAGAGGTTCGTGACGATTACTCAGATCTCGTCGTAAGCGCTTCACAGCGAACGAGGGGAACCGCCCGCGGCTACTCGCCGGCGAAGTCGAGCTTCGCGTCGGCGACGGCGATGACCGACCAAGTGCCGCCGTCGGCATCGGTGAACTCGTAAGCGGGCACAACGAGCACGCTGCCGTCAGGCTGCCACTGGCTCGCGAGCCCGAGGCGAGCCTCGACGATCTCGACATCGTTCACCGTCCACGACACCACTGCGCCGGGAGTCGGGGCGGCGGGCGGCTCAGTCGGCGGCACCCACTCGTCGGTGGCGGCGGGCATGTCGGGGGCGACGGGCGCGTCCCTCATTGCGATGGGCAGCGTCGTCATGTTGGCACCGAACCGCGGGTCCGAGAGGCGATCGAACGCCTCCTGCTCGCTGACGACGGGGTAGTCGCCCAGCGGGACGAGTTCGGCGAGCGCACCGGAAGCGCTGAACATGCCGTCGTTCGAGAGCTCCACGGTCCACGCCTGATCGATGCGCTGCCCGTCGCGGACCGGCCATGCCTGGGCCGAACGCGTGACAGCGCCCTCCCACGTCTGCGAGGTGAACTCGTACCCGGCGGGGTCGCGCCCAGTCGACGCGAGCAGGGAGCGCAGGGCGTCGATCGCGGCCTGCTCGCTCGGGATCTCTCCGCTCGGCTCGCACGCCTTCTCCGTGCCCGCCGCGCACTGCCACGGATCGATCCGCGGATCCGAGAACCAGAAGCCCAGCGTGCCGTCGAGCGACACCCCGAGCGTCGGACCGCTGCCATCCTGCGGTCCTGCCGTCCACGAGCCGTTCGCCAGCTCGGGCGTTCCCTCGACGCCGAGCGCCGTCGCGAGCGCGGCGATCGTGTCGGCAGCGGATGCCGCGCGCGCATCGAATCCGTACGCGGCGGCGCTGCCCTCCGAGGTCGAGAGCCCCGACGCGCTGAAGTGGTTGCGGCCACCTCCGTACGGGTAGATCATTCCGCCCATGTCGGGCGCGGACATCTTCGCGTCATCGGTCGGCGGCTCGGGCGTCATGCCCTGCTCGGCGATTCCGCCCTCCGCCCCGCTCCGCAGCGAGACGGGCGGAGCCGCGCCATCCGCGACGTTCGTCGCTCCCCCGGTCGTCGAGCCGACACCGTACCCGGCCGCGCCGACGACGAGGAGCGAGGCGGCGACCGCCGCGACCTGCAGCCACGTGGGGCGCCGGCGAGCGCGCTCCACAGCGAGGCCGGTGACGGGCGGTGCATCGGCAGGCGACGCGGCGGGCGTCTCCTCGACCGCCCGCGCGACGACCTCGTCGGCGAATCCGTCACGCGCCTCGAGCCCGGCGGCCGGGTCGGCGGCGCGCAATCGCTCCAGCGGGTCGCGCTGCTCGTTGTCGTTCATGGGTTCACCCTCCGTGACATCCGCTCTCACCATGGATGTGTGCCGCGCGCGCCGAACCTTGCATGCGGAAGCGGGTCAGAACGACATCCGTTCGCCCCATGCCTCGCGGAGGCGCTTGCGTGCACGGGAGAGCGCGGCATCCGCCCCCGACCGCGAGATGCCGAGCACTTGTGCGAGCGCCTCACCGTCGAGGCCCTCCCATGCGTGCAGGAGGAGGATGCGCCGGTCACGTTCGCCGACGCTCATGAGGGCACCGCGCAGCTCGTCGTCGAACAGGGCGCTCAGCTCGGGATCCTCGGCGACCCGCCTGTCGCCGCGCTCGGGCACGTCTTCGACGGGCAGGTCGACGAGCTTGCGCCGATGATTGGCGAGCGTGAACCCCGCCGTGCGGTACAGCCACGGCAGCACGGCCCCGCGCGGCAGGTCGTCGCGCCGTCGCCACGCGGTCGCGAACACCTCGGCCGCGAGATCCTCGGCGTCCTGCCGCGGCCCGCGTCGCGCGAAATACCGCACGAGCGCGGTCGAATGCTCGCGCACGACCCCCGTGAACCACACGAGCGCGTCATCGCTCGCCGCCGGCGGCTCGGCGCGGTCGGTCATCGGCACCCCTTGGGTCGTGTCGGCGTCTGCGGCGTCGGTGCTGGCGATCCTCACGCCCTGCTTATGTCGCAACTGGGGCGAGTCTTGCACGTGCCGCGCCGATTCCGCCGGAATTCGGCATGCCGAAGGACCGGGCGCTTCGTCACACGTTGAACCGGAACTCGACCACGTCGCCGTCTTGCATGACGTAGTCCTTGCCCTCCATGCGGGCCTTGCCCTTGGCGCGGGCCTCGGCGACCGAGCCGGTTGCGACGAGGTCGGCGAACGAGATGACCTCGGCCTTGATGAAGCCGCGCTCGAAGTCGGTGTGGATGACGCCGGCGGCCTGCGGGGCCTTCCAGCCCTTGTGGATCGTCCAGGCGCGCGATTCCTTCGGGCCGGCCGTGAGGTAGGTCTGCAGGCCGAGGGTGTCGAAACCGACTCGAGCGAGCTGGTTCAGGCCCGACTCATCCTGGCCGGTCGAGGCGAGCAGCTCGGCTGCGTCGGCCTCGTCGAGGTCGATGAGCTCCGACTCGATCTTCGCGTCGAGGAAGACCGCTTCGGCGGGCGTCACGAGCGCTGCGAGCTCGGCCTTGCGCGCGGCATCCGTCAGCACCGCCTCGTCGACGTTGAACACGTAGATGAACGGCTTCGCGGTGAGGAGGCCGAGTTCTTTGATGGGTTCGAGGTCGATGGATGCCGCAGAGAGCGGTGTGCCCTTCTGGAGCAGGTCCAGCGCCTCCTTCGCCGTGGTCAGCACCGAGGGATCGAGCTTCTTGCCCTTGATCTCCTTTTCGAAGCGCGGGATCGCACGCTCGAGTGTCTCGAGGTCGGCGAGGATCAGCTCGGTGTTGATCGTCTCGAGATCGGCCTTGGGGTCGACCGCGCCCTCGACGTGCACGACGTCGTCGTCGGTGAAGCCGCGCACGACCTGCGCGATCGCGTCGGCCTCGCGGATGTTCGCGAGGAACTTGTTGCCGAGGCCCTCACCCTCGGAGGCGCCACGGACGATGCCGGCGATGTCGACGAACGCCACCGCCGCCGGGAGGATGCGCTCGGAGCCGAAGATGCCGGCGAGCGTCTCGAGGCGCGGGTCGGGCAGGTTCACCACGCCGATGTTCGGTTCGATCGTCGCGAAGGGGTAGTTCGCCGCGAGCACCTGGTTCTTGGTGAGCGCGTTGAACAGGGTGGACTTGCCGACGTTGGGCAGGCCGACGATGCCGATAGTGAGAGCCACGGGGGTCTATCGTACCGGCCCGGCCTCGGAGACATCCGCCGCCGGCTTCTTCGCCCGGCGCACGCGCACGGTGAGGTACACGCCCGCGATCACGAGGAGGCCGCCGATCGCCGCCGCCGGCTCGAGCGTCGCCCCGAATGCCAGCGCGATGACGACCGTGAACACGGGAAGGAGGTTGAGGAACACGCCCGCCCTGGCCGGGCCGACCCTCGAGGTGCCGATGTTCCAGAGCGCGTACCCGGCGATCGAGGGGAAGATCACGATGTAGGCGAGCCCGAGCATGCCGGCGGGCTCGGTCGGCAAGCCCACCCCCGTGATGGCGACGAGCGGCAGCATCGTCACGACCGCGAAGACGGCCTGCACCGCGGTGGCCGTGATCGCCGGGGTGCGCAGGCGCCGCGAGATCAGCGAGTAGAAGGTCCACGTCAGCACCGAGCCGATGACGAGCAGGTCGCCGACGCTGAAGCCCTGGGCGATGAGCTCGCCGAGGTCTCCGCCCGTGAGCACGATCGTGACACCCACGAACGCCACGACGATGCCGGCTGCTTGCACTCGGTTCAGCCGCTCGTGCAGGAGGATCGCCGCGGCGAGGGCGATCGTCGCCGGGTTGATGGCGCTGATGACCGAGGCCTTCACGGCGCCCGTGAGCGCGAGCGCGGCGTAGATGAGCAGCGTGTAGCCCGTGAGGCCGAGCAGCGACTGCACGAGGTGCAGCTTCCACTCGCGCAACGCGAGACGCCAATCGGGCCGCTCGATCATCCATGCGATGAGCACGAGTGGAACAGCCGCGAACACCCAGCGGAAGAACGTGAGCGAGATCGGCGTGATCTCCTGCGTGACCATCTCGCCGAACACGAAATTGCCGGCCCAGAACAGGTTGGCGAGCGCCAGGTAGACGTAGACCCGGCCGTTTCTCACCCGTCAAGGCTACGCGTCGCCGCTGACTCCCCGACTCCCCCGTCGCCGCCGACTCCGCCCTCGCCCTCCGCGTCGCCGCCGAGGCGGGCGCGGAAGCAGCGCGTGATGTAGGGCACGGCGAGTTCGTCGGCGCCGGCGACCTCGGGATGCGTCGTGAGCAGCGTCTCGAGAGCGGCGATCGTGGCCGCCTGGTCGGCCGCCGAGGCCGTGATGAAGTAGCTGCGTGAGCGCACGAGGTCGAGGAAGCGCGCTCGCGACATCCGCTCGGTCCATTCGACGATGTGCTCCTCGATCACGCCGAAGGGCGGGCCGATCTGCACGTAGCTCTCGAAGGTCGAGCTCGCGTCGTGCCGCTCTTGCATGATCTCGCCGGCTTGGCGCAACCAGTCGGCACGGATGTCGCGGCTGTTCCAGACGAGGCCGAGCACCCCGCCGGGGCGCAGCACGCGCGCGATCTCGGGCACCGCCCGGTCGGGCTGGAACCAGTGCCACGCCTGCCCGGCCACGACGGCGTCGACGGAGTCGTCTTCGATCGGGATGTCCTCGGCCGTGCCGAGGATGCGCGGAACGCCCGGCACCGCCACCTCGAGCTCCTCGAGCATCTCCTCGACCGGGTCGACGGCGATCACCTCCCGGTCGAGTGCCACGAGCGCCTCGCTGAGCTTGCCCGTGCCGGCGCCGAGATCGAGCACGCGAACGGCATCGCCGATCAGCCAGGCGATCGCCTCGACGGGGTAGCCAGGCCGCGAATGGTGGTAGACGGATGCCGCGGCGCCGAACGAGCGGGCGCTCTCACGCGTTCCGGGGTCGCCGGGGTCGACGACGAGCCCGGACTCCTGGGTTTCGAGCATCGGATCCTCCTCGGCTGCGGCGGCGCGGTCTCGAGGCCATTCCACGCCCGCGCGGGTGCATCCGTCAACCGCCGGACTCGAGGGTCGCGGTCGCGTGCTCGTGCACGGCGAGTCGCGGCTTGGTTCGCGACCCGCCCGGTCGCCGCGCGGGTCGGTGTCGCGGGTGCATGCAACGATGACTGCGTGCCAGTGGACTTCACCGCGATCGACTTCGAGACCGCCAATTCGTCGAGCGCGTCAGCCTGCTCGGTCGGCATCGTGAAAGTGCGCGACGGTCGCGTCGTCGATCGCGAGCACTGGTACATCCGGCCGCCGTTCCCGCACAACGACTTCTCGGAGTGGAACATCCGCATCCACGGCATCACGCCCGGGATGGTGGCGGATGCCCCCGGCTGGGCCGCGCACCTGCCCGCGCTCCGCGAGTTCGCGGGCGACGACGTGCTCGTGGCGCACAACGCCGGCTTCGACATGGGCGTGATCGCCAAGACCTCGGTCGCGGTCGGCCTCGAGGTGCCCGACTTCCGATACCTCTGCAGCCTGCAGGTCGCGCGCAAGACCTATCACCTCGACTCCTACCGCCTTCCCGTCGTGGCGATGGCCGCCGGCTTCGAGGACTTCTCCCACCACGACGCCCTCGCCGACGCCGAGGCGTGCGCGGCGATCGTCGTGCACGCCGCGAAGCGCCATGAGGCCGACGATCTCGAGCGACTCGCGCACATCACGAGGGTGAAGCTCGGCTCGATCGGCCCCATCGCCACGCGCGAAGACGCCGCCGTGCACGGGCCGATGGCCCTGCAGTAACCCGCCCGGCCGACCTCGCTCCCAGGCGATGTCTGCGGCCCCTGCGACACTTGCGACATGGACCCGATCATCTCGCTCATCCTCGGCATCGTCGTCGGTGCAGCACTCGGCGCGCTCGGCGTGGCGTTCGTGCTGCAGTCACGGGCAGCCCGCGCTCCCAAGGGCGACGATCCGGCGGTGATCGAGGCCCGGCAGCAAGCGGCCCTCGCCGAGCAGAAGGCGGCGGATGCCGCGGTGCAGTCGATCCTGCGTGAAGAGCTCGCATCGGCGCAGGCGACGGCCGAGGCGCTTCGCGAGCAGATCGTGCAGGCCCAGCAGCAGTACCGCGAAGCGGTCGAGCAGCACCGTGCCGAGCAGCAGGCCCGCGAGGCGCGCGACGCGGCGGAGAGCCGGGTGCTGCAGGCGTTGGCGCCCGTCAAGCAGTCGCTCAGCGAGATGAAGATGAAGGTCACCGACCTCGAGCAACAGCGCAGCCTCCAGCACGGCGAGCTCGCCCAGCAGTTGAAGTCCGCAGCGGAGTCGGAAGAGCGGCTTCGCTCCACGGCCGAGTCGCTCGCGTCGGCGCTTCGCTCCAACAGCACCCGCGGCGTCTGGGGCGAGACCCAGTTGCGCAGCGTCGTCGAGGCGGCGGGCCTCCTCGAGCGCGTCGACTTCGACGTGCAGTCGAGCATCTCGAGCGATTCCGGATCCGGTCGCCCCGACATGGTCGTGCGGCTGCCGGGCGGCAAGTCCATCGCGGTCGACGCCAAGGTGCCGTTCAACGCCTACCTCGAGGCCAGCCAGATCCCCGCGACCGCGAGCGGGGCCGATGCCGCGCGGCGCACCGAGTTCCTCAAGCAGCACGTCGCCGCAGTGCGGGCGCACATCACCGCGCTGGGCGCGAAGGGCTATTGGAACGGGCTCGACGCCTCCCCCGAACTCGTCATCGCGTTCATCCCGAGCGAATCGCTCGTCTCCGCGGCGATGGAGGCCGACCCGAGCATCATGGAGTTCGCCTTCTCGAAGCGCGTCGCGCTCGCTTCACCCGTCACGCTCTGGTCGGTGCTGAAGACGGTCGCGTTCTCGTGGCAGCAAGACGTGCTCACGAACGAGGCGAAGACGCTCTTCGACCTGAGCCGCCAGCTGTACACCCGCCTCTCGACGACCGCCGGCCACATCGAGAAGCTCGGTCGCACGATCGAGCGCAGCGTGAAGGACTACAACACGTTCGTGGGCTCGCTCGAGCGGCAGGTGCTCCCCACCGCCCGCAAGCTCGCTGCCCTCGACGAATCGAAGGTGCTCGCACCGCTCGAGGGCATCGAGGAGGCGCCCCGCGAGCTCACCGCGTACGAACTCGTCGCGGGCACCGGTGCCGACCTCGACCCCGAACTCCGCCGCCAGCTCGACGTGCCCGACGAGACTCGCCGATAGCCGCACGCGGGCCGATCCGGCTCAGCCCACGAGCACGCTGACGACGTTCCCGGCCGGGTCCTTGAACCACGCGATATCTGGTCCCATGCCGCTCTCCGAGCCGCGAGCGATGCCCCGCTCGTCGGTGCCGAAGTCGTCGGGCGCGGTGTAGATCTTCGTCACGACGTCGGCTGCGTTCAACTCGTCGACCGCCGTGTCGATGTCGTCGACCAGGAGGTTCAGCACCGTGAAACTCGCGGGCTCATGATTCGGCTTCGGGTAGACGAAGACCGCCTGCCCTGATGGGAGCGTGAGCCGCAGCGCCCCGGCCATCGGTTCATCGTCGACCGGAAGTCCGAGCTTCGTGCCGTAGAACTCGCGAGCCGTGTCGATGTCATCGACGCTGAATCCGGTGAATGCATCTCGAAACGTGACCATCGTGGTCTCCTTCGCAAACGTTGCCACCCAGACTCCCACGGCCGAGGCCGATGGTCGAGAGGTTCACTGCTCCGGCGGCGATGCCGCTTCATCGACCGGCGGCTCGAACCCAGCCGCCGCCTCGGCACCGGTGACGGTCGTCGGGTCCATCTCGGCGTCGAGCGGGTGCGCGAGCTCGTCTTTGCCGAGCCGCGCCAGGGCGAGGGTCGCAAGGGCCAGGACGGGGGGAACCAGACCGGCGATGAGGAATGCCGGCATGAGGCCGATCGCCTCACCCACCGGGCCGGCGGCGGCCATCGAGACGGGCATGAGTGCGAGCGAGACGAAGAAGTCGAGACTCGAGACCCGGCCGAGCATCGCGGGGGGCACCCGCCGCTGCAGGAGCGTGCCCCACAGCACTTGCGCGGCCGAGAAGAGGAAGCCGACGACGAAGAGCGCGACGATCATGACCCACAGCAGGTTCGTCGCACCGAGGATCGCGAGCGGGGCACAACCGAAACCCCACGCGAGGATCATGAGCGTGAGGTACCTTCGCGGCACCTTGATCGAGGCGACCGCGAGGGAGCCGGCGGCGCCGCCCACGCCGAAGGCAGCGAGGGCTAACGCGAACGCCCCGGCGCCGCCCCCGGTCTGGTCTTTCACCGCGAACGGCAGCAGCACTTCGATCGGCCCCATGATGAGGAAGACGAGCACGATCCCGAACACGAGCGTCGCGAGCAGCCACTTCGTCTGCAGGAGGTAGACGAATCCGCCGCGAAGGTCGATGAAGGTCTGCCGGAACGGATGCACCGTCGCCTCGTCGAGATCGCGACGCACCGCCGTCAGGCGCATCATCCGCAGCACCCCGGCGGCGATGATCTGCAACCCGGCGACGACCGCGAACGCGAGCGCCGGCGAGTGCACCGCGATGAGTGCGCTCGCGAGCGCGGGCCCTGCGGCGTTCATGACCGACGGGCGCAGCACGCCCTCGACGCCGTTCGCGGCGAGCAGTTGCTCGTCGGGCAGGATCGCGGGAAGCCACGCCGAGTACGCGGGGTAGAAGAAGCCGTCGGCGACGCCGAGCACGAACGCGATCACGGCGATGTGCCAGACCTCGATGATGCCGCCGAAGGCGAGGGCGGCCGCGACGGCGAAGCCCGCGCCTCGCACGACCTCGACCGTGAAGAGGATGCGTCGCTGCGGGATGCGGTCGGCCGCGACGCCGCCGAACAGCACCGCGAGCACGAGGCCGAGACTCGAGCCGACCGCGACGAACGACAGGTCGACGGGACTGCCGCCCAGTTCCACGACTTGCCACACGGCGGCCACGATCCATGCTCCGGCGCTCAACAGCGACGAGGCGAGGGCGACGATGAGGAGCCGATACTGGCCCGACGCGAACGGTCGGAGCGCGCGCGGCAGACGAGTGACCTGAGTCATCCCCTCATCATCGCGCCGACCACGGACATTCGGTAGGTGGGCCGGATCTCAGCTCACAGATCGCGCTCGTCGAGCCACTTCTCGGCGAGGTGATCGGCCGAGATGCGCCGCACGGTTCCCGAGGTGCCGCGCAACACGATGCTCTCGGTGCGGATGATCGGCCCCTTGCGCTTCACTCCGTCGACGAGGCCGCCGTCGGTCACGCCGGTCGCGACGAAGAACGTGTTGTCGCTGCGCACCATGTCGTCGAGCTCGAGTACGGCGTCGCAATCGAGGCCGGCTGCCTCGGCTCGGCTGCGCTCCGCGTCGTCTTTCGGTGCGAGCCTGCCCTGCATGAACCCGCCGAGTGCCTTGAGGGCGCACGCCGTGGTGATGCCCTCGGGGCTGCCGCCGATGCCGACGCAGAGGTCGATGCGCGACTCGTAGCGTGCGGCGTTGATGCCGCCGGCCACGTCGCCGTCGAGCATGAGTCGCGTGCCCGCGCCGGCCTCGCGGATCTCAGCGATGAGCTGCTCGTGCCTCGGGCGGTCGAGCACGGCGACGCGGAGCTCGCCGACGTCCTTGCCCTTCGCGGCCGCGAGCGCGCGGAGGTTCTCGCCGATGGGCTTGCGGATGTCGAGCACGCCGATCCCCTCGGGGCCGGCCACGAGCTTGTCCATGTAGAACACGGAGGAGGCGTCGAGCATCGTGCCACGGTCGGAGACCGCGATGACCGAGATGGCGTTCTGCCGTCCGGCCGCCGTGAGCGACGTGCCGTCGATCGGGTCGACGGCGATGTCGCACGCCGGGCCGCGGCCGTTTCCGACCCGCTCGCCGTTGAAGAGCATCGGCGCGGCATCCTTCTCGCCCTCGCCGATCACGACGACGCCGTCGAAGTTGACCGTGCCGAGGAACGCGCGCATCGCGTCGACCGCCGCTCCGTCGGCGCCGAGCTTGTCGCCGCGCCCGATCCACGGGTACGCGCGGATCGCCGCGGCCTCCGTGGCACGCACGAGTTCGAGTGCGATGTTGCGATCGGGGTGCAGGTGCTGGCTGGTCGTGTCGAAGCTCACCATCGAGGGTCCTCCCGGACGCTGTGCGCGGCTCCGTCGCTCGGAGCCGTCGTCGAGCGCTCGCGCCCGCCTCTCCAGCCTAGGCATCGGGCCATCGCGCCACTCGAAGTTCCGGGTATCCGCCGGGGAAAGATTCGCAGAACTTAACGCTCAGGAAAGGCGGATGCCGACAACCCCGCCGCCATCGGACCTTGAGCCACTCGCACCAGTTCAGCCGGCGCCGGCTCGAGCGCGCACTCGGTCACGGCAGCGATCGCCACGAACGCGGGCTCGGCGCAGAGCTCGTCGCGCGTCCAGCTGCGCGTCGCGTCGATCCCGGCGCGGGCGATCCGTGCCACCTCGCGCCTGGACTGCGGTGCCACGCGGGCGAGCATGAACCCGTCGTGCGCGCGCACGATCGCGGCCTCGATGATGCCCTCGGGTGCGCCGCCGACGCCGAGCAGCAGGTCGAGGGATCCGTCGGATGCCACGGCGTGCACGATGCGCTCGATGTCACCGTGCTCGAACTCGTGCAGTCGCGCCCCTGCTTCGGCCACCGCCGCGGCGAGCGCGGCGTTGCGCTGTCGGCGCTGCACGGCAACCGTGAGGTCGGCCACTCGGAGCCCGCGGGCTTCGGCGTGCCGGGCGAGGTTCTCACCGACCGGCAGGTCGAGGCGCAGCCCGGCGTCGGGTCCGGCGTGCACGAGCTTGTCGAGGTAGTGGGCAGGCCCGAGGTCGAGGAACGCCCCTCGAGGCGCGGCCGCGAGGATCGCCATCGCTCCCGGCTCCCCGGCTGCAGCCAGGCGCGTGCCGTCGACGGGATCGACGGCGACGTCGATCGCCGGACCGGCACCCGTACCGAACCGTTCGCCCGGGTGCAGCATCGGCGCGTCGTCCTTCTCGCCTTCGCCCGCGACGATCCGGCCGTCGACGGCGACCGCGGCGAGGGCGGCACGCAGCGCGTCGACCGCGGCGGCGTCGACCGCGTGCGGGTCCCGGTGCCCGACGAGCGGCCT